>JBNGDL010000012.1:0-23547 GCA_049975205.1 Anaerolineae bacterium | reverse complement strand
ATAGAAGAGCCTGCGGTTGAGGAAGAGACGACGCCACCCAAGGAGATCACCGAGCCGGAGGCGGCAGAGGAAGAAGCTAAGCCCGAGACGGCGCTGGAAGCAGCTGAGCCAGAGACGACAGAGGCTGAAGAGCCTGCGGTGGCGGAAGAGGCGGCTCCGGTAGAGGAAGTGACCGAGTCTGACGAGATCGACGAGTTGCGGGATCTCGTCAAGCGGAAGCGCTCGGATCACGTTTCGAGGCTCAAGCTGGCGCGGATGCTGTGGCAAGGCGGTGAGGTCGAGGAGGCTATGGACCACTATTCTCGTCTGATCAGGTCCAGTGCAAAGACTGATGACGTGATTAGCGACCTAGAGCACTATGTCGAAGCACGACCGGATGAGCCTCGCGTTCTCAGGACGCTCGGGGATGCCTATATGAAGTTCGGCGAGCTCGACAGGGCTTTGGCGATCTTCAACCGCGCCATGGATCTGCTCTAAGTTCGACAGTCCGTTACGGAAGACAAGAACAGGGAGGCTGGGTAGCCTCCCTGTTTTCATTGGCCGGTTCTCAGGCCTAGAACATCGCCCTTTCGCTGGCGCGCTCGTAGTCGAGGATCTCCTCGGGGTCAAACCAGTAAGCGATCTCCTGCGCGGCTTCTTCTGGATTGCCAGACGCGTGGACCAGGTTCTTCGTGGATCGCTTCTCAAGACTGGAGAGCGTGTTGGAGTCGATGGCATAGTCGCTGCGGATTGTCCCGGGCTCAGCCCGAGCCGGGATGGTGAAACCGATCATCTTCCGCACCGCCGTAATGGCGTGCACACCCTCGAGGACCATCGCAACCACGGGGCCCGAGGCGACGTAGGTGATCAGCCAGTTCCGCACCATTGATCCGATCTCGAAGGGGTCCGTGGTGCCGAGCACTGCCTCGACATCCATGTCAAACTCCTTGAAAGAGTCGAGGGTCTTCTGGCCCATGCCCCGGATCCACTCATCAGGTCCTGAATAGTGACCAGCCGCCATCTCTTCCGTCGGGTGGACCATCTTCAGCGCCACGATCTTGAGTCCAGCCAGTTCGAAGCGGCGAATGATCTCCCCCGAGAGACCGCGTGCTACCGCATCTGGCTTCAACAGCACCAGCGTTTTTTCTCGCTTGATCGACTCTGCATCCATAGCTATCCTCCTTAGGTCTTCATACGACAAGCTGAAGCCATCGTCTGGCTTCAGCTTGTCCGATTGTCCTGGTGCGAACGGCGGCTCTAGCCGAACTTGTATGCGACGCCGAAGCCGCCACGAGGCAGAGACCAGCCGATGTTCTTATAGGGACATCCTACCCGGCAGCTCCCGCACTCGACGCAGCTCTGATAAGCTATCTGGATCTGCCCATCGCTGCCCAGGGTGTAGACACCCACCGGGCAGAAATAGAGGCACGGCTTGTGTTCGCAGCGGTTGCAAACTTCCGGGTCCTCGATCCAAAGATGCGCCTTCTCCTCGTCGATGAAGTACTTCAACGTCATCAGGAGGTCGTCAACGTAGACGTCGGGCAAAGACTCCTTGACTTCCTCCGGGAGCTCCTTGGCCTCAAACGCGTCACCTGTTTTCATTGCCATACGATCACCATCCCATCACCGAGCGCGCCATGGACAGGATGTCACCGGCCGATTTGATTAAGGACCGGCGGTCTGTCAGCGCACCAAGCATATTCTTGAACAATTCCTTCTTCGGTTTGCCATAAGCGGTGAAGAACTTACCGAGTGCGTCGTTGAGGAAACCAGGGTAGACATCCATAAACTGAGGATGGGTCTCCAGGAAGTGGGAGAAGCGACGATACTGCTTGAGATCCTTAAGAATGAAGGTGTCCTTCAACCGGTCCTCGTACCGTGACATCACCCGCGCACTGAAGTCTCCCCGGCTGTGGGCTTCCAAGGCCGTCTCTGCCGCGAGCTTCCCCGCGATGATGGCCATATTGGTCCCCTCCCAGTGGAGGGCATTGACCATCGCCGCCGCATCTCCGGCTACCATGACGCCGTCACTGTACAGCTTGGGCATCGCGCGATAGCCGCCTTCTGGAATCAGGTGACCGCCGTACTCTAGGAGCTGGCCCCCCTCGACCAGCGGGGCAATAGCCGGATGGTCAAGATAGCGCTGGAGCACGTCGTAGGGCCGCAGCCGGTACTCCGCGAGCTGGTCCAACATCATTCCGAGGCCGATGGAGACGCTTGACTTGTTGGTGTAGATGAACCCCATCCCGGGCAATCCAAGGGAGACATCACCCAAGACCGATACGGCGAGCCCCTGTTCTTCGTTCCGGAAGCCGAATCGGGCGTTGATGGTCTCCATCGGCAGCGAGATGACCTTCTTGAAGGCGAGCGCGATTTGCGCAGGTTCAAGGTCGCGATCGATCAGGCCCAGATTCTGGGTGAGCAGGTTGTTCACGCCCTCGCTGACGATGACCACTGGAGCATAGACCTCACCCTGCGGGCGATCCGTCATGACGCCGATGACCTTACCGTCCTCTTCACGGATGAAGTCGACCACGGTGGTCTTCGGGATCAGGAAAGCGCCGGCATTCTGTGCCTGTTCCGCCCACCAGAGGTCGAAGTGCGCACGGAGTGCGATGTAGGCATCCGGCGGATCCGACTCAAGCTCGCCCCCCTGGACGGTCATACGCGTCAGGCCATCGGTCGAGAGGAACCAGAAGCCGGCTTCGGTGACGGGCCTCTCGAAGGGCGGACGCCGATCCATATAGTCCGGGAGCACCTCGGCGATGGCATGGGTGTAGATCGCGCCGCCGAAGTAGTTCTTGCCGCCGGGTTTCTGGCCTCGCTCTATCAAGGCCACATTGAGCCCCTTGCGGGCCATCACCATGGCAGCAGCTGATCCGGCAAGACCCGCACCCACCACGATGGCGTCGAACTCAATTCGTTCGTTAGTCATGCGCTTGCCTCCTTGTGCGTCTGGATCTCCTTGATCATCGCCGGGATGACCTCGAAAAGATCTCCCACGATACCCACATCCGCAATCTCAAAGATCGGGGCGTTGGGATCCGTGTTGATGGCGATGATGAAGTCGGAGCTCTGCATACCTACCTTGTGCTGCAGAGCGCCAGAGATGCCGGCAGCGATGTAGACCTTAGGTCGCACAGTCTTGCCGGTCTGGCCCACCTGATGCGAGTACCCAATCCATCCCGCATCGACACAGGGTCGGGACGCACCCACCACACCTCCCATCTCAACAGCAAGCGCTTTGAGCAGTTCAAATCCTTCCGGTCCACCAAGGCCGCGTCCTCCCGCGACAATCACATCATTGTATTCGATGTCGACGGTGTCTTCCTTGGCGTGGATAAACTCCAGGATACACGCGCGGGCGCCTTCCTCGGTGACGTCCACGCTCTCCTCGACAATCTCCCCCTTGGCTTCAGGGTCGAAAGGTGGTGCGGGGAAAACCCTTGGACGCACGCTGGACATCTGCGGTTTGTGCTGCCGGCAGACAATGGTCGCCATGATGTTACCACCGAAGGCTGGTCGCGTTGCCAGCAGCAGCTTCTGCTTGGCGCCCCGAACCTCGCCCATCTCCAGCTTCGTGCAATCAGCCGTCAGCCCCGTCCTGAGCGATGTGGCGATCGCGCCCGCCAAGTCCCGTCCCAGGGTTGTTGCCCCGATCAGGAAGACCTCCGGATCGTGTTTCTCCGCCAGGGAGGCGATGCTCATGTAGTAGGGACAATTGCGGTAGTTAGCCAGGACCGGGTCGTCCATTAGATAGATGCGGTCGGCACCGTATCCGATTGCCTGCTCGGCGATGTCGCGCACTTCGTGACCTAGAAGCACGCCTTCGACCTCCACCTTGTCGCCCGCAGCCTCGGCCTCGTCGGCGACTTGGGAGGCGAGTCTACGCGCCACGCCGAGGAGCTCCCACGAAACCGGATGAACCTCGCCTTGCTCCTGTTCGATAAAGACCCAGAAACGCCGCGTCGTCATTCTGCACCCCCAACCATCGTGTCGAAGACACCCGCTTCCCGAGCTTTCTTGAGCGCGAAGTTCACCCCCGCTGCTACGCCCTCCTCACGGGTGTTGATCTTTTCGCCCGGTTCGGGTAGGGGCGGGGTGCCCATCTGATAGACGATGGTCGGCGATCCTCGGACCCCGACCTTGTCCATCTCGAACTCCACCGGCCCCTCACTGGTCCAGATCTCGGGCTCATATCTTAGAGACTTAATGAGGTCGGGCAAAGGTGCGTAGGGAATATCGGCGATGGCTTTCTCGCAGGTCAGGAGCGCCGGTAGCGGCGTCTCGACCACTTCAGTCCATCGCTCCGTCTTCCGCTCGACAACAACTGTAGCGTCATCGAGGTCGACAGCCCGAATCTTGACAGCGTAGGTCACGATTGGCACATCCAGCCTCACGGCAACGCCAGGGCCGACCTGCGCCGTATCACCGTCGATCGCTTGCTTGCCAAAAAAGAGGAGGTCGATCGGATCCTCTTCATGGATAGCTTGGATGACTTGGGAGAGGACATAGGACGTTGCCAAGGTGTCCGCGCCCGCGAACTTGCGGTCGGAGATTATAATGCCCCGGTCGGCGCCCATCTCGATCGCCTCTCGAATCGTAGATGTGAAGGATGTGGGGCCCATAGAAATGACGGTCACCCTGCCGTTCAGCCGGCGCTTCCACTCAACAGCTGCCGCTAGCGCATGGGCGTCATAGGGATTCATGATCGCTGGTACGCCCTCGCGCACGAGATTCCCGGTATCGGGATCGATGCGGATGTTGGTAGTGTCGGGCACCTGTTTGACTGCGACAAGTGCATGGAACAAACTACACCTCCTAATGATAGTCGTAAGCCTATAATCTACGGACAAGGCTACATGTAGCCTAAAGCCCTGGCCTGCTCCGTCAATTCATCTCGGAACTTCGGGTGGGCGATGCTGATCAGGGCTGCGGCACGCTCGCGTAGACATTTCCCGTAAAGATCCACGGCACCGTACTCGGTCACAATCCAGTGGACATGGTTCCGCGAGGTGACAACACCAGCGCCCTCTTTGAGCATTGGCGTGATCCGGGTCATGGTATCCTGCTTGGCGGTACTGGGCAGTGCGATGATAGGCACGCCGCCGTCGCTCCGAGAGGCCCCATAGATGAAGTCCATCTGCCCGCCCACGCCGCTGTAGAGACGAGGACCGATGCTGTCCGCGCAGACCTGTCCGGTGAGATCAACCTCGATCGCACCGTTGATGGCCACCTGGCGGTAGTTCTGACCGACCACGCAGGGATCGTTGATGTAGTCGGTTCGGTGAAGCTCTACCTTGTCATTGTGATCGAGCCAAGCATAGAGCTCTCGAGAGCCCAGCACGAAGCCAGCGGTGACTTTGCCTGGATGGAGCGTCTTCTTCGCGCCCGTGATCACCCCGGCCTCGACAAGGTGCATAACGCCATCGGAGAAGAGCTCTGTGTGGACGCCGAGGTCCTTCCTGTCCTCAAGGTGGGGCAGCACCGAATCGGGGATCGCCCCAATGCCCATCTGCAGCGTCGCTCCATCAGGGATGAGTTCCGCGATATGCTTAGCGATCTGCTCCACGACGGGATCGTCGGGATTCTCCGCCATAGCGAACTCGTCGAGCGGTGCGTCGACCTCTACGATGTAGTCCAGGTCCTTGACGTGGATAAAGGTGTCCCCTGGGATATACGGCATCTGCGGGTTGACCTGGGCGACGATGCAGGCCGCCGATTCGGCCGGGCTCTTGGTGAGCCCTGTCTCGATGCCGAAAGAACAGAAGCCATGCTCGTCAGGTGGAGATAGGTGCACAAAGGCCACATCGACGGGCAACACCCTCTTTTTGAAAAGCAGCGGGAATTCTGAGAGCAAGACCGGTGTGTAGTCGGCTTGGCCTGTCCACACTGCTTTCCGGAGATTATGACCGATGAACATAACGTTCGAGCGGAGGTGCCCCTCCAGCTCAGGGGCGGTCCAGGGCGCCGGCCCGACCGTCAGCGTCTGCGCGATCTCCACATTCTCGACGCTAGGGGCGTACGCCACCAGCGCATCGGTAAGCTCGCGGGGCACGCTGCAGTTGCCAGTCAGGAAGACGCGGCAACCAGAGTGTACTGTTGCCGCGACCGCTTCCTGCGCCGTCGTTAGTTTGTCAGCGTAGTCTGTTTTCCACTCCATAGTCATAGTCAGCTAGCCTACCCGTATCCAAAGGAAGTGGATTTCTCTTCAAGGATTTCGCCGTTTCTCATCACCATCCCGCGCTTCAACGCATCGTTCTGTGCGATCGCTGTCGCTGGCCCCATAGCCGCCACGTGCCGGACATAGCCCCAGGCCGCATTGTTGAAGGCGTGAGTCGATGTGCGGGGCACGCCGCCAGGGACGTTTGGCACGCAGAAGTGGACGACATCCTCCTCGACGTAGGTTGGGTCATCGAAGGTGGTGGGTCTGCTAGTTTCTGCACACCCTCCGTGGTCGATGGCAAAGTCGATGATCACCGAGCCTTTGCGCATTGTGCGGAGCATTTCCCGCGTGAGCACTACGGGGGCACGCTTACCTGGGGTTCGTACCGCGCCAATCACCACGTCGGCGAAGCGTGTGACATAAGCGACGTTGAAGTCCTGGTCGATCATTGTGGTGATGCGCCCCTGGAACTGCGCATCCAGAGCACGCAGTCGCTCTAGCGAACGACTGAGGAGGAAGACCTTGGCACCCAGACCCAAGAAGGCGCGAGCAGCGTTCTGCCCCACGGTGCCGGAGCCCAGGATGACGACATCGCCGGCTGAGACGCCAGGAACGCCATTGAGCAAGACGCCGCGCCCGCCATTGTGCCGCATCAGAAGGTTGCCCGCAATATACGGGGCCATGCGCCCGGCGACCTCACTTACGGTCTTGAGGATCGGAAAGTCGTGCTTGTCTTTCTGAATCATCTCATAGGCAAAGGCCGTGATGCGCCGGTTCTGCATCTCCTCGACCTCGTCCTGGGCAATCTGGGGAAGCCCGAGGAAACACATGAGCGTCTGCCCGTTGGGCATCCACTTGATCTCCTCGGCTGTGGGTCTGAGTACTTTGATGATCAACGAGCTTCGGGTGTACAGCTCCTCTCCCTCATAGACGAGGGTGGCTCCCATGCGCTCGTAATCGTAGTCACAGAACCCGGCCCCCGTCCCCGCATCGCTTTCCACGAAGCACTTATGGCCATCCTTCACCAATAGCCCGACGAGCGCTGGGGTCAATCCCGCGCGCGCTTCACCGGGAAGTCTCTCCTTGGGAATGCCGATGTTCATAGTGGGCTCCTTATCTAAACATCTCTGGTCGGAATTTAGGCGTTGTAAGCCGCTATATCAGTGCGATCTTGGCTACGCCATCGTCAGGACGCGTGACATAGACAGCTGGTTGCTTTCCGTATGCGGCCTCATAGATCTCGCCTAGATGATCCTCAAGCTGAGGCACGGCCTCTTCCTGGGCGAGCGCGATGATGCAGCCCCCAAAACCCGCACCGGTCAATCGGGCGCCGTAGCATCCCGTCACGTCCGTGGCGGCCTCCACCAACGTATCCAGCTCGGGGATGCTGACCTCATAGTCATCGCGGAGGCTCTGATGCCCCTCAACTAACCGCTCTCCGACGTCTTCCATATCACCCTCATAGAGGCTGCGGGCGACCTGCAACACGCGCTGATTCTCGGTCACGACGTGGCGCGCGCGCCGGTAGACGACGTCGGACAGTTCGTCTCTGTACCGCTCCAACTGCTCGGGGCTAACGTCGCGCAAAGCTTTCACGTCGGGCAGATGTTCCTGCAGCACGGAGACAGCTTGCTCGCACTGGGCCCGGCGGACATTGTACTCCGAGCCCGACAGGGCGCGCCGAACCATGCTGTCGGCCACCACGACGGCAACGCCCTCGGGCATGCTGAAGTATCCACGCTCAAGGGTGCGGGTGTCCAGCATCATCGCGTGCCCTGCCTTGCCGCAGGCGCTGATCATTTGGTCCATAATGCCGCAATTGACGCCGACGTACTCATTCTCGGCTTTCTGGCATAGGAGAGCTAGCGAGGGTAAGTCTAGTTCGAAGTCGCTGAGCTGTGCCCACGCGTAAGCGAAGGCGACCTCGACGGCTGCAGAGGAGGACATCCCCGCGCCCACAGGGACATCCGACGTTAGTGTCGCATTGATGCCCTTAGGGTTCAGACCACGCTCCAGGTAGGCCCAGACAACCCCTTTGGGATAGTCGGCCCAGCCGCCGCTGGAGGCTGGAACTTGATCAACGGGGAAGGTCTTCTCATCGTTTCCCATGTCCACCGCGCGCACCGTTGCCCACGCGTCATCGCGAGGGGAGACAGCCAACCATGCGGCCCGATCGACGGCGACCGGAAGGACGAAACCATCATTGTAATCGGTGTGCTCGCCGATCAGATTCACTCTGCCGGGTGCGCGCACGACGATGTGGGGCGGGTGCTGAAACCGGGCTTGGAATGCGCTCTTGGCTTTCTGAAAGAGCGTGTGTTCGACCATGAGAACCTCCTCGATGCCGCGATAAATTATAGCTTCATCCCAAGAATCCACCAGTGCCGGGACGCGTGACTGTCTGTGACAGATGGCAGATTACGTCTGGTCACGGTCTACAGCAGCAGATTACCCTGCTTTGGGGGTCCTGTTGCGAGGTCAGCTGTGCGGCGGCTCGTCTGTCTCGACGTCCGTCAAGAGACCATTCTCGATCAGGACCTTTAGCACGCGTTCGCGATTGTTGTGGCGTACCGTAGCGATAGTCGGTGTGATCCGTTCTTCGATCAGGTTGACCATAGCAGGCAGCGTCAGATACTCAGGATCTGGCACGCGCAGAATCCAGGCGTGGCTGATCCGCGCGCCCTGTGTCCCCTGGTAGGCTCTCTGGATCGCCTTGATCAGATGGGGAGGCAGGGGCTCGTCGCCGGTTGCCTCCGTCAAGAAGCTTGTGATGCGGTCGTAGGGTATCCGCTGTTTCTTCGCTCGGTCTAGCGAGGACGGCGACAGGCGATACCGATACTCCTGGGGCGCTGTGACGAGGTCCGCGATCCGGCTAAGCTGAAATCGCTCGTAGCGGCGGCGATAGGGGACGACGAGGTCCCCATTGGGCCCGAGCGTGAGGGCCGGCGGTGTGGGTAATTCTGGGGGCGGGCCTTGGTTGAGAAAGGCTGATCCCGCCTCGGTCAGTGCGAAGACGCTCGGGGAGGAAGTCGGCATCGCGTTGCCAAGACTTACAAATCCCAACCAATGAAGCGGGCCGCTAATGAGATACGAGATCAAAGCGCCCTCGACAGCGTCCCACACATCGAAGCCACGAAGGGGTGATTCCGTGTGAGCATCTCTCGGAGCCCAACTCTGAAAATCGCCGTCCGGTCGTAGGAAATAGGTCGCTTCAGCTTTTACGTAGGCAATGAACGACTCGATATCATACCACGCCCCGGGCTCGCACCGGGCCAACGCCTCGAGGAATTGCTGTCTAGTGTTTCTGGGGTCGTTAGGCCACCCTTTCACCGGGTCCGGGTTCAAGGTCGGGACATGCGCCAAGTCATTCCATTGACCGCTGGTCATCCAAGCTGATGCCAGGCTCGACCACTGTGACCAAACTGTAGATGTCAGCCAAGCGAGCACTGTGCTAGCGACAGGTCGTAGATGTCGATCCTCGCGCAGCCATCCAGACTCCAGGCTCAGGGTCTCGATCAGATCCAGGCGCTCCGCTTCTGGTGCGTGGAGACGCGACAAGCGCTGTCTGTCGAAGCGCTCACCTTGTTGTAACGTAGCCCAAACCGTGACTAAGTCCTCGGCCAACGTATCCCCTCCCGGGAATTGATTCGTGGGGGGATCTGTCGGCTGAGGCGAGGGGATGTCGACCTCGGGTGGGGCGGGCATATAGAGCCTGAGCTCTTCGGGTACAAAGGCCATTTCGACCGGAGGCTGCTCTCGCTCGTCGAAGGCCCGTTGAACTAGGCCTAGGTACCACAGGGCCTCAGCCGCTGACACGGGCTCTTGCCAAAGCTCCTCGCGCTCCACGCGGCCTGCGCCGACGGAACGCACCTCCCCCCATTGCTGCACGAAGATGGTCCAGGGGCGCATCCCATCGCGCCGCAGCAGGTCATCCAGTGCCTCTCGCTGCTCTGGGGTCAGCCGTTCTAGCATCCGCGCGACTGCTTCCGCTGAAGCGATTGCGTCCACCAACTCGGCTGCCATGTCCGCTTTTCGGCTGGCATTCAGCGCCACGTCCCACTGACGGGCGATGACACGAAGACGGGCTGGTTCACTGTCAAGCAATGTCTGATAGAGTGTTCTTATGGCCATAGTTGGGACGGGCTCTCGCGGTCGCAGCTGATCTGGATAGGAACGCTGATGGTGAGCGCCCGGCCCATAATTCGAAGTCTGAGCTACGGCGCTCGCATCAGCCTTGGGTGCCGTGCAAGGCCCGTTTCATTATAGCTATCACTAGCTTGGCGGCAACCTGACGCACCGGACATTGACTGTGAGTATCCCCAAGACTATAATGCCCCCGGTGGAAGCCCATTGTGCGCCTGTTTTGCTCGCGGTAGGTAGTCACGGCCTGGGATATCAGACGATCTAGGAGGTCACTGATGAAGCTGTTGTTGTCCGGGAATGAAGCCATCGCCCTGGGAGCTTGGGAAGCCGGCGTTCAGTACGCATCTGCCTATCCTGGGACGCCCTCGACGGAGATCCTTGAGAACTTCGCACGGTACCCTGGCATCCGTGCGGAGTGGGCCAGCAACGAGAAAGTGGCGCTGGACAACGCGATCGGAGCCTCCTTTGGTGGAGCGAGGGTCCTGGCTGCCATGAAGCACGTGGGCGTCAACGTAGCGGCGGACAGTC
Organism: Anaerolineae bacterium; assembly: GCA_049975205.1. Classification (GTDB taxonomy): domain Bacteria; phylum Chloroflexota; class Anaerolineae; order B4-G1; family SLSP01; genus PWVB01. The sequence continues at coordinate 12,731 of JBNGDL010000012.1, read as the reverse complement.
TGATGTCTGTCTCCTACACAGGTGTGAAGGGCGGCCTCGTGCTCGTCAGTGCTGATGACCCGGGGGCTTTTTCCTCCCAGAACGAACAGGATAATCGTCAGTACGCGCGTGCTGGGAAGTTTCCGTGCTTGGATCCCTCTGACAGCGAGGATGCGCGGCGGTTCGTCGGCGTGGCCCTCGATCTCAGCGAGACCTTTCAGACCCCGGTGATGCTCCGCTCGACGACCCGGCTCTCGCATTCGAAGTCGGCGGTCGAGGCTCGAGTGCCAGAGGAGCGTGTCTTCCAGCCTCTGGCGCCCTTTGAGCGTGAGGCTGAGATCTCACGCGTGATCATCCCGGCGGTCGCGCGGCGCCGACACCCCGTGATCGAGGAGCGATTGAGGAAAATCGCGGCGTGGTCGTCCGCGAAAGGATTTGAGACCGGCCTGAACCGTATCGATTGGGGTGATACGTCGGTTGGAATTGTCACCACGGGAATCGCTTATCAATACGTCCGTGAGATCTTCGCTGACAAGTCGATCCTCAAGTTGGGCATGACCTACCCGCTGCCGTTGGACCGAATCCGCGAGTTTGCCGCTGCAGTCGAGACGCTGATTGTCATCGAAGAGCTAGATCCCTTTGTCGAGGATCAGCTCAAGGCGGCCGGTATTGAGGTCGCGCACGGGAAGGACGTCTTTCCACTCTGTGGAGAACTTACCCTCGCCAAGGTTCGCGAAGGAGCAAAGCAAGCCGGGCTTATAGGGGATGAGGAGGAAGCCGCTACAGCACCGCCTCTGCCCTTTACGGTGCCGCCACGTCCCCCGGCTCTGTGTCCGGGATGCCCACACCGCGCGTTTTTCTTCAACCTCCGGCGGCAGAAGCGGAAGGCCATGATCGCGGGCGACATTGGTTGTTACTCTATGGGTGTGTTGTCGCCCTTTGAGGCCATGGATATGTTGATCTCAATGGGCGCGAGCATAGGGATGGCGCACGGCTTCAACCGTGCCGGAGGGCAGGAGAACGCAATCGCCGTCATCGGCGACAGCACCTTCTTCCACTCCGGGACGGCGCCGCTGGCTGCCGCCGTCTATAACCAATCGAACATCACGGTCGTAGTTCTGGATAACCGTATAACAGCTATGACGGGGCAGCAAGACCATCCCGGCACGGGCGTGACGCTCCAAGGAGACGAAGGGCAGCAGATCGACATTGCCGCGGTCTGTCGTGCTATGGGGGTGAGCTTCGTCGAGGAGGTCGATGCCTGGAGTGTCGATGAGATCAACGTACTCCTCCGGCGGGCCATAAAGCGTGAGGAAGGGCCCGCGGTCATCGTAGTGCGCGGCGCTTGTGTCTTCACGCCCCATTTTCACCTTCAGCCCAAGATGCGAGTGGACCCCGAGAAGTGCGTGACCTGTGGCATGTGCTTCAAGGTGGGGTGCCCAGCGATCATCAAGAGTGACGAAATCTATGAGGTGAGTGGCAAGCGTAAGGCGGCGATCGACCCGCTGTTGTGTACGGGTTGTACGGTTTGCATGCAAGTGTGTCCCGTCCAAGCTATCTCACCGATGGAGGCATCATCATGATCGATCGACTGAACATGCTCTTTGTCGGCGTAGGAGGACAGGGGATTCTAACAGCATCGGACATCGCCGCGCAGGTTGGACTAGATCTCGGATTGGATGCCAAGAAGTCGGAGGTCCACGGATTTGCGCAGCGGGGTGGCGTCGTGGAGAGTCACATCCGCTGGGCGCCTTCAGTGGGCTCACCTACGTGTGAGCAGGGTACGGTCGACATTCTGGTCTCCTTTGAGCTGCTGGAAGCGGTCCGCTGGATCGGGTGGCTGAAGCCGGACGGAATGCTCGTGGTCAACCGGCAGAAGATCATGCCGATGTCGGCCAGTGTGGGCGACGCGGTCTACCCTGAAGAGGACGAGATTGTCGCCGCACTGCGGGCGCGCGCGAAGCGCGTGGTCGTGGTCGACGCTTTGCCGCTCGCCGAGGAGGCGGGCAGTGCCCGCACCGTCAACACCATCTTGTTGGCTGCGCTCTCCTCCCTACTGGAGACCGAGCCGGAGGTGTGGGAGACCGCTATTCTCAATCGAGTGCCGGAACGGTATCGCGACGTCAACAAGGTGGCCTTCCGGTTGGGACGGGAGGCGGCGATCTAGGCCCTTAGCTGTTGGCGCGCCGCGCCGCTGCCGCGATGAGATCCATCTTTTGCTGGGTCGAGAGGAAGGATGCCTCCAGCCCATTCTGCTGGATGCGCCGAATCTGCGGTTGTGTCAGGCCCGCGGCTGGGGCGGCAACGTTGTACTCGTGCGGGAGCGTGATCTGGCTGACGGCGGGGTCGTCGGTGTTGAGCGTGACACACATGCCGTGGTCGACGTAGGTAGCGATGGGATGGCTGGCGTAGTCGGGCACGGCGCTGATCTGGACGTTACTGGTCAAGCTGATCTCCACGCCGATGCGGTGCTCGGCCATGTGATCCATTAAGGCTGGGTCCTCTACCGCGCGCAGGGCGTGCCCAATGCGAGTGGCATTGAGGTCCCTGATGGCTGTCCAGATGCTTTCAGGTCCCGCTGCCTCGCCGGCGTGGATCGTGATCTGCCATCCCAGGTCTTCGGCTTTCTGGAAATGCTTCTTGAAGAGCTCGGGCGGCCACGCGGCCTCATTGCCCGCCAGGTCCAGCGCTGTGATGTGAGCGTGGTGCGTAGCCAGAGCGTCGAATTCCTCCCAACATGCCTCCAATCCATAGGTGCGGCTGAGAATGCCGACTAGGTGGGCTTGGAGGCCCACCTCCTGACTTGCCTGTCGCACGGCATCGACCACGGCGCCCACGACATCTGCCGGATCCAGCCTATGAGGCATGGCCATGTAGCGGGGGCTGAAGCGTACCTCAACGTAGTCAATGCCCTCGGTGGCAGCGTCCTCGACGCACTCATAGGCGATCCGATGGCAAGCATCCAAATCCACCAGCACCTCGATGCTGCGATCTAGCTTATTAATGAACGCCATCAGTCCTGGCTGCGGCACCGTTGCCTGAAGGTACGGGCGCAATCCTTCGAGGTCGTCGGCCGGCAACGGCACACCGTGCTTTTGTCCCAGCTCCAGGATCGTCTCGAGGCGCATACTGCCCTCGAGATGCCGGTGAAGGTCGACCAGGGGCAACGCGACGTCGATATTGGACTCGGTCGTCATCTCTGCCTCCTCAAGCGTAGCAGGCCACAAAGAGGCCCGAAGCCTTATGTATGTGGAAAGCCCCTTTGAGCTCAATGTGAGCGGCAACAGTGCGTCGAATCGAGGCCCACTGATTTGGACTCAACTCGGTATTCGTCATCGTGGTCGACGAGCGCAGATAATCGATGATCGGCTTGACTTCGGTGACAGCCAGGTCGTCGGGGTAGTCATAACGGTTGACCTCCGTGAAGAACTGTGACAACTGCGCGGTGCCGTTCTCAAGAGTGAATCCCGCCGACACTGCGCCCGTCCGATCGTGAATGTCGGGCACGAAGGGCTCGATCAGGTCCCAGAGCTCCTTCATATGGGTCTCGCCAACCGTCGTTGCGTACAAGCAGCCATGAGATTTCAGGGCGCGGTGCATCTCCTGAAGCGCGTGGTCCCGGTCTGCTACGTGATAGAGCATGTGATTAGCCAGAATCGCGTCAAGGCACCCGTCGGGTACTGGAATTGCCTGCGCGTCGATGACCATGAAGGCGAGGTCCTGGGGTGCCCCATCAAGACTGTCCTTGGCTTTCCTCACCATCCCAATCGAGAAATCGCTCAGGGTAATCATCCAATTGGATGGGACGCGATCACGGCTTGAGACCCATAGATCCCCCGACCCGCATCCTAGCTCCACGGTTCTTGCCCGCTCTGGTAACGCCAGGTGGTCGAAGACCCATCGATACCATCCATAGGAGTTCGTGCTGAAACGCGCGTGTAGTGCAATACGCGCCTTTAGATTGCGGTCATCCTCGTATTGCGTTTCAACAGCAGCGGTATCCACCGACATGCGCTTTTCCTCCTAGCACGAGACGCTCCCGGCCCTCGAGCAGTTTCCGGTGGCGTTCGTGAACATCTACTCACAGACCATGACTGAGCAAGCGTTGGGGATCGGGACGCATACACCTGGGTTCGGCGAATCTGGTTGCGAGGCTAGATCACAGGCGATCTGCAGGGAATTGATCTTTCGTCTCCCCATACCATCTCTCCAACTCAGCTTCTGTGAGGAAGCCCTCTGCCGCCCCCTTCTCACCAATCTTGTAGGACGCAAAGACAATCGCCCGTTTCAGCGCGGCGTAGGTGTTGCGAGTACGCGCATAGACGTGCAGAAAGGCGGAGAAGAGCGCATCTCCGGCGCCGACGGTGTTCACCACCGGTCTGGTTCGTACGGCGGGCAGCCGAACCGTCCTTCGAGGATCGCGGAGCGCGAGCAGGGCACCCTGACCGCCCAGACCTATCACCAGGATCTTGGGGCCGTATCGTTCCATGATGCGCTCGGCCCACGCTGCGGCCGGCATCGGCAGGCTGTCATCGCTCATGAAAAGGATATCGGCGGCAGCCATGAAGTCGCGATTGTAGTCATCGTCGAGATTGGAGACGGCGTGGACGTCCGTCGCGATGGGAATCCCGTGTCTCTTCGCGATGGCCAGGAAAGGGCGGGAGAAGTTCACGTTACACAGGACGGCGATCTCGCATCCCTGCAGAGCCGAGACAAAGGACTCTTCGGGATAGGTGCGCTCCTGGATGTCTTTGAGGTCCACGTTGATCTGACGGCGTCCCTCGCCGTCGTAGAGGATCACAGACTGGGGTGTCTGATCGAGGTCCCGCCTGATGTGGCGTCTCGACAAATTGTCAGCGACCAACTGGTCCAAAACCAGGTTCCCCTGGGGATCGCGGCCTACGAGGGAGACGAACGGAACCTCGTTGCCCAGGGTCGTCAACGCCTTGGCGACGTTGTAGCCAACACCCGAGACCGTGGTCGCTACGCCCCAGAACGGATACCGTACCGGCGAATAGTGGATGGGAAACTGATCGACCCGGAGCGTAGTCTCGATATTGATGAGCCCAGAGACGAGAAGCCTTGACATTGTGCTCAGTCTTCTTTAGTTTCGAACCACTTTTCAGGCGCAGACGTCGGTGTGTAGTGGTCTAGATAGTCGAAGACCTCGTCGACGCTGCCGGCAACGTGGTAGAGCTCCCGCCAGGGCTTGGCGAATCGCTGCCGGTAGAAATGCTCGAAGAGCGCGACGAGAGGATCATAGAAGCCATCGACATTCAGGAGCACGATGGGTTTGGTGTGGACGCCCAGTTGGCGCAGGGTCAGAATCTCGGAGAGCTCCTCGAGCGTGCCAAAGCCACCGGGTAGGACCACGAAGGCGTCGGCTTGTTTTTCCATCACCGCCTTACGCTCACGCATGTCTTGTGTGAGGATAAGCTCGTCGGCGTCCTCGAAGGTCAGCCGCTCGGTCTGGAGTAGGTAGGGCATCACGCCGACGACGGTGCCCTCGCCCGCCTTGACCTCCTGAGCCAGCGCGCCCATCAAGCCCACGGCGGCGCCGCCGTAGACCAGTGTATCCCCCCGTGTTGAGATCCGTTTTCCGAGGGCCCGGGCCGCCACGAAGTAGCCGGGCGCAATGGCGTCGCTAGATGAGCAGTAGACGCAGATCTTCATCGCTCCTGTCCTCCCAGCTCCAAACAGGCCTCGGCAGCCAGCCAGAAGAGTTTCTCTCTGTCGGAGGACAGCTCGTTCCAGTAGCGCGTGTCCCACGTGTCACCGCTGACGTCGTCGCCACCATAGAGAATCTGTCCGAAGGTCACACCGCGGAACTGGGCCACGGCGAAGAAGGCGGCGGCCTCCATTTCGACGGTGAGGCATCCCTCCTCGCGCCGGAGGGCGACTTTGTCCGGCGTCTCTCGATAGAACGCATCCGTCGTCCAGGTCTTACCTGCAACATAGGGGACGTGATGGCGCTCCAGAACGCGCTCGATTACCTCGATGGCCTCCTTCGAGGGCTGCACCTCACGAGAGGGCGGGAGATAGTGGTACGACGTGCCCTCGTCTCGCACGGCAGAGATAGGCACGACCAGGTGCCCGGCGGTGATCTCGCGCTTCAATACGCCAGCCCCGCCGCAGGCGATGAACTTGCGGCAGCCTTTGGCTATGGCTTCCTCAAGGAGGCCGACGCCCAGCGGTGCGCCAATACCGGGATGGAAAACGGTCAGCTCTTGATCCTGGAATGCCAATCCGTAGAAGGGGTGCTCGCCGATCTCGGACTTCGAGCTCGTTATCTGCTCCAGGCGCCCCTGGTTGGCGAGGTTCATCAGGACTTCCTGGAAGAAGCAGATCAGGCAGGTTTCCGGGATGCCGGCAGGTTCGATCTGCTCGCTGGGCTCGACGACGGCCCGGCGGGTCGGATCGTACTCAAGGATGGGATATTTCTGTCGCATAGGTGCCCCTCTCTGTCTCACCGAGAGCCCCGCCTTTGTGTAGAAGGTGTCTCCGGCGGTGGTTTTCATCAATGGTAGGCTGACTTCAGCATCGCGTCAACTATGGGCGAGGCACGCCTATTACGGATCGATGGTTGTTCACCCTTACGGTTTGAAGGTATACTCTCGAAATCCGCCCTGTCACCGCTCACTTTCCCAGAAAGGACATGGATGAATGGCCCGATATCACATGCATAAATCCGAGCGCGAGATCGACGGTCCTGCTGCGATTGAGCGTGTCTTGCTCCGCGGTAAGTATGCGACCCTGGCTCTCTGCCGAGATCAGGAACCTTATGTTGTCACGCTCAACTACGGGTACGACCGTGCGGAACAAGCGCTCTACTTCCACAGCGCCCTGGAGGGGCTCAAGCTTGACTTCATCCGGGAGAACGCACGGGTGTGTGGTACCGTGATTGAGGATAAGGGCTATCTTGCGGAAAAGTGCTCCCACGCTTATCGCTCCGTCGTCTTCTGGGGCGACGTCGCGGTCGTTGAGGATCCCCGGGCCAAGCGCGACGGGCTTCGATGTATGATTGAGCATCTGGAGGAGAACGCGGACGCCGTCTACCAACGACTCCTGTCAGACCCGAATCGCCTGCAGTCCGTGACTGTGCTGAGGCTTCGTATCAAGGAGATCACAGGGAAGGTCAGCCCGTAACGTGGTATACTTGTCTTTGAGTGGGGAGACGGTTGTCTGGAAGAAGGAGCTGCTGTTTGGAGCAGGGAGTGGATTCGTCGGTCGCGGTTGATCAACGTGCGTCGGTCTCTACGATGACTCGCGCTGCCATTCTGACCGTCGCGGCCTACATTGGAGCGCAGATGGTTGCGGACATCGGCAGTCTGAAGATCGCGTCGGTCGCGGGATTCAGCATCGATGGTGGGACCTTTATCTATCCCTTCACCTTCACGCTGCGCGATATGGTCCACAAGTTGTTGGGGCGGAAAGCTGCGCGTATTCTGATCGTGGCGGCGGCGGTCATCAATCTCCTGATGGCGCTCTTCTTTGCCTTCCTGACCTGGCTCCCGCCGGACCCCTCGTGGGCCCTCCAAGAGCCCTTTGCCGATGTGTTGAACCCCGTCTGGCGTATTGTGGTCGCCAGCATCATTGCTGAGGTTGTCAGTGAGTTGCTCGATACCGAGCTGTACCACGTTTGGGTCACGTACGTGACACGGCGCTTTCAGTGGGCTAGGGTGTTGGTGAGCAACAGCGTGAGCGTGCCTGTGGACAGCCTCGTCTTTGTCTGGATTGCGTTCGGCGGCATCCTGCCGGTTGCCGTCGTCTGGTCGATCTTTTGGGCGAATGTGCTGATCAAGGGCTTGACCACGCTGATCAGTCTGCCTGGAATCTATCTTGTGAAGGGAACCTAGCCAATGGCTGAATCCGACGAGCGTTCGAAAGCAGGGATGGACGAAGAGATCACGGAACCGTCACCGGAGGAAGGTCCGTTGGACGAAGAAATTCTCGAGGAGGCTGCAGCCGAGTCGGAAGCGCTGATCGAGCAATTCCTCGCCGAGACGGGCGGCGCCGTGGTGCGGGAGCCCGATGAAGCAGTTGGTGAGGGGTGGGGTGAGGCCTCGCTGCCCGAGGACCACAAGTCCGGCTTCGTCGCTTTGGTAGGACGCCCCAATGTCGGCAAGTCGACACTGGTCAACGCCCTCGTAGGGCATAAGGTGGCTATTGTCTCGCCAAAGCCCCAGACAACGCGAAGCCGTATTACGGGCATTCTGACCGAGCCCGATCATCAGATCATCTTTGTGGACACGCCGGGAATCCACGAGCGTCCGGCTCATCGGCTCAACGAGCTTATGATCGAGGAGGCCGTGGCGGCGATTCCCGACGCCGATCTCATTCTCTTCGTCGTTGATGTCTCGGCTCGCCCGAGAGACGAGGACAGGCTCATTGCGCGGCTGTTGCGTGAGAAAGCCCAGGAGAGCCCGGTGATCCTGACACTCAACAAGATGGATCAGCTGTCACTAGCTCAAGCCGAGGAGCGCATCAAGGCATACTGGGACGTCTTCCCGGACTACGTTGATTCGATGCCTGTGAGCGCGCTCAAGGGTACCAACGTCGACCGGCTTCGAGATCACATCCTTGATTACATACCTAGGGGGCCGCGATACTACCCCGGGGACCAGATCACGGACCAGACGGAGCATCAGATCGCGTCGGAGCTCATCCGGGAAGCCCTCTTCCGCTATACGCACGAGGAGATTCCTCACTCAGCGGCGGTCCTCATCGAGGACTATCACGAGCGGGAGGACGGCATCTTCAACGTCAGCGCCCGCATCTGGGTGGAGCGAGAGTCGCAGAAGCCGATTGTGATCGGGAAGAACGGTCGCCGTCTCAAACAAATCGGGATCGCTGCGCGTGAGGAGCTGGAGCGCTTCATCGGCGGGCATGTCTACCTCGATCTCTGGGTCAAGGTCAAACCAAGCTGGCGAGACAAGATGGCACGGCTTCGCGAGCTTGGATACTGAAGCCAGAACCTTGCAAGATGCAGGAGTGAGAGATGCCCATTGGATCCCTGGTTAACGCGATGACGGTTATTGCCGGCAGCTTGGTCGGATTGCTCGTGCGGCAACGCCTGCCAGAGCGTATCAAAACCATCATCTTCCAGGCCGTGGGGTTAGCCACGCTGGTGCTGGCTATGCAGATGGCGCTGCAGGTGGAGGGGGACTTTCTGATCCTCATCTTCAGTCTGATTCTGGGCGGGATCCTGGGTGAGCTTCTGAGGCTGGAGAGACGGATGGAGGCCTTCGGCGAGGCCTTGAAGGCGCGGATCCGGGTCAAGGACGCCCGGTTCACCGAGGGGCTTGTTACAGCGTTCTTGATCTTCTGTGTGGGTTCGATGACCTTTGTGGGGGCGCTCAATGAGGGCTTGACGGGCGATCGGACCTTGATTCTTAGCAAGGCCATCTTGGACGGTTTCACCTCGATTGTACTTGCATCGGTCTACGGTGTCGGGGTGCTTCTTTCAGCGCTGCCGCTCTTTCTGGTGCAGGCAAGCCTGACGCTTCTGGCGGCGCAGTTCCAGATGCTCTTTCCCGACATCCTGATCCGTCAACTCACGGCTGTAGGAGGTACACTGATTCTGGGGATTGGCCTCAATCTGCTGGAGATCAAGCTGATCAAGACAATGAACCTGCTGCCGGCTCTCGTGGTAGTCACCATCCTGACCCTGATCTTTCTGATCTAGGCCTCTAGAACAGTAACGAAAAAGGCCGCTACGCTGTGTAGCGGCCTTTTATGATGGACCTGGTGGGATTCGAACCCACGACCCCCACAATGCCATTGTGGTGCGCTCCCAGCTGCGCTACAGGCCCTTAACTTTATACTTTACGGAACTTTCTTCCGCAATGGAGCTGAGGGGACTCGAACCCCTGACCTCTACAGTGCGATTGTAGCGCTCTCCCAACTGAGCTACAGCCCCTCAGCGCACAAGAGCGATTATACCATAAGGCTTTGTGTTGACAAGCGCACCACAGACATGCTGTGGAGCAATCGTCGTCAACGTCGGCCTGGCGCTTAGCTATCGTCCTGAAGGGGTGAGCTCATAGCCCTGTGGGCAAACGCCTAAAGAGGCGAGACTTACTCGATGGTGCCGGTGATAGGCAACGTCAGCTGACCGATCTCCGGTGCGTTGACGCTCAGCTTGACCGTGTGCTCCCCGGCTTCGAGAGGCCCCGGCACGAAGATCGTGAGGGTCGCCCCATAGCTTACGTAGAGCGAGGACGACCACGTGATGCTGTCTGCCTCGCGGACCTCACCGTTCAGCTCGACGGTCACGCCGTCCAAGGGCTTCTCCTCGTCGTCCACAACCAGCTTGCTGATGCGGCTGATTGTTCCGGAGTCGATCAGGTTCTTGACCTTGAAAACGAATCCGTCCTCCTGGTTCTCGAGACTATCCTGGACGTACATCTTCTTCAGGCCATCTGAAGACATTCCGTAGTACACGTTTACCTCCCGGGGTACTGGATTTTGCTGGCTCAAGCTACGCGGGGGAGTCTATACAATTTCTCCGAATTTGCCACTGAAATGCCGGAAGAACCAGTAGCCAAAGATCAGGATGATCAAAGCTGTGACCGCCGTTCTGGCGAGAAAATCCCCCGCTGTGATCGTCCCATAGTAGAGAATATCTTGATAGGTGTTGATGATCGAAGCCATCGGGTTAAGGCGGAAGAGCCAGACCTGCGGATTGAAGGTGATCCCCAGCAACGTCACCTCCGGCGGAAGCGTCCGGATGGGATAGATGACGGGCGTCAGGAAGAACCACGCTTGCATGCCGACATCCATCACCATATGCGTGTCGCGATAGAAGACCTCCAGCGTCGAGAGAATAAGGGTGATGCCGATGGCGAAAATGACCTCGATCAGGATCGGGATCGGCAGCAGCAACACCCAGCGTGTAGGCATGACCCCGGAGATCATCGCCAGGATGAAGAAGACGGGGAGTCCCATCAGGAAGTTGACCAAGCTGGAGAGCACGACGGAGATCGGGAGGACCTCCCTGGGAAAGTAGACTTTCTTGACGAGGTTGGCATTGCCAACGATGCTGGGTATCCCGCCTGTCACCGCGCCAACGAAGAAGTTCCATGGCAGCAGGGCGCTCAAGAAGAGGATGTGGTAGTTGGGGATGTCGGTTCGCTCCCAGAGCACGTCGAAGACGAAGGTGAAGATAAGCATCATGAGCAACGGGTTGAGCCAGGACCAGACGACGCCCAGGAGCGAGTTCTTATAGCGGACCTTCAGATCTCGTGAGACGAGGTTGTAGACGAGATCACGATAGGCCCAGAGTTCTTTTAGCCATTTTCGCATAGGATATGATCGTTCTGTCGCTAGGGAATAGAGATCGCGACCTTGTACTACCAAACGCGACACCACGGCGATTATACCATAGGCGGGATTGTTGACGATGGTTCAGGCGGTATAATCACGCCTGTGAAGCAACAACAAAGTGCGGAGCCGCGGCAGGACAGCTTGGCAGGCCACGATACCATCGTGCGACGCCATATCCTTGCGAGACAAGGCAACCTCGTCAGACACGGTATGGTGCTGATCCTCCTGATGGGAGCACTGTTGCGCCTACTTGCCTTGCCTCACCTCCCGGTGGGCCTCCACTACGATGAGGCGGCTAACCTGATTCTCACGCGCCAGATCGCCGAAGGTGACCGTTATCCGCTCTTCATCCGGGCCTACACGGGCAAGGAGCCCCTCTTTTTCTACCTTGCGGCTCCCTGGGTGCGAATGACGGGAGGGAGCCCATGGGGGTTGCGCCTTGGCGCTTCCATGGTCGGCCTGCTTACGATCGCTGCGACCTTTGCAGCGGTGCGTGCGCTCCTAGCTTCGAGATCCGGTGCGGTGCAGATCGCGCTCTTGTCTACTGCGTGGATGGCCTTCGCCTTTCCCCACGTGCTGCTCAGCCGCTATGGTTTTCGCGCGATCAGCCAGCCGCTGCTGCAGGCCCTGACGCTTGCAGCGCTCTGGCGCGGACTGCGGTTCGGTAAGCTGCGGTGGCTGATCCCCGCTGGCTGTCTGTTGGGGCTGACCGGCTATACTTACTTGGCGGCACGACTCTTTCCCATCCCGCTTGTGGTCGGGCTGGGACGGTTTCTGCTTAGCAGTGCATTGGAAACTCGACGCGAGGGTCTTGGACGGGTGGCGGTGGTGCTCGTGGTTGCGACCGTCGTCTTCGCGCCATTGGGACTCTTTTTTATCCGGAACCCCGATGCATTCATGACGCGGATCACCCAGGTTGCCGCTCCTACCTGGCGAGAGGCGCTGAGAGGGATAGAGCTCTGCCTCAGGGCACTCTTTATGCCTGGTGATGGGGATCCATACATTCGCTTCAACGACCCTGGGCGCCCTGTTCTGGGGCTCCCTGCTGCGATCCTCGCCCTGGTTGGCCTTGTTGGGTTGGTGGCGGCACCGAGGACCGACGGTCTGGAGGGGGGTGGGCGCCTCGTGATCGTAGCGGGGATCGCGGTCATGATCCTCCCAAGCGCCCTTGCCACGGGCGAGATCACGCCGAGCAACCTACGAACGGTTGGCCTCTATCCCTTTTTGGCAGTTCTGCCGGCTTGGGGGCTACATTCGGTGCTCCAGAGGCTTGCGGCGCCCGGACTCCGCCGGGTTCTTCTCGTGGTCCTCTTTCTCGCTGCGTGTCTTCAGACAGCGTTGGTCTATGTTGACTGGGCCGGGTCCGATGCCCTCTTCCGGGCTGCTGATGGTGAGATGGTGCTTGCCGCTCAGGTCTTGGACGCTGA
>JBNGDL010000011.1:69892-88659 GCA_049975205.1 Anaerolineae bacterium | reverse complement strand
GAACGACCTCGCCGTCCACCGATAGCGTCCAGGCGATGTCCAGGTAGCTGAGGTCCGAGAAGAAGTGCTTGTTCACTACCTCGACCTTGCCCGCAACGAGATCGACCGGCTCCACATCGACGGGCTGGTAGACCTTCTTAAACTCCCACATACACGGATGGATCGTGCGATCGGGGAAGACCACGCCGTTGATGCAGAAGCTTCCATCGTGCGGCGACTCACCGTAGTCCCCGCCATAGGCAAACCACTCTACGGTCCCCCCATCTTCTCCCCCGCCGGGGGAGACAGGAGAGGGGGTAATCCGGCGCAGCCCCTGATCCACCCAGTCCCACACGAAGCCACCGCGCACGCGGGGGTACTGCTCGATGATCTCCCAATACTCCTTGAGATTGCCCGGGCTGTTGCCCATCGCGTGCGCGTACTCGCACATGATAAACGGACGCGCCTCGCCAGGCGCCGTAGCAAACTCGACCAGGCGGTCGAGGCTCGGGTACATCGTGCTGATCATATCGACATAGGATTCGTCGTGCGCCGACTCGTAGTGAACGGGGCGCGTCGGGTCGTGGGCATGGATCCAGTCCGCCAGCGCCGCGTGGTTGGGCCCGTGCCCCGACTCGTTGCCCATCGACCAGATCACGACGCTGGGGTGATTCTTGTCCCGCTCCACCATCCGGCTGCCACGGTCCAGGAACGCAGTTCTCCACATTGGGTCCTTGCTGGGCTCATCCCAGACGCCGTGAGACTCAATGTTGGCCTCGTCGATCAGATAGAGGCCGTACTGGTCGCACAGGTCGTACCACCGCGGATCGTCGGGGTAATGACAGGTACGCACCGCATTGAAGTTGAAGCGCTTCATCAGCAGGATGTCCTCGATCATGGACTCCACGCTGACCGTGTGTCCCGTGTCGGGATCGTGCTCGTGACGATTAGCGCCCCGGAAATAGACGGGCACCCCGTTGATCAGGATCTTGCCATCCCGGATCTCGACCTGGCGGAAGCCAACGTTACAGCCCTCCACCTCGAGCACCTCCCCCGCCTCATCTTTGAGCGTGAGCAGCAGCGTATACAGATTCGGGTGCTCCGCCGACCACTTCTTGGGATTTGCGACGGGCACCGCGAACTCCAGTTGCCACTCTTGCACGCCGATCTGAGACGCATCATCCGGGATCTCTGCAGTGTGTTCGGCGACACGCTTGTGCTGGGCGTCGTAGAGCTGCGCCTCCACAGTGTGACCCGCCGCCGTCAGATCGTCGTAGGCGTGAACCTTGACCCGCACCTGCAGCTCGGCATCCTCGTACGCCGCATCCAGCGCCGTGCGCGCCCAGAAGTCACGGATGTGCACGGTGGGTGTGGCGAAGAGGTAGACGTCGCGGTAGATGCCGCTCAGCCGCCAGAAGTCCTGGTCCTCGAGATAGCTGCCGTCGGACCAGCGGTAAACGCGCGCCGCCAGCGTGTTCTCCCCGGGACGTAGATACGGCGTGAGGTCGAACTCCGCGGGCAAACGACTGTCCTGGCTGTACCCCACCAACTCGCCATTGACCCAGAGATAGAAGGCGGAGTCCACACCATCGAAGACGATGAACACCTGCCGTCCCTCCCAGGAGTCGGGCACCGTGAACGTGGTGCGGTACGAGCCCACCGGATTGTCATCCTTCGGCACCTCAGGCATATAGTCGGGGCAGAAGGGGTACTGGACGTTGGTATACATCGGTGTCCCATAGCCCTGCATCTGCCAGTTACTCGGCACCGGAATCGCGTCCCAGCCAGCGACGTCGTAGCTGTTGGCATAGAAGCCCGCCGGCGCACTCGCCGGATTCGGCGACCAGGCAAAGTGCCAATCCCCGTTGAGCAGCTTGAAATAGACGGACCCTTCTCGGTCCGCCTTTAGCGCGCTTTCCGCATCCTGATAGGGTAGCAATGTGGCGTGAGCGGGCTCCTTGTTCCGTCCTACAACTTGTGGGTTCTCCCAGTCGTTAGGCATCATAGTCTCTCCTTTGCGGTGCAAAACCACAACCGAACCATCATCGGTCTGGATCACCAGCCGCCGAGGATTCGGTCGTGGTTCGTTATCAGGCTAGGGTGGCGACGCCGCTGAGCTCCAACTCGGCAGCGCGATGGCACTTGACGTAGTGCCCAGGGGTGAGCTCTTCAAGCTTCGGTTCTTCGGTTGCGCAGATATCCTTCGCGTACATGCAGCGTGGATGGAAATAGCAGCCCGAAGGAGGATTGGCCGGATTGGCCACCTCGCCCTTCAATAGAATACGCTTGTCCCGTGGGGTCGGATCTGCGCGCGGGATTGCCGACATCAGCGCCTCGGTGTACGGATGCTTGGGTGACATGAATAGCTCGAGCGTCGGGGCCTTCTCCACCATCTTCCCCACGTACATCACGGCCACCCGGTCGCTGATATGCGCGACCACGCTTAAGTCGTGGGCCACGAACATATAGGTCAACCCCATCTGCTCCTGCAACTCCTGAAGCAGGTTGAGGATCTGCGCCTGCACCGACACATCGAGCGCCGAGACGGGCTCGTCACACACCAGAAACCTGGGGTGAGGGGCCAGGGCACGCGCCAAGCCGATGCGCTGCCGTTGCCCGCCGCTGAAGGCGTGCGGATACCGGCGCATGTACTCGGGCCGCATGCCGACCAACCTCAGCATCTCTGCCACACGGTCCTCGAGCTCCTTGCCCCGAGCGATCTCCAAGGCCCGCAGCGGCGCGCCAACGATGTCGAGCAACGTCATCCGCGGATTCAGCGAGGCATAGGGGTCTTGGAAGATCATGCGCATATTCCGGCGCACGTGGATGAGTTCTTTGGGATCGAGTTTGCTGACGTTGATCCGGCCCATAGTTGGGTCATCAAACCAGACTTCACCAGCGGTAGGTTTGATCGCCCTCAGAATACAGCGCCCTGTGGTGGTCTTTCCGCACCCGCTCTCCCCAACCAGGCCCAGCGTTTCGCCCTCCTGCACCGAGAAGCTGACGTCATCGACCGCCTTGACATGCCCAATTACCTTTCGCAAGAACCCCTTCTGGACAGGGAAGTACTTCTTTAGCGACTTCACTTCCAGCAGAGGGGCCTGAGCCTGGCGCTCGCCCTGAACTCTGGTCTCACTGCGGGTATCGATTTGTTCGGTCATAGCGTCGCATCCTTGGGGCTAAGTTCGGACGACGTAAGTGCCGAGGACGCAAGTTCGGGCGGCGACGGCTGCTCGTCCGGAATATCAGAGGCATAGAGGTGACATCTGGCCATATGCCCCGGTTCTACCTCGATCACCTCAGGCATGATTCGATCGCAGATGCCGGGCATGAAACGAGAGCATCGGGGGTGGAATGAGCACCCCGGTAGCACGGCATACGGGTCAGGCACCATCCCCTTGATCGTCTCCAGGCGTTCCTTCCTGCCTGCGCGCGCCAGAACGTCGTCAAGCTGCGGGATGGACCTGAGCAGCGCTCGCGTGTAGGGATGCAAAGGATTGAAGAAGAGAGACTGGATATCGGCCTCCTCGACGACTTTGCCCATGTACATCACGGCGACCTCGTCGGCCATCTCGGCGATCACGCCCAGGTTGTGCGTGATATACATGATCGCCATATCAAACTCGTCCTGTAGCTTCCGCATCAAATCGAGGATCTGGGCCTCAGTCGTGACGTCCAAGGCCGTGGTTGGCTCATCCGCAATAAGCAGGTTCGGATTGCAGCTGAGCGCCATGGCAATCACGCACCGTTGTCGCATGCCGCCGCTCAGCTGGAAGGGATAGGTCTCCGCGATCCGGTCCGGGTTGGGTAGGTTCACACGGTCCAGAATGTCAACAGCCCGCTCCCAAGCCTCCTCCTTGCTCACATCATGGTGGAGCGTGATCGCCTCCACAATCTGGCTCCCTACCGTGCGGACGGGGAGCAGGGCAGTCATCGGCTCCTGGAAGACCATCGAGATCTGGTTGCCCCGGATGCTGCGCATCTCCCGACTGTTGGGCTTGAGACTGGCGATATCGATAACGTCAGACACACTAGAGGCGTGCGTCTCGCGCACGGTTCGATAGTAGGTGATTTGTCCGCCCTCAAGTCGGCCTGGAGAAGGGACCAACCGTAACAAGGAGAGTGCTGTCACGCTCTTGCCACAGCCACTCTCTCCCACGACACCCAGCGTCCGGCCGCGTCTGATCGTCAGATTAACGCCATCCACCGCTCGTACGACGCCTTCCGCCAGGTGGAAATAAGTGCGAAGGTTCGTTATTTTAGCAAGTACATCATTAGAGGACATCGGGCCTCCTAGGTCACGTAGGGGTCAGCAGCGTCGCGCAGACCGTCGCCCACGAAATTGAACATCAGTACGGCCAGCACGACCACCGGCACGGGCCAAAGGATCCAGGGGTAGTGAGCCACATTCATAATGTCCTGAGCGCTGTTGAGCATCACGCCCCAACTGATCGTCGGCGGGTTGAGACCGATGCCTAAAAAGCTTAGCGCGGTCTCGCCGAGGATCATCCCGGGCAGCGAGCCAGTCAATGAGACAATGATGTAGCTGAGAAACCCAGGCAGCATATAGCGCGTGATGATGGTCCACTCACTCTCGCCGTCCAACTTGGCAGCCATCACGAAGTCCTCCTCGCGCATACTCAGCAACCGTCCGCGCACCGTCCGCGCGAGGCCCGTCCAGCCGAGGATAGAAAGGATCAGCGTGGTCGCGAAGTAGATGCGCAGCTGAGGCCACTCGCGTGGCAGCGCGGCGGCCAAGGCCATCCACAGGGGGATAGTTGGAAGGGTGGTGATCACCTCGATGATCCGCTGGATCACCTCGTCAATCACACCGCCAAAGTACCCTGAGACCCCGCCCAGGAGCAGCCCGAGGATGAAGCTGATAGCGATACCCACTAGACCGACGCTCAACGAGATGCGCCCCCCATGGATGATGCGCGAGAACACATCGCGCCCAATCTGGTCGGTACCCATGAGGAAGATTGGCGCAATGTCATTGCCTGCGGTGCCAAAGAGATGTAGATCGGTCTCGAACAACCCCCAGAACTTGTAGGGATCGCCACGGACGAAGAATCCAACGGGGTAGATGGTCGTACGATCCTCTGCGTATATCGGCCTGAAGGTAACCGGGTCACGGTCGAGCACGGTCTTGTAGACGAATGGAGACCTGAACCTACCTTCCGTATCGCGTATATGGATCTTTGTCGGAGGGCTTGCCAGATGCTCCTTGAATCGGTGCAGCGGGTCGTAGGGACTCAGGAACCCGGCAAAGATTGCGAAAAAGTACAAAATCCCCAGGACCACCATCGCCATCTGAGCCAGCTTGTGTCGTCGGAATTTCCACCACACGAGCTGCCACTGCCCGGCCCGGTAGAACCCTTCTTCCTCTTGGGTCTGTACGACTTCAGCCTCGGGCTCCGAACCGGCTTTCTCCTCTCCCGAGGATCGCCTATTCTGTAAGTTTGCGTCGCTCATACGCCCTCCACACCCCCAAACCGAATGCGCGGATCCGATATGGCCAGCAGAACATCCGAGAGAATCGCGCTAACCGCAGTTAAGGCGCCGGTGATCAAGATATAGGCGCCAGCCATGTACATATCCTGATTCCTCAAGGAGGAATACAGCGCCGGCCCAGCCGTCTGCAGATTGAGCACGATCTCGACCATGATGCCGCCAGAGAAGAGCCACGGCAACAACCACATCACGCCACTCAAGATCGGGTTGATCGCCAGCCGAGCAGGATAGCGCGTGATCACCTTGAACTCGGACAGCCCTTTCGCACGCGCGACCGTCACGTACTGCTTGCGCAACTCATCCAGCATCATCGCACGCATCGTGCGGATGGTGCCGGCAACACCACCGGTACCGAGAAGGATGATCGGGAGCCACAAATTGCTCAGCAGATTCAGGAACTTCCCCCAGCTCCACGGCTGCACCATATACTCCGGCGAAAAAAGCCCACCGGCTCGGATGCCGAACTTCGTCAGCGCGATATACATGATGATCAGAGCCAGAAAGAAGGCAGGGACGGCCAGGCCGATGAAGGTGACGAAGGTCACGATATAGTCGGCAATCGAATACTGCCTGACCGCGACATAGATGCCGATAGGAATCGCCACCGTCCAGGTGAAGATGTGCGCGAACAGGGCGATAGCGAAGGTATACCCCATCCGCTCCATGATGACGTCGGCCACAGGCTTCTCGAATGTATAAGAATACCCGAAGTCGAACTTGGTAAGGATGTTACTGATCCAGAGGAGATACCGCTGGTACATCGGCCTATCCATCCCATATTGCCGCCTCAGCGCCTCAGCTTGCGCCTCGTCTACCGTGACGCCGGAGCTCTGCAGGCGCTCTATCTGCCTGGTTACAATGTCCCCTGGGGGGAGTTGGATGATGATAAAAGCCAGGATGGAAATCAGCAACAATTGGGGCACCGCTCGGACGATGCGCCGGATGATATATGAGAGCATAAGGGTTCACCTCCTATGCTAATCGTCAGGGAAACGCCGATAGGCTATGCGCGGACCCAGAACTAGACCGGGTTGCCGACCGCTAGTGATCTTTACCGGCGGCCAGCAACCCGGCTAGTGTGCGTCTACGGGTGCCTCTGCTGGCAGCGGTCCTAGGCCCGCTCACCACCTTCGTAGAAGAAGGCGCACGGGTGGTAGGTGTTGATACCGTAGGTGTCCCATCCGATGGGCACGTCGGGCCGCGGCATGTTCCGCAAGTTCTTGTTGTAGATGATGGGGCAGGGGCTCTCGAGCACCGTGCCGATGGCCAACGGCGTCTCGGCCAGATAGTCGAAGATCTTCTGCCCGATCGCTACGCGCTCGTCATCGTCGACGACGCGTCGCATATCGTCGACCCAGGCATACAGCTGCTGGATGTCCTCCGGTGGCGCGGTGATGCCTTCCGCTTCCTTGTCCTCGGCTGTGTACCAGTTCTGCCAAGCGCAGGAGACGGTACCCTGCTGACAGTCCGCCGTGGGGATATACCACTGCATCTGGATCGGCAGCAACATGTCGGTGCAGCGATCGGCGTGCCAGATGCCACACTCGACCTCGTTCGCCAGCATCCGCTCGTTATACAACGACTCGTCGATCTCCTTGGTCTGCGCGTCGATGCCGATCTCGCGCCAGAAGGTGCAGACCATCTCCGTGAACTCGTGGACAGAAGCTCCAACACGGATACCCGCGTGCTCGAGGAGGTAGCTCAGGCGCTTGCCGTCAGGTCGCAGGCGGTAGCCTTGGCTGTCCCGCTCGGTCAGACCCATCTCATCCAGCAACTGATTAGCAAGATCTGGGTCATACTGCGCCCAGGCGGTGCCGTAGGCCTCCTTGTAGTAAGAGGAGTTGGGCATCGGCGCCATCTGTCCCATACGGGCCTGGCCGAAGAAGAGGCTCTGGTTGATCTCCTCCCGGTCGATGGCCACGGAGAGTGCGCGGGTCCAGTTGGGATGGTTGGCGATCTCCTCCAACACCGGATCGTTGGGCAGCGTGCGCCGAGGATAGAGGGTGTACCGGTCGGTCATACAGGAGAGATAGTCGCCGACGGCGTAGTTGCCGTCCGCCTCGTTCTCCTTGTAGAGCGGGTACTTGGCGATGGTCACGCCGTGCATGCCGACCCAGTCAAGTTCGCCGCCGATCAGCTTCAGCTCCATCGTCCCCTCGTCAGCCAGGTAGTCCAGCCGTAGGTTATCGATGTAGGGCAGCTGGTTACCGACCAGGTCAACCTTCCAGTAGTAGGGGTTGCGCTCGAAGATGATGAGGCCCTCGGACGGGGACTCCTTGGGAACCCACGCCGAGAGCGTTGGGAAGTCCCTGGCCCAATCCGGGTACTGCCAAACGTTGAGGCCCCACTGACCGGGGAAGCGGTTGGTAACCTGCTCCCACGTCTCCATACCCCATTCTTCCATCAGCTCGTTAATAACGTCCTCGCTGACGTAGTCGGGGTGATACTGCTTCATGATGTGCGCGGGCATGAGCGGCCCCTCCTGCGGGTAACCTCCCATGTGCCGGGTCAGGATGTGGGGGAAGAGGCCGTAGGTGTAATCGAAGGTGCAGCGGAAAGTGTAGTCATCGATGATCTCGAGGGTACAGGGCTGGTTCTGGATACCGTTGAAGGCCGTGCCGATCCATCCCAGGCCCTCGTAGTTGGCCCAGTCCTCCCACCAGAATCTGACGTCCTCAGTGGTCACGGGCTGCCCGTCCGACCAGCGCATCCCCTTGCGCAGATGCAGCGTGTATGTGGTGCCGTCGTCCGACCCCTCCCAGCTCTCGAAGATGTTGGGAACCAGGGTCTTCAGATCTAGATCCGAGTACTGCACCACCCGATCGGCGAACCAGTCGTAGGTTTGGGTCGACCAGACAGTGTCATAATGGATCTGGCGTATCTCGCCACCGTAGACACCAATGGCCTCGCGCCCGCCCACCACGAAGGGTGTCATCGGCAAGCGTTCATCCACCGGGGGCAGGGTCCCGTTGTCAACAAGCGGCTGCAGCATCGGGGGCTCGCTGCGGCCCTCCGGCACCTCGACGACGACCTCGACCGTCTTCTCGACCTCGACCGTCTTCTCGACGATCTTCTCGACCTCAACGGTCTTCTCAACCTCGACCGTCTCGGGGGGCGGTGCGGCACAAGCTGCTAGGGCTGCCCCCAGCGTTGCGCCCGCGGTCAGGTGCATAAACTCGCGTCGCTTCAACTTCTTCAGCTTCATCGTCTCCTCCATATGGAATCTGAATGAAAAACGCATCTCCCCCCCTGGCAGGCGCCAAGGGTCTAACGGAGAGAACACCCTAAGAGAGACACAACCCGCCAGCACACCCTTACTTTACTATGATCACCTCCAAATGTCTTATACTTTTCGGACAGATATTTATACTTTTAGGACAATTCGAACTCAGCCTAGCCGAACGTCAGGCGCATCAGGTAGTGATCCGACCGAATCTCCATCTCGGGCGCACCAAGATCCGCTACACAGTACGGGTTCTCATAGTGCTTGAAGCCTCTGAGTGGCTCTTCCTTCCCGTCTCGAAGGAAGGCGCCTTCCCAGCCGAACGCCAGGGTCTCGCCTCGCAAGGACTCAAAGGTAACCGCAAGCCCCTCGAACGTCAACGGCTGTGCCAAGACGCGGTCCTGGAACGCCGCGAAGTCCCCATCCAACGCCGCGCGCCCCATCTGGCAGCACCAGATGGTCTCGCTCCCCTCCGACCTCAGCTCACGGTATGCGCCCGGCCCCCGAGTGATCCACGTCAGACCCTGTGAGGCCGTGAGCGCTAGATAGCCATCGCCCTTCTGGGCAAAGGCCCACGTCTGTCCCTGTGCGTTCTCACGCAGCGTATGCGCATCGAAAGCGTAGGCAGGGAAATAGGCGTGCGTGTACCCCATCCAGTCATCCTCAGGGAGATTATAGATGGCGATGAGCACATCCTTCCATTGCGCCACCCGCGGCAGCGTAACATTCCCCAGCCAGAAGCCGGGCACATGCCCTTGGCTGCGCCCGACAGACGCCGGATGGTTAGCGTAAACCACCGCCTCCGGTCCAAGCGTCGCCTGCCAGATATGCTCGCGCGATCCAGGTTCCCCAGGCCGGTAATCCTGCGCAGATGCCAGGAGATAGTCTGGGGTGCGATAGGTGACCTTGTTGACGGTCTCCTCAGCCGTGATCACGTGGCTTTCACGGTTCCACAGCTCATCTCGCTGGGCGATCGCGATCTCGGCCGTGAGAAGCGGCAGTTGATAGTCCTCCATACACGCCATACTGACGAGGCCGGCCAGGTGGTGGTTGAAGATTCCCTGGCCCCACAGGAGTCGGATGATCCCCGCCATCGGCCCCAGAAGCCCCCCGGTGATGCTGCTCACGTCCGCCGCGCCCTGGGTCGCGCCGAAAACGCCCCGGTAACTGTTAAGCGCAACGGTAAGGAGCAGCTTATCCGTGATGACGGTCACCATCTGCCACACAGCTTCCGTCTCGGCAAGGTCCATCAAGTGAGAGAGCGCGACGAGCTCTCGCTCAAAGGCACATCCCGAATCCCAACTCGCGAATCCCCGAGCCCCTCGCCTGCGCAACCAGTCCAGCGCCAATCGCTCAGCTCTCTCCCGATGCCATTGACCGGTTTGTCCGCTGTGGGCAAAGACCCGGTCAGGGTAGAGCTGTCCGGCCAAGATCTCAGCAGTGTACAAGAGAATGCGCGTGCTCTCGCCTGCCGCGTCCGGCCCCTCTTCCTCGGACGCATCAGCCCAACCCTCGAAATTGAGAACACACGCCTCAAGAAGATCTTTGAGCGAGTCCGGGAGCTTCTCATGGTCGCCCCACCGGTCCAATATGCCGAGCAATCCCACCAGAGACACGGGACTGTCCACTTCGCGCCGATTGACGGTGTCGATCGCACGCGAGAGAACGGCTTTATCGATGACATCCCACTGCCCCAGGGCCATCTTGGCAATCTCAGCAAAGAGGGTATCGCCACGCATAGCGTGCCGGAGGGCCTCACCTCGTCGCTGTGGATAGGTATCATAGGGCGTGTCTGAATAGGTCTGCACGCCCGTCCCCCACAAGGGCATTTGACGCACGACCCGCAAGTCCTCATCATAGAAGAGCTCGAGTGGCGGCATGAACCGGAGGCGCAACGGGCCCTGCGGCGCATTGAGGGCGTAGATCAACGTTGACGTTTGCCCCCCTCGCGCCTCAGCCTTGGACTCCGCGTAGATCCGCCCAGACGGTGTCTGGAGCCTGATCATCAACTTCTCCGAAGCGCCGATCTCCGCAGGCCATTGGACTGTGATCATCTCATCCCGAGTGAAGACGTCGCGGTCGAGATAGGCACTGTCGAAGATCGATTCCAGCTTGTTGCGAAGGGCGAGATCTGGCGCTGCCGTGGGCAGGCGCGTCGTCACACCCTTGACCTCGCCAGCGATCCGCAGCGCGAACTGCTGCACGCACGCCCCGCTGCCGACCTGCTCGAAGCGCACCAACAGCTCGTTAGCCCTCTCACGGAGCGAGAGCTCAAAGGTATCGTGACGCAGTCCAAAGGACGCACCGCGATAGACATGCGCCCCATTCAACCACACATCCGCAGGACCGCGGGCCGTCAAGACCACGGTCAACGGTTGCGCGTCCTCAGAGACCAGCTCGGTGTATGCGAACGCTCGCAGATACCGAGGGGCAGGATAGAAGTCCGTGAGGTCGACAAAGTGGTCCCCGCCACAGGAGATGCTGGTCCACAGTCCTTGGAAGTCGCCGATGGTGAAGGTGCTTTCCGTCAGCGGTCCCGGCTCTACCGGCGTCTCGCGGATGCCGGCGTCCTCTTCATAGTGACGCTCTGCAATCTGGAGCTTGGCGGCCTCGTCCGTCGCCGACTCCAGGTCCTCAATCGCTATGACCTGAGGTCCGGCCACCAACCAATGATGCACGTAACCTTCCCTGAGATCATAGGGGGCGTAAGAGACAGGCATAATGGATAACTCCTCTATCTATAGTGTCTAGACTGTAGTAGTAAGGGAGGAAGGAAACAAGCGCACGCTACATTTCGTCGTCGTATACGATGTCGGACGTTATCGAGGGGGCACGACGTGCAAACAGGACACAGGCAACACCTACGACAAGCTCGCTCCCGAGTATGAGCCACCGCGACCACGTCACAGAGCCCGGCCCTCTCACCAACACCAGCGCAGCATCGATTACGAAAAGCAACAGAAGCTCAACACCAAGTACGCGGGCGAAACGCTCCAGTAAACGACCGCGACGTGCGCCGCTTCGGAAGTAGAACTCGGAGACAATCATCATGGCAAGCCAGGCTAGGCCGGCCCCCAAGCTGTAAAACTTCTCCAATGAGTTGAGCTGCCGGGCCCGCTGCAAGGAGTCACCAACGTAGAGCACGCCAACCACCTCGAACAGCGCATTACGGCTCAAGAGCAGCAGCCAGATCCCCACAGCCAGTACAATCGCCCATAGAAGATAGACCAACAGATGGTTCAGCCAGGCCAGTTTACGCATTCAAGCACCTTTCACGTGCCACGGTAGACGATAATCCCACTATAGCTGGGAGCAAGGAGGTCTCCACCAGCAGCCCCCTCAATGCGTCTGCCATCCTCGCAAGTCCATCAGGGCTGCGTAGAAATCGTCATAGAGGATCGGTTTCTGCATATGAATCGCTGCGCCTGCCTTCAGGCTCCACTCCGTTTCATCCGTCCAAGAGCACACGATCACCGGGATCTCCCGAGTGCCGGGATGCGCTTTCAGATCGCGCAACACGTCCTTGCCCCGCCCATCAGGGGAATCGAGCTCCACCATCACGATCCCCGGCTCCTCCTGTAGCACGACGGGCAAGACGTCCTCCGTCAGATGGGTGAACACGACGGAACACGCACTCTTCTTGGCGTAGCGCTGAATCAAGTAGCGGAAACTGGCGTCATCCCCCACAACCATGAGGGTCGGGGCCGTGCACAGTGTCATAGAGACCTTCCCACATCGTGACTGTGAATGCTGAGCCTGGACTTTGTCCTGTCCCTACTCTAGCACGATGTAGGAGAGAAGTCTTCTACTTTTCGGACGACATTTTACACTTTTAGGACAACTCCCCCATCCTGGAATCGTCACATTCCCCGCGCTGATAGGCTAGAGGCGAAACCCCCATCTCCTGCCGGAACACCCGGGAGAAGTACCCCCCACTGGAAAAACCAACCGCCATCGCGATATCCGTAATGCCCATCTTGCCGGCTTCCAAAAGGTAGCGCGCCTGTTTGACCCGATAGCGGTTCAGATAGGAGATCGGGGTCACCCCGGTCTCTCGATGAAAACAACGGGTCAGATGCCGCTCGCTGACCCCTACGTGACCGGCGATGTCGCTCCGGGAAATCGCGTTCATGTAGTGAGTGTGAATGTAGGCCATTGCTCGAAGCACAAAGCCTTGGGAATCGGAAGCGGCCTTGCGCTGGCGCGCCAGGACGCTCTCCAGGTGGGTCAGAGCCTCCTCCTCCGTGAAGAGCCCTTTGCTCAGCACGCTGACCATCCCGCGGTTCAGTCGGGCCATATCCTCTTCCGCCAACGTCTGAGCCGTGAGAATGATCACGGGGATGCTGCGGCTTTCGGGTCGCTCGCGCATCGCCTTCAGCACACCGAAGCCATCCAGCCTCGGCATCATCAAGTCCAACAACACCAGGTCCGGAGCCGTCTGTTGAATGATGTCTAGCGCCTCATAACCATCGCGAGCCTGTAGCACACGGTAAGTGGGCGACTGACTCTGCACTATCCGTGTATGCATATCCAGCACCCCGAGGTCGTCATCCACCACCAAAATTGTCTTCTCAGGAGACACAGTCATCCCATTGCCCAAGAGACCCAGCGCGACAAGCGCCTCGCCCAACTCGGTCGCCTCCATAGGCTTGGTCAGGTAATCAACCTCCAGCAGACCGCTGTGATCAAGCTCTCGCCCACCTCCAAGGAACAAGACGGGAACACGGCGCATCTCCCGATTCTGTTTGAGCACCTTCAGAGTCTCCCAGCCCGATCCCGCAGCAATCTCCTCGTCGAGGATTACGGCGCTAGGGGAAGCCGCCAGAACAGCATTGAGCCACTCGCCATCCCCTTCCACACACTGCGGCACCAGCTCGAACCCATCTTGCGACCACTGGCCCCGCAATTCCCGGGCCCTTTCCAGATCCCCAACCAGCAATACGACACGTTCAGTCGTGTCCGACGTCGATCCACCCTCCGAGAGGACACCGGGTCGTGCGACAATCGGCAGCGTGAAATGGAACTCCGAGCCGGCCCCCTCCTCCCCGGATGACCGGACCCCTATCTCGCCGCCGTGCATCTCGATCAGACGTCGACAGATTGCCAGGCCCAACCCCAGGCCCCCGTAACCCCGCGCAGTCGACCGCTCCGACTGGCGGAACTCGTCGAAGATGACGGATTGCTCCTCGGGCGGGATGCCCAAGCCCGTATCCTTCACCGACACGCTCACGCTCTCGTCCTGCACCGTGACGCGCAGGAGGATTTCCCCCTCATCGGTGAACTTGACCGCGTTGTTCACCAGGTTCAGAAGCACCTGCCGCAGGCGCGTCCGGTCGCCCCACACAGAGGGCAACACCTCGGGAATCTCTGTGCGCCACGTCAGTGACTTCTCCTGCACCAGCAACTTGGCGATAACACAGATAGGCTCCAACACCTCATCCAGATCCAACAACTCGTGGGTCAGGTGCAGTTCGCCGACCTCGCTACGGGCCAGATCCAACACATCCCGGAGTAAATCATCCAGATGCTGAGCGTTAACGTAGATTCGCTCCAAGTCCTCCCACATCCCGTTGCCTTCAGCAGACGCCTCCCCCTTCGACTCGCGCAGGAGCAGATCGCTCAATCCCGAGATCAGATTCAAAGGCGTCCGCAGCTCGTGACTGACCATCGAGAGGAACCGGCCCTTCAGCCGGTTGGCCTCTTCAGCCAGCCGCCGGCCCTCCACAGCAGCGCGATAAAGCCGCAGTCCTCGTAACGCAGCCGCCAACAGCCACGTGATGTGGGCACAGAAGTCCAAGTTGCCCATATCGAAGGCCACAAATCCAGCCAGCTGGTTGCCCTGGAAGAAGAGGGGGGTCAGGGCGAGGTGGAAGGGTTTGTTCGGGGCGTACAATCCGGGGGGCGGGAACTCGCGCGTTGGTATGCGCTGCGATGACGTCCCATCGTCGGGTGCCATTCGGACCACACTCCAAGCCACCGGATCGTCCCTCTCTGCCTCATAGAGCGCGACGGCGACGTGGTCGATCCCCAGGTCGGGCAAGGCATCCGCCAACGCCCGCATGATATCGGCCTCCTCCTGAGCCGTCTGGAAGCGTGCGGTCATCTCGTAGATCTGATGGGCGTTGCCTGCCTGCCGAATCGTCTCACGTGCCCGTTGCCCGTGCGCCGTCGCGTCGATCGCGATGCACGCCTGATGTAGCATATCCTCGATCTCGCGCTCGCTCAGCCGCACCGTCAGCCCCCCGGCACGGACACGCGTCTGCAAAGCTGACATCTGCTGACGCAGAGCCGAGATCCCCGCCTGCCACCCTTGAAGGCCATCCTCTAACGGCGCAACATACTCGAGGATCCTCTGAAGACTCCGCCGGAAGATATGAGTATCACCCTGACTCAGACTTTCTCGGCACGCGCGCACCAGCCGGGTGCAGAGCGACTGCACCTCGTTGAGATTCAGCGCATGCGTCTCGTTGTAGACCAACTCGGCCATCGTCTCGACCACGGATGCTCTGTCCGAGCCTTCATTGAGGGCAAGAGGCCCGTCTTGGCCAGGGGAAGCAGCGCTGGGGCGAGATCTTCCGGACACCGCGAGCATCTCGCCGGGCAGACATCCGCAGGACTCGCGCACCACAAGACGCGTTGGAACCTTGGTGATAACCTCCCCCTCGACCTCACCCTGCAGGTGACGGAGCAATAGCAGAAGCGCCTGATAGCCCACCTCAAAGATCGGGTAATGCACCGTGGTGAGCTGAGGTACAAGGGCTTTGGCCTCGACGCGGTCATCGAAGCCGATCAGAGCCACATCGTCCGGTACGGACAACCCGGCCTCGCTCAGGACCTCCCAGGCCCCGACGGCCGCCAGATCGTTACTGGCGACCACAGCCGTGAAGGGAACCTCGGACTCCAGGATCTCGCGCATCGCCTCCCGTCCGCCCGGCGTCGTGTGGGCGCTGTAGGCGATGAGGCCGGGATCCTGAGGCAATCCGTGTTCCTCGAGAAAGGTCTGATAGGTCATCAAGCGACTGCCGGAGTCGCCGTCCACGCGATCGCGATGCCCGGCGACGAAGGCGATACGGGTGTGACCGTGCGCGAGCAGATGCGCCATCGCCTCGTGAATGCCCTGCTCGTTGTCGGCGACAATCGAGGAACCCGGCAGGCCCGCGCCCGCGGAGACAATGGGGTAGCCCTCTCGCTGTAGTGCCTGGAAATACTGCGCGCCCTTGCTCGAGGCCACGATCGGCGGGGCAATGATTAAGCCGTCCACGTTCCAGGGACCCACCGGGACGAAGTCCGCCTCCTCGATGAGCAGGGGCCAGGCAGGGCGTCCCAGCCCCGTGCCGCGCGGCGCGCCGATACTGTAGGCCAGCATCAGGTTGCAGTCCTGGTCCCGCGCCGCCGCATGGATGCCGCGGAACACTTGATGCAGGAAGCTATCCGGCGTCCCGGCATGGGCTTGCCAGCCGGCGAGGACGCCGACGGTGGGCCGCTCGCGCTTAGGATTCGGACACTGAGTGGGTTTCATACCTTGTTCACGGATCTGTGAAGCACCTGAACTTTATCACGAGAAGCGCGGCTGACAAGCGTGTGCTGTGGAGAAGGGGCGGAGGGGCGGGGGATCAGGGGTTTGGGAGCAGGGACAAGGGAGAGGGGGAGCGGAGGAGCGGGGGCGCTAGGGCGCTGAGCGCAGCGAGGGATCTGGCGCCTCAACGACGAGGCACCGCGTTCCGAGCCAGCCCCAGCTCACGACCACACATACTCCCAGCAGACGAGATGGAGATCCTCTCGGGTCAGTGAACGAGCCGCGCGTAGCGGCGCCTCGGCCTCCGGCGTCATCGAAGGCGCGTGCCCTCAGGATAGCCGAGGTGCGTGAAGAAACGCGCCAGGGCGTCAGCCGATGCGAGTTCGGCGACCTCCTTGGGCGTCAGGGGACGGTCTTCGACGGGCAACGTGGGCATGAGTGCTCCTTCTGACGATGCGCGACGCACAAGCAACGGTATGCCTAGTCTAGCGCACGCCGTCCGAAGGAGCAAACGCGGGGCGGCACGCGCCGCCCCGCGTTACAGCGTCGTACTGCAGGGCTTACCGACCCGGTAGCCCTACAGATTCCTCATCAGTGTTCCGAGGGCCAGGAGCACGAACCCGGCCACGACCAGCCACACGGCGTAGCTGGCAAGCTCGGAGATGACCCCCAGCGAAGCAAGGAGCCCCACTGCTGCGAGGACCACGGCGATCCAGAAGGTAACTGCTTTGGGTGCGTTGAGTCTCATACTCTCCATCTCCTATATCTAATGATCTAATAAGGCCAGATTACTCACCGGGAGGGCTTAGGAGCACGGCATACCGCAGACCGAAGGACTCGCTGACCACGACCGGAAGGCCGTTGAGCGCCGCAGAGAGGTAGTCCAATACATCCGGCGCAGCGTAGTCCTGCGTGGGTTGCTCCGGGCTGATCTCCAGGACAACAAAGAGCCAGGCATGGCCTTGTTCTGTCTCGGTCAGGACACAGCGACTGATGAACGGGCTCAATCCGCGCTGAGCCAGGATGCCCGGGATGGCCCGGGCCACGTACCGAGCCGCAGTTAGGTAGCGGTCGGCGCTCATCTCTGGATGCTCCCATCGGTGCGCAATTTGCGCTCGGCTTCCGCAATCCAGTTGATGACGGATGGCTCATCCGGGTCGACAACCTCCACCTGTGGCGTCTCCTCGCTCACGAGCTGAGGGTGACTGCGAGGGTAGAGGCCAGACCCCTCCAGCCGATAGTCACGGGGGTCGAGATCCACGACGGTGACCCCCGTCAGAGACCGGGGAAGCATATCGCGATCGCGGTCCCCATGTGGATTACGCAGGCGGTACTCCACGATCGGCAGGAGCCGCCGGAAGGTGATCACCCCGCCCACGATAAGCAGAATGCTGACCGTGACAACCAAGATGACCGTCAGGGGAGTGACCACAAACTCATCCCATAGGGCGCGCCTTTCCCGTTGATCCCGGCTTCGTACGATGTACGCCTGCATCGCAGCCGCCGGTGTAGCCGTCAATGGATACGCGGTCAGCGTGGCGTGCGCCTGGGCCGTCCCTGCGGCGTGCGCATCCAGAACTGCCTGAGCTTGCGCGGTCTGTGTAACCTCTAGGACGTAGGCGGAATACGTGGCTGTGGCCTCTTGGCTCCGAGCCGTGGCCATAGCAGCCTGGCTTTGAGCGGTGGCCGTGGCTTCAGCAGCTTGGGCCTGTGCAGTGGTCGTGGCGTTTTGCGTCATCTGATTCTGTTCTGCGATGGCGTGCTGGGTGGCAGCCGCCTGGGCCATGTTGAGGCTGACCTCGGTAGCCCGGATGGACAGCTCCATGAGCTGGCGCTGGTCATCGTCCCTGGTAGCCTGCGCCGCAGCATCCGCGGCCTGGTCCATGCTCAGGCTGACCACCGTGGCCTGATGTGCCAGCGCCGCCATCTCGCTCTGGCCGGCTGTGAGCGTGGCCTGCGCCGCAGCATACGCTGCTTCCCGGCCATTGCCGGGCAGGGGTGCGGGTGTGAGCGTCACGTAGGCAAGCGACCCCGGCGGGAGCGGCGTGGTGCTCACACACGCCAGGAGTGCCACAGTCATCAGGAGCAGCACCGTCGCAGTACGTCGCTTGTCCATTATGGTTAAGTGTTAGCCACCCGCTTTAAGCCACCCGCTTTAAGCCACCCGCTTTAAGTTAGCACGCGTTGCGCTTAACCGCTGCGCGTGGTGTGGGTCGTCCGTTCGACGCCCTCACCAGTCTGTTCCCGCGTTGAGCGCGTGGTGGTGCGTGCACTGGGGCGGTCCGTAACGATCTGGATCACGCGAACGATGCCCCAAGTGGCCAGAGCATAGACGCCCATCGCAATCAGTGTTGTGAGTTCGAGGGTGACGCCACCGGCCGAAGGCGTTCGCACCAGCAACGCAAAGGGTGCAACGAATGGCTCCGTGACGCCATAGATGAGAGCAGCAAAGCCGCTGTCTGGGTTGGCCGCCATCAATTTCAGGGCGACACGCAGCCCCAGCAGGATCTCCAAGAAACCCAGAACGCTCCACAC
>JBNGDL010000011.1:43620-69792 GCA_049975205.1 Anaerolineae bacterium | reverse complement strand
AAGCTGCTCCCACTCCTGACGTCCGGCGCTCTGAGCAGCGTGGGATGCCGGACCCACGATCAGTCGTCTATCTCCTGGCCTCTCAGCGGGGACGCCGCTCAGCTTGCGGTCGCTCCGGTCGCCCCACGACATTTGCTCAGCGCGGGCGTAAAGGATATTGCGCTCGATCACACCATCCCAGGACATCTGCCGCTGGCGCCTGACCGCGCCATCCCAGGATTGCCGCCGCTGACGCTCGTACGTATGACGCAGCTGATCAAGCATCGCTACGACATCTAGCGCCCCGGTCAGCATCGCCCAGGCAACAATGGCGAAGAGCAGTGCCGGCCCTGCAGCACTCGGTCGGACGCAGACAAGCACCCCGATGGGGATACGCGCCACTCCCCTGAGCGCCAATGGCCAGCCAGGATCACGTCGGTAGCGGGCAAGCAGGCTCGCAATCAGAGCCGAGAAACCATCTACCAGAGCATAGATACCAAGACCCAGCACAAGCATTGTAAGGAAGGTGCCTGACCAAAGAGCCGTCACGCCAAACAGCACGGAAATCGCTCCACGCCACCACGCTAACGATCCCACTCTGTGCGTCAGCTGGAGACCCATGCCGCCCCCTTTCTTGCCCGATGACCGGGCACCTTCCCCCTAACACCCTAAGCATACCCCACTATGGGATGGCCCACATCGGTGCGCCGTGGAGTTTCAAGTCCACGTTCAGATGACATAAAGGGCCCCAGCTCCACTTAGTGTGGAGCCGGGGCCAGGCGAATCTTCGAGCCTGCTCCGGCGGCTCGCAAATCAGGATCGACCCGGTAGAGTGAAATAGAAGAGGCTCCCCTCCCCCAGCTTGCCGGCGCTCTCGACGCCAGCTTCGCCACCCAGCCGTGCCATAATCCGCCGGACGATCGAGAGCCCCAGACCATGACCTTCCTCGCGCATCTGACCCAGTCTTTCGAAAGGCCTGAAGATGCGTTTCTGTTCCGCCATCGAAAGCCCTTTCCCACTGTCGCGAACCCAGAACCGGATCAAGGGGGGACCACCATTCCTGGAGTTCCCCTCTACAACTGACGCCCCCAACGCAATCTGCGGCGGGTCGCCGCCGTACTTAAGCGCATTGCTGAGATAGTTTGCCCACACTTCCTCAATCCACGGCTCGTAGCCGACGGCGATCGGCCAGACCTCGGGCAATGTGATCGTCGCCTGACGGCATCGGATCAAGTTCGAGAAACGCCAGAGCACGTCAGAGATGATGGGGGCCATGTCAACCGGGTCACACGGGATGTCGCCAGGCTCGCGCACGCTCGCCAACAACAGAAGCTCATCCACGATGCGGTTCATCTTGCGGGTGCTTCTGCTAATCTCCTCGAGGTACAGGCTCAATTTCTCCGGGTCATCGCCTGACTCTAGCTCATCTTCCTCGATTAGGCCTGTGTACGCCACCAGCAACGAGATCGGCGCCTTAAGCTCGTGAGCCACCATCTGGGCGAAGGCGTCCAATTCCCGATTGCACAGCATCAGGTCCTCGGCCTTTTCCTGGAGCTGCAGCTCGCTCTCGCGGAGCGTCCGCTCTACGGCCTCCCGTTCCGCCAGCTCTTGTTGCGCCGCAGCATAGAGCTGCGCAGCCTGGAGCGCTGTGGCCAGCGACATCGCCACCAGAGAGACCTCATCAGCGTGCTCCTCGGTGACGGGGCCCGGCGCCACACTCTCGACGTCATGAGTAACGGTCATCCGTTCTTGCGGCGGAACACCCGACGTCCGCGACGACCCGTCAGGATCATCCGCCAGGACCGATGTTCGCTGGGTAGGCAGCAGACGGTGCATCCGTCTTAGCGTTTCTGTCGCGACCTGCTCGGGTGATTGTGCGGCTGCGATCGCTTGGTCGATCTCGTGTAGGATCCTCTGCCTGTCCTCGACATGTAGCATTTTGCACCTCAGTTCCGTCGTCGGCTATTGATGCCTGACGGGGTCGCCTCCCGTCCATCAGGTGAGTCGCCGATTCGGACCGGCCCCGTACGTCAGCGCAGCCCGGCAAGCAAGCCTTCGACCTGGTCCGACGTGAGCTTTTCCAACGGGCGCTTCACCAGCGGGGGGCCGTCCTGCAACACCGGATCCTGCGCCTCGAATGTGGGGCCGGGGGTGGCGCGGTAGAAGATGCCGATGGGGATGCGATCCCCCCATTCCTGCGCTCGCTCCCAGGCTGCGGTGCGATTGCCGGCGTCGTACCCCTCTTCGTCCTGCAGCTTGTAGACCCGCTCGCGGTAGAAGTCGTAGGCACGCGGCTTATTGAAGGTGACGCAGGGCTGCAGGATGTCCACCAATGCGTATCCAGAATGCGCCAGCGCCTCACCGATCAGCCACCGGAGGTGCTTCAGGTCGCCGGGGAACCCCCTCCCCACGAAGGTCGCGCCATGGGTCAGCGCCAAGGCGAGCGGTTGCGCCGGCGCTTCGATGGAACCCTCGGGCGAGGTGGAGGTCTTCCAGCCTTTTTCACTGGTGGGCGAGTATTGTCCCTTGGTCAGCCCGTAGATCAGGTTATTCTGCACCAGCTCGGTTACGCCCGGATTGCGGCGGACAGCGTGGACGAAATGGCCCAGGCCCTCGCCGTAGCCGTCGCCGTCGCCGTGGACGATGACGACGCGCATATCGTGGTTGGCCAGCTTGGCGCCCTGCGCCACAGGCCAGGGTCGACCATGCAGAGTGTGCATCCCGTTGACCCGCATATACTGGTGTATCTTGCTGCCGCAGCCGATGCCCGTCACGATCATCACTTCGTGAGGCGCGATGTCGTGCTCCACCAGGGCGAAGGTCAGAGCATTGAGGATCCCGTAGTCCCCGCACCCCGGGCACCAGGTGGGCCTCTCATCTGTTTTGTAGTCGTCGCGCGTGACCATGTTATGCCTCCTCCAAGCCGGCTAGGATGAATTCAGGGCGGAAAGGCCGCCCGTCGAAGCGGCGAATGTGCCCGTCCATCGACAGCCCCGTCCGGGCGCGGATGAGCGTCTCCAACTGCCCAGTGTAGTTGCCCTCCACCACGACCGTCCTGTGAGCTTGGCGCAGGCTGGCTTCTGCGGTGGGCGGGAAGGGCTCCAGGCCACTGAAGTGCAGCAGGTTTGCCGCACCGACCTCTTGCGCATTGAGGCGATCCACAGCCTCGCGCACCGGACCGTAGGTGGAACCCCAGCAGACTAACGTCAACGGCGCGTCTTCAGGACCGTACCACGTAGGCGCGGGAACGTCCTCCGCCATCGGAACGGCCTTGCGCATCCGCTTGCTTTGCTGGTCGATGCGGGTCTGGGCGCTCTCCCGAATGCGGGGATATTCGTCGTGCTCGTTGCTCTCCGTCACCCAGATGGCGTTGGGATGCCCGGGCAGCGCGCGGGGTGAGACGCCGCTCTCGGTGACCTTATAGCGCTTGTAGCGCTCGGTGAGGGCGTCGAGGTCGGCGTCGGTGAGCAGCGCGCCGCGGTCGAGCGCCACCGCGTCGAAGTCGAGGGCGTCGGGCTCCAGCGAGCGAAAGGCGTCTGCCAGGAATTGGTCGCTCAGCACCATGACCGGCGTCTGGTAGCGCTCGGCTACGTTGAAGGCGTGCCAGCCCAGGTGGAAGGCCTCCTCCAGCGTGCCGGGCGCGAGCACCATGCGCGGGAACTCGTCCTGTGAGGCGTGCATCATGAAGAGCAGGTCGGCCTGCGCGGTGCGAGTGGGCAACCCGGTCGCCGGACCGGGGCGCTGGGCGTTATAGATGACCACGGGCGTCTCGCTGATGCCCGCGAAGCCGGTCCCTTCCACCATCAGAGCATATCCGCCGCCGGAGGTGGGGACGAGCGCGCGCGCGCCCATGACCGCCGCGCCAATCGCCATCGTGATGGCGGAGATCTCATCCTCGACGTGCTTGGCGACCGCGCCGTACTTCGCGCCGTTCTGCGCGAACCAGATAAGCACGGGCGAGCCGGGTGTCATCGGGTAGCCGGAGACGAAGCGGCAGCCGCCCGCCAAGGCCCCCATTGAGAAGGCCTGTGTCCCGTTGAGCATGATGCGCTGCGGTGCGTCGGGCACGGCGTGTAGCCTGAACGGATAGTCAGCCACATAGGGCGCCGCCAGCTCAGCCCCAGCTCGGACGACGGCGAGGTTGCTCTCCACGACGTCCTCGCCTTTGCGGGCGAAGTTGTCGCGGATGATGCCCTCCATGTAGCTCAGGTCGAACTCCAGCAGCCCGGCAGCGATGCCTAGCGCCAGCGTGTTGCGCATCAGCTCCATACCGCCGATGTCCCGGGCCATCTCGCCGAGGGCTGCGGGGATGAAGCCCACATCATCCCGCTGAAGGGCCTCGGGGAGCTCATCCTTGCTGTCGTAGACGACGGCCCCGCCGGGAACAACGTCGTCTACGTGGCGGCGGATCGTCTCCATGTCCAGGGCCAGCAGCACATGCACGGGATCGGCAATACTGTAGAGGGGCTCGCGCGCCGCGCGCAAGGTAAAGAAGTTGTGCCCGCCCCGGATGCGCGAGTAGAAGTCGGGCACGCCGAAGACGTGCAGCCCGCCCCGCACCAGCGCCTTGGCAAAACCCGCGCCGCTGGATTCCAGGCCCATGCCGGCCTCACCCCCAATACGAATCGTGACGTCATGCTCGATCATGTCTGTCGCCCTCCTTTAGCTACGCTTGTGTTCACACGACCTATCCCCGGCCCCGTTGACGTGTCGTTGTCGCAACGGAGAGAGGCGCCTGAAGGGCCGCATCAAGACGGGGGACAACTCACTCGCTTGAAGTCGATGAAGCCCCGCTCAACGTTGGTCCCGATCAGTTCGACGCACGCCTGGTCGCCGACATCCAGACCCTCGAAGCCGCTCATGAGCTTCCCCTCAACCGGCATCTTGAGAAGCCGCACCCAGGTGCCTTTGCTCGCAGCGCCCGTGACAATGGCCTCGAACTGCTCGCCGAGGCGCGCCTCGAGGAGGAGGGCTGCTGCGGATTTATCGACCTGACGCTCCACTTTGTTGGCCGCATCCTCTTTGATCGTGAGCTGTTGTGCCAGGCCCTCCAGTTCGGCAAAGGTGTACGGCGCGCGCTGGCCGACGAGGGCGGCCTTCAACAACCGCTGGGTGATCAGATCGGCATAGCGACGATTCGGCGCCGTGGAATGAGCATAGTCCTTAACCGCGAGGCCAAAGTGGCCGGGGGCGGTGTCACCGGGGCGCTCCGCAGCGTATTCACCCGCGCCCAGCAACTTGATCACCGCCAGGGATAGGTCGGGAAACTGCAAGGGGGCGGCGGCCTTGGCCTCGATGAGAAACGCATCCAACGCTGTGGCATCCGGAGTCGCAGGCAGTTCGTGCCCATGGCTTGCGGCCAGTTCGACAATCCGGCCCCAGCGTTTGGGCGTGCGCACCACCCGGCGGATCGAGGGTAGCTGCCGGGACGCGAGATAGCGCGCAGTGACCCCATTGACGGCGATCATGCAGTCCTCAATGAGTTCCTTGGCGCGGTCTCCTCTTTCGGCTCTGAGGTCACGGAGTTGCTCGCCCTCAAAGACCGGCCTGGCCTCGATGGTCTCCAGACTCAGGGCCCCATGGATATGCCGGAGATTCCGCATCTTGCGGGCTATGCGATCCTGTAAGCGCAAATTCTCTGCCAGCCCATTCACGGTGGCGACCGCTTCCGGCAGGTCGCCGCCCTCCAACCAGGCGGCCACACCGCCATAGGTAAGTTGTGCGTGATTGCGGACCAGCGCGCGATAGATGTCCGAACCCAGAAGCGTGCCGTCCGCACCCAGTACCATTTCAACGACGATAGCGAGGCGATTCTCACTGACGTTGAGCGAGGTGAGATCGGTCGACAACCGTTCCGGCACCATTGGGAAGATCTCAGCCGCCGTATACACCGAGGTCGTATTGTGGCGCGCGTGCTCGTCGATGGCGGATCCTTCTGGGACAAGCGCGTCCACATCCGCAATCGCAACCAGGAGCTTAATCTTATTGCCGGGCAGCGTCTCGGCTACGGTCAGTTGATCGAGGTCGCGAGAGTCGTCGTTATCGATGGAGGCCCAGAGCCGGTGCCGCAGATCGCGAACCAATTCATTGCGGCTACCTGCGGCTGGCGACTGAATCCGGTCCAATTCGGCAAACACGGCAGCCGAGAAATCCGGCCACAGTCCACGCTCCAGCATCGCCCGGTGGGCGATATCCTGCAGAATGGCATGGTGGTGTGGGAAATTGGTGTTCAAGACATACCCTCCCTGCAACCTAGCCAAGGGCCTCGGCGCTCAATGACTATATCTAGCATACAGCTTGAGGCGCAGTCCAGCATCACCACCGCGTGGATTTCCAACTCCACATTAGCTGACCTGGACAGGTGTGCTCTCCGCCGCACGTGGAGAGGAATCTGCACTCGGTGTTGACAGACGAGTACTGCGTCTGGTATATAATAAGGGCGATGGGGCGTGCCAAGCCGGTCGTCGCCACAGACATCGCTTCTCGTGCGGTCGGCGTGAGTGGAAGGAGTGACCAATGCAGTATAGCTTTGCCGAGTTGGTCGACCTACCAGGTTTCCAGCAGATGATGCAGTCGTGGTACAGTGTCGCCGGTGTCGCTACCGCGCTGCTGGATACGGAGCGTAAGGTGCTGTGCGCCGTGGGTTGGCAGGACCTCTGTACTCGCTTTCATGGCCTGCCGCCCGAAGCAGGGGGGCGTTGTCCACATAGCGATGACTACTTCGACAGCCACCTGCAGGAGGGAACTGCCACGACACACCGGTGCCCGGAGGGCCTGATGAACGCTGCTATGCCGGTCCTGGTGAAAGGCGAACACGTCGCCACCTTGTTTATGGGCCAATTTCTGCACGCGCCGCCCGACGAAGCGTTCTTCCGCCGGCAAGCGCAGGCGCAAGGCGTTGACGTCGATGCTTACCTGGAGGCGCTCCAGCGGGTGCCCACCATTGCAGAAGAGCGGCTTGAGGTCGTCATGAGAGCGCAGACCCAGCTGGCCCAGATGCTGGCTACGTTGGGCTGGGAACACAAGCAACTATTGGGAACCTCCGAGACCTTCAACGCGGACCTGGCCAAGGCACAACAGCACATCGCCCTGATGTTGCACGCCGCCCAGACAGCCACCAGCGCGCTGGAACCGGATCAGGTGCTGGAGAGGGTTGCCGACGCTCTGGTCGCTGCCGTGGATGTGCCGTACTGCAGCATCCATCTGCTGGATCCGGAGCGCGGCGTCTTCGTGCCACGCGTGCTCCGCGGGCCGGGGACCGAGGAAGACCCTGCGGGCCAGTCGGAGCAGCACCTGCCGGATCGGGTGGTCAACTCCTTGATGGGTAAAGCATTGGCACAGCAGTCACCAGCGGTCTGGTACGATGCGGCGGCGGACCCCCGGATCAGTCAGGAGCTGCCGGAGGACTGGGACATCAAGTCCGTACTTGCCGTGCCCATCCGGGTGAGTGCTAAGGTGTTGGGAATGGCCGTGCTCAGTACCTCAAGCGACTATCGCCAATTCACGCCCGACGAGATCGAGTTGGTCTGGGGCATCGCGAACTCGGTGGCCCTCGCTGTCGAAAATGCGCGTCTCTATGCCGAGACGCGACAGCACTTGGCCGAAAGTGAGGGGCTGGAGCGGGTGGCGGCCGCGCTGCTCCACAAGCTCGATCCGAAGGAGGTGCTTGAGATCGTCTGCGCCGAGGTACAGCAATTGACTGGCGCCACCGGGAGCGCGGTCCTACTCGTCGAAGAGGAAGACTGGCTGCGCGTGGCCTACACCAGTGGGACGGAGCCCGCGTTCTTTGAGCGGATCCCCATTGCCGGCTCCCTGGCCGGCCTCGCTGTACGTCGGAACGAGCCCTTTCTGACCAATGCGCCCGCCGGCGAGTCTCGCGAATACCTGCAGGGGCAACGCCCCACGGCGTTACTCTCTGTCCCGCTGTACGCAAACAGCCACATCATCGGTGTGCTGGAGGTTATCGACAAGCCCGGCGGCTTTGTGCAGGATGACATTCGCATCGTCAGCCTCTTCGCCAATCAGGCCGCGATCAGTATCGAGCACGCTCGGCTGAATGAGCAAGCCGGGCAGCTAGCGGTGCTGGAGGAGCGACAGCGTCTGGCAAGGGAACTCCACGATTCAGTGGTGCAATCGCTCTATAGCATGGCGCTCTACGCGGATGCTGCCACCCGGGCCTTGACGGCCGGCAAGCAGGACGTGACCGTGGGTCATCTGCAGGAATTGCGCGAGACAGCGCGGAGCACGATGTACGATATGCGGCTGCTGATCTTTGAGCTGCACCCACCTGCGCTGGAACAGGAAGGTTTGGTAACGGCGCTGCGGGTACGGCTGGCGGCGGTGGAGGCGCGAGCCGGCGTACACGCCGAACTCGAGGTTGAGGGCGAGCGTCGCTTGCCCATCACGATTGAGCAGGAACTCTACCGGATTGCGCAGGAGGCACTTAATAACATTATGAAACACGCCCAGGCGCAGCATGTGACGCTCAGGATGCGCTACGAGAAGGAATCCGTGTACCTGCAAATACGCGACGACGGTACCGGCTTTGATCTGCGCAGCGCCAAGCGCAGCGGGGGTATGGGGCTGCAGAGCTTCGTCGCCCGGGCCACCAAGATCGGCGGGCGCGTCACTGTGGATAGCCAGCCAGGACAGGGTACAACGATAACGGTACACGTCACCGTGGACGGTCAAGATGGAAAAGAGGAGGCATTATGAGCCAGGCCATTCGCGTTTTGATTGTGGACGACCACACCATTGTCCGCAAGGGCATCCGCGCCTTACTCGCGGAGATCGCGGACTTGAACGTCGTGGGCGAGGCCGCCGATGGGCAAGAAGCCATCGCACAGGCCTCACGACTCCACCCGGACGTGATCCTGATGGATCTGGCTATGCCCCGGATGAACGGCATCGAGGCGACGCGCAAGATCAAGTCGCAACAGCCGGAGAGCCGCATCCTTGTGATGACCAGTTTTGCAACTGATGAAAAAGTGCTTCCGGCGATTAAGGCGGGCGCCCAGGGTTATCTCCTCAAGGAGTCTGCGCCGGACGACCTCGTGCAAGCCATTCACCAGATCTACCGGGGAGAATCGTCGCTGCACCCGGTGATCGCCCGCAAAGTCCTTCAGGAGCTTGCCCATCCGTCGGACCGCCCTCCTGCGACGGATCCGCTGACCGAGCGCGAGGTTGAGGTCCTGGGCCTGGTGGCGCAGGGACTGGGCAATGAGGACATCGCCGAGAAGCTGCACATCACCGCGGCGACCGTGCGCACGCACGTGAGCCACATAATGGGCAAGCTATACCTGGCCAATCGGGTCCAGGCCACGCTGTGGGCCCTACGCGAGGGGCTAGTCTCGCTAGAAGCAGATCCGAACGGCGCC
The DNA here is from genome assembly GCA_049975205.1 of Anaerolineae bacterium. Classification (GTDB taxonomy): domain Bacteria; phylum Chloroflexota; class Anaerolineae; order B4-G1; family SLSP01; genus PWVB01. Next base: position 60,436 of record JBNGDL010000011.1, on the reverse strand, counting down.
GGGGAACTCGACTGACACCTAGGGGTATGCGTGGTGGAGTTGGCGACGTCTACACGTCCAGGTTCTCAACCTCACGCGCGTGGGACTGGATGAACTTGCGCCGCGGGGGTACCGAGCTGCCCATGAGCATGCTGAAGACCCTGTCGGCCTCGGCTGCATCCTCGATACGCACCCGGAGCAGCGTTCGCCCGCCTGGATCCATCGTGGTATCCCAGAGCTGGTCGGGATTCATCTCGCCCAGACCCTTGTACCGCTGGAGCGAGTATCTGCGTCCGTCGAGCTCCTTGAGCGTGCTGGCCAGCCCCTTTTCGGTGTAAACATATTTCTCCTCACGCCCTGCCTTGACAAGGTAGAGCGGCGGCTGCGCGATGTAGAGGTGGCCCTCCTCGATAAGCGGCGTCATATAGCGGAAGAAGAAGGTCAGCAGCAAGGTCGTGATGTGGGCCCCGTCGACGTCCGCGTCGGTCATGATGATCACGCGGTTGTAGCGCAGATTGCTGAGGTCGAACTGCTCGCCGATGCCGCAGCCCAGTGCCGAGATGATGGCCTGGATCTCGCGATTGCTCAGGATCCGGTTAATGCCGGCGCGCTCGGTATTGAGGATCTTGCCCCGCAGGGGCAGGATGGCCTGGAACTCACGGTCGCGGCCCTGCTTGGCCGAGCCGCCAGCCGAGTCACCCTCGACAATGAAGAGCTCGCTCTGAGACGCGTCACGACTGGAGCAGTCGGCGAGTTTGCCGGGGAGCGTCATACTCTCCAGCGCGCTCTTGCGGATGACGAGGTCTCGAGCCTTACGCGCTGCGGCGCGCGCCCTCAGGGCGGTGAGCCCCTTCTCGATAATGCGGCGGGCCGCGCGAGAGTTGGTCTCAAAGAACTCGGAGATCGCGTCACTGGTCACCGTCTCCACGGCGAAGCGAACATCGGCGTTCATCAACTTCACCTTGGTCTGGCTCTCGAATTGGGGCTCGGCGACCTTGACGCTGATCACCGCGGTTAGGCCCTCGCGGACGTCATCGCCGCTCAGGTTGGGGTCGCTATCCCGCAGGACGGAGAGCTCACGACCGACCTCGTTGATAGCCCGCGTCAAGGCCGACCGGAACCCGGTCAGGTGCGTGCCGCCGTCGACAGTGTTGATCGTGTTGGCAAAGCAGAGAACGGTCTCGTTGAAGCTATCGCTGTACTGGAAGGCGACCTCGACGATGGTGCCGTCGACCTCCTTCTCCACATAGAGTGGCTCGTGCAAGGCCTCCCGGTTGCGGTTGAGGTACTTGACGAAAGACTGAATCCCACCCTCGAAGTAAAAAGCCATCCGCCGGGGTGGCGTCTCCCGCTGGTCGATCAGCTCGATCGTAACGGCGCGGGTCACAAAGGCCATCTCACGGAAGCGTTGAGCTAGGGTCTCGAAGTTGTAGGCAACGTCCTCGAAAATGGTGGGGTCGAAGCGGAACCGAACGGTCGTACCGGTCTGCTCAGCGTCACCGGTCCCGATCACGTCGACAGCGGTGACGGGAATTCCCCGCTCGAAGCGCTGACGGTAGATCTTGCCATCATCAGCATGGACGGTGACCTCCATCCACTCGGAGAGCGCGTTCACTGCGGAGACACCGACACCGTGGAGGCCGCCCGACACCTTATAACCACCGCCATCGAACTTACCTCCGGCATGGAGGGTCGACAGAACCAGGGTCAGGGCAGAGATCCCCTTCTCGGGATGGATCCCAACGGGGATGCCACGACCATTGTCGATGACGGTGACGGTCTGATCCGGTTCAATCTCCACTCGGATGTAGTCACACGCTTCCGCCAGGGCCTCGTCGATGGAGTTGTCCACGACCTCGTAGACCAGATGGTGCAACGCGCGAACATCCGTGCCCCCCACATACATGCCGGGGCGCCGGCGCACAGCCTCAAGCCCCTCCAGAACCTGGATGGTTGAGGCGTCGTATTTGAGATTAGAATTACCTGATTTTCCAGCCATAGATCACGTTATCGCCTGTGGGTGTTGCCACCTGATCCTGTCCCGCACCAGGCTGGTAAACACCCGAAATGACCTTAGCCACCGGAAGGTTGAACCGGAGCTTCCTTCGCCTGCGCGGCGTACATCTGCTTCAGAAGTTCGATGAACCCTAGGCGCTCCTGATAGAAGACAAACAGAGCAGCCGTCAGCGCCGTCGCAACGAAGGCGTGGCCACCCAGGCCAATCAGCGTGGCCCAGGACTCCGGCTCCGGTAGCGTCCAAACCACATTCAAACCCTGCGAGATGACGAAGACCAAGCCCAAAAGGAAGAGAACGTTAAGGAAATCCGCCCTCGTCAACAACAAGCTCTCCCGCATCGCCTGCAGAACACCACGTCGCAGTTGCACAATCCCCGGAATGGTAAACATCAGGTGCACGGCTAGGAAGAGAATCATAGACGATGCCAAGGTCATCACCAGCCCGGCAAGCGCCATACTGAAGACGCCCACGACGCTGGCGAGGACAGAGAGCATACCCATAAATGAAAAGACCATAAAGAAGACGACCATGGCCAACTTGGTAAACTTTCCCCAAATCGTGAACGGCCCCCTGGGTCCGGGCAAGGACGACTCGGTCTCGTCGATGACGCGGCGCCCCACCGAGCGCAGATAGAGAGCGTTCATGCCTAATCCAAGCACAGCTAACGCTCCCATCGCCACGAAAACGAGGAGGAACGAGCCCAGCTCGATAGCAGGCTGCTCGCCAAAGGGGCGCAAAGCCGACAGCCGGGTCGGCGTCAGCACGGGCAAGCCGAGCAAAGGCCCGGGATTCAGGACCGCAAACAGGTTGAACCCACGACTCAGCTCGTCAAGCACCTGACCTGCCAGAGCGTAAGAGTCAGAGACGCCAGACAGCGCACCCCCACCGGTTACGAACACCTGCGCAAGGAAATCCTTAAGGCTCTTCAGAATCGGAGCTACCGACAATCGAGGGCCCAGCCACAGAAACAGATCCAACAACAAAGGTAGAACGATGAGCTCAGGATTCCGCGCAACGACCTCAAATCCGGTGATGATGCAAGCCAGGGTACCCATTGGACGTCGTTGTTCTTGTTCGGATACACTTGCTTGTTTCACCCGGTTATTTTACCACAAACAGACGAAAAGACGAGATTTTGACGAACCGCGCTCAACTTCGTTGAGGGCCAAGTTGGCCCGATTAAGCTGCCGACCTTCGACTTCAATAGGTTGGATCGGGCCTCACGGAGGTTATGCTAAGGAGTTAGGCATACGCTCACGCACAGGAGGTCAGCGTAGCCGCGGGCGCGTTCACTATCCGCGGCCGCCTCCGAAAAACTAGATCGAGGCAGACGAAGACCTAGTGTACCCGCCCACGAAGTACAAGTGGGACAAGCGTGCATACCAGATGTTAGGACTAGCGGCGGATCGCGAGTGGGACTGCTGTGCGACCTGGCAGGGCGTCGAGTGGCGGCGTTGGATCATCAAACCAGAGCTCGTAAAGCTCCTGGTAGATGCCGCGCTGTTCAAGGGACATCAAGGTCAGGTTCACGAGGTCCCGGAAGTCCGAATCTCCCTGCGGCACTACGAACCCCACGGGGCGATAGGTAAATCGGCGGTCGGTAAAGGCGTAGCCCGTCTGCCGGAAGTGCACATCCAGGGCGGGCCAGCGCTCGGTAAGCACCGCGACCACCTCGCCCGATTGGAGCGCGGCAAGGGCTGCCTCAAAGGTCGGATAACCGGCGGCTGACAGGCCCGTCCCCCGCGACAAATCCGGGACGGCAACCTCCGCAGCGCTGCCGTTGACCACCGCAACGGCTTGTCCACTCAATTCTGGCAGGTCATTGATCGGATTCTGGGCTAGGGAGAGGATACTGACCCCGTCGTCCAGCGTGGGGATGGAGAAGTCGAAGCGGAGCTCGCGCTCCGCCGTATGGACGAAGGCTCCGGTCAGGATATCGACCTCACCGGCCTCAAGACGCCGTAAGCCATCCGCCTCGTCAACGAGTGGCACAAAGGTCACAGCCGAGCTGGACCCGAGCCAAAGCTCCGCCATGCGTTCCAGGAGGCGGATCTCAAAACCGGTCGGCACGCCATCGGCGCGATCACCGCTATAGGGCCAGCGATCCTGGAAGTAACCAACAACGACCGTCCCCCGATCTCGAATACGCCTCATCACATCCAGGTTACTGATCTCCTGGGGGGATTCGGCGAGTTGTGGGGTCGGCACACTGCCGGGCACGGGCTCGATCGACGGCGGCGACGTGCCTGGGAGCCAGCGGTCGTAGAGCGCATCACGAGTGCCGTCCGCCGCCATATCTTGGAACGTAAACCGTACGAGATTGGCAAAGAAAGGGTCGTCCTGACGATAGATCATCGCCACGGGTTCCTGAGTCCACTGTCCAACGATGGTCGCACCGGTGACGGATCGTCGGGCGCGCTCAAGGCGGTGGCGCTGATCAGCATAGATATCGATCTCACGAGCTTGCAGCGCGTCCAGCACGTCGAAGAAGTGCGTATAGGGTACGACGGTCGGGGTTACCGGTGCTGAGGCCATCAGCTCCTCCCGGCTCCCCGTCCAAGTCACGATTCCCACGCTCTTACCCTCGAGGTCGGCCCGGCTCTGCACGCCGGTATCAGGAAATGTGAGCAGTGCCATCCCGTTGGCGAAATAGGGTGGGCTGAAGTCTGCGTGGGCTTCCGCGTCCTGCGTGTGTACCAGCCCCGCAAACACGATATCTACGGAGCCCTCCGCCAGATACTGGAAAGCGGTATCAGACCTCACCTGCCGGAAACGCACAGCCTCGGACGATCCCAACCAGCGTCGCGCCAGCTCGTGGGCGAGGTCAATCTCGAGACCTGCCAGTTGGCTGTCGCCCGCGATGTAAGAGAAAGGCTCTAGATCGTACCGGACGCCCACGACCATCTCACCGCGGGTCAGGATCCGCTGCGCCGTGGACATTTCCGGTGGATATGTGGCCTCCGGTGTCGGCGCGATAAAAGCGGAGGGTAACCCTTCCTCCTCCTGTGGGAACAAGCCAGCCAGGTCCTCGCATCCAGAGAGGACCAAGGCCGAGATGAGGATCGCCCCTACCGCAAGCAGATAGCTCCAGTGACGCGTACGACGCACAGATCATGCCTCCAAGAACGAAGTCTTTACAGCTGCACGCGCGTCACTATACCACAAAGGGGTGGAAAGGCAGTTTCCCCCTGAGCCCGCGAAGGATCCGCTCCGAGTTGAACGGAAATCCGTTGTACCAGACACCGGTGGCCTGGTACAAGGCGTGCTGAAGCGCTGACGCCACAGCAATGAAGGGCATCTCGCCCATACCGCGGGCGCCCCACGGCCCGTGGGCCTCCGGATTCTCAATAAGGATGGAGTGCACCCTGCCGGGGATATCTTCGATGGTGGGCATCAGGTAGGTGCTCAGCGATCGCGTCAGCGGATAACCTCCGGCCTCACTATAGTTCTCGGTTGTCGCCCACCCAAGCGCTTGGACGACGCCGCCCTCGATCTGGCCCTCGACCAAGCGAGGATTGATGGCCTGACCGACATCGTTGGCACAGACGATCCGCGGGTAGGTACAGACGCCGGTCTCGATGTCCACCACGATCTCGGCTCCAATGGCGGCATAGCCATAGGAGAAGTTAGGGTGTCCATAGCCGGTCTCGGCGTCGATCTGGGTGGTTTTCGGCGCTAGATAGGTATACGCCGCCTTAGCCGGTCGCTCCTCATTGCGCCACTTCTGCAGCGCCTGCTCAGCAGCGCCGCGAATCGCATTGCCGATCATGTACGTCATCCGCGAGGCCGACGCAGAGCCGGAGCTCTCCGTCTCAGCCGTGTCGACTTGACGCAGCTCGACCCTCTCCACGGGCACGTCCAAGGCCTCCGCGAACATCTGGCGGATCACGGTGCGAGCACCCTGCCCAACATCAGCGCTTGCCACATGAGCCACAGCCTGCTCGATCTCAGCGCCGCCGTGTAGCTCGACGCCGGCCCACGCGTTCTCCTGATAGCCAAAGGAGAACCCGACGTTCTTGAACGCCAGCGCGATACCCGTGCCACGGCGAAGGTAAGGCGGATCTCCCTCACGAGGCTCCGCCACGGGTGCGGTCCAGGCACCTTCCTGCCCTTCCTGCTCACCCTCAGATCGCTCCCATCCCACAGCTTCGGCCGCAGCGATGAGGCACTGGCGGAGCCCTTTGGCGTCATCCGGCAGGGGCTTACCCCAGGGCATGGGGTCGCCATCGCCGACGAGATTCCGCAGTCGGAGTGCCACCGGGTCCATATCCAGCGCCTCCGCGAGCTTCGCCATCTGCGACTCCGCAACGAAGTTACCCTGGGGCGCGCCAAAACCCCGGAAGGCGCCGCCAGGCACGTTGTTGGTGTAGGCAGCCAGGACATCCGTCTTGACGTTGGGAATCTTGTACGGACCGTTGATGGTGAGCACCGTGTTGCCCATCACCTTGTTGGTGGTATAGACATAGGCCCCGGCGTCCGCAATGACCTTAGACTCGGCAGCCAGCAGGTCCCCCTCCTTGGACGCAGCCCACCGGGCCCAGGCGAAGAGCCGATGTCGCTTATGGTGCCCCACGATCGACTCCTCGCGACTCCACGTGATCTTGACAGGGCGCCCCAGCCTCAGCACCGCTAGGGCCAGGACGATCTGCACCGACATATCCTCGCGCCCACCGAAGGCGCCCCCGATGGCAGGATAGATCACGCGGACCTGGTCCTCAGGCAGGTCCAGCGCATGCGCGATCTGAGCGCGATCTTCATGGGCCCACTGTCCGGCGACGATGACGGTGATCCGGCCCTCTTCATCGGGGTAGGCCAGGCCGGCTTCAGGCTGAAGATAAGCGTGCTCCTGCCCCGGAATCTCGTAGGTGGCCTCCACCACGACGTCAGCTTTGGCCAGCGCTGCATCGACATCGCCCCGCCGGATGCGGTGACGTGAGACGAGATTGCCCTCAAAGACAAGCTCTGGATGTGTCGGCGTGCCTGGATAGGCAGGGTGCAGGATCGGCGCATCCTCCTTCAGCGCCTCGCGGGGATCGGTGACGACGGGAAGATCCTCATACTCGACACGGATCAGATCTAGGGCTGCCTCGGCGGCTTCTTCGTCCTCGGCAACCACCGCAGCGACCTGGTCGCCCACGAAGCGGACGACATCGGTGCCCGTCTTATCCCCACCGGGCCCACAGAGCACCGGCTGGTCGGGGTATTGCAGGCCATACTCATTCACCGGTACGTCGCGGGAGGTGAAGACCGCGACCACGCCAGGATGGGCCTCAGCCGCACGAGTGTCCACGTCGACGACGCGGGCATGAGGACGGCCGGCAAAGAGCAGTCGCATCGTCAACGCGCCGTCCACGTCAAAGTCGCCAGGGTAAAGAGCCTCACCAGCGACTTTCTCACGTGCCTCGAACCGGGGCAACGCACGCCCGACGTGTCTGCCTTTCATGCTTGCTCTCCTTGCTCGGCCTGCGTGTCGGTCTCCAAGGCCAGGATCCGTCTCAGCACTGCCACTGTCGCTGCGTAGGTGGGATCCATGCCGTAGTACGAGAGGTTTCGCGCCCCGAGGTTACGCCCCTTGCTGATCGGTGTGTCCGAAGCATAGTGCAGAACCCCGATCTCGAAAGGCACCGGATAGAGGTTGACCAGCTCGTTCTCCGGGTATCGACGGGGACGGATGAACTCGTAGAGGGCCGAGAGATAGGGGCCCGACTCCATCTCCACGTCGGTGTAGCCCAGACGGAGGAAAGACTCCATATAAAGCCGGTTCTGGAGAAAGGTACCGTGGACGGCAATAGCACGCTGATTGTCCAGCACGTCACCGTAGACCAAGAACGGGGCCACGTTAGATGCCGTGAAGACATTGTTAAAGAGATACGTGTTGCTCGAGTGCTCGTCATAGACGACGTTGGGGATCAAGACATCCCCGATCCTCCCGTTGAGCGTGGCCGCCTTGCCGATCACATAAGCCCCCCGCAGCTCACCCACGTTCACGGCGATCCGCGAGAGCAGATGGTAGGCAGCAAAGCCAAGGGGGTAATCGATGTTGAGGATGATCGCCTTCGTCTCTCGTAAGTGATCCAGCGGCAGTTGATCGATGAGGCGGCTGTCGAGGTTCTCAGCCCGCAACTTCGACAGGTCGATCAGCTGCACTTCGAGGTCGAAAGTATGCTGGCTCGGAATCCGAGTGACGCCATGCTCCGCCTCAAAGGCCTCTCGTTCCTTGAGCAGGTGCTTTCCCTCCGGCACCTGGAGGTACTTCTTGAGCACGTAATAGAGGAAGTTCGACCAATTGCTGGGCACCTTCCGCTGCTTGATGCGCTCCGCTTCCTCACAGAGCTCAGGATCGGCCTCCGATTCCAGATAGGCCATCAGCTCCTCTTCATTGCGCTGGGCAAAACAAGTCACCATGTTGACCAGGCTATGCGTGTTGCTCGAGACAAAGTAGGTGGGCCGCTCAGAAAGATCGAAGGGCGCCCGGTCGTTCACACGATCCCACCACTTCTGCGTGGCCCTCAGGTATTCCACATAGGACCCGGCTAACAACGTGACCGACATGCGCTTGCGTTGCGCGCCGACGTGGGCCAGCAGCTCGGGCAGGGCGTCCTCCCAGACAGTCTGGAGGCGATCCCAGTCGTCTGTGGAGAGATGCAGGACCTCTCGAACAGTCTCTGCTAACTCCGGCCCCCACGTCCCCTCATCAGCAGCCTGTTGCAGCCGGGCGGACAGACCCGCCTGGGCCTCAATGAGAGTGTGCATCTTATTCCACTCGATCTGGAACGCGGTCAACATCGGCACGATGTCGTCGATGTCGGAAATGCTGGCGATATAGACGGCCAGCGTCTCGACGCCGTCGAAGAACATACGACGTCGTCGTGCGACAGCCACGACCACACGCCAGGACTCCACCTCGGGATAGCCTCGACGCCGGAAGACCTCCTCACTCTGACCCAGCACCACCTGCCGGACGTCAAACATGCAGTTAGGCAGGCGGAGGCTCGTGTAGACGAAGGCCGACATATCGGGCTCCATCGAATCTGCGCTGGGGTGGAGCGACGGTTGCATGGCCATGTGGGTCTCCTCCAGCGTCCGGATCTGTACCGCATCGGTCGTCCGGAGGAGCGAGTAATAGGTCCTCATATAGAGGACAACGCTGTCAGCTTCCCTTTTCGGAACGGTACGCCTCATCGCTTAGCCGCCTTTTCCACCGCGCTGACAATCTTGTAGTAGCCGGTACACCGGCAGAGGTTACCGCTGAGAGCGGTCCTAATCTGCTCTCGGTCAGGATCTGGAAACTCCTCCAGCAGCTTGACCGCGCTCATAACAAAACCGGGCGTGCAGTAGCCGCATTGCACCGCGTCCTCGTCGACAAAGGCCTGCTGGACGGGATGCAGAGATCCACCTTCACTCAAGCCCTCGATCGTCATGATACGTGCGCCGTGGGCACGCGGGGCAGGTGTCAGACAGGCCAACGTCGCGATGCCATCCAGCCAGACCGTGCAGGAGCCACACTCCCCCTCCTCGCAGCCGACCTTCGACCCCGTCAGCCCCAAGTCCTCACGCAGCATTCTAAGCAGCGTCTTGCCATTGGCACCCTGGACGGTCACGTTCTTGCCATTGACCACCGTCTGAATCGGCTCATCGCCGTCGGCGTGATGGGCAATGGTCGGCCCGCTCAAACGGGGCCAGCGCCGCGTCTTCCCCCAGAGCTTGACCATCGTCTGCGGTTCAGGTAGCTCCAACCGGAGGTCACCGCTGCGGATCGTCTCCAGGGCACGCCGAACGAGGGCCTTGACCTCCTCGGTACGGTACCAAGCCGATCCTCTGACGTCATCAATGGGCCTTGCCGCTTCCCCAGCCCGCTCGGACGCCTCGTTGATGCGGGTATCAGTGAGCGAGCCGCCGACGAGGGCGGCCTCGGCCTCTGTCGCTCGGATGATCGTCGGAGCAACGCTGCCCAGTGCGATGCGCGCGGCCGTCACAATGTCGTTACCCCCCTCGGTCAGCACGACGGCGACATTCGTCACAGCAATGGCCAGGACCCGCCGAAGTCCGATCTTCAGATAGACACCCTCTTGTTGATCGCTCAAGGCCGGAAATGCGATATCGACGAGCATTTCGTTGGACGCCATCACCGTCCGCCGCACGCCTTCATAGAACTCGCCGATGGACACGGTACGCTCTGCCTCCACGCTGCGCAGGGTAAGCCGGGCATCTAGGGCACGGAGCGCCGTGATCGTGTCGTTGGCCGGCGAGGCCGTGACCAGGTTGCCGGCTACCGTGCCACGGTTGCGGAGCGCCGGTGCCCCGACCCACCAGCACGCCTGGGCCAGAGGCAGGCCCCGCTCCTGCACCAGCGGCGAGGCTGCGACCTGCGCATGTGTGACCATCGGGCCGAGGTGGATGAGGCCGTCATCACCCATTTCGATCGTGTCCAGGCCCCCCACCCGGGTTACGTCAACCAGGGCTCTCGGCGCGCGAACACCATTCTGAATCTCCACGATCAGATCCGTGCCACCCGCTATGATCCGAGTGGCATCGGGGGTTTCATTCAACAGGCGAACGGCATCCTTGAGGGAGGTCGCCGTATAGATTACGTCCCATAGCTTCATGCTCGGCTCCTTACCACGTCCCGATCGGGGAGATCTATTCCCTCCGCCGCACCTCGCGGACCGTGTAGAGGGGGCGCTCGCGGACCTCCGTGTAGATGCGGCCAACGTACTCCCCCAGAATCCCCACCATCACTAGCTGGACCCCGCCGACAAAGAGAACGAGGCTGGCTGTCAGCCCCTGACCGGCCAGGGGCGCCGTCCCGCCCAAGCGGATGATAAGCAGAACCAGCGCCAGGATCAGGCCAACGGCCATCGTCAAAAAGCCCGACCAGAGCGATAGCTTGAGCGGTGCATCGGAGAAGCCCGTGATGGCGTCAATAGCCAGACGCACCATCTTGCGGATCGTGTACTTCGTCTCGCCGGCCTTACGCGCCTGCCGTCGGTAGGGGACGCCAATCTGTCGGAAGCCCACCCATGACGTCATCGCCCTCACGAACCGATGATGCTCGCGCATTGACCGCAGATAGGCCAATGCCTTGCGGTCCAGAAGCCGGAAGTCTCCGGCCTCCATAGGAATCTTCACGTTGGTCAACCACTGGATCAGGCGATAGAAGAGCCTAGCGGTGAACAGCTTGAACCAGGTCTCACCCTCACGCTCTGAACGCACGGCATAGACGATCTCGTAGCCGTCCTTCCATCGCGCGACCAACTCCGGAATGACCTCCGGCGGATCTTGAAGATCGGAGTCGATCGTGACCACCGCGTCACCACGAGCGTAATCCATTCCCGCCGTGATCGCGAGCTGGTGCCCGAAGTTGCGCGCAAAGTGCACGACAACAACGTGGTCGGGATCCTGGGCATAGAGGTCGTCCAGGATCTCAGGAGTCTGGTCCCGACTTCCATCGTTGACCAGAATCAACTCCCAAGACTCACCCAGCCGCCCCATCGCGAGATCAACCCGCTGATAGAACTCGCGGATCAGGGCCTCCTCATTATAGACAGGTGCGACGACAGAAATGCGTGGCTCCATACCGATCACCTCAGTTCGTCAGAGACGGCGTCTGCCTCGCTACTCATAGGCAGCAGAGGCAGCCCACCGCTGTTGGCGTTACCAACTAAGTATACCGCGGGCAAGGCTTCTGTAAACGCTCAGCACCTTCCCGCCTCGCTCAGTCCTCAAGGCCGACACGCTCGTTGAACTCGATAATGAGTTCGTCGATCGCGGCTACCTGTTTCTGGATATCCATCCAGTACATCTCATCGTACCATTGCGCCTGGATCTCCTCGTAGGTCTTGCCCTGCTGCTCGACCCACGTGTAATACTTGAGGTTGTGGATCCGCTTGCGCTCTGGGTAAGTCAACTCCAGCATGTGGTCGGTGGTCTCACCGAGAAGATACCGCTCGTAGTCTGCCGCGGCTTCCTCCCGGGTATATACCCCAAGGCGCTCCCGCAACTCTCGGAGGCGGCTCTCGTAGAGCTCCATCGAGTCTGTCCAGACGGTGAGGATGATGTCCTGGTCGGTCAGCTCGAACCACTTCGCGAACTTGATGGATGTTAACACGTTGGCGACGCTGGAGATGCCCATCAAGTCGAGTCGGTCGACGAAGTCTGAGGGGACACCACGGTCCTTGAGATAGGCCCGACCCGCCGGCTCGTTGAAGAGGCGGATCAGGTCGATGGTGGCCTGGTCGTCGATAGCCGTCACAACGTCGCTACTCCGCACATTGTGGATCCAGGGCACGTGCTTGTCGCCGATACCCTCGATGCGGTGAGCACCGAAGCCGTTGCGGAGTAGCGTAGGGCATTGGAGCGCCTCGCTCGCCACGACCTTGGTCGTCGGGTATAGCCGTTTGAGGTAGTCACCACAGCCAATCGTCCCGCCCGAGCCGGTGCTCGACGCCACGCCCGCGAAGCGATCGCCCGGTCGCATCTCCTGCGCCAGCACCTCTTCCATCGCGTGCCCGGTGACCTCATAGTGCCAGAGGTAGTTCCCGAACTCATCAAACTGGTTGAAAATGTAGACCTCGTCACCCCGCTCCGCTTTGAGCTCTTTGCACTTATCGAAGATCTCTTTGACGTTCGACTCGCTGCCCGGGGTCGCGATCACCTCACCCGAGACACGTGACAACCACTCAAACCGCTCGCGGCTCATCTCCTCGGGTAGAATGGCCACGGATTCGCAGGCAAGGAGCGAGGCATCGTAGGCCCCACCCCGGCAGTAGTTGCCGGTCGAGGGCCAGACCGCTTTGTGCCAGGTCGGATCGAACTGGCCGGTCACTAACCGTGGCACCAGCACACCAAACGCAGCCCCGACCTTATGAGAACCGGTGGGAAACCACTTACCAACCAAAGCGATGATCCGGGCGTCGACCCCCGTTAACTCAGGCGGAATCTCGATGTAGTTCACGCCGTCAAACCCGCCCCCTTCTGGCACCGGCTCATTCTTCCACGTGATGCGGAAAAGGTTGCGGGGGGTGATGTCCCACAAGCCGATCTTCTGTAACCTCTGCCGGGTCCTCTGTGGGATAAGCGAAGGATCCTTCTGTTGTGCAAACGTAGGGATCACGATGTCGCGAGCGCGGGCACGCTCGACAGCGTGTTCGAGACCTTCTCGGTCTATAGTTAAGTCGATCATATCAATTCAGTACCTTTCTGGTTATGCCCGGCGAACCTTATCAACCGTCCAGAGATGCAAGTACGCTCATCGCCGTCATTGACACCGGGCGCATTCACAGGTCTCCAAGCGGAGCTTCAGGACCAGCGATCTCACCGGCCTCGATAAACGCGATCAGCCCCAAGAGCCCGCCCCAATGGTAGAACCGGTCGCTATTGGGTACGTCACACCCCTCACCGGTCTCCGCGTTGTAGTTCTCGTGCACGTGCCCACGCTCCAACCACTCCTTGAGCAAGAGCGCGACCGACCGCTCAGCGAGATCCGCCTGCGCCTCAGGTAATTCGTAGTAGCGAAGCCCGAGATAGACCAGGAAGTTCATCGGCGCCCAGATCCGACCCCGCCAATAGGCCTGGTCCGGATAGGCCGGGTCGTCTCTTGAGATCGAGGGCATGATCCACTCACCCCAGAACTCGTCGGGGTTGTAGAAATGATCCCCTATCATACGCTCAGCCTGAACCTGTGTCGCGGCACGACCAAGCAAAGCATAGAAGTTCGTCGGGGACAGACGGTGGCTAGACTCTCCGGTGTCCGTCCGACGATTGAGGAAGAGACCCACTTCCTCATCCCACAGGGTTGAAAGCGCCTCGCGATAAGTGTGGGCCCGCGTGCGTAACTCGTCCACCACATGCTCGCGGCTCAGCACACCGGCGATATCGGCCAAGGCCTCACAATCCATGACATACATGCCCATAAGCCCAACGTCCGCCAACATCATCAAGTTCGACGCCACGTCGAAGGGGACGTCGTCATACATCGGCGAGTTGTCCAGGCCTGACTCCAGCGCCGCACCGATGCGTGCGTGGACGCCGTGAACCTCCCAATAAGCGTCGGCGCGAGGCGTGTAGGCATCCGATCCCCAACAAAGCAAGCCACCGCAGCCGCGATTGGCGGGCCACCAACGATTCCAGGTCAACAAATCGTCAAAGACCTCCTCCAACACCCATCGATCGCCAAACCGACGGTAGAGCTCGCGCACGACGAGAGCGCCGACAGGCGGCTGCGACCGATCCCGGCTCTTGAGGTCCTGAACAGTGCCGAAGTTAGGGATAAAGCCGCGCTCTGTCTTCTCCCGCGTGATCTCGATCGCGTTGGCGTAGGCGAGGTCCTTGTTGTCCAGGGCAGCCATATAGGCTGCAAAGTAGGTATCCCAGTCAAAAAGCACAAATCCACCCCAGTTGATGTTCCACAGGCGGCTGACCGGAGAGACCACACGGTCGCCTTCGGGTTCGTAGATCGTGTCCCAGGCCATGCAGGTCTGGATCGCGGCATAGACATCGCTGAGGTCCTCGAAGCTGGCAACATAAGCCTCGTGTTCGGCCCGGCGCTCGATCATCAGCGCCTGGATCTCTTCCAGCGTCCGGGGGTGGCCCGTAGAAATCCCCACAGGCATCTGCAGAGGGAGGACGAGATAAGACGTCTGGGCCGCGATGTAGGGATCCTCAATGGAATCCACCGTTGCTGTCACTGCGACAGTGGATTCGGAGCAGTGACCAATCAGCGTCTCACCGTCGCGGGTCACGTACCCAGGACGGTTCCACAGAAAGCCGGGCTCCACGACCACGACCGGCGCGCGGCGGTGGCACGAATGCGGCGTGACCAACAAGACCAGGTCCGCTCTCTCCTCCCCTACCGTGGCGCTTTGAACGAGTACCTCCATCCCCTGCCACGTCAAGGTGAGCTCAGTATATCGTCCGTCATAGGTGCGGGGGCCAGGATGAATCTGCTCATCCTGCTCGCCCCGCCGACCGATCAAGGCTTCCTTGAGATAGCGACGTGAAGCACGCTCCTTGAAGCCCAGGTTGAGGGCAAAACCGTCCGGCAGGAGCACGTGCGAAAGCACGCTGCGGGTGTTCCACGTGTTCCAACCCTGAGCCAGCCGCCTCTTCAGAGCATCATACTCAGACACAGATCCCCCCTCTGGACTCAAGACCACGACGCCACCACCTCGCGAACGGCCTCCAACCGGGCGGGGATCACCGGCGGCGAGGCCACCGTCTTCATCGCGCTATCGATATCCTTCAAGCCCGAGCCTGTCAGAAGCAGCACCACACGCTCGTCCCGCGCGACGAGGCCACTGTCCAGCGCCTTGACCAGACCGGCGTAGGGCGCGGCTGCAGCCGGCTCGCAAAAGACCCCGGTATGCTGAGCGATCACGGGAATGGCCTCGAGGATCTTTTCATCGCTGACCGCCAGGAAATGCCCTCCTGTCTCTCGCACGGCGGCAAGGGCTTTAGCGCGATCGCGGGGGAGCCGCGCCGAGATGCTGTCGGCGATGGTGTCAGCCTCAATCGGCCTCATCTCCGCCGCGCTCAGGCCCCGCTCGAAGGCGTCGACCAAGGCCGCCGACCCCTCCGACTGAATGCCCATAAGCGTCGGCATCCTGTCGATCCAACCCAGAGCCAAGAGGTCCTTCAACCCCTTGTGAATCCCGCCCAGAATACAGCCGTCGCCCACAGGAACGAAGATCCGATCAGGCACGTCCCAACCCAACTGCTCGCAGATTTCGTAAGCCGCGGTCTTCTTCCCCTCTGTCATGAAGGGATTGTAGGCCGTGTTACGATTGTACCATCTGAACTCGCGCGCCACCTGCAGCGTGAGGTCAAAAGCGTCATCGTAGCTGCCGTCGACCAACAACACTCGAGCGCCGTAGACGAGATGCTGTGCGATCTTGGCCGGCGGCGCCGCGCGGGGCACAAAGATCACGGCTGGCAACCCGACACTGGCCGTCAGACCCGCCAACGCAGCCGCCGCGTTGCCCGTGCTGGCCGTGGTGATCACCTCCGCTCCGATCTCCTGGGCTTTGACCACCGCCAGAGCCGAGGCGCGGTCCTTGAACGACGCCGTGGGATTCAGCCCGTCATCTTTAACCCAAAGATCGGGCAGATCCAGGTGGGAGCCTAGGCGAGACGCGGCATAGAGCGGGGTCCCACCGACGCGCAGTGGGGGGACAGGCGCATCGGGGTCGACCGGCAAAAGCACCTTGTATCGCCACATATCCTCGATGCGACGCGCGCTCAGCGCGTCACGGTCCAGGTCGGATCGCATCGCGTCGTAATCATAGACAATATCGACGATGCCGTCGTCGCCGTGGTTGGGACAAACATAGTCAATCTCGTCCAGATCGTACGCTGCCCCGCATAGCATGCACTTAAACCCTTTGGCGTAGCTCATCTCCCACTCGATCTTCTGGAAACCGACGTTCCTGCTGTAATACCAGAGCCACGGACCGACCCGTATCGCTCATGCCGAGCGCTCTCCATCTCCCAGACCTAATCCGGCACGACCCGGGTGCCTGTCTGACCACTTAGGGCGGCGCTGATGTGCTCGGGGTCGGTGATGATAGCTTCCCGGCCACCGGCCTCCAGGTAGCGGATGATCGCCTGAATCTTTGGCTCCATGCTGCCCTTGGCGAAGTGGCCCTCAGCCAGATACTGCTTGGCCTCCGAGACCGTCATTGTGTCGATGGCCTTCTGATTGGGCTTGTTGTAGTTGAGGTAGACCTGCTCCACCGCTGTGGAGATCAGGAAAAGGTCAGCCTTGATCGATTGGGCCAGCAGCGAGGACGCGAAGTCCTTGTCGATCACGGCCGGGACGCCTTG
>JBNGDL010000011.1:17814-43520 GCA_049975205.1 Anaerolineae bacterium | reverse complement strand
CGAAACTCATTGTAGAGGTTCTGTTGCAGCGCATAACCCAGCGCGCCTTGGGTGTCGGCCCCACAAGCATCAAGAGGCACCTCGTGCATGCCAGCTACCTTCGCCGCAATCTCCGAGCGGCGGAGGATAAACCCCACCTGCGGGCCATTGCCATGCCCAATGGCGACGTCCCATCCCTGCTCGATCATGTCGGCGATATGTCCACAGGTTTCCTTGGCGGCTTGATATTGGTCCTCTACCGTCTGGTGCTGCTTGTCCTTGATCAGCGAGTTCCCCCCAATCGCGATCACCGCCCACTTTCGTCGTGCCATGCTAGATCTCCTTTGCACCCATAGTCACCCTATAGAAGGGTATTGTCCTCAGAACGCCAGATGCCATCGAACCCGTCTGTCCATCGCAGAGCCCCTTGCCCCTCAGAACCTCGCGACACGCCTACCACATCGTCAATGCCATCGTCGCTTTCTGAACGTGGAGTCGATTCTCAGCTTGATCGTAGACGACTGATTGCGGGCCGTCCATCACCTCACTGGTCACCTCGATATCGCGGTCGGCGGGCAGAGGATGCATGTAGATCGCGTCGGGAGCGGCCATCGCCATCTTGTCGCTGTCCGTGATCCAGTCCTGGTACTCATCCTGGAGCTGCTTGCCCTCCTCCGGATCGGCGGTGGTCAGCAAAGGTCCCCAGGACTTGGCGTAGACCACGTCGGCGTCCCGGAACCCCTCCTCCATATCGTGCACAATCTCAAACTTGGTGCCGTGCTGTTCAGCCTGACGCCGGGCCTCTGCCTCGATCTCGGGCATCAGCATGAACTCCTCTGGATAGGAGAGGGTCACGTCCATGCCGAAGCGCGGCATCTGCAGGATCAGACTTTGGGGGACGGAGATGGGCTTTAGATAGGAGGATGCGTAGGCCCAGGAAACTACGATTTTCTTGCGACGCAGGTCCCGCCCCTTCTTCTCCATGATCGTCATCAGATCGGCGAGACACTGAAAGGGATGGTAGACGTCGCACTGCATGTTGAGCACCGGCGCACGAGAGGCCTCAGCAACCCCATTCAGGTACGCGTTGCCCACCTGCCAATCACAGTGGCGAATCGCAATGCCCTCGAAGTAGCGCCCCAGAATCTGACCAATCTCCTTGGCGGTATCGCCGTGAGAGATCTGGGTCGTGCGCGACTCGATGAAGGCCGCATGACCCCCAAGTTGCGCCATCCCCGCCTCGAAGGAGCTGCGCGTGCGCGTGCTGCTGAAGAAGAAGAGCATGGCCAGCGTCTTGTCGCGCAGGTAGGGGTGTGGTTCCCCAATCGCGCGCTTGCGCTTCAGATCCCAAGCCAGGTCCAATACCGTCTCCACCTCTTCCTTGGAGAAATCCAGATCAGAGATCAAATCACGACCACGAAGAAATGTTTGCATCCTAACCTCCTGATAGCTCCTTACGGATAAGCCTCACCTAGATCCATAGCGCTGACCGAGGTCCGTCGTTCACTCGAAGAGCCGGATCATCGCCGGCAAGATCGCGTAGACCTCCGTGGACTTCACGACGTCTTCGAGAGGCACGCTGTCCTGCACTGTGTGGGCCGTCTTCTCGTCGCCGGGCGCAAACCCGATCGTTGGAATCCCGGCCCGCCCAGCCCAATGGATGCCGTTCGTGCTGAAGTCCCATTTCCCGGCCCGATGCTCCGGCAGGCCCACAACCCGGCAAGCTTCCAGGCCGGCCTGGACCAGCGGATGATCTTCAGGCACAGCCCATGCCGGGAATATCTTCTCCACTTTCATCACGTAGCCCGTGTAGCTGGGCTCATCATAGTGCAGCAACTCCACGAATATGTCACCGGCCTCCTGGTTCGAGGAGGGGATCAAGGCCGCGATGCGCCGAATCTCGTCCTCGGGATCCTCGCCGAAGGTCAGCCGGCGGTCGATGTAGGCGGTGCAGCGATTGGGCACGGCGTTGATACTGGGCGTCTCTACCTCCAGATCGGTCACCGTGATCTTGCCGGGCCCGAGAAAGGGGTCATTGCCGAGGACCGGCTCTAGCTTGCTGATCGCGTCGATCACGGGTAGCAGCTTGTAAATCGCATTGTCGCCGAGCTCATTGCTAGCAGCATGAGCGCTCTTGCCCTTCGCCACGACCCGCATCTCCACGCGCCCCTTGTGCCCACGGTAAACCTGCATCTTCGTAGGCTCTCCGACGACGACGTAGTCGGGCGTGATGCCCTCCTCCTGCATCAGCTGGCGGGGGGCGAGCCCGTCGCACCACTCCTCCATGTTGCCGAAGTAATAGGCGGTCCAGCCCTGAAGAAGTCCAAACTTGTGGGCGAAGGCTAATCCATAGACCATGCCGGGGGTGCTCCCTTTCTCATCACTCGCCCCACGCGCATAGAGAATGCCATCCTCCACTTTGCCCTCAAAGGGATCCCATTCCCATTCCTCTGGGTCTCCGATTCCCACCGTGTCCAAATGGCTGTCGAAAAGAATCACCCTGGGGCCCTCACCGATGCGTCCCACGATGTTACCCATGGGATCAAACCAAGTGGCGTCGAAGCCCAGCCGGTTCATCTCAGCCCGAACGCGTCCACCGATATCACGGATCTGAGAGTCCATCGAAGGGATCGCAACAAGGTCACGCATAAACGCGATGATGTCGTCCCGATGGTCCGCGACCTCCTGCCTCAACGCGACTACAGCCTTCTGAATATCGCTCATCTTGTCGTCATCTCCTACTTCTCTACTTGTCCTAGGCACCCGAGCCATACAAGTTAAAGGTGAACTCCCGCTGGCTGGCTCCCAGCCGCCTGACTGGCGCTCTGCTCACTGACTTGGCGAACTACGAACGGACTTGGCGCATCACGTGAAAGCGGAAATGGCCCGGAACGAAGGTGCTCACGGAGTAATCGACGATGTGCTCATCGTAGCTGTAGAGCTGAGCGACCAGCTTGAGGAGCGGGCTACCGACTTCAACCTCAAGACGCTGCGCATGATCGTGCCCCGCCGACTCCGCCATAATCTGGGTGCGCGAGATGCTCAGGACCGGGCTCCCCCGCTCTAGCAGGACATCCAGAATGGAGCCCCGAAAACGCTCATCAAGGTCGGCCTCTCGCAGATACCGTGTCGGGACCACGTCACGAAGATCGGCGACCGGCTCGTCCTCAATAGCGATCACGCGATCGACGACGAGGACAGTCGTCGGATCACCGAGGTTCAACCCCTTGAGTTCAGCGTCGGTAGCCTCACGCTCGGCAACGGAAAGGTGCATCATTTCTGTTTCGAGTCCCAGCCGCGAGGCCACGCGATCGAGGCTCTCCAAGACCTCCAGACCCGCTTCGAGAATCGGCAGCCGGGAGGCGACGAAAGTGCCGACGCCCTGGCGTCGCACGAGAAGTCCCCGCTCGGCGAAGGAGCGCAAGACCTCTCGAAGGGTGGGACGCGAGACACCCAACTGTTTGGCGAGCTCCGGCTCGGGGGGCAACTGGTCTCCCGGTTGCAGCTGCTTGAGTAGCTGGGAGAGCGCGATCTCGATCTGGTCGCGCGTCGAGCGAACTCTGGGCAGATCGTTGAAGTCCATAAATGTCATCTCCACAATCATTATAATGTCTGACAACTGACAAGTCAACAACGTTTCGGTCGCGTTTCGATTGGTCGGTTGACTTCAGCCTTGCTCTTGGTAGGATATGAATGGTCGTTCAGAAAAGTGAACATCCATTCAGGCCCTGATCAAGTGAGTGGTTCCGGAGGTCTCGTCATGAGCTCCTGGCAGAACACGCTGAGGGAGAAGCGCCAGGAGGCGATCCTGGAAGCCGCGGCGCAGGTCATCGCGCGCAAGGGGTATCAGCGGGCAACCGTCAAGGAAATCGCAGACGCCGCTGGGATCGCGCCGGGCACGATCTACCTCTATTTCGAAGACAAGCGGGACCTGCTCCTGAGCATCGCCGAGCAGGTTGTGGATCTGATGCCCAAGGAGGTCCCCACTCGGGCGACGCCTGCCCAGGTCAGAACCTTCATTCAGTCGGTGTTGAGGCAGCAGCTACGGCTGGTCGAGGCGTACCGCCCCTTCTATCAGGCACTGATCGCGGAGGCCTGGACCAACGAGACCCTACGGTCGCAGTACGTGGGCCGCGTGGTGAACCCCATCTTGCGTCTCATCAACTCCTTCCTGCGATCGGGCATTGAGGCGGGAGAAGTCAGACCTCTCGACACACAGATCGTCTCGAGCGCGATCCTGGGCACGATCGCGCTCTTTGCGATGACAACCGAGATCCCGTCCGAGGGCGAACTGCACTCCCCCGATGTCGAGCACATCGTTCAGGAGCTTACCGATTTCCTCCTGTATGGTCTGAAACAACTGCCGGGAGATGAGATGACAACTAGGAAAGGGGGTTAGCGATCACGTCATGCGGCAACCTGAACTGTCCAGCGGACCAACGTCAGCAGATGTGGTCGGGCAAGGTCCCATCATAGAGACGCGGCATCTGACGCGCATCTTCGATGGCACCACGGCGGTCAGGGATCTGGAGGTGATGATCCAGCCCGGCGAGCTCTTTGGGCTGGTGGGGCCCGATGGCGCCGGCAAGACCACGACCTTGCGCCTACTTGCCGGTATCCTGCGCCCCACCGAGGGATCCGCTACCGTCGCCGGTTACGACGTCCGCACCCATCCCGAGGCGATCAAGCACCGGATCGGCTATATGGCCCAGCAGTTCAGCCTCTACGGAGACCTAACAGTGATGGAGAACCTGCAGTTTTTCGCCGACATCTATGGGGTCTCGCCATCCGATAGAGAAGCGCGCATCCCCCGATTGCTGGCCTTCGCCCGCCTGGAAGACTTCCGCCAACGCAGGGCAAGCCAGCTCTCCGGGGGTATGCAGAAGAAGCTCGGCTTGGCCTGCACGTTGATTCACGAGCCGGACCTCATCTACCTCGACGAGCCCACGACCGGCGTCGATCCGGTTTCGCGTCGGGAGTTCTGGGACATTCTGGCTTCCCTCCACCTTAGGGGGATCACACTGATCGTCAGCACCCCCTATATGGACGAGGCCGAGCGATGCTCTCGCGTTGGGCTGATGTTCGAGGGGGAGCTCATTGCCTGCGATAGCCCCGAAGCGATACAGCAGTTGGTGCCAGGGGAAATGCTTGAGCTGCAGCCCGATGAGGCCAACGGCGCGATCTCGGTACTGGAGCAGCTTCCGGGTGTCCATGAGGTTCAGACCTATGGCAACCTACTCCACGTCCTCGTCGACAACGCCGACGCTCGAACGAAGAGCGTACAGCGCGCCCTTGAAGATGCAGGTCAAAGGGTGCGCTGGATAAGGCAAACGCAACCCCGGATGGAGGAAGCTTTCATCCACCTCGTTCACAAACAGGAGAAGCAACGCACCGTCACGAACTGACGGTGCAACGCGACTAACCATGGCAAATCCGCCCTCATCCGACGCCATCGTCGTGGACCAGCTGGTGAAGCGGTTCGACGGTTTCACCGCGGTGGATGAAGTCAGTTTCACGGTCAGTCGGGGGACCATCTTTGGTTTCCTCGGCCCAAACGGCGCTGGCAAGACCACGACTATCCGCATGCTTCTCGGCCTTCTCAAGCCGACAGAGGGCAAGGCGTCAGTGCTTGGCTACGACGTCGTCCGGCAGACTCAAGAGATGCGCCAGCACATCGGCTATATGTCCCAGAAATTCAGCCTTTACCGTGACTTGACGGTACAAGAGAACCTGGACTTCTACGGTCGGGTCTATCGCCTCGGCGGCTCTACCTTGGCGCAGCGCAAGCAACACGCGATCGAGATGGCTGGACTGCGCGGGCGAGAGAACACGCTGGCAAGGGAACTCGCCGGTGGATGGAAGCAGCGGCTGGCTCTGGGCTGCGCGATTCTTCACCAGCCCGAGCTTCTGTTTCTGGATGAACCCACTGCTGGCGTGGACCCGATCTCGCGTCGTACCTTCTGGAAAATCCTCTACCGCCTCGCGGATGAGGGCGCGACGGTCTTTGTGACGACCCACTACATGGACGAGGCAGAGCGCTGTCAGGATCTGGCCTTTATCCTCTCCGGGCGCCTGATCGCGCAGGGATCTCCCGAGGAGATCAAGCGTAATGAGATGGCGGGACGTGTGACCGAGGTGGCCTGCTCGGATCCCCGTGAAGCGCTGCAACAGCTTCGACAGATGGAGGACCTCGCGGAGGTCACCCTCTACGGATCGCGCATCCACATCGTGGCAGAACAGGAGGTGTCGACGTTGATTCCCCGTATCCGACGGCAGCTCGAGAATGAGGGGCTGAGTGTACAGAGCATTCAAGAGGTCCTCCCCTCGCTCGAGGACGTCTTCATCTCTCAGGTTCGGGCTCGCATCGATGCCCAGGGCGAACTCGAGTGATGAGAAAGCGACAGATCGTTACACTTGCCGTCGTGCTGCTGATGGTGGTCCGATGCCAACTGCTACCACTCCGAGACCTGGACGACCAAAATGCACTCACGAGCTCGGGCTTCATCGAGGTCGAAGAGATCACCGTCAGCAATGATGTCGGGGGGCGCATTACTGAGCTGGCGTCTCGGATCGGCAACAAGGTCGAGAACGGGACGCTGCTTGTGAGGCTCGACAGTCGGATACCCGAAGCCCGGCTACGGGAGGCGCAGGCCAAGGTCGGCGAGGCGGAGGCACAATTGGCCTTGGCCCGGCAGGGTGCGAGCGAATCAGAGATTCAAGCTGCGATGGCACGGTGGAAGCAGGCCAAGGCCCAGGCGACGGGCGCATGTCAGGCTTGGGAGGATATGAAAGCTATCTTGGACTCCCCCCAGGAGCTCGACCGGCGGATTGCGGTGACATCGGCCCAACTCCGTGCCGCCGAGGCCGGTCTTGCCAGGGCGGAAGCGGCCAAGGAAATCGCCGAGATCGCCCTGGGCCAGTTCGAGGACGCGCGCGAGAAGCTCGCGGAGATGCCGGACAAGGTCGTCATCTGCAATGGTAACTGTGATGAGTTGAGGAACGATCTCCCCGAGCCCATTCGTGACTTCTTGACGGACCACCCCCCGCCCGAAGGAACCTATCGCTTCGGCGATTATGAGATTGCCATTGGACCGGGGACTCTCACGGTCTACCGCTACATCAGTGCGTCGCTTCCTGTTGAGGCCCATTTCGTCCCCAACCGCTATTGGCAGGCGTGGATTTCGTTGGATACAGCAAAAGCCAGCTATGAAGGCTTGCAGCACGTTCTGGGGCGTCTCTACGAGCTGCGAGCCAACCCCACGGACGTAGAGGCTGAGGTCGCCCGGGCGGCCTATCGCTGTCGTCAGGCCGAGGCCCGCACGCAGGTGGCAGAAGCCGAGGCCGATGCATTACGTCGAGGCCCGACCTCTGCGGAGATAGCGGCGGTCGAGGCGCAACTCGCCTTGGCCAAAGCAGAACTCGCGCAGAGAAAGCTCACTCTGGATAAGTATACACTTCACGCCCCTGTCAGCGGTCTCGTGTTGGAGCGACCGCTGCAAGAGGGAGAGTTGGCGGCCCCCGACACTGCCCTGATCGTCGTGGGTGATCTCGATGTTGTCTATCTGACGCTCTATCTGCCGGCATCGGACCTCGGGCGAGTGTTCCTCGGGCAATCGGTTAGCGTGCGCGTGGACAGCGTACCCGACAGGGATTTCGAGGGTGAAGTCATCGCTCTCGGGCAGGAGGCAGAGTTCCCGCCGCAAGCCGTCCCGCAGCCGGATGAGCGGGCAACGCTGGTCTTCTCCGTGCGCGTGCAAGTGCCAAACCCAGACCACCTGCTGAAACCAGGGATATATGCCGAGGCTGTCTTCGGATCACAGACTACGACGCCAGAGCAGCAGGGACGAGTCGAGGAATTACGCCCTACGGGCGCGCAGGTCGAAGGGGGAAAGTGAGCATGCAACGTACCGGGGCTTCCACCCCCTTTTCCCGACGTCTGGCTGCACTGCTGGTGGCCCTCGTTGCGTCTCTCGCGACAGCCTGCGCCATCTCCCAGCCCGAAACGCCCGGTCAGGTCACGGGATCAGGCACGCTGGAGGGGAAAAACGTCATCGTAGCTTCGGAATTGGGGGGACGGGTCGAAAACATGTTCGTCGATGAGGGGGACACCGTCTCTGCAGGGCAGGTGGTGGTCACGTTGGACGAAAGCGAGGCCAGAGTCCTGGTTGCTCAGGCCGAAGCTGGGGTCAGTGCAGCCGAAGCCAACCTTGCCGACCTCCACGCGGATCCCCGACCCGAGGCCGTCCGAGCCGCCGAAGCCGCACTGGAAATGGCAGAGATAGAATTGGAGGCCGCTGCGGACAAAGTCATCCGCGCGCGAGAAGCGATCACGGATCCGGTCACCCTCGATCTCCAGATCGCACAGGCCCGCTTGGAACGGGATCTCGCCCGTCGAGGTATCGAACAGGCTGAGGCGGAGCTTGCCGCGGAGGAACTCAACTACCACATCTACGTCGACCTGAAGGAGAACGTCTCGCAGGAGACGCGCCGCAGCTGGGATCTACGCGTCGAGGTCGCTAGAAAGAAGATCGAGCAGGCCGTGGCTGAGGCGGACGCGGCGCAGGCGGAGCTCGACGGGCTCCTGAGTCTGCGCGCGAATCCGCTGCAGGCCATCGCAGAACTTCACGCAGCGGAGTCAGCCTACACCGTGACCACCTTTGTCGTCGAGGAAGCCTCCGCAGAGCTTACCAACGTCCGCGCTGGCACCCGAGCTGAGGAGATCGCGAAAGCCGAAGCTAAGCTGGAGCAAACCCGAGCCGGTCTCGACCTCGCGTTGGCCCACCAATCGATGCTCACACTTACCGCCCCGATCAGCGGCGTGGTCGCCACGCGCCATCACTATCCGGGGGAACGCGCGGCAGCCGGGCGACCAATCCTGACCATCACCGATCTCGACGTGCTGCAACTGAGGCTCTACGTGCCGGAAACACACATCTACCTCATACGGACCGGTCAGTCGGTCACAGTCACCGTTGATGCCTTGCCCGAGGAGATGTTCTTCGGCACGGTGGCGCGCATCGCAACTGAGGCAGAATACACGCCCAGGACCGCGGAGACCACGGGGGACCGGGCACGACGGGTCTTCGCCGTGGAGATCGAGCTCCCCAATCCCGCCCACCGACTCCAACCGGGCCTGCCGGCCCAAGCCGTCATCGACACGAGCTCGGTATCCAAAGGTTCTCCACAACCTTAGGGTCAAGAGGATCCTGCATGCTGCCCGGCAAGCCGCGGCCCCCACTTCCCCCGTACAGCGACGCGAAATCCCCACTCAACCCTGCCTTGAACCCAATTTCTAACCATTCCCTCCCACCCGTAGGCACAATGTTGCACTAAGCCTTTGAAGGACCTGTGGATAACATGGGGTCAACTGTGGATAAGTATTCCAGAGGAAACCTACCCATACCTGGAGCCTGGTCAAACGTCCAGGTAACGATAAGTCAGTTGCAGGAGGGTCGTATCCTGCGAAAGCCTGTCACACCGAAGACGCTTTTCCTTTATACTAAGATCGGGAAACAAGATCAGGGAACAAATCCTGCACGCTGTTCGTCTATAAGGTGAAGCAAGGACGAAAATCAAAGGAGGACCTATGAAGAAGATCCTTTTTGGCAAGACCCTTTCCCGCGGCCTGACAGCCGCTCTGGTGTTAACGCTGTTGAGTGGCCTGCTGGCCACGTCTTTCCCAGCTGCCGCTGCAGGGGAATGGTACGCTGAATACTTCACCAACCCAAGCCTCTCTGGTGGGCCCGCCCTGACCCGCTATGAGGCAGGGCTGCACCAGGACTGGGGTTATGGGAGCCCGGGCGCCGCCATCCCCGCCGACAACTTCTCGGCGCGGTTCAGCCGGGACGTCTGGTTCGAGGCTGGAACGTACCGCTTCAACTATCGCTCCGACGATGGCTTGCGGCTCTGGATCAACGACGTGCTCATCGTCGATGACTGGCAGGATCATGCCGCAATCTGGAAGTCCGTCGATCACTTCGTACCTGGAGGCGTCAACCGGGTGCGCGTCGAGTACTACGAGCGCAGCGCCACCGCCCTGTTCCAGATCGGGTGGGACAAGCTGACGGGGGGCCAGGCCTGGACTGCGACCTTCTGGGACAACCGCAACCTCTCTGGCAACGCTGTCTTTGGTCGCTCCGACACAGCCATCGACTTCGACTGGGGAACCGGCAGCCCCGATCCCAAGGTGCCCGCCGACAACTTCTCCGCACGATGGGCGCGCACGCTCGGATTCCAGGCCGGAACCTATCGCTTCTACGCGAGCAGCGATGATGGGGTGCGCATCTACGTGGATGGTCACCGCGTCGTTGACGCCTGGTTCAAACAATCGCTCCCCAACACCCACTATGGCGACATCACGCTGAGCGAAGGCAACCATACCGTCGTCGTGGACTACTTCGAGGAGGGGGGCGAGGCTGCGATTCACGTCTGGTGGAACCGCCAGGACAGCCTCAGAGGTTGGGAGGGCCGGTACTACGACAACCGTGAGTTGCGCGGAGCACCGGCGATGATCCGGGACGATGCCGAGATCAACTTCAACTGGGGGGAGGGCGCCCCGGCCAGCTGGATGACCTCCGATAACTTCTCGGTCCGGTGGACGCGTACCTTTGACTTCCGCCCCGGCCTCTATCGCTTCAATGCCAAATCTGATGACGGCATCCGGCTCTGGATCGACGATGTCGATCTGCGCCTCAACCACTGGGAGCCTCAGGAGTACACGTGGCACTGGCAGGACTGGCATTGGCTGGAGGGTCGCCACACCCTGCGCGTCGAGTACTTCGAGGCCACGGGCACGGCCCAAGTTCAGTTCTGGTGGGACTACGCGGCAACCGTCGAGGCTGCTCGCGCATTGCCACCGTCGTCAGCGTACAGCTTCACCACCGCGCCGGCGCCGCGGCCCACGCCAACACCCACCACGCCCGGCACAACGCCAACGGCGCAGCTGATCGGACCGTGGCAAGGTGAGTACTTCGCCAGCCGCGACCTGAGCCAAACGCCCGTCCTCGTCCGCACCGATGCAGCGATCGACTTCGACTGGGGCTGGCAATCTCCTACGACAGAGATCCCGGTGAACAACTTCGCCGCGCGCTGGACCGGAACCTTCTCTCTTGAGGGAGGACGGTACCGCATCATGACGACGACCGATGACGGAGTGCGTGTCTACGTTGACGACCGCCGAGTCATCAACAGCTGGTGGCCTATGCGAGGCAACCGGTACGCGACCATCAGGCTCACGCCTGGAGAGCACACCTTCCGGATGGAATACTTCGAGGCGACCCAAGCTGCGAAAGCAAGGCTCTCCTTGCAACATCTAGGACCGTAGAGGACGCAAGGTTAACGTCTCCACTCGATGCTATCACACTGACCGCGGTCGCACTAGGACGACCGCGGTCAGTGGTTTGGTGGGACAGTTTGCCTATAATAGGTAGCGCGGTGTTCTTAGGCAGTAGAATTAGCTTGCAGCAGGTGCCGGCCCGTAACGGAACCCTCTTAGCCCAACGATCGTCTAGAGCTTGAGGAACGCCCGATAGGCCCCACGGGGCACTTACAGTTTAGCCCACGACAGAGGGGTCACGAGATAGCGGGATCTCTCGTCGAATGGGAGCGTGATATGGCAGCCAGGACAGACACGATATCTTATCATCGGCCACAGGGTGTGCTTGCGGCCGGACTCTTTCTCATCCTTCTCGTCGCCCTTGTTGGGGCAACGGCATTCTGTGGCTGGGTCTTTCTGGCTCGTATGGACCGTCTCTACCGTGACCACATCTTTCCCAACGTCTACGCGCTGGGCGTCAACCTGGGCGGCAAATCCCCAAATGAGGCGGTCCAGGCGCTGGAAGCGGTTGCAGATCAGGTGGACACCGGGCTGCTTGTCTTGACGGATGGAGAGCAGCGGTGGTCCTATCCATGGTCGTTAGCTGGCCTGCAGGTCGACACCCAGGGCACTGCCCGGGCCGCCTATGCCATAGGGCACGAGGGTGATTGGCAAGATCGGATGCAGGTCTGGCTCACGTATCACGATGTGCCTCCGCGCTTCCTCTTCGATACGACCGCAGCCCAAAACCTTCTGGAGGAACTGGATCAAGAGGCATCCATACCTCCGGTCGATCCGTCCATCGAGCTCGAGAACGGAGAGGTGGTCGTCGCGCCTGGACAGCCCGGACGCGTTCTAGACATTCCAACCACGCTGGCGAAACTGCGTGAAGCGGGCGGGGACCCCTACCGAGTCGAGGTCGAGCTGGTCTTTGAGACGCTCATGCCACCGGAACTGGAGACGGAGCAGATCACGACCGAGGCCGAAACGTTCCTCTCACGGCAGATCACAGTCTTCACCTACGACGTACTCACCGACGAGACCCTAAGTTGGACGCTCGATCGGGACGATATCGCCAACTGGCTCTACCTTGTGCCTGGGCCAGGAGGCAAGCCTATGGTCGACGTCAATCAGTATGCGATCCAGGACACCCTCGTAGGCCTGGCCGAGGGACTGGGAGACGGGCGGGGATTCCGTTATGACCAAGCCGCGGCGAAGATCTTCGAAGCCTTTGAAGCGGGCGAGCCCCAGGTTTGGCTCTATCTCACTCATCCGGAGCGGACCTATATCGTCCAGGCTGGCGACACATTGACAAGCCTCTCGGCGAAGTTCGGCATGCCGCCCGGCCTTGTAGCCGAGGCCAATCGCGACATCGACGTCAACAAGCTCTACGTTGGCCAGGAGATCACGATCCCATCACAGGATATCCTGACCCCACATATGCCAATCCCCGAGAAGAAGATCGTCGTCAGCCTCTCCGAACAGCGAACTCGGGTGTATGAGAACGGTCAATTGATCTACGACTGGGTGGTCTCGACTGGAATTGAGTCCTCACCGACCCATCGTGGCACGTTCCAGGTACTGGAGAAGCACGAGGAAGCCTACGCGTCGCAATGGGACCTCTGGATGCCTTACTTCGTCGCCGTCTATGAGGCAGGCGGCGGGGTCGAGAACGGGTTCCACGAATTGCCCATCCTCTCGAACGGGCAGCGCCTGTGGGCCGGGACACTGGGAAGGCCAGCCTCCTATGGCTGCATCATCCTCGGCATTCCCGACGCCCAGCTCCTCTACGACTGGGCGGAGCCCGGCGTCACCGTGGTGATTCAGTAGGAAGCGTGAAGAAGAAGGTGCTTCCGGCGCCTGGTGTGCTCTCGACGCCGACGCGACCGCCCAGCTTCTCCAGGATACGGCGTACGATGGAGAGGCCTAGCCCGTGCCCCTCGGCACGGACGTTGTGCAGCCGCTCGAAGGGCGTGAAGAGCTGCGCTCGCTCCGCCGCGGTCAGGCCAGGCCCATTGTCACGCACCCAGAAACGGATCTCACCGCCCCCTACCCCGGCACTGCTACCATTTAGGCCGTCGTGCCCTAGCTCGACGCGAGGTGACACACCGGCCTCGGGACGCCCCCCATACTTTACCGCGTTGCTAAGGTAGTTCACCCACACCTCTTCAATCCAAGAGGGATGGCCGATCGCGACGGGCCACGACTCTGAGACCACAACCTCCGCGCCATACTCATCGATCAGGTAATCGAGCCGATCACAGGCCTCATCCACGATCCTGGCCATGGCCAACGGGGCGACCAGCACCTCTTCAACCTCTCGAACGCTGGCCAACAACAACAGCTCATCAATGATGTTGGCCATCTTGGCGCTATTGCGGTAGATGTACTGCACATACTCAAGCAGCTTAGGAGCATCTTGTTGCACAGCCAGCATATGGAGAAGATCAACAAAACCGATGATACCGGTGAGCGGGCTTCGAAGATCGTGGGCCACCGTATGGGCAAAGGCGTCCAACTCCGCGTTCTGTGCCTCAAGGTCAGCAGCGTACTGCCTCAACCGCTCCTCAGCCCGCTTGATCTCGGTGATGTCTGTGAGCGCGGCGAGACTACCGGTGAACTCGCCATCCTGATAGAGGGGGCGGATGCTTGCGAGGACCGGTACCCGATCGCCCGACTGGCTTTGTATTGTGGTCTCGAAGCGATCGCCTGCGCGGGATCGCGGTCCAAGCATCTCATCATCTAGGCCTATCTGCGAGTCGGCCGGGAAGAGGATCGTGTAGGGCTGCCCCAGGATTTCGTCGAGCTCATAACCCAGCATCGTGATAGCAGCCGGATTGGCAAAGGTGATGCACTGATCCTGATCCACCAGAAGGATCGCCTCTGCCACACCCTGGACGATGCCCTCGTTGAACTCCTTGAGATAGGCCGTCTGGTCCGACAGGCGCGCATTCGCCAGTGCCACCGAGAGCTGTCCCGCGATAGCACTCAGCTGGGCGAGATCGGGTTCGCCGAAGTCGCGATGACCAGGGTCGTTAATGGCAGCGATCGTGCCAAGGATCGTACCCTGGTAATAGAGAGGCACCGCCAGGATCGCGCCCGACTGGCTCTTCTCCCGTCGACGACGGGCTGCCGGGCTGGCCCGTGGATCCGGCTGTCCCTGTGGAGAGATCACCGGTTGCGTGTGCTCGACAACCCACCCAATCAGGCCCTGCATCAACTCCTCGTAGGAGATCCCGAGGAAGGGATCATCTCCGGCACCCACCTTAGCCTGAAAGGTCACCTCCCTAGACTCAACATCCAGCGTAAGGGTGACCACGCGATCCGCGGGCAGTGCCTGGGCCACGCTCTCGGTCACGGTTTCTAGCATGTCGGAGATATCCTCGCTAGTGATGAGCGACCGGGCCACGCGGTTGAGGGCCTCGGCCCGGGCCAGGGCCCGCCGCATCATCCTCAAGGACTCCTCGCGGGCCTCCTGCGCGCCCCTTCGCTCCTCCACCTCCCGCTTGAGTTGCTCGTTGAGCACGTCCAACTCTGAGATGAGTGCTTCCCGCTCCTGTAGCTGCCGTTCGAGCAACTGGCGCGTGTCGCGCAACCTAAGGTGGGTCCCCACCCGCGCAATCACCTCGTTCATGTGGAGGGGCTTGGAGACGTAGTCGACACCGCCAACATCAAAAGCCTTAATCTTGCTCTCCTCGTCGTCTAGGGCGCTGACGAAAATCACCGGGATGTCTCGCATCCGCTTATCAACCCTGAGACGCTCAGCCATCTCAAACCCATTCATCTCCGGCATCATGACATCGAGGAGAATCAGATCTGGCGGCGAGGATCGTGCCGCCGCCAAGGCTTCTTGACCCGATGTCACGCACCTCACATCGTAGCCATGCACCGTGAGGATGTGCATTAACAGGCGTAGACTCATAGGGGAATCGTCTACGACGAGAATCTCGCGCTTTTCCTGATCCGCTCTTGGAGGGATTGCCGTAGCCATCGCGCGTCTTTCCTCGCACAAGCTCTATCTAGTGTACGTTTGAGTGTATACTTTGTGTTGCACCAGGTCAAATCAAAGAGGAGAGAACATGGCAGCCACCTTACCCCTGATAGGCATCACCCTCGGCGACGTTGCCGGGATCGGTCCGGAGGTCGTGGTCAAAGCTCTACGTCACAAACAGCTCTATGAGCAGTGTCGCCCCCTCGTGATCGGTGATGCCCGGGTTTTCAGGGATCCGAAGTTTGCCGCCCTGGTGGACCAGATTCGGCTGACCGAGGATCTTGTGACTGCGACCTTCGACCCCGACGCAGTGACGCTGCTTGATCTACACAACGTCGACCCCGACACAATAGCTGTGGGCAAAGTTTCAATCGAGGCGGGTCGCGCAGCCGTAGAATACGTGCTGAGAGCTATTGAGCTAGCTCAGTCTGGCGAGATCGACGCAATCGCGACTGCACCGCTTAACAAAGAGGCGATGCGTCTGGCAGGCTACCCCTACATCGGGCACACGGAGATCCTCACAGAGGTCACCGGGACAGCCCGCTGCACGACGATGCTGGCGACAGAGGGGCTCCGCGTGACCCACGTCACCCGTCACATTCCCTTCAGGCAGATTGCCGATCAAATCACCGAGGCCAACGTCTTAGAGACTGTGCTGATCACGGCCAGCGGCATGCAGCGCCTTGGATACGAGGCCCCACGGATCGCGGTGGCGGGACTCAACCCGCACAATGGCGAGAACGGGCTGTTGGGACGTGAGGAGATCGACGCCATCGGACCTGCAGTCGAAGCCGCGCGCGCCCATGACATCGCGGCATACGGCCCAATACCCGCGGACTCGGTCTTTTTCCAGACCACCCGAGGCGACTACGATGTCGTCGTCTGCATGTACCACGATCAGGGCCACATCGCGGTGAAGACCCACGGCTTCGAGCAGTCCATCACCATCACCCTGGGGCTGCCCATCATCCGCACCTCGGCAGATCACGGCACCGCTTTCGACATTGCGGGCCAGGGAATCGCCGACGAGACCAGCATGCTCACCGCGATTGCGGAGGCCGCCATCCTGGCACGTAACCGCGGCTAGGGACAGTCTGCTACAATCACTAAACCGGATCTGAGAGCTGCCCCCCGATTACAGGACCATCGCGCTCATGTAGATATCCGTAAAGCTCGGGTGCGCGGTCAGCTCGATGTAGTGCACCCGCTCTACGATCGACTCAGAGATGCGGCGTCGCTTCGAGGAGATCAGCATCTGTCGAGCACCGGCCCCCGCAGCATTGCCGACTTGCCTGAACCGGTTGAGTGGCAGCGGGGGAAACATGCCGATCTGCGTCGCGCTCTTGAGATCGAGATAGGTGCCGAAGGCCCCAGCTACGATGAAGGTGCAGATGTCGTCGTACGTCAGACCAGCCTCTGCCAACAAGGTTTCCACCCCGGCTCGAATGGCCCCCTTGGCTAACTGAATCTCATTGATGTCCTGGCGCGTGACCAGCAGATCGTGGCCGTTGCCCGTCTGCGCCTTGTCGACCAAGCGGAAGGCGCCGCCCCCATCCCAGTTGACGTAGCGTGGATGCGTCCGGCTCAGACGTCCCGTCCTCCCCACAATCCCGGCCTTACGAAGCTCAGCCACGACATCGAGAATGCCCGAACCGCAGATACCGACAGCCGGGCGGTTAGCGATCGTCTGCACGCGAATGTCATCGTTGATGATCTGGACGTATTCCACCGCCCCCGGAGCCGCCCGCATGCCCGCGTGGATGTGCGCGCCCTCAAAAGCAGGGCCCGAAGCACAAGAGCAGCTCAACAACTGTCCTTCCACAGCCAAGCTGATCTCTGTGTTTGTGCCGATGTCCAGGGCGACCGTGGGATGCTCGGCCCGCCAAGCCTCCGTAGCCAGGAGCATCGAGACGTGATCAGCACCGACGTAGCCAGCGATGTTGGGGGGCAGATAGACCTTGGCCCCCGGCGCCAGTCTCAAGCCCAGATGCTCGGCCTCAACATCAAGGGGCTCGCTGACCGCCGCCACATACGGAGACGCGCCCAGCTGCGCCACCGGCAGCCCGACAAAGAGATGGTGAATCGCCGTATTGCCCACAACGACCGCATCGCCGATCTGCTCCGACTGTATGCCCGCCTCGCGACAGAGGCTTCCAACCAGGTCATTGAGGCCGGCTATCAAGCGCGTCTGCAGGACCATACGTCCATCCGAGTGCTCATTGGCATAGGCGATACGACTGACCACATCCTCCCCATAGGCAATCTGGGGGTTCATCAGCCCGTCCTTGGCCAGAGTGTGCCCTGTCTTAAGATCCACGAGGTAAGCGGCCATCTTCGTCGTTCCGATATCCACGGCCAACCCCACAGGTGACTGATCTTGGTCGAGCAGCCCCACCACCTCAAGCCAGGGCTGCGTCCTGACCTTACCAGATGCCCCATGATGGCGACGCAGAACTATCCGCGCTTGCCAATCGCGTGCCCGCAGAGCCTCGGACAGGCATCGGAGTGCCGGCTGTCCAAAGAAGGGACGCGCAACGCCCTGATCGGCAAGCGCGTCGGTCAGTCTCACCGTATCGGCCCGCAAATCGTGGAGCGTGGGCGGATCCAGCACCACGTCAACCACTTCAATCTCCGGTTCGGGCGCGACCTCGGTCTCCAATCCCTCAATCTGCAGGCGTTGGGGGGTGCTCAGAGACTCCGGCGGGATGTTGATCTTGACGTCGCTCAAGGGATAGGCCTGACATGCCAACCGGTAACCGGCCTCCAACTCCACGGCATCGAAGAACCGACGCTCATCAGCAGTCGCCGGGCTGAGTTCGCCCGCGATGAGTTGAATGCGACACTTCCCACATGATCCGGCTCCGCCACAGACGGCGGCAATCTCGACGCCGGCGTTCTGAGAAGCTTCGAGCAGAGTCATCGAGCCTGTGATGACCGTCCGCCTACCGATAGGTTCCAAGTCTACTGAGAATTGCTTTCCTTGTGCGTCTTCGTTTTCCACAGCTTTGCCTTTGTCTGATTGACTAGCCCAAGACGGTGAGCACGCACGTCCTGTGCCACAACGATCAGGGGAGCTGGCATGGCGAAAAAGCCCTTGCCGCTCCCCGCACTCCCGGACCGCCTAATGCAGTGCTTTCCCGGTTCCCGATTGTAGCACGGAGAGACTTCTACTCAAGTGAGTTCTCAACCGCACTTCTCAGCTTGCTATTAAAGTACCTGGCTCTATCATGGAGTTGCCAACCAGATTCCGACATTTCAAGGAGATGGATCATGAGATACCGAGGGTTTGCCGTCGCCCTGACACTGACGCTAGCCGTCATTGCGTTGATTGGCTGCGGCCCCAGAATCCCCGCGGTTCCGCCGATAACGTTGGAGGTCGAGGCTACCGAGGAGCTCTGTATCGATGAGGAGACCGGTGCCCAGCTCAGCTACCAGGACGCCCTAGCCATCGCCCAGGACAGCGTGTGCGTCGAGGAAGGCACACTCCTCGACGACCATGACTGCAACGCTGCCAGCGGCACGTGGTGGATCAATCTCGCCGCTGACCAGCCAAACTGCAACCCTGCCTGCGTCGTCGACGTGAACACCCAGACGGCCGAGATCAACTGGCGGTGCACAGGCCTTGTCACACCCGAGGAGACAGAGGCAGCAACCGCCACCCTAAGTCCGGAGCCCACAGCGACCACGGCCCCCTCTCCTACGCCGACGCTGGAGCCTCTTGCAGACTGGCCCCGTTACAGAAACGAGACCTATGGCTTTGGCTTCAAGTATCCACCTGAATGGCAGATCGAGTTGCTCACCCTTGAGGACGGGGAGGAGGGCTCAATCAATGCCGTCCAGTTGACCAAAGACACCCTATGGATCCGCGTCGAGTTCAAGAGCCCCGAAGAGGAGATCGTCGTCGGACCGGGCACCCTTACAGAGGGGCAAGTGATCGAGCGAGGCACAGCAATCCTGCTGGATCGCGAGATCCCTAAACACGTGCTCGTCCAAGAGGAGAAAGACAAAGTCGTCTTCGTTGGCGAGAGGTTCGCCGGGCTAGAGCTCTACATTGAGATGCGCGACGATCCCGAGGGAGACTATGCGTCAGCGGAGATCCCAGCAGCTGCTCACGAGACCTTCGAACAGATCCTCGGCAGCTTCGAGCGTCTAGGTGCTGCAACAACCGCCGATGCTTATCCTGGCTGGCTCACCTACACCGATCCACACGCTGCGCCGACCATGGGACT
This sequence comes from Anaerolineae bacterium, assembly GCA_049975205.1. Taxonomy (GTDB): domain Bacteria; phylum Chloroflexota; class Anaerolineae; order B4-G1; family SLSP01; genus PWVB01. The sequence continues at coordinate 24,007 of JBNGDL010000011.1, read as the reverse complement.
CAGCTTCCGCTATCCGTCAGAATGGGATCTGACCCAGGTCGAGCCGGAAGGGGACGTCCCCACCGCTACGACCGTCGAGCTTCGGAAGAATGGGTATCTGCTGCACGTGCAGTACAAAAGCACCGAAGCCGAGGTGACGCTGGGACCTTCCTCCAGTCCTGAAGGCGTCACCTCAGAGGCCGGAACCACCGTCTTCATGGGCCAGCCTACCGCACGCTATGTCGTTGTTGCGGATGGTGAACTGAAGATGGTTTTCATCAACGCCAGCGACGAGACGCTAGCGTTCTACGTCGCCCTTACTCAAGATCCCGAGCAGGTGGCTTACGAGGATGTGCATATTCCCGAGGCGCTGCGCACGGAGATGGATCTGATCCTGGCGTCCTTTCAGGGGTTGACAAGATAACCAAGAGTCGTCATAATAAAGTCGATGAACGTCTTAAATAAAGAGGGTGGAGCGAAGGACAATCCTCTTCGTTGGTTGAATCCGGCGCTACCAACGAGCGGGAGCTACCGACGTGATGCTGAGGTCGCGTGGATTGACGCGCTTGAAGAAGCGCTGCCCCGCCCTGTGCCGGTGCTAGCCTCCATCGAGGCCTTCAACGACTCCCAAGATGAGGTGGCACGCATTCGAGTCGAGATTCAGGTCGCGACACAGCAGTGTAACGCCGCCTATTTCGAGAACCTAGAGACACTGTTGCGCAACATCGGTCAGCTGCATCGCACACGTCCTGTCACTTGGTGTGGCTTGGGCGTTCTCGAGCACGGAGAACATGGTGCCGTGACGGTTACGCCCCCCTACCCACTGCTCCTGCTGGATCGTCGTCTGGACACCATCTCTGTGCTCTATGCTTGGCTCTGTGGACCCCTTGGTACAGCTGGTGTAGCCGGGTACCACCCTAGGTGCATCTACGGGCAGCGGGAGATTTGGATCAGAGCCACGCTTGGCACGCCTACGCAGCCCAAACGTTGGCTGGTCGGCCACTTGTGTCGGATTGTGAAGCTGGGTCTGCGGCGACCTTGGTCCACGAAACCAGAGCCGGACCCTGGACGCTATCCGCTGTGGGTTCCCTTCGAGTCCCATGCAGAGCCCACGGGCGATGACCTCACCGTCCTGGAGCAGGTGGCCGCGAATCTGGAAATGAGCACCGCGATCACGCGGATTCGACAGGAATTAGAGCGGCTCGAGAACGAGCTATGCCACTTCCGATTCGATCGATGGGTCGATAACCTGATTGTGATGATTGGCACACTGGACCCAGATGCTGACCATGCGCCACCAGAGCTAGAGCTGACCGCCCGCGGCTGGGTAGATCAGAAGGTTGCGTGGGTTGAGGCGATGAACGCCTGGATCGACGAGACGCCAGTGAACGAGGCGCTGAGGCTGCCGGGGATCGATCCCTCGATCATCCGCCGTATCTATGCCATGCTGGGAAGACCATCCCCCGTCAAAGTCTGGCTCACGGCTTCTCTGAGCAAGACAATGCGTGCCTTTGGCGAGGAGCATCGACCGGAAAAAGCCAGTCCACCACAGCGGTTCCTCAGAACCACTCTATCGTGATAGATCGGGTTCGACTCGCTTCCTGAAGCACCCAGTAGGACCTCCAGACAAGCCCCACGCCCGCCCGTCTCGTGGCGGTAGCCGATGCTACGTTGGTGATACGGAAACGTCATCGGATCGTAACGCGCCTGAGACAGTTATTCAGTGATCATGTATATGAAGGCTGGAACATTTTCGGCCTGGCTCACGTCTAGAAAGTGCAATGTAAAAAGGGAGTTGGACAAGACAGCTACCAACCCAGCCCTTGATCACTAAGTAGTAAAGGAGGTCAACACGATGTTTCGGCGAATGCTAACACTAGGTTTGTTGGTGATGGCTCTTGTAGGCGTCGCCCTACCGGTGTCTGCTCAAGGTCCTATCACACCTCAGCACTCCGATCCGACTTGGCAAGCCAGCTACTGGAACAACACGACCCTTAGCGGCACGCCAGCACTGACCAGAGCCGAGTCGAACCTTGATCACGACTGGTGGGTCAACGCACCGGCCCCAGAGGTCAACGCAGACCACTTCTCGGCCCGTTGGACCCGCTACATCGACGTCACGCCGGGCACCTATCAGTTCACGGTCACCAGCGATGACGGAATCCGTGTCTGGGTGGACGACACCCTGATCCTGGACAAATGGTATGTCCATCCGCCCGAGACCTTCACCGCTGAGGCCTACCTGGCGGCGGGCCACCATCTCATCAAGGTCGAGTACTTCGAGGAGACGGGGGTCGCCATTGCTAAGGTCCAGTGGCACCTCAAGGGCGACGTGACCCCGACAGGGGACTGGAAGGCCGAGTACTTCAACAACATGACGTTGAGCGGCGCCCCAATCCTGACCCGCAACGAGGCTAGTGTCAACTACAACTGGGGATACGGTTCGCCCGCTGCAGGCACGGTGAACGCCGACCACTTCTCGGCCCGCTGGACCCGTAGTGCCACGTTGCCAGCAGGGAACTACAATTTCCGGCTTACGACAGATGACGGGGCGCGCCTCTGGGTGAACGGGCATCTACTCGTCGACGCCTGGTACCGACAGGCAGCGACCACGTACAGCGGCGACATCTATCTGCCCGGCGGTCCCATCACGATCGAGTTGCAGTACTTCGAACAAGATGGCGTGGCAGTGGCTCAGCTGTCGTGGAGCTCAGGCACGACGACGCCCCCGCCCCCCTCCGATGCCATCATCGTCGATGACACGGATCCGGGGTTCGTCCAGGGCGGGGCTGCAGCCGGATGGCGGACGGTCGCTGAGGGATATGACGGACGCCTGACCTGGACCTACAACAATTACTCGGTCCAGCCTAACTATAACTGGGCGCGATGGTATCCCAGCCTTGATGCCGGATGGTACGAGGCTTTCGTCTACATCCCGGATAGGTACACGACGACGGCGCGCGCCCGATACTGGGTCCGGCACGCGGGCGGCTACACGCTCCGCATCGTGAATCAGTCCGCCTTGGGCGGGCAGTGGGTCTCCCTGGGGACCTACCGCTTCGCTGGCGACGGCAGCGACTACGTCTCCCTGGCGGACGTGACCTACGAGCCCTACCGCACGCGCCTCATCGGCTTCGATGCCGTCAAGTGGGAGCGACGTTAGCTTCGTTAGGTCCGGCCAGGCAAACGAAATCAACGGAAGCCTGAACAGACACGTCGAGACCGGCCTCAGCACCACGCTGGGGCCGGTTTCCGTTGTGGCAGCCTTCAAGAGCTGCCCTTATGAGGCAGCGGCGCACCTTACGGTTCGGACGGCGGTTCGCTCGTTGGCGTATTGGTAGGCGTCAGAGACGGCAAGGGCGTCGCTGTGGGTGTTGGTAATGGCGTGGAGGTCTCGGTAGGCGGCGGGTCGGTCACCGGGGTCCATGTGGGAATGAGAACGGGCGTCTCAGTAGGAGGCACCGTATCCGTGGGCGTCGGCGTCACAGTAGGTGTTGCTGAAGGCGTGGCGGTCGGCTGCGGCGTTGGCGTGACCGATGGGGTCGCTGTAGGAGCCTCCGTAGAGGTCGGCAGTGGGGTCGGCGATGGCGGCAGCGTAGGCGGCACGACGATGACTGGAGGCACCCAAAGGCGCTGGCCCGCCAGGATGCGATCACCGGTGAGACAATTCGCGCGGCGGAGATCATCGACACTTACGCCATAACGGCGTGCGAGTGTGAAGAGCGTCTCACCCGCCGCGACGGTGACGCGGACCCAGCCTCGCGGCGGGCCTGGACAGACGTATCGCGTCGGCGTCGGTGAGGAGAGAGGCCGGACCGGCAGGTAAAGGACCTCACCGACCACCAGGTCACGATCGGCCTCTAGGCAATTCTTGATAAGCAGGTCCTGCAGGTTGGTTCCAACCTGTCGGGCTAGTTTGAGCAGCGTGTCGCCGGGCTGAACCGAATAGACTATCCAACCTTCGGGCGTTGGACAGCCTGCCTCGGGAGACGACGTCGGGGTCGGAGCCACGGCTGTGTGACCGTTCCCTGCCTCCTCTTGGCTCTGCGGTGTAGCCTCGGCGGTCGGTGCCGTCGAGGCAACAGCCGTGGGAAAAAGTGTGGGCTGCGGAACAGCGAGAAGATCTCTGGACGGGCGGGATACCATCATCACATCTGTCTGTGCCACCCAGACGCTGGCCAGGACAGCTGCCAGGAAGAGGACACCGACGAAGAGCACCTTCGAAAGCTTGACAAGCGAGTGGCCGACCAACTCCGCTTTCATCACCCCGCGCCTAGGATTTCACCGGCAAAAGGAAGCTGAACGTGCTTCCCACGCCCTCTTCACTCTCCACCCAGATGCGCCCACCGTTGGCTTCCACAAGGGTCTTCGCAACAGCCATCCCCACACCGGTCTCCCCCATCCCCGCGACCAGAGGTTGGTTAGCGCGGTAGAAACGCCTGAAGACGCGAGGATAGTCGTCGGCAGAGATACCACCACCTGTGTCGGTGACGGAGATACGCAGATGCTTCCCATCCTCAGAAAAACTCTGCTCCTGCGCACTGACAATGACCTGAGTTCCCTCCTCCGAACAGAGCACAGCGTTGGAGAGCAATCGCAAGATAATCTGGTAGAGGCTGTCGCGGTCAACCTCGACCCTAGACAATTCGGAGGGAAGGTCCAGTTGTACCGCCAACTTCCTCTCTCGGAAGCGCGCTGCCAGCCCCATAATCGCTTCCTCAATGATCTCAATCAGGTTGACCGGCTCCGGCGACAGCTCAATCGGGCGCATATCGGGCGAGGTGATCTCGATCAGGTCATTCAGAAGGTGATTCAACTGCTCAATATTGGCCTTCACCCGCTCCAAGAACTGCTGCTGCATTTCGGTGAGGATACCCCCTTGCTCACCCAGAAGCAGGTCCGTGTAACCCGTGATCGCGGTCATCGGGGTCCGAAAATCATTGGCAAGGCCCACAACCGCCTCATAACGCTCAATATCACTCTCAGATGATCGGAGGGTCACAACCAGGCCATCAAGCTTTCCGTCGCGACCGTATAATGTCACCAGATCAGCTTCCACCGTGCTGGTGTCCTTGGAGAGGCTCAAATGCGCGCGCCCTTCTCCCTCCTCGGCAGAAAGAAGCCTATCAACAGCCTGAGCCCATTCCGGCGCCGGATAAGCAGCGTTAATGTGCACGCCTACAGCATCTCCTGCAGGTAGCTTCAGCATCTGGCGTGCCAAGGCGTCCGCCATAATGATATGACCGTCTTCGTCTGCAATGACCAGGCCAACGGCTCCCTGTTCCTCTGCTGACTTCTCGGTGGTTGACGACACGCGCTCCGCCTGAAGCTCCGTGGGATGCGGCGAACTCTGACGCTCGACAGCTTCCTGGAGCGTGGCGACCTCCTCCTCAAGCCGCTCCCGGTGAGCCTCGACGCGATCCAAGGTCTCCTTTGTGTCGATCAGTCGCTCGCTCAGGCGGGCTCGTTCCTCGAGGAGCACATCGCGGTCCCGAGTCAGCTCCTTGAGCCGGCGCTGCAACGTCTCCCGTTCATCCGCCAGCTGCCGAACCTCGTCTTGCCATACGGAGAGCTCGGTCTCCGAGACCACAGGCGTCCTAGACTCCAGCTCGGAATTGAGAGCCAAGATCTCCTCATCTCGGGCCTTTAGCTCCTCAACCAATGTGCGGATCCGCCCGTTAAGCGCCGCGATCTGTTGCTTCGCCAGTGCGACGGCCTCTACCAGCTTCTCCCGCTCAAAATCCAACGCCTTCGTCTCCGTGCGCGGCTCTCCGGATAGGGTCTGTGTTCTCAGCGGGCCCGTCCCGCCTTTCGCCTTCGACGAAGCAATCGCCTCAGCGAGAACCTCAGAGGCAAGCACCGGCCCTTCAAGCGCCGTCTCGCGCCAGGCAGGGAGGTCTCCCGGTCCGCCCAGCATCAGCAGTCCGAGGGCCCGCGCCTGATGATAGAGAGGGATCACCGCTAGGGGGCGGGACATCTCGAAGCCCAGAGCACCATACAGCGAGTCGAGCCAGGGCTCTGAAGAGGAGCCCTTCGCAACCACCGCGCGTCGCTCCGCGAAGGCGGTCTCAAGCCCCCCGTAGGCCGCCACCTCCAATTGTGGTGGATCGATCTGAGCAGCCGTTGGGGGATGGATAGCCACGACGCGGACCGTCTGAGGGACCAACGCAACCGAGGCATCCCCTGTCTTGGTAGCCAACGACGCCTCATCCTC
>JBNGDL010000011.1:9177-17714 GCA_049975205.1 Anaerolineae bacterium | reverse complement strand
CTGGCGCCGCCGATGGCCTGCACCATCTCCGTCAGAGAGACCGCATCCGGGAGCCAATCCTTTGGCGGCGCGGGAGCAGGTGCGGTCATAACCTGCCTATGGACCAGGATCGAGAGTAACGGCAGCGCAACCAGAGAAGCCAACCGGTGCCACCCGTCTACGGGGCTTGTGGGATCAACCCACACTAGCTGTGCGACGGTGCCGAGCGCCCAAAAGAGCGCGACGCCGGCGATCCATTCCCAGTGAGGAGAGCGTATAGCCGCCGCCAGGACCAAGAGGAGCACGAAAGCAACGAGGACGGACACCTGCTCCAAGACGTAGAGGTCCAGAAAGGCAGGGAGCTCAGATCCTGCCGTTGCGCGCACAGCGACCCCGACCCCATAGACAATCGCACTCAGCCCCAACAGCAGGAGCAAGACGGACGTCTGCCAACCTCGGGGCTGGTAGCTGTAGAGGCCGGCCCACGCGATCAGAAGCGCCGTTGCGACCAAGATCCAACGCTCCAGGGGAGGCATGAAGTTCGAAGGAACAATGAGCCCCGCCACACCAAGAAGGCCGACAGCGATAAGGAGGAGCCGGGTCACGACCATAGCCCCGGCGCTCCAAAGCCAACGACGGTTGACCATTAGGTCGGGCGCAGCCCGCCTTGCACTCAGAGCTGAGACAAAGGCCTGCTGCAACGCAAAAAGCGTCACCAGGAAATAAACGATGTTGCCCGGCGACTGGCTGATAAGTCTGACGGCTTCTTCGAGGACATACATACGACACCTCACACTTACGCCCATTATAGATGAGAGCAGAAACCGTGGCAAGCTATCAATCATATTCATGGTATAATGGGACGCATTGTAGCGTCGGGGAACCTATCCACGCAGTCAAGTGTCCGAAAGCGAGACAACCAGCTAGATTTGGTATGTTCGACATCAACATAGCGTTGGAAAACCGTGGTCACAATGGAAACTCGAGACGAAGCCTAGCCCTCAAGTTGATTGTAGCGTGCCTAATAGCACTGCTCGGTGTGGCGAGGGCGTCCGGCACCTTAAGCGCTACAGAGCCTGCTTCCGGGGCCAGCTTCTTCCAGAGTCAAGCCCTGAGCCTCTTCTCGGGTGACAAATCCGTCGGGTATCTCTGTACTGGACGCACGATGCAGCGCGATCCCTCCCGGTGTCCCCCTTATGGCCCTCAGGCCCGTCAGGTCCGTCTGGCGTTTCTGCGTGCGCGACTCCCTGATCCCCTGCCCGAGCTGGCCATTGAGGAGATGGAGGTGCCCGATGACGCGATTACGCCCTATACCTTCGCATACGTCCGCACCCTTCCGGCTCCTGTCTACGGTCATCCCGAAGAAGCCATCGCCGGCATGCCTCCTGTGCGGGAGTTCCTGGCGGGCGATAACTGGGTCAGTGTGATGGGATCGGTTGATTACAACGGCGAGTCTTGGTATGAGATCAACACTGGGGAGTTCATCCGTGCCGAGCACATTGCGATTGCCAATCCCTCAAGGTTCCACGGCGTGGTCCTGGCGGAGCAGCCAGCCTATCCCTTTGGCTGGATCAACCGCGATGTCTACCCGTCGTCCGTACCGGGTGGGCCGCCACGAGATGACGTGCTGCTGAGGCGTTATGAACGCATCACAATGTTCAGCCAAGAGCCGATGGGCACGCAACTCTGGTATATGGTGGGACCAGATCAGTGGGTGGAGCAATCGTACACATCCCGGGTCGATGTCGACCCGCGTCCCGAGGGCGTCGGCCCTAACGAGCAGTGGATTGAGATCAACACCTTCGAGCAGACCCTGGCGGCCTATCAGGGCGACCGCATGGTCTTCGCTACCTTGATGTCGTCGGGCCGGAGCAGTACCTGGACGCCAGATGGGCTCACGCGGATCTGGGGTAAGTACACATCCACCCCGATGCAGAACCGAGATGTCGGCCCCGATAGCCCGGCATGGTACTATCTCGAGGACGTCGAATGGACGCAGTATTTTAACGGGGCCTATGCGCTTCACGCAGCCTACTGGCATAACGCATTTGGCTTCACCCGAAGCCATGGCTGCGTAAATCTCTCCGTCCTGGATTCGAAGTGGCTGTTCGACTGGACCACGCCCTTCGTGCCCGCGGAGACGCAGGTCGTCTATGCTGACGGCGCCGACCTGGGGACCTGGGTCTGGGTCCACAAGACCCCGCCGACACCCAATGTCGTCATCGCCCCGTAACGAGGCGCCCAGATCTCGCCATAGATGAGCCTCGAACCAGATCAGTGCGCATATCTGGCAGCCCATCGTGAGGAGGCACAGCAACGTCTCCTCACCTGGTTTGAACGGCATGCACGCGACCTGCCCTGGCGCCACGACCGAACGCCGTATCGAGTTTGGGTCGCCGAGGTGATGCTGCAGCAGACGCAAGTGGAGACGGTGCGCAACTACTACCGCCGCTTCCTCAGGGAGCTGCCCACGATTAAGGCGCTAGCCGAGGCATCGCAAGAAGACGTCCTGAAGCTCTGGGAGGGATTAGGCTACTACAGCCGCGCTCGGTCCCTACACAGAGCAGCCCAACGCGTGATGGAGAGCTACGGGGGCAAGCTTCCCGCCGACGTAACAGCTCTCAGGTCCCTTCCCGGCATCGGGCCCTACACTGCCGGCGCTATCGCCAGCCTCGCTTTCGGTATCCCGGCGCCAGCGATCGACGGCAATGTCCGTCGCGTCATGGCCCGAGTCCTTGCCGTCCCTGAGCCGAGCCGGCACGTGCTCGAGGAGGCCGTGCGATACTGGATGCCCGAATCAGAGGCGGGGGCCTTCACCGAAGGCCTGATGGAGCTCGGGGCAACCCTGTGCCTACCACGGTCGCCCCGGTGTCTCCTCTGCCCCTGGCGCGAGTTGTGCAAAGGCCGTGATCTGGGAGAGCCGGAAGCCTATCCAGCACCTAAGCCCCGAAAGTCGACGCCCCACTACGACGTAACGGCAGCCGTCACGTTGCGCATGGACGAAAACAAGGTAGAGATCCTCGTCGCGCAACGTCCTCAGGACGCGATGCTGGGCGGTCTTTGGGAGTTTCCGGGGGGAAAGCGTGAGCAGGGAGAGACCCTCACTGCCGCGTTACGGCGAGAGATCCAAGAGGAAATGGACGTCCAGATCGAGGTCGGCGCGGAGCTCACGATCATCGAACATGCCTATACCCACTTCCGCATCACGCTCTATGCCTTCATCTGTCGCCTGGAAGGCGGCGAACCGCGATGTCTGGAGTGTCAGGATTTCCAATGGGCAACGCTGGAGGACATAGAGGCGTTGCCGATGGCGGTCACAGACCGCAGGATTGCCGAGGCGCTACAGAGCTGGTTGAGCGACCCAGGTCGCGCACCTCAGCTCTAGGGGACTCCCAGCTCGGGAAAGTCAGGGTGCGGCGCGGCGGGTCCCAGCCGTAGAACCGTGAGCATCTCGTCGTGAATCAGCCCGTTGCTGGCGACGACCTCTTCACCTGAGAGCAACCGAGCGCGCGCCCCACTGAAATCCGAGACCCGGCCTCCCGCCTCCTCAACCACCAGAACACCGGCGGCTACGTCCCACGGGTGCAGCCCCGGCTCCCAGTAGCCGTCAAAGCGACCGCACGCCACGTAGGCTATGTCCAGCGCAGCTGATCCCGCCCGCCTCACACCTTGAGAACGGCGCAGGAAGTGATCCAACGTCTGGGTATTGTTGAAAGCCGCGACGCGACGGTTATACGGAAACCCCGTCGCGAGAAATGCCTCGGAGAGCCGCCCCACCCCGGTGACAGCGATTTCCAGACCGTTCAGCGTAGCTCCGCCCCCACGAGAGGCCGCAAACGTCTCGTCGCGCAAGGGATCGTAGATCACGCCGACCAGAGCCTTATCGCCCATTCTGAGGCCAAGAGAAACGGCAAACTGAGGAAGCCCGTGAGCGAAGTTGTTAGTGCCATCCAGGGGATCGACAAACCACAGGGGCCCATCTCCGTCACCAGCCCGACCAGACTCCTCCCCCAAGATCTGGTGGTCGGGGAAGACCTCCCGAAGTCGTCGCACGATCAGCGCTTCGGCCGCCTCGTCCGTCTCGGTCACGGGGTTCACAGCACCCTTGAAGGCGACCCGCCCGACGGCCCCGAACGCCTCTCGGATCAGGGCTCCGGCTTCGTGAGCGATATCGGTAGCGACCTCAAGTGCGCGAATCAGATCAAGTCCGCGCTCAGTCGGCACTATCGCTCCCGATCAGCACTTGCCACCAACGAGCCCAAAAAGGGACCTCCGTGGGGCTAGGAGTGGGGATGGGGGTCGCAGCAGGTTCGGGTTCAGGGACAGGCGTCGAAGTCACAGAGATCAGGATGACCAACGTCTCCCCTGGCTTGGCCATCCTTGCCTTGGTGCGCGACCAGCTTTCCACATACTCGTCGGATTGGACATAGTCGAGGCGGGCCTCAAGAGTCTGCTGTTCAGCCCGAGCAGCAGTAATCATAGGCTTCAAGGTGTTCAACTCGGCTCTCAAGGTCCGGTTCGTACCCCAGGCCCTCAAAAACGCCGACCCGATCAGGATCGCTAGCGCGGCCACCACAATCCATATCAGCCGAGCAGCGCGTTTGGGAAGGAGCTTTCCCTCACCCTTCGACATGTTCGCCTCCATTGCAGCCACCATAAAGCCCCACAGCCAAGCTATCTCTCCGTACTCCAAGTATAGCATCCTCCAATCACATCACAATCCTTCTCTCTCGCATCTACACGACATCTCAGGGTCTCTAACCTGATTTGGAAGGTTTTTGTTAGGTCGCCTCACGGTTTGGTAAGGCTCTTGGAAGCCCTGGGTAGTTTAATTAGGGAACGAGGTTGACTGGCGACGCCGGGAGGATACCTATGTTGTACGCCAACAGCGCTGTTCCCTTATACAAACAACTCTACTATCAACTCCGCGATGCCATTGTAGGTGGAGAATACAGAGTTGGCACGAGGCTCCCCTCTGAACGCCAACTCGCCGCAGACCATGGCATCAGCCGCCTTACGGCACGGAAGGCGCTGAGCCTTCTCAGGGAAGAAGGCTATGTCGAAGCCTACCAGGGCCGAGGATCCTATGTGGCACACGGCACGTCTCATACCTACGATCATCTACCGCTGCAGGGATTCGCTGAGTTGATGCTCAGGCAGGGGATGACCCCCAGCAGCAGGGTGATCAGCTGTGAAGTCGTGCCGGTCAGCGGTGAGGTCGCGCGCCTTCTACAGATCGCTGAGTATGAGAAGGTGATCAAGATCCGACGGCTTCGCCTAGCGAACAACATCCCCGTCGCGCTACACACCGCCTACCTGCGCCATCCTCTGTGCGATCCGATCCTCAGTGTCGACCTTGAGAAACAGTCGCTCTACCGGTCCCTAGAGGAGCACTTGGGGATCAAACTAGCTCACGTCAGTGAAAGCATGCGCGATATCCTCGGTCAGAGCAAGGACCTCCGGTACCTCAGGCTGACACCTCCAGCCGCGGTGACGCAGGTCATGCGCCGCACCTACGATACAGAGGGACGGGTCATCGAGTATCTGGAAGCTATCTATCGCGCGGACCAATACCATGTCGGAAAGCCCACGATCACAGCCTCGGAAAGTCGACGAATGCAGCGTCCCAACACTGACAGAGCCGACGCTGGAGCGATGAGAACAGCTAGACGCCTGGGTGCGTAGCCCCCCCATTGACCTTCACACGGCTCACAGCCCCCGCGACAAATCCACAGCGGGGGCTGTGCCGCATCGAGCCCCCTTGTCGAGGATCCTCTTGCCAGTACAATTCGGTTAGAGTCCAAACACAGAATGGGGTATCGCGCTCACTATGGCAGAAGCTCACATCGCCGCCGTCGTTCTCGCTGCCGGTGGGTCCACTCGCTTCGGACGTCCCAAGCAACTCCTTGACTGGGAGGGGCGCCCCTTGGTCGCTCACACGGCCGATGTCGCCTGGATGGCCGGCCTGGACCCTGTCGTGGTGGTCACCGGATCTCACGCGGAAGACGTTATGGCCGTTCTGGCCTCGCGGCCCGTGAAGCCTGTGCGCAACTACCGCTGGAAGGAGGGCCTGAGTACCAGCCTCGCAGCGGGTCTGGCTGTACTGCCTGTAGACATTGAGGCTGCTCTCTTCCTGCCCGTTGACCAGCCCTTGATCACACCCCAGCTCTTGCGGAGATTCGTGGATCTCTTGGAGACCGAACGCGATATCATTGTGCCGCAAACCCCCGAGGGAGATCGAGGAACGCCCGTGCTCTTCGGCCGGGCGTACTTTCCTGAGTTGGCGTGTCTCTCGGGTGATGTCGGGGGACGGGTGCTCTTGTCGCGCTACCAGGACCGAATCCGCTATCTGACCGTCTCAGATCCGCTGATATTGACCGATGCGGACACACCGGAGAAATACAAAGCGCTTCAAGCTCGCGTGTCCGACCAGCCGCGTCTAAGCTTTGGTGAAGTGCAGGGCATCATCTGCGATATGGATGGGGTATTGTGGCGCGGCAACAGCGCGCTGCCAGGCCTCGGTCGTTTCTTTGATCTAATCCACGACCTAAGCCTAGCCTACGTCCTGGTCACGAACAACTCCAGCCGGACCCCTGAGCAATACGTGGACAAGCTAGCCCAGATGGGTGTGACAACGACACCAGAGCACGTGCTGAACTCCTCGGTCGCCACAGCACGGTACATCGCCGACCGGAAACGCGGCGCCCGGGTCTATGCGATTGGCGCCGACGGTGTGAAAGCGGCGCTAAACGCTCAGGGTCTCGTCTACCGTGATGACAACGACGTGGAAGACGTTGACTTCGTCGTCGTGGGCTGGGATCGGCAGCTTACCTGGCGCAAGCTCGCTACCGCCACCCGCCTGATTCTCAATGGCGCGACCTTCGTCAGCACGAACCCGGACCGCACCTTCCCTTTGGAGACAGGAGTGGCGCCGGGCAACGGCGCCCAGACGGCGGCACTGGAAGCTGCCACCGCTGTTGAGCCGATCACCGTTGGGAAGCCCTCGCCACCCCTGTACGAGCAGGCACTGGCGCGCATGGGGACGACACCCGACACGACCCTGGTGATTGGTGACCGCCTCGACACGGATATCCTGGGAGGCATCAGGCTGGGCATGGCCACCGCCTTGACCCTGAGCGGCGTTTCCCACCGTGACGACCTTGTAAGTTCGCCTATCCATCCTACTGCCATCTTTGAGGATCTTCCGTCCTTCATTGAGGCTTGGCGCAGAAAAGGAACAAGACCATGAACGAAGAAAAACCGAATCTCTACGACTTTGAGCTCGAAGAGCTGGAGGCGCTGATCAAGAGCTGGGGGGAGCCCCGGTACCGCGCCGACCAGATCTGGGTCTGGCTCTACCGGCACCTGGCCTCGGACATCGATGAGATGACGTCACTTCCCAAGTCGCTGCGGTCGAAGCTAAAGGAAGAGACGACTCTGTACGTCCCCCCTGTCATCAGCGTCCAGGAATCCCTCGGGGGCGAAACGCGCAAGGACCTGCTGGAGATGCAGGATGGAGAACGGGTGGAAGTGGTCCTGATGCGCTACATCGCTCGACGCACGGCTTGTGTGTCGACCCAGGTCGGCTGTCCGATCCGCTGTCAGTTCTGTGCCACGGGGCAGATGGGATTCCGGCGGGACCTGACCAGCGGTGAGATCGTCGCTCAGGTTCTGCACTTGGAACGAGACCTGAGGACACAGGATCAAGGGCTGACGAACGTCGTCTTCATGGGCATGGGGGAGCCCCTGCTCAACTACAATCACACGCTAGCCGCGATCTACCGCCTGATGCATCCTGAGGGCTACCAGATGGGCCAGCGCCGGATGACACTGAGCACCTCGGGCATCGTACCGGGCATCAACCGTTTTGCTGACGAGGGGATTCAGGTCAACCTTGCGGTCTCCCTCCACGCAGCTACCGACGAGGTGCGCGATACACTGGTGCCCGTCAACCGGCGCTACAATCTCGATGCGCTCTTTACCGCCGTGCAACGGTATATCGACAAGACTAATCGGCAGGTGACCTTCGAGTGGGTGCTCATCGAAAACGTCAACGACACCCCGGAGCAGGCGCAGGCCCTCGCGGCGAGGGTGGCCGGCATGCTCATCCACGTCAACCTCATTCCCCTCAACCCCACGGAAGGATATGAAGGACGACCCTCCCATCCCGATCGGATTACCGCCTTCACGGAGATTCTGGATAGCCGTCACATCCCCTATACGCTCCGACTGCGCCGCGGCATCGATATCCAGGCGGGGTGCGGCCAGCTGCGGGCCCGAAGTGCCCTGGACTCCACGACCTGACACGCAAACGTTAGGAAAGCGTCAGATTTCCGTCAAGTTACAAAGTATGAATTTGGTATATTATTAGCATACGGAGTCGGGGGCCGTACACGAAGATTCTCCTCCTTCTGAGAAACCGGGGGCTTTTGGGACACCCCCGGTTTTTCTTTGTGTCACGGAGCAAGTCAGCCCGCATCTCCTGCTATGGACCCTCCCGCTCGCTGTCCCACGCCCCAGTGCTTGCCTCGCCTCTCATCCGTGATAGACTACGCCTG
>JBNGDL010000011.1:0-9077 GCA_049975205.1 Anaerolineae bacterium | reverse complement strand
CCAGGTACGCCTGAGTTCCAGGTACGCCTGGTTGCCAGGTAGGCCTGATCGTCAAGCCCTCAGCAGGAGGCATAGATGGGGCAAGCGCTTTACCGCAAGTGGCGTCCACAGACATTTGATGACGTCGTCGGCCAAGAGCATATCGTACAGACGCTCCGCTATGCACTGCGGACCGGCCACCTTCACCATGCCTATCTGCTGGCAGGCCCCCGAGGTACAGGCAAGACGACGACAGCGCGCCTCATCGCCAAGGCCGTCAACTGCCTCGCCCCCCAGGAGGAGCGCCCCTGCAACAAGTGTGAGATCTGCCGGGCGATCAACGAGGGGCGGCTGATGGACCTGATGGAGATCGACGCCGCCTCGCACACGGGGGTCGACAATATCCGCGACCTGCTTGAGAAGGTGGGGTTTCGTCCGACCCAGGCGACGTACAAGGTCTACGTCGTGGACGAGGTCCATATGCTCTCTACGTCGGCCTTCAATGCCCTACTCAAGACCCTGGAGGAGCCACCTGAACACGTCATCTTCATCCTCGCGACAACGGAGGTGCACAAGGTCCCCGAGACCATTCTCTCTCGCTGTCAGCGTTACGAGTTCCGGCGCATCCCCCTGAAAGGGATTATTCAGCAGCTGGAGACCATCGCCTCCGCCGAGGGGGTTGAGGTGGAGCCAGAAGCTTTGGAGCTCATTGCCCGCGCAGCCACGGGGAGCATGCGTGACGCGATCAGCCTCTTCGACCAACTAGCTGCCGAGCGATCGATCACAGCCGACTATGTGCGCCTGATGCTGGGCGCAGAACGTCGGGAGGTGGTGCGATCCCTGCTGGCGGCGTGGGTGGACCGCGACCTCAGTGAGGGCCTCCAGGTCATCAACCAGGCGATCGACGGGGGCGCCGACCCGCGGCAGTTGGCGCGTCAGACGGCGGATTTCCTGCGCGGCCTCCTGCTAATGCGACTCGGGGCCGGGCACACTTGGGCCGACCCCACCGCCGAGGAGCGCGAGGTCTTCGCCGAGATGGCAGCAAGGACCGACCCGGACCGGCTTGTCGAAGCCGTCCGTCGGTTCAGTGAGGTTGCGTCCGCGCAGCGAGTCGGTTGGCAGCCACAACTGCCGCTAGAGCTGGCTTTTGTCGAGGCGACGCTGCAGGGTATGGGTCTGCCACAGCCGTCCCAGGCGCGACCCGCCGCGGAAACGACGGCAGCCCGCGAAGGATCCAAGCCCGCGCACGCGAAATCCTCGTCACCAGCCAAATCCACGGCTGCGCACACTGAGCCGGCGGCGGAGCGGGGCGCACACCGCGCTCAGGATTCGAAGGAGCAGGAGACCTCCCCTAAGGCCTCAGCTTCTTCCTCCGCGGAGGGAAGGCAATACGAGCAGCCTGGCCAGCAGCCTAGTGCCGTATCGGAACAATCGCCGGAGATGACGGATGAGGCGGCGTCCACGACGACGTCCGAGACACCGTCTGAGGCCTCATCTGAGGCTGTGCCTCAGGTAACGGCCTCTGAGGTCGACGAGCAGGCGACAGCCGGCAACACGACGCTGGATTCCGCAGTGGTGGAGACAATCAGAGCCAACTGGAGTGAGATCCTCAGGCGGATGCAACCGGTTATGCTAGGCGCCCTACTCAGGGATGCCGAGGTCGGTGGCCTGGACGACGAGGGACGTCTGGTGCTGGTATTTCAGCACGCGTTCCACTGTGAGAAGGTCGCAGAGCTCGCCAATCTCAAGAAGATCGAGGCATTCTTGGAGCAGGCCTTCAAGCAACAGATCACGTTGCGCTGTGTGATCGGCCGGGATTGGGAACCCACGAATGCTTCGAGAGGCAGCACAAGCTCGAAACGAAACCAGAGCATCCCCGAGGAAGAGGATGAGCTGATCAAACGCGCCCACGATGAGCTGGGAGCGGTGGTCAAGATAAAAGAGTGAGGCACGTCAGCACCCGACGTGCGCGAGATTACCCAAGTTGAGTTCAGTAAGGAGTCCTTATGTCTCGTCGAAAAGGTGGTCCCGGTAGAATGCAGATGAACCCGAAGGATCTGATGCGTCAGGTCCAACAGATGCAGACGGAGATGGAGAGCATCCAGGAAGAAGCCCACAACGAGATCATCGAGGTTTCCTCTGGTGGTGGTGTGGTCACCGTGAGGATCAACGGCGCTTTGGAGATCCAGAGCATCGAGATCGAGCCAGAGGTCGTGGATCCCGAGGATGTGGACATGCTTCAGGATCTGATCCTCGCCGCGGTGAATGAGGCCATCCAGAAGGCCCAGGCCATGGTGGCAGACCGTATGTCGGCCCTGACCGGGGGATTGGGCATCCCAGGTCTATAGAGACCAACAGCGCTGAACGCTGATGGAAGGTAAGGTCATCGAGCATGGCTAATGCTGCCGTTCCCCCCTCAGTAACCCGACTGATTGACACCTTCGCAGAGCTACCGGGTATCGGTCCCAAGACCGCGTCGCGCTTGGCTTTCTTCCTGCTGCGTGGGAAGTCCGAGCTCGCCCTGCAGCTGGCTGAATCGCTGCAGGACCTTATCAACAACACCCGATTCTGCTCGATCTGCTACAATGTCACGGAAGAGGACCCGTGCCCGATCTGCGCGGATCCGGCCCGCGACAAGAGCGTGATCTGCGTCATCGAGGAGCCGATGGACCTCCTCTCCCTGGAGCGCACCGAGGACTACAAAGGAGTCTATCACGTGCTCCATGGGGCGCTTTCTCCCCTAGAGGGCATCTTTGCAGAAGACCTTCGCATCGCCGAGTTGGAGAAACGGGTGCGGGAAGGCGAGATCCGGGAGGTCATCCTCGCCACAAACCCCTCCAGCGAAGGGGACTACACGGCTGCATACCTGGTCCAGCGGCTCAAGCCCTTGGGCGTCCGGCTCACACGCCTGGGGCGCGGGCTTCCGGTGGGCGGGGATCTGGAGTATGCCGATGCCACCACGTTGGCGCGAGCCCTGGAATCCAGGCAAGAGCTCTGACGGGGACGGCCTAGGCTACTGAGAGATGGAGAATACCTGGGAGGCAAGTGTCCGCACCGGCTGGATCGTCGGTCTTGCCCTGGCTGTCATCCTGATCGCTGCAACGGTTGGGCTGGTGGTAACGGCTGTCGTCACTCCGCTCTCCATCCGGGTCTTTCTTATGGGCCTTGGCGCCTGTCTCACTCTGGGGTTAGCGATCCGCGTGATCTATCAACTCTGGGGTCTGATCAATGCCAAATACGAGCTGGATCGCAACGCCTTGACCATTCATTGGGGACCCGTACAGCATCAGATCCCGATGGGCTCGGTGCACGAGGTCCTCTCCGGCGCAAAGCTGGACAACCTCCACATCCGTCCCAGCCTTCGATGGCCTGGCTATATGGTGGCGCTGGGCCGAGCCAAGCGCCCCAAAGAACAGGATGAGCAGGCAGAAGAAGAGGCTGCGTCGATCGACCCCATCCTCTTCTACGCGACGAAGCGACCCAAGTATCAGGTCGTGATCCGCACCGAGGGGATCGCCTACGCCATATCGCCCGCCGACACGGAGGGCTTCCTGGTCGCCCTCCGCGAACGACTGGAGATGGGGCCAACGCAGGAGGTCGAGGAGCAGTCCCGTCACCCAGCGTTTCTTGATTGGCCGATCTGGAAGGATCGGTGGGCTCTCGGCATGTTGATCGCCAGCTTGGCATCGCTCGTGCTGCTGGTGGGGGTGCTGAGTTGGCGCTATCCCTATCTACCCTCCGAGATTGCATTGCGGTTCACGCCCGACGGCGCGCCCCTCTTAGTCGGGCGCGCCATTCGCATCTTCTATTTCGCATTGTTGGCGACGGGTTTTCTGCTCATCGACGGAAGTCTCGGCCTCTTCTTCTATCGCCGAGAGCGTCCTATCGCTTACTTCCTATGGAGCGGGCTCCTGGCCACGATGGGCAGCTTGTGGGCAGCCGTCATCTCCATCTTGCTCATGCAGCAGCCGCAATAGTCACCGTAGGCACCCAGATGGTCCCGACCGCCTTCGTCCTACGGCTCAGCGCGATTGCGACAAGCCGGCGCGGCTGGCGGGATGAGTCCGGACGGCACCAGAGTTCCTATGTCCTGGCAAGGCCGGCACCTGGAATGTCCTGCTAAGGAGCGGTCGTGCGGGACAATCTGGCGGGAAGGCAACAGACTCTATGATACGACTCGTGGCATTCGACCTAGATGGTACCTTGATGGGAAGCGACCAGCAGATCCGACCTGCGGTCCGGGAAGCGGTTGCGCTGACCCTTGAGAAGGGTGTGACCGTCACACTAGCGACAGGGCGAATGTTCTCCGCCACGGTCGAGTTCGCCAAACGCCTGAATATCACAGCCCCGCTCATCTGCTATCAGGGTGGCTGGATCCAGGCCATCGGTGCGGAGGTCCTGCATCGCGTCCCGCTTTCTGGCGAGCTTGCGCGGGAGGCCCTCTTCGTGGGTCGCAGTCACGATTGGCACACGATTCTCTACGCAGATGGCGAGCTCTACATCGATGCGTTGCGACACCCTCTCAGCTTCTATGAGGCCCTTCTGGGCCCGCACCCGCAGGTGGTCCCCAACCTAACACGCGTTCTCGCAGCCCACACCGCGGATAAGGTCCTCTTCGTCGCCGAGCCCAACGAGATTCCAAATATGAACGAAGTGCTCGTCGGTCGCTTTGGCAACACCCTTGAGGTCGTGCAATCCCACGAGTGCTTCATCGAGGTCGTGCCACGAGGCGTCAGCAAAGGACGAGCGCTGGCGTGGCTCGCCGATTATAAGGGCCTCACAAGGAACGCAGTCCTTGCGGCGGGTGACCAGCAGAATGACCTCTCAATGATCCAGTGGGCGGGCGTGGGTGTCGCTGTGGATAACGCCGTCGAGGAGGTCAAGCAGGCTGCTGATTGGATCGCACCGTCGGTAGATGAAGACGGCGCGGCGGCCATCCTATACCGCTACGTTCTCAAGGAGCCGACAACCTGAGCCCGCCTATCGTCTCGATCCGGAATCCGCAGGCCATCGAACGCGCAGCTCGGCTGATGCGTGAGGGCAAGCTCGTTATCGTTCCGACCGACACGATTTACGGGATCGCGACCAAGATGATCAAAGAGGCAACCATCCAGCATCTCTACGAGGTGCGAGGACGGGAGCAGGAACCGGCGCTTCCCTTTCTGATGGTCAGCGCCAAACACATGCCTCAGCTCACACGCCCAAACGCCGTCGCCTGCCGCTTGGCCCGCGCCTTCTGGCCCGGCCCGCTGACCCTTATCCTACCGCCGGCAGCCGACCTGCCGGCCTATGCACGCGCCACGCCTATCGCCATCCGCGTCCCGAACTATCCCCCGCTCATGCCCTTGTTGGAGGCCGTTGGGGGATATATGCTGATCACCGGGGTTTATCGTCCCGGCTTCCCACCAGCGATCTTGGTTGAAGAGGCAGCCGCGATGTTCGACGAGGGGATCGAGCTCATCCTTGATGGAGGCCCCTCGCTCTACGGCATTCCGTCGACCATTATTGATTGTGTGGCCGACCCTCCGGTCCTCGTCCGCCGTGGTGCTGTGCCCGAAAGCAGGCTTCAGGAGGTCCTCGGTCTTGAAACGTACCGATCTAGCCCGAAGGCATGAGGACCCATGGATGATCCCGACCGCCCTGCTGTGAGGCCCCGACCCTCTTTTGCTCATCTAGCCCCCCTCATTCTGATCCTGCTGCTGGCGAGCGGGCTGCGCTTCTATCGCCTGAGCGCCCAGTCCTTCTGGAATGACGAGGGCAACACAGCCCGCCTCGTAGAACGTCCGGTTCGCCTGATCGTCGAGGGCGCCGCCGGCGACATCCACCCGCCTGGCTACTACCTTCTGCTCCACGGGTGGCGGGCCTTTGCTGGCGAGTCGGAGTTCAGCCTGCGCGCCTACTCGGCGCTCTGCGGCGTCCTGACCGTCGCCGTCACCGCCGCCCTGATGCGCCAGGTCTCCGGTCGCCGTGCCACGCGGCTCGCGACGCCGCTCGCAGCCCTGATCGCAGCGCTCCACCCGCTGGGCGTCTACTACAGCCAGGAGGCGCGGATGTACGCACAGTTGGGCCTCCTTTCGGCGCTGACGCTCTGGTTTGCTGCCAGGTTCGTGGGACGACCGAAGCGCGATCGGAGCGGGGCGTTACGCCTTACTCTGGCGCTGGGCGCCTGCATCGCCGCGAGCCTCTATACGCAGTACACAGCCCTCCTGGTCCTTGTCGGGCTCAACGTCGCGTTTGGCCTCCACTGGCTGCTCGAGCGCCCGCTGCAGTGGCGGCAGCTGGGGCGCTGGATGCTTGCCCACGCCCTGGGCGGACTCCTGTTTCTGCCATGGGCGCCCATTGCCCTCAACGCCACGGGATGGCGCCCGCCCGACCTGAGCAGAGGCAACGCCCTCCAATCTCTGGTGCGTACGCTCCTGGTGGGCATCACGCTGCCCGACACCCTCTCGCCCTTCACCCTCGGGGCTGCCGGCCTGCTCGTCTTCCTCTCACTGGTCGTCTCTCTCAAGATCCGCCGTGCGGCCCATCGCTTCGTCCTATGGGCGGCGCTGGACATGGTCACGGTGCCCCTGCTGATCATCATCGCCGCGGGCATCTACCGACCGGCCTACCTGAAGTTCCTGATGATCTGCCTCGCCCCTCTCGCCGTCGTGCTGGCGGCCCCAACGATGGGCCCACAGGAGCCTGATGCTCCTACACGGGATGATTTAGCACCATCGCCAGCAGGTCCCGCCCGACGCCTGGGAAATGCCTTGCCGCGACTGCGCCAACTCCTCGCCCTCGGGCTGCTGGTTGGCTTATTGACACCGCAGATTGCGTCCCTACACCATCTCTATACAGATCCAGCTTATGCCCGAGACGACTATCGCGGCGTCGCGGCCCGCATCCGCGAGGAGAGCAGCCCTGGTGACGCGATCCTGCTCAACGCCCCCAACCAATGGGAGGTGTTCACCTACTATTACGATGGCTCTCTGCCCGTCTACCCGGCGCCGTATCGGCCCGGCAAGGATGAGGCAGAGGCCTGGGTCGCCGACAAGGTCGCGGCTCACTTAGGGCACCAGCTCTTCGTCCTCTTCTGGGGCGATCTCGAGTCCGACCCCACTCGGTCGATTGAAGTTGCGCTGGCAAACCACGCCTATAAGGCTCGCGACCAGTGGATCACCACAATCCGGCTTGCCCGCTACGGCACCGGCGAGCTGGTCACAAGACCCAGCATCACGGCAGAGGCGCGGTTGGGAGACCTCATCGACTACGAAGGCTACCACGTACCTACCGGGTCTTGGACCCCCGGCGACATCATCCCGATCACCCTCTTCTGGCTGGCCCACGAGCCTGTGACGGAGCGGCTCAAGGTCTTCGTCCACCTGGTTGACGGCAAGGGGAATCTGGTCGCTCAGGCCGACGGCGAGCCGCAGGGAGGCTTGCTGCCCACCACGGCGTGGGAGCCGGGCGAGGTGGTCATAGACCGCTACGGGATCCTGCTGCCCGATGCGCTGCCAACCGGTGACTACGAACTGCGCACGGGCATGTACCGCTTCTCAGGGGAGCGCCTGCCCGTACTCGAGGACGGCAGCCCCCCGGGCGATACCCTTTCCCTGGGCCACGTTCACGTCATCGAGCCCTAGGCGCTCGGACGCCAACTCAGCGCGCGTAGACGGCGATCACGACGGGCACCGCGATCATCGAGTCGACCGTCGGCCCACCCTCCATCCAGAAGCCCGACGAGGTCCCGCCGTCGAGGTTCAGGGCGATATCCACGCCGAGATCGGAGCCCGCCAACCATACGGCGAGCGCGTGGAGGCTCAGATAACCCCGAGGCGCGATCAGAATCAGGACGCGCCCCTGCGTGTCCTGCGCGATCACCGTGCGGCGGGAGGCGCGTCCGTCATCGCCGTCGGCGGGGAAACCCATCACCCCACCGGGCTTGACGAGAACGGGAAAGCTCTGAATCCCGTCGCGCACCGATTCGGTTGGGGAATAGGGCCACGCCCGCAGCCAGCGCAGGGCAACGCCCTCGTCGTACGCGACGCTGAACATCCCCGCATAGTCCCCGTAGGGGTCGCCGTAGACCTCGCCGTCGGTGATCGTCAGCCCCGTGACGACATTTTCTGCCGTGAAGTACCCCCCGTTGACCACCAGCAGCGCCCCCGTCTGTCGTGCCCACACGCTCACCGGGTAGGCGACCCCAGGCGTGTAGAGCACGCGAAAGCGCACCTGAGCGGGATCCAGCCGTGAGACGGTGATCCGCTCCACGCTCTCGCTCGCGGGCACGTTGAGGCTCCGGACCTCGATGCCGGGGTGTACGGACTGCCAGCCGGTATCGGGCGGGAGGGGCGTGGCAGTAGGCCACGGGGTGCTTGTGGGCGTCAGGGTCGGTAAGGGTGTCACCGTGGGCGTAGATGTAGGTGTGGCGGGCACCAATAGCTTCGGCAGCGAAGCCCCTCCGTCACATGCCGCGGCGCCAACCAAGAGGGCAGCAACCAACAGGAGAAGCCAAGACGATCTCTTCATCGCCGCCGCAGTATACCGGAGGATCAGGGCGGGTCAATAGAAGGAAGTCGCCCGCTGCCATCCCGACACGCGAGACGTCCACTTCTTGAAAGCGGGGAGCACTTGGCAAGTGTTCCCAATCTGGTCGGTTCCATCGCGACTACGCGGGATTGTTGATTGCCTCTCGAGGCCGTGGAGTTCGATGCGGGAATGGTCCCGGAGGAAGTGTTTCCATCCCGACTACGCGGGATTGTTGATTGCCTCACATGACCTGGGACGAGCTGATCGCCCGAGGCCATGGAGGTTTCCATCCCGACTACGCGGGATTGTTGATTGCCTCATGAGAGGAGGATGAGTACATGCCAGAGACAAGGAGTAACGCGTTTCCATCCCGACTACGCGGGATTGTTGATTGCCTCCAGATCGTATGAATTTCGAGAGGGGCGGCGCCCCCCCCCCGTTTCCATCCCGACTACGCGGGATTGTTGATTGCCTCCAAAGTCCGGGTCGTAGGTACTCATGTTGTCCAAAGAGGCAGCGGGTTTCCATCCCGACTACGCGGGATTGTTGATTGCCTCGCTCGATATGCGCCTGATTGAGGCAATGAA
>JBNGDL010000010.1:66624-89767 GCA_049975205.1 Anaerolineae bacterium | reverse complement strand
CATTTGATGGACCTAACCACAGGGACCCATTTTGCGAAACGCGCGTCAGCCTGTCATCCCCCACGCGATGACACTGAAGTCGGACGGCACGTCCAGAACCTGGGGCGTCAGGAGCAGCTCAAAGGGTTGTGCTGCCCCAGAGGAGAGGTTGATATCGTCTCCCAGTACCAACTGCCGGTAACCGATGACCTTGCCTTCATCATTGTAGATGGTAGCGACCACAGAGAGACGCGTCAGCACCTGCGCGCTCTCATTGAGGACCCGGCCACGCACACGATACTGCGGCCCAGAGACAGCGCCTTCGGCGTCGACGACGGAGAGAGGAACAAAGCCTGCGGTGATGGGGCTGATGGGCTCCCCGCGGATCAAGCGCACCTGCACATCGGAAACACCTTCCGGCGGATTCCGGAAGAGCAGCGAGAAGGGCGCCCGTGCCTCTGGAGAGAGATAGTCCGCAGCTGCCAGCGTGCGCGAGGTCATCAGGGGACTCTCATCAGGCGCTAAGAGCACGACCTCCACCTGCAGATTGGTGATCGCTTCTCCGGTGGTATTCACGACCTCGCCCATGCACCAGATCCCGCCCACGGGTGTCTGGTAACGCGCCACACCAGCGATAGACAGCGGGAGCGGCGTGGGCGTCGGCAGGATGACGTTGCCCGTCGGCACCTGCATCTCCCCTTCCGCAAGGTCTTCCTCTTCCTCAAACGGGATAATCAGAGACTGCCCGATCCGCAGGTAATCCTCCTCGTTCAAGAGGTTCGCTCGGAGAAGAGCATCGACCGTAACACCGTATTCCAGCGCAACACCGAAGAGCGTATCGCCCTGCTCGACAATATGGATCACGGGGGTCGGCGTCGGCGAAGGTGTGAAGGTAGGCGTAGGGGGGATCGGTGTCAGGTAAATCTCCAGTGCGATCGTCGGCGTGGCGATGCCTCGTTCACTACTCCCCAAAGGAGTAGGCGTCAACGTCGGAGGGGGCGTGATCAGGCCCTTGCAGCCTGCCAGGCCCAAGAGCGGGCCCGCCACAAGGAAGCCCAAAGCCATAGCCCTCAACAACCCCTTAGCCACCGGAGAGCCCTCCAGGTGGCACCATGCACCACGCGATCCTATCCCGTAATTGACTCACAGGGCATGATTATACCACGCTAACCGATCTCGATTTCCCGGGACTCAGCGAGGCGCTCGGCATCAACCCAGGCCGCAGCTGCGAGCTGCTCGGCACGACGGCGTTTGAGGAAACGCCATCCCCCGAGCACCAACCAAGGGAGACCGACGATGAGCACGAAATAGGGCAGCGGCTTCAGATACCCAGGTCCCCCAAACCGGTCGAGATTGTAAAAGATCAGAGCAAGCGCTGTCCAGACCGTCAGGAAGTTGGGAATCGCCTCACCAGCGTGGAGCAACCCAAGGCCGGGCACCCGCTTCCTGGTGAAAGGCCACCAAAGGTTGCTACCCATATGGCCGAGTTGATCCTCGAGAACGTGAGCACCGGCAGCCACGCCCGTGATCAGAGCCGCCCGGACTCCCGTGGTGACCCCCCAGACCAGGCCTGAGAGCACGCCAACGAGCCCACCCAGTGCTACTGCCAAGGGCAGGCTGTGTGTCCAGCGGTGATGCCAATCGAGGAAGTGAATGTGAAGGCGATCGCCCTCACGCTCGAAACGAAAGCTCGGACCAGAAAAAATGTCAATATGGTACTCGCGGCTGTAGGTGTGAACGAACGGAAAGCCGACGTCGCGGACCGCCCAGTCCGCGTTCGGAAGTTCCGTCCCCGGATAGGCGACCTGGCTGGTTGTCACCAAAGGGCCGAAACGAACCGCAATGGTACCCGACTCAGGCTCAATACGAAGCGTGTAGCGGCGCCATAGGTTCGTGCCCATCCGTATGGTATGCGCCATCACGTTGCATGAGTTATGGTTCGTGTAGGCCCGGTGCATCGCCGCGGCCAGTGCATCGGCGATCTCGGCCGCAGCGGCGGACGCATCCTCGTCCGAGACCGGCCCTGGCGATATCTCGAGATCATAGTGCTCGAAATATCGCACGAAGCGGAAGTCGAGCAGATCGGGCAAGAGGCCACCGACGCCGCCGAGGACAGGTAGCAACGATCCGTCACGAGCCAACTCCAGGACCCGCGGGAAACACGTCGCAAGCGCGACGCCGGTCAGAAAATGGGCAATTCCCTTCATGATATAAGGAAGGCTCCCGTGCGCACTTAGGACGTTCCTATTCTACGAACTCCTGTCCGGGAAGCAACCCAACCGCAGAGTGCTTGTCCCTCCGCTCAATCCTGGGATACTAGGACTCGTGCACACAAGACATCGACGATGGATCCTGATTCCTCTCTTGCTGCTCGCCTTCGGACTGCGCGTCTGGGGGCTAGCCGAGCACAATATTTGGTGGGACGAGGGTATCGGCGTCTGGCTGGCGCGGATGCCGGTGAGCGAGAGCGTTCGGTGGACCGCTGGTGAT
This sequence comes from Anaerolineae bacterium, assembly GCA_049975205.1. Lineage (GTDB taxonomy): Bacteria > Chloroflexota > Anaerolineae > B4-G1 > SLSP01 > PWVB01. The sequence continues at coordinate 87,298 of JBNGDL010000010.1, read as the reverse complement.
GTCCATCCTCCACTATACTACGTCCTACTACATGGCTGGCGCTCCTTCGTCGGTGAAGGGGAGTTTGCGCTGCGTTTGCTTTCGGCGCTCTTCAGTCTGCTCACGGTGCCCCTGATCTACCGCCTAGGGCAGACCTTGGGCGGGTACTCGGTAGGCTTCCTCTCCGCGCTCTTGCTTACGCTCTCACGATTTTCTATCTGGTGGGCGCAGGAAATCCGGATGTACGCGCTCGCCGCTATGTTTGCGACGGGCGCCCTGTGGGCTGCCGTGTGGTTCCTGAAAGAAAGAAGCCGCCTAGATACCCAAGCGCCCGTGGAGGCTGGGGAGGCCCGGAAGCAGGCCTGGATCGCGTGGCTGCTCTACGTCGCGATGACCCTGGGAAGCCTGGCGGCGCTCTATCTGACCGTGACAGTTGTGATTGTCACGAACCTTGGCTTTCTGGCGATGGTGCTCTCTCGAGCCATTCAGAGCGACGGCATCTCCCAACGGAAGACTGTGGTCCAATGGATAGCGGCGCAACTCACAGTCGGCCTCCTTTTCCTGCCCTGGGTCCTCTACGCGTTGCCGCGCATGCACGGCTGGTCCAGCGACGCCCCCTTCAGCCCGGGTTTCTTCCTGCAGCTCTACACCACAATGCTGGCAGTCGGGACACCGCTGGACCTCGCAGAGCACCTGCCGATCGTCGCAGCGGTCTTTTCCGGTCTCATCCTCGGAACGGTGGCCCTTGGACGCAGGGTGAGGACACCGGCTGAGATTGGGGGGCTGACCCTCCTACTGTCGGGGCTCCTGCTTCCCCCATTGGTGGTCGTCGTGATCTCATTGCCGGCGCTGCAGTTCTATATCGCGCGCCCGCTGGTCCCGCGATACCTGCTGCCCCTATCAGGGTGTTACGTCGTGCTGCTGGCGTGGGGGATCAAGGAGGTTGCCGGCTGGCGCGACACCGGACAAGCAACGTCCGACCGCATCCGGCCCGGAAGTCGGATCCTGGCCGGCATAATGGCGGGGACAGCGCTCTTGGCAGCCCTGGTAGGGCTTATCGCTTATTACCCCGGACGCGCGCGCCGGGACGATTATGTGACGATTAGCGAGGTATTGTTAGCACACCGGCGTCAGGATGAGGCTCTCGTGCTCTACGTCGACCGAGACTGGCCCATCTTCGCGGCACACTATGGCGGGCCGCGGAAGGATTTGGCCTATGGGGCCAATCTGAGCGACCCCGCCGTGGTCGAGGCTCAACTGGAACCGTTGTGGGCGTCGTCGAACGCGGTGTGGCTGGTCTCGACACCGGAGTCCTTGCAAGCCGACCCGCAGCGGCAGGTACCCAGATGGTTGGGCGCCCGCGCTGTCGTCTCTGAGACCCTAGTGACGGGGGAGATCTCTCTGACCTATTACGCTCGCACGCCGGACCGCGCAGCCCTCCGGGCCACGGTGGTACCGGGCTTCATCGCGCCCGCGGAGATCGGCGCGCCCTTCGGCCTCACAGGGGTCTCGATACCGCTGCCGCGCTATCACACCGGCGATACCCTACATTTAGGCCTCTATTGGATCGCCCCAATGCCCGAAACCGGGAGCGTCATCCTTCAAGGTGAGAATGTAGTGCGAGCCTATGATGTGCACCAGGTCTCGGGTGACCTAAACTTACTGCGGAGCCAGGTCGACATCCCATGGACGCCGGACCTCGCGGCGGGCACCTACCGCCTTTACGTAGAGGTCGCCGGCTACGAACCGGTCGTTGTCGGCGACGTGGAACTGATTGCGCGAACCTTGGGGACAGACAGGACCCCGGAAACGATTCCCAATCCGATCGATGTGCGCTTTGAGGACGCCGCAGGCGGTGAACGCCTTACCCTGATCGGTTATGAGCTCGGAACGACCCAGGTCAAGGCGGGTGACGCCGTGCCGCTGACACTGTACTGGCGAGCGGAGATGACGCTATCGAGGCGCTACAAGGTGTTCACACACTTGCTCGGGGAGACCTTCAACGCCCGCACGGGCACGTTTCTCTGGGGTCAGCAGGACAACGAGCCGGTCAATGGGCAGGCGCCCACCACCCTGTGGACACCGGGCGCCATCATCGAGGACCCGTACTTGATTCCCGTCGATCCACAGGCCCCACAAGGCGCCTACACCCTCGAAGTGGGATTATACGGGCTCGTGGACGGCGTCCGGCTGTCGGCACAGGGGCCCGAAGGCGCCATCAAGGACGATGCGGTGTTACTCACCACGGTCACCGTCGTGGCTGGCGAATAGCTCGAAGCCCTTACCCACTTGACACCGGTCACACCTCAGCCCTCGGAAGACAGAAACCACGACTTGCGCTATACTACCGCCTGACCTAGACGAACAGGAGCCATCTTGACCAAGAATTGGAAGCGCAATCTTTGGGTCGTCTGGACCGCTGAGCTGTTAGCGATCATGGGGTTCTCGGCGACCTTCCCCATCTACACCTACTTCATCCAATATCTAGGCGTCGAATCCGATATTGTGGCGCGCTGGAGTGGCTTGATTATCGCCGCATCCGCGATCAGTATGGGCATCATGGGACCGATCTGGGGTGCACTGGGAGATCGCCATGGACGCAAAGTGATGGTCATACGGGCGATGTTCGGTGGTGCCATCCTCATTGCCCTGCAAGGGTTCTCGCAGAACGTGGGGCAGTTCTTTATCCTCAGGTTTGTACAAGGAGCACTGACCGGAACGGTGACGGCAGCGACGGCGTTGGTGGCAAGCGACACACCACCCAACCGCTTGGGAGAGACGCTAGGCAAGCTCCAGCTGGCCATCTTCCTCGGACAAGCGTTCGGGCCGACGGCTGGCGGCCTTGTCGCCGACACGCTGGGTTATCGAGCCACCTTCTGGATGACGGGAGGGTTCCTTCTAGTCTCGGGACTCCTTATCCTAACCCTGGTGAAGGAGGATTTCACGCCCTCAGAGGATGCGCTAGAGGGAAGTATCTGGCAGCGGATGGGGCAGGACATGAGCGTGATCCTAGGCGGTTCGTTGCTCGGCTTGGTTCTGGCCCTGCGTTTCGCGTTGCGGGTAGGTATCCGCATGAGTTCGCCAACCGTGCCGCTGATCGTCCAGGACCTGATGCCAGAGAGCTCGCTACTGGGCTCTGCCTCCGGACTGCTCACGACGATCTCAGGGATTGGCAGCGCGCTAGCCGCTCCGACGGTGGGACGGTGGGCGGACCGCGGTCACATGCGGTCACTCTTGATGGGCGGTGCCTTCTTGGCAGCCATCGCTATGGTGGGACAGGCAATGGCGCCTAACTATTGGCTTCTATTAGCCGGGCAGTTTCTCCTCGGGTTGGGACTCGGAGGTACCTTGGCCGTCATCAGCGCCTACATAGGCCGTATGGCGCCCGAGGGCCGTGTAGGAACAGCTTTCGGGCTGGACGCCATGGCCGTCTCCCTCGCGGGAGCAGTAGGGCCCACGGTGGGTGGCTGGCTCAGCGATACGATGACGCGACGGACTCCGCTCTATGCGGGCGGCGTTGCGATGGCGTTGGCGGGGCTGGCGGTATTGAGACTACCCCGGGATACCGAAGAACAGGTAGCCGGAAACGAAACCCCTGCACCGGCTCAGGTCAAGTGATCCTCAGGGTCGACCGTCACCTCCCCCGATTCTGCCTTCATCAGCTCGCGAAGCAACATCGTCGCAAAGGAGCCTTTGGGTGCAAAGAAGCTGACCACGAGATTGCCCTCCGGCTCCATCTCCCAGGTCAGGCCCTCGGGGTTATAGCGGAGCGGGCGGCGAAGTCCCCGCGCCCGAACGGGGCGGAAGTCCTCCAACGTCAGCCCGGCCTCAGCAAGCACGCCGGCCTCAAGGTCCCTTGCGGCCTCCTGCGCCTCCATCATCTTGTAGCCGTAGATGGGGCCGGTAGCAGAGATCTCCCAAGCTGCCGCGCGGGGACGCTCCGCCTCGACGTCCTCGACGGTGAAGATGCCGCCGGTGTCCTCTTTCCGAGCGACGTCGCCGGCGATGACGGTGTCCAGAGTCTCCGCCTGTATCCGCCTAGCGACAACCTGATTGAAGAGCGCTGACTGGAGCGCACTGATGAAAAACTGAAACATTCGGCGAGAGGGTCGCCGAATGCCCATCGCCTGCAACGCTCCGTAGTCATCCCGAACGAGATGATAGCCGACGATATGGTTGTCCCCACGGTTGCCGAAGCGCTGGGGGCCGTAGGCGTTGGGGACGCCTCGAGCCGACAGCACCTCCGAAATCGCTGCCGCCCGTCCTTCCGCCTCGGGCACCACCTCACGAATGCGCAAGGTGAAACGATTCCCTCGCAGGTGACCGGGCCGCAGCTTGTTGCGATGACGGCTTACCCATAGGACACGGACGTTGTCGAGCTCGAGCTTCTCGATCTGCTCGGGGGGCACGAAGTGAGCTGACAGCGTCTGACGGGCAATGGCGCGGGCATCCTTGAGACCCGCATAGCTCAGGCGGCGCGGGGCAATGTCCAGCTGGCGCGCGATCCTCTTGACGACCTCCATCGTGGCGATATTGCGCTTCTCAATCCGGAAGTAAGTATGCTCACCATCGCCACACGGCTCATAGGCGGGGACCTCATCGACGATGAAGTCTTCGATCTCGTCACGGAGGACACCACCCACACCCGGCAACTCCGCAGTGAGATAGGGGACGGACCAGTCAAGGCGTTGTGCTAAATCGTCCATGCCCTACTCGCTGAGAAGGTAGGCTACGAGAAGCTTGACGGTAGCGTCCATCGATTCTCTATGCGTCCGCTCATAAGCGTGGGATGCGTCGACCCCTGGGCCAATCAAGGCAACGTCCAGATCAGCCCCCGCACGCCAGGCGACCTCGCCATCAGACGTGTAATAAGGGTAGATATCGATTTGGTAGGGTATGCCGTTCCCCTCAGACAGCTCCTCTAGGCGCCGACGCAGTGGCAAAGAGTAGGGCCCACCCGAGTCCTTAGCACAGATACCGACACTGAACTCATCGGAGGCCTGATCTTCTCCAGCCGCAGCCATATCGACAGCCAAAAGCTCTTCGACATCAGTCGGGATCCCTGTCGCGCCTCCATGGCCAACCTCCTCATAGTTCGAGATGAGCACATCGAGGCGATAGCGAGGTGCCTGGCCCGCCGCATGCAAAGCACGAAGGGCGCCGTAGATCGCCGCGACCCCGGCCTTGTCATCCAGATGCCGGGAACGGACGAAGCCCTCCGTCACTTCGACGCGGGGATCGAGATAGACGAAGTCCCCAACGCTGATGCCCAGCGCCTGCGTCTCCTCCCGACTCTCAGTTCTCGCATCAAGACGAACCTCATAGTTCTCGGCTTTCCGTTCCAGCTCCCGAGCCTCAGAGCCATAAATGTGGACCGACGCTTTGGTCGGCAAGATGCTGCCACGGATGGTCTTCCCATCCCGAAGCTTGACCGTACACCCTTCTCCCTCCACAGAGTGCCAATCATAGCCACCGATCGACGTCAACATGAGCCGACCATTGGACTTGATCGTGCGCACCATCGCGCCCAGCGTATCCACGTGCGCCGTCAGTGCCCGCGGGTGGGTTTCGTCGCCAGGCCAAGTCAAGACGAGGCCGCCTTTCCGGGTCCAAGAGGCCTGAAGAGGCAAGTCTGCCACGGCCTCGGCGACGTAGTTCAACGCCTCCTCTGTGTCTCCGGTCGGACTGGGAATGTTGAGCAACGTGACGAGGAAATCGATCGTTTCATCCAGGGGAATCTCGGGTATCGTCATAATCTCCTCTTCATGCCGTTTAGTGGTGGACCCAGCGCTTCACGACCAGTATAGGTTCCATCGCTTACCTGACAAGGCAATCGTCTACACCCAAGCAGATGAGCACTAACACGATGTTTTAGGAAATTGCGACCCGATGAGGCTATGCTATGATGGCGATCAGGGAGGCCCGCTATGGATGCGCTGACATTGGAACCCGCCGTAGAGCTGACTTATGGGCGCTTGTCCCGCCTCCTCAATCGCGCCTATGGCGACTACTTCGTACCTGTCTGGCTGGATCCCTATCAGTTCGAGCAGATGTGCGAAGACATGGATGTAGACCTTGCGCGCTCGGTCGTGGCGCTGGTCGGCGAACGCGCAGTGGGCTTAGCCTTGCTGTCGGTCAGAGGAGCCGAGGGGTGGATCAGTGGCGTCGGGGTGCGACCCGGCTGGCGTCGTCGGGGCGTCGGACGGCGCATGATCGAGCATCTGCAAGCCCTTGCCAGGAACAGCGGCCTAGAGCGCCTTAGACTTGAGGTGCTGGAGCAGAACGAAGGCGCCATCGCTCTCTATGAGGATCTCGGTTTCAGGCATGAGCGAGACCTGTTGGTTCTCACGAAGGCCCCTGATCAAGCGGTCCGTTCGGATTCAGACGAGGCTGAGCTCTCGGAGCCAGAGGACCGCGCCATCAAAGGTGCGCCACCCCGGTGGCTCCTCGGGTTCCACGCCCGCTTCCACGAGGTGGATCCATCCTGGCAACGAGATCTGCTCTCCTTGAAGAATCGCGCGCCACGGCTCGAAGGGCTGGCTTTTTGGAAAGCGCAAGACCTGGTCGGCTACTGCCTCTACGTGCGCCAACCCGACTTGATCTCCGTTATGGATCTGGCAGCCGAGCCTGCCTGCCCGAATCGTGCCAGGGCCGGCGAGCTGCTTCTGCGAAACCTGCACCAGGAGCGGCCCACACTCGGAGGTCAAGTTGTCAATCTCCCAGGGGAGGATCCTATGCTCCCAGCTTTCACTGGGACAGGGTACCGCGTGTGGCAGCGGCAGCATGAGATGGTCTGGCTCGTCCCTCACCCAACGTAAGAGGTGAACCGCCGTGGCACCGCCAGCCGTAACCGCTGAACCCAACGAGACGCATGTACCTGACGGCACCACCCAAATCCCGGGGCTGACAGCAGTGCCGGGTCGTTGCGAAAGCTGTGGCGGCTTTATCGGTCCCTACGAACGGTGCCCTTACTGTGGCGCGAGATCTAGGGGGCGACTCAGTATTCGGGCTATCAAGATCGCCTCGGTGCTTATGGCGACGCTGGGTCTCGTGGCCTTGTGGGCCCTGGCGCGTACGCAGGAGATCCCAACGGTCTCCACCAGTGATGCCACCGCGATGATGAATCTGGCCTATGTGCGCCTGGAAGGACACGTGAGCCGAAATCTCAGCTACGATCCTGAGAGCGGCTACTTGGCATTCTGGCTCGGCGACGAGAGCGGCGAGATCTACGTAAGCGCCTACCGAGAGGTCACAGAGGCTCTCATTGAGCAGGGTTCTCTTCCAGCCATCGGTGACAAGGTGTCCGTCGCCGGTACGCTCCGCATTCGAGAGGATATGACCTCGCTCACCCTTAACGTGCCTCAGCACGTGACGTTCGACCGCCCACCAGCCCAAGCCCTGAAGATCAAGGAGATCACGCTGCTCGACGCAGGCATCCGCGTCAGGATCGCCGGAGAGGTCCGCGCTACTCGCGTGCCCTATGAAGACCTGACCATCATCGAAATCGCGGACGACAGCGGTGAGATCGACGTCGCCGTCGACGGGGCGATCAGGGCGCTAACGGGTCCCTTACCCGAGATCGCGGCGGGACAGGGCATCACCGTAGAGGGATGCGTGACCCTCTATAGGGCAACACCGCAGATCACGCTGGGCAATGTGAAGGACGTCCAGTTGGCATCAGCGCCGCCCGCCCCAGATGCTGTGCCCCTGAGCTCGCTATCCGAGCTCCAAGAACAGCCGCTCGGCGGTCTGATCCGGGTACAAGGCCACATCGTCTTCCTGGAGGGACTCAGGGGCGGTGTGAAAGCAACGCTGGACGACGGGACGGCACAAGTAGCCCTCCTCCTCTGGGACGATGTCTATGGAACGTTAGGAAATCCCAAGCTGCTGGACATCGGCGCGGAGGTGGAGGCCAGTGGCGAGCTTGCCATCTATGAAGGCGAGCTGGAGGTCATACCCGGGACAGCCGACGACATCGTCATCCTCACGCCGGCGGAGCCAGTCCCGTGGGTCGAGGCTGGCCAACTCACATCCACGGATGCCGGACGGACAGTGCGCCTTCGAGGCGTTCTGGGCAAGCCAGAGGGCTTCTCGGCAGGGGTCAAACTGCCACTCGACGATGGGACCGGAGAAATCACGCTTCTGCTCTGGTCGAACCTCTACGAGTCACTCTCACCGCAGCCGCAGACCGGACAGATGGTCGAGGTGGCGGGGATCCTCGATGTCTATCGGGGCGAGTTGGAACTGGTCCCTCGTTCTATCTACGATTGGCGCGTGAGGCCGCCGGATGATTGAGCTTCTCGCTTGGGCGATCTTGGGTGCTGTCGTGGCCTCAATCCTGGCCCTCATCCCGGCGTTGCACGTCTACAACGTTGCCGGCCTGGTGCTACTCCTCGCGAGCACAGGAACACTCCCCTTGAATCCTGAGTCGATGGTCTACCTGTTCCTTGGCATGATCACCGGCTATGCCATGGTCAACACGATTCCGAGCATCTTTCTCTCTGCGCCGGACGAGAGCATGCTCTTTGTGGTCCTGCCAGGGCAAGCCTACCTCCTGCAACGTCGGGGATATGAGGCAGTCGTGCTCACGAGCCTGGGTGGGCTCGGCGGGTTGGCGATACTGACGGGCCTGACGCCGGTGGCAGCGCGCATCCTGCCCGTGATCCGCGAGATCCTGAGCCCACATCTTCCCTGGATCCTCTGGACGATCATCGCATTCATGCTGATGTCCGAGTGGCCGAAAGGCACAGAGCGCGCCCCCGCAGGGTGGGCGCGGTGGTGGGATGGGTGGTGGTCTCTCCTCGCGGGCCTTGGAACCTTCTTGCTCTCCGGGCTTTTGGGGCTCGTCTTGATCTATCGCTCGCCTCTGCCTGTGAACCGAGCCTATCAGAACCTGTTGCCGGCCTTCGTCGGCCTCTTTGCCATTCCTTGGGTCCTAACCAACCTGATGGCCCGCATCGAGCTACCGCGTCAGCACATTGCCCGGACGGTCGATGTGCCGTGGCTCAGCCTGGTTCAGGGCACGATGGCGGGCACCGTCGGTGGACTCTTTGCCGCGTTCTTTCCGGTGGTGACAGGTGGCATCGGCGGCTTTCTAGCAGGCCACGCGACGGCGCAGCGCGACGACCGGACCTTCCTGATCGCCCAGGGCGCGTCGAAGACCGTCTACTACGTGGCTGGATTTCTGTTCTTCTTCGTTCCCGGTCTGCACATCACGCGCGGCGGCATGGCGTGGATGAGCAGCACCCGCTACAGCGCCTACGCGCCGGAGCAATATATCCAGGCCACAGCAGCAGCGCTGCTGACAGGTGTGCTGGCCTTTTGGCTCTCACTGGGATTTGCGCGCAGCATGGCCATCTTGGTCTCACGGATCAGCTATCGATGGATCAGCTGGGGGACGCTGGCTGTACTCCTGCTCCTCGTGCTCGGACTCACCGGCCCGGTGGGGTTGGGGATCTGCGCCGTCGCCAGCGGCATCGGCCTTCTCCCGACACTGTGGGGCTCGCGCCGGATGAACGCGATGGGCGTCCTCCTGTTGCCGATTGCGCTAAACATGTCAGGAGTGGGCGATCGCGTTGCAGGGCTGTTGGCCCTGCTAGACTGAAGATCCGAGTAGGCCACACAGGTAAGCGCTTGTCTTTCCGAGGCTTCGTGTTACAAAGGTCTGGTGTCCCTGCCCGCGGCCTGGGCAAGGAGCGACCATCGGTAGACGCTAGCTCGACGCGAGGTTCCCAAGTTCCAAGATGCCCGATCCAGAACGTGACTATCTTACGCTGCTGCTAAGGCAGTATTGGTTCGCGCCTCCTGTGGCGCTGTGGCGGGCAATCGAGCTGCGCGTGCTGGCTGAGGAGTCCTTTCCCCGGCCTATCTTGGATCTCGGTTGCGGCGATGGCCTGATCGCGCAGGTCCTTTTCCAGGATGAGCCCCCCATTGAGGCGGGCTTCGACCCTTGGATAGACCAATTGGCCAAAGCCCCCGACACGCAGATTTATCAAACCGTGCAGCAGGCTCAAGGCAGTGCGATGCCCTACGCCGATGCGAGCTTTGCGACGGTACTCAGCAACTCGGTACTCGAGCACATACCAGATCTAGCACCGGTGTTGCTTGAGGCGGCGCGGGTCCTGAAGCCTGGAGGACGCTTCGTCTTCACCGTGCCCAGTGACGCCTTCCGCCGCCTCCTGGCAGGTTATCAACGTCGCGCAGAGGCCGGCGATTTGGCCGGGGCTGAGGCCTATGCAGCCGGGATCGACGCCTGGCTGGAGCACCACAGATATCCGTCGCCCGAAGAATGGGAGAAGAAGTTACGACGAGTTGGTCTGCGCCTGCGCCGGGCCCGCTACTACGTGCCGCCCTCGGTCGTAGCTCTTTGGGACAAGGCCAACGGGGCCTATGGCGTGCGCAAAGATCAGGGGATGGCCCTTTACCGATGGATTGCCTCCCCTCGATTACGGAAGCTCGGCTACCAACGGTTCGTTCGTCGGTGGGTCACGAAAGCCCTGGGGCGGAGATGGCGAACGGCCTATGAAATGGATGTCCCTGCGAATGGCGTAGGCGGGGGCCTGTTGATCGTGGGAGAGAAAGTAGACTAAGCCTTTATGTCACCTGTTTATCGACCGAGCGATGAAACCGAGCGCCGCGCCTGGAATCGATTTCTGGCCGGGCACGAGCGAAGCAGTCTGCTGCAGACCATCGAATGGGGAGAGCTGAAGTCGGGGTTCGGATGGGATTGGGAACTCGTCACTTTGGATGGGGCCAAGGCGCCGAGGGCAGGCGCGGTCGTGCTCTATCGCCAGCTACCGCTGAACCTCGGAACCATCGCCTACGTTCCACGCGGCCCGGCCCTGGATTTCGACGACTCTTCCTTGGTCGCGACCTTTTTTGAGGAGCTTCACAGCGCCGTGCGACGCCACCGCGCCTGGGCGTGCTGGATCGAGCCGAAGATCCTAGAGGGCGAAGGCGTCGAGGAGCTTCTGAAGAGCGCAGGATACAAGCCCACGGCGCGGACCATTCAGCCTCGAAGCACGATCCTCGTGGATCTCACGCCCTCAGAAGACGACATTCTGATGGCGATGAAGTCCAAGACCCGCTACAACATCAGGCTCTCGGCGCGCAAGGGTGTGACGGTGCGACAGGGCTCGGTAGAGGACATCGACGTCTTCTACGACCTAATGGAAGAGACCGGTCAGCGGGACGAGTTTGGCATTCACAGCCGGGCCTACTATCGGAAGGCCTTCGAGCTCTTCGCGGCAGAGGACCGGGTGGCTCTCTTCATCGCCAAGTACAAAGGAGAGCCCCTCGCTAGCCTGCTCGCTTTTGCTGTCGGCACCGAGTCCTGGTACATCTCCGGGGCATCCTCGAACCGTCACCGAAATCGTATGCCGGCGTATGCCGTGCAATGGGCCGCGATCCAGTGGGCCAAGGCCCGCGGTTGTACGGTCTACGACCTTTGGGGCATCCCGGATGCCGATGAGGAGACGCTGGAGGACGAGTTCACGGAACGCAGTGACGGGCTATGGGGCGTCTATCGCTTCAAGCGCGGATTTGGTGGTGAGGTGGTCCGGTACATCGGGCTGTGGGAGCACGCTCTGCATCCCCTCTACCCGTTCGCCAGGCGGCTCTACGAGGGCGTCAGATAGGCGCTTCAAGGACGTGGGGGCCTACTCGAGGCGCTTGTGGACACCAGGGTGCAGATTCAGATCTGGTCTTAGCTAGCAGATAGTCGAGGAACCTATGCCCTTTACCTTCAAGCGATTAGAAATTCCCGAGGTCGTGTTGGTTCAACCCCGGGTCTTTGGTGACGACCGGGGATTCATCCTGGAGACCTACAAGCGATCAGCCTTCGCCAACTGTGGCATCCCTGAGTTCTTCGTACAGACCAACCACTCCCACTCCGAGTACGGCGTCCTGCGGGGCCTTCATTACCAGATCCCCCCGAAGGCACAGGGGAAACTGGTGAGCGCGGTGCAGGGCGTGATCTTCGACGTCGCCGTCGACATCCGAAAGGGATCGCCAACCTACGGTCAGTGGGTGGGAGCGGAGCTCTCCGGGGTGAACCATCACCTGCTCTACGTCCCGCCGGGCTTTGCGCATGGTTTTTGCGTGCTCAGCGAGACTGCCGATGTCATTTACCAGATCACGGCGGAGTACTCTCCCGATCACGAGCGCGGGATCCAATGGGATGATACCGAGATTGGCGTCGATTGGCCTGTTGAGGAACCGACGCTCTCATCAAGGGATGCGGACCACCCCCGGCTGCGTGATGCGGACAATCCCTTCGTCTACAGACCGACTCAGGGCCAGTAAGGGGTCTTCCACTCCTCAAGGAGTTCTGTCGTAGAAGTGAGAAGCCGCCACCCTGCCTCGGCGCGGAGGACGTCCCACTCTACGTTCCAGAGGCGTCCCACGATCACCCCGCCCTCGTTGTCCCAGGCTGTCACCATCGAGGCAACGCGTGCGCGCTCGCTGCCGGACGCAGCGGCAATCGGGTGAGTGGCCCCGACGCTGACCTGCAGGGTGGTAGCATAGCCTAAGGCCCAGGTCTCATAAGCAGGACGTCCCTCAGGCCACAGCAGATCGTAAGCGCCAGGCAGGTCGCGGTCGTCCAGGGCAAGATAGTAGGCGATCACAGCGTATTCCGGCGCGTGTGTGGGATAGGTCTGAGGGCGGTCGGTGAAATACCAATCATAGTGCTCTGTGGTCCACCCGTAGGTATCGTTCTCCCAGGTGTGTACCACGTACCAGACTAGGCTCGGCGCCGCCCGAACCCGGTACCCTTCCCAGATCTCTTCCTCGAGGTCGCCATCCTGATCGACAAACCTCACGCCACCGTCCCCGCGGAAGAAGCCCAAGCGGCGATAGGCGGCCTCTTCCCACACGAACAAGTGTAGCAGCGTCTCGTTGCCGTCAGCGTGGCCGAAAATCGCGATCTCCGGCCGACCATCGGCATTCACGTCCCGGACCGCGATCTCACAGGTTGGGTACTGCCCAAAGCCCACGTCCGCAAGTCCCGGCTCGGGTTGGACGGGTTCAAGCGTGTAAGTCGTCTCTCCGTCGAGCACCAGCGCATGCAGACGGCCCAATCCCGCGCTCTCATCGTGGAGAAGGGCAAGCCACTCAGGCTCGCCATCGGCGTCGGTGTCTTCGTACCTCAGACAGATGAGACGACCGGCCTCCGTCTCCACCGCTGCCAAGCCGGCGCTTGCAGTGGCCGCAGGCAGGGCTGGATCGAGCACGACTACCGTTGTAGCGGTAGCTGTCGGCACCAAGGTAGGCGACGCCGTGGGAGAAGGAGAGGGCGGCAACTGCGTCGGCGTCGATGTTGCCGGTTGAGGCGTCGGCGTGACAACTTTCGGGGTCAGGAGCTGAGGAAGGTCGCTGCACCCGCTGAGGATAAGGGCGACAGCGACCGATGCCAGAAACCAACGACGTTGCTCGCGGCTGATTCTAGACCTCATTTCAACATGTCTCCCAAAGCTCGCGTCTGGGGCAGGCCCCGCCAGAATTGGTCCGGCAAGGGTTATGCTTTAATCAAAGGCACGGAGCCAGGTGGCTCCGTGCCCTTTGTGACTAACCCAGCGTAAGGTCAGGCCTTACGCAACCTTCTAGCCAGCACCATAATCGCGACCAAGAAGACAGCGCCGCCGACCAACATCCACTCTCCAAGGCCAGTCTGGGAGAGCTCGCCTGAAACGCCAGAACTGGTGCCACCAGAGACACGCGGTGTGGGTGTTGAGCGAGGGGTTGCCGTGGGCGTCGGAGAGCGACGGGCCACCACCGTTTCCGCTGGGGTCTCCTCACCCGCTTCTTCACCCGTCGCGTCACCCGCTTCTTCGCCCATCTCCTCACCTGCTTCCTGGCCCGTAGCCCCGGTCTCATCCAGCGTCGCCGTAGGTCCGAGAAGCGGCGTCGCCGTTGGTTCCGGCGTGTCCGTGGGAGCCGGTGTGTCGGTGGCCAACTCAACGGTCGCAGTCGGCTCAAGTGTGGCCGTGGCAGCCGCTTCAGTCGGCTCTGGCACCACCTCTTGAGGGCGATTCAGGACCAGAGCCCAGACGCCAAAGGAGATCAAAGCACAGACAAGAAGTCCGCCCAGGACAGCCACAGCAATAATGAATGTGCGGTTTTGATCACCGCCTTCGGGCTCCTGGACCTCATCGTCTTCTTCGAAGATATCGTCGTCACCAAAGGCCTCGAATACGTCATCGGACATGATCAGATCCTCCTTGCCTGCGCGAGCCGTATAGACGCACGGGAACCGCGTCGTAAGATGAGTCACTGGGCTACAATGAAATCACTGGACTACAAACGTAGTCAGTGCACTACAATGTCATTGTAAACAAAAGCCAGAAAAGATGCAAGTAAACCTACAGATAGTGTATGTTCACAGCAGCTCAGTCTCGAGTCTCTTTCAGTTTGAGCTCCCCTCTCTCGCTCTGATCCTTCACTGGGATGGTGACCTTCTGCTCTTTGGGAAATTCCAGGTCCTCCTCGGTCAGGAAGCGTTCGATAGCGTGCAGCGCGGATCTAAGGATCGCCTCTCCCAGAGGGACCAATTTTATGTCGATAAACACCTGCTCCTCCGGCAAGGCGTCATCCAGCGACGCCATCTCTTCGCGGAAGATCGCCAGAAGTCGCTCCTCGTGATCCTTCAGGAAAGAGGCAAGGTCGTGGCGAGCCAGGTTGAAGGCACTCTCCCTTATCATCTTGCGCAGTGGCATATCAGAGTGAACTCCTATGATCTAGAGCAAGCGCTCGAGGTTCGCGTAAGGGACCCGGGCGAATTCATCCTGATCCAAGGCGACCTCAGCCCCGCGGAGCCGCGCACCCGTTTCCATCTGGATCAGGCCCTCCAGCATCTGGGAAATCGTGCCGAACCTTCCACGATCAGGACCTCGGAGAATGCGGACTCGATCCCCTACCTTCAGGGGCGCATCGATGTCGACGGATGGCGCCACGCGGGTCGGCATAGGAACCACAATGAAGGGGCGCTTTGGATACCACCGGTCGCCAACGTCGCCACTGAGCGCTGCCTCTCGCCCGTCAACGGAGCGAAGAAGCTCGAAAACTGCGCTACACATGGGCGTTGAGCCCACGCCCTCTGTAGCAATCAGGGCGAGCTTCGCCTCTCTGGCCCGCCCTAATAAGGACGGCGGGATGCTACCAACGATGATCCCGCGAACCTGCATCTCCTCCGCTTGACCAAGCGTGGCCTCATCCACGGTAGATCCGCCGATGAGAATCGCGCCTTGTGACGACGCGTTGATATGCGTGGGCCTGATAGGATGTTGCCGTTCACGGACCAACAGGCGAAGAGGTCCATAGGCCTCCTGACCGTTACCCCAGAGGGCCTGAATGAGCCCGCCCACTAACTCGATGACGACTCCCTCCTCGGGGCGCGCCTCCGCGACGTAGCCCGGCACCAAGGCATTGAGGCGATAGATCTCGGGCTCCGCTTCCAGCAAGAGCCTTCCCCGACCGATCCCTACCACACGCCCGGTGATGGGCGATCGACAAACACGAGCGCCAAGCCCACCTCGGGTTGCCAGCACGTCCCCCTCGGAAACCGGTTCTCCCCGTGCTACGTTGAGATGTCCCAAGGCTTTTTGAGCGGAAATATCTAGATCTTGTGCGACCTCAACAATGCGAAAATCCGGCGGGCTAACCGCTTGAGCCACAATTTGGGTAGGCTCCACAAAGTCTCCCTTGCGAACGAGCACCTCGCCCGAACTTGGAAGCAGGCGCGGTATTCGGATCTTGGTGAGAGGATTCACAATGCTATACGGTATGAACATCTCAGCCTCCCACATCGTAAATCCACCGGCTCAATGCCCGACGTCGCTTGTCCGGATTCCCAGGGAGGACGAGAGGCCTGCCCCGCGCGTCGACCACGAGTCCAGCGAGCCCGCCCATCACGCCGACCTTCCCGCCTTGACCAGGTCCCATGCCGACGTCGAACCTGCGACTAGGACGGATCTCGAGGGTCGCCCGCTGTCCAGGAAGCAGTGGCCATGCCTCGATTTCCCCGTAGTGAGCCTCTACGTTCAGCTCAGTCTCATCGTCATAGAGGATGCGCATGCGCATCACGATATCGCCGGGACGCGCTTGGCCCACAGCTGAGATCACCGTGCCCAGGGGCTCCAGCGTGCCCGCCTCCAACGCGGAGGCGCTGATCAAAGGTTTGATACCGGCAATGGCACCCAACGCAGGGGCAGCCCGATTCACATCCAGCAGCAGGGTCGAGACACCGACCGGCTGCAGGCCATCGAGGATCGCCAGCAGAGCTTGACCGGGCCGCGGTGTGTGGACAAGCCCACCCCCAGAGATCAGGATGGGATCGAGGCGCGGCATCACACTCGGGCCATCCAGCGCCGCATGGCCAACGTCCCACGTGGGGCGGGCCACGTCGACGGCAGCCCGCAGCATCTCCCGCACGACGGCGAGTTGGACCCATAGCTCTTGCGGCGTCTGTGGGATCGTAAAGGGCTGCAACTCCGTGTTATGCAACAAACTCAACAACTCGGCTTCCGTCATCTCCTCAGGGATCCACTGGAGCAGACGCGCTGGATCGCGCGCCTCCAGCCAACTCACCACACCGTTGGCAACGCCGTGATCGTAGATCGTAACGTAGGGCCGTCCATCGAAGGTGGCTGCTACCGTCGTCGTCGCGGCCCCCACGTCGACGCCTAGCACCCCTCGGTCCGCGTTGCCCTCCCGATGCCAGAGGAAATCGACAACGCGGGAGAAGGCCGTGGCCACGGGAACGAAAGGCAGGCGGCTCCAGGCACTCAACGTCTCGCCGCCGGGTGCCTTGCGCAGGCGCTCTTCGACGTAGAACTCCTCGAGGGCGCTTTGAGCCGGCCCGAGATGCTCCGTATCAGCCGATGGATGCACATTGTCCGCAATCACAACGCGTGTAATGTCACCGAGGAGCTTCGTGATGTGGGAGCGAAGCGCAGTATTGCCGGCGTAGAGGACGGTGGGACGTTGGGCCTTCTCTAGCATGGACGTACCCAGCGCCACAGCCTCCGCAAGCTCCAAAACTGGGCGGCGCGCACCACCATCCACACCGCCCACTAGGAATACGACGTCAGGCATGACATCTCGGATCGCCCGAGCCCAGTTCTCTTGAGGAGAGCGCAGGCTCCCCTCCCTGGAGAGTGTGGCCTCCACCGCCGCATAGGTCCCAGCAACGGCTCGAGAGGCGCTCTCGAGGCTCATCTCCTTGACCAGTCCCGCTAAGATCACCCGTAGGGGGGCGACGGCGTTCAGGACCACGACGAAGGCATCGACACCCTCAAGGCCCCGCCGTGGAATGACGACACGGTTCTTTGCGTAGAGCCTGCGCCCCGTGACCGACTCCAGCTCTTGGATGCCCTTGACCACGCCTCTGCTGAGATCCTCCCACGGAGGCTGGCCCGTGGTCTGCGTCTCGGCCTGGGCGACGAAGCGGAAGGCGTCGTCGACACGCTCAACCAATGACAGCTTTGTCGCCACCGTGCCACAATCCGCAACGAGAATCGAACCGATGTGTTGTGTCTCTACCATGGATATCGTGACCCTCTAATGCCCTGTAACCGTGTGTAGGATCGCAATGGGGCCGGCCGGCGCCATACTTGTCGTCGTGTAAGTGTGAAGTTCGACATCGCTCGTCACCCTCCAATCGAGGGTATCAGGACTTGGAGCAGCTCGGTCAACTGCCAGAACCGCACAATCAACGCCGTCAGAGCTGAGGTTAACGCGCCGGAAAAAGCCATACCCAGGGCAACCACGAGAAACGTCTTGCCGATCCCGTCAAGCAAGCGCAGGCCAAAGGCTGTCGACTCCAGGTACTCGCCTTCTTCGGTAGGACGCGCCCTGAAATAGAAGAGGGTCACTACCGTCCCCAGAACAACAACCCCACCCTGGACCACGTTCAGGAGGTCGCCCTCGAAGGTTAGACGTTGGCCAGTAGCCAGGACCTGAGGGATGAGAGTCCCGATCAGACCACCGGAGACCGCAACAGCCGCCCCGACCCCGACAAGATAGCCCAGGGGAATGTTGCCAAGTACGGCAATCCGGCCCAGGGAACTCGCCGGCGGAAACCCTTTTAGCAGAAGCAGCGAGCCTAGCAACAATGGGATGGCGAACGCGATGTTCACGACCAGGTCTTGTCCCGCCAGTGCAGGCCTAATCCACTGGTTGACCAAGTAATCAAGACCGACGGCCACAGCATAGCCAACCGCGGACCCGACGAGGAGCGCTAAGGCCCAGCGGTAGAGCACGTTGTCACCGAGGAGGTAGCTCAGGATCGCCAGGGTCAGGACTGCACCGACGATCAAACCCACCATATCGCCCATACGCTAGCGTGCTCCTTTCCGACCGAAGGCCAAGCTATAGAGGAGCCCCAATACGAGCAAGGCGGCTATAAGCCAGTGCGCCATCAACATAACGTCCAGGAGACGACTGTAGGTACCCGCCACAGTTTCACCGCGCATCGCGCGGTAGGCCATAGCCTGAGGAAGCCCTGACAGCCAGCCCTGGATACCTCGGGAGCGCAGATAGGGCGTGACGAGCGGTCCAGTGGACGCGGAGACAACGACGCTCGTAGGGATCGGCGCGGAGCCGCCCTGAATGCTGTCCACGGCGGTCTGCTCGACCCACCATCGAACACGCTCCGGCTGGGAGCCAAGCACAACGAGATGCCGTGCGGCTTTGGCGTCCGGCTCTCCCAAGAATGCGGCAATGCCGTTGGCGCTACCGGCCAGGTACCCTCGGTTGATCACAGCAGATGCCGTATAGCCGACCTGTTCCGCAACAGCGCCACCGAGGGTGCCCCCTTCAGGCAACGTGCTGACGACGAGCAGTTCCGCCTCGCGGGCGTCAAGGTGCTCGAGGATTGGGGCTGCCACCAGCATCATCTCGTCGGCATAAGCTGGGCCGTATTCCACAGCCAGGATGACGCGATCACCAGCCTGGAGTTGGTCCACGCTCTCCATCAACCCGGATGCGCCAGGCGCGAATTTCGCGGAGGGTGTCGGAACGATCACTAGGCCCTCCGGCAAGAACAGCAGGCCTCCCACAACAGCAATAGCCAGAAGCGCTGTGACAAGAATACGGATGACGGTCAGCCCTCTCGAGCTTCGCGCGCGCTCCTGCGTCACGGGGCGCTCTGCGCTGCGAGGTCGCTCCATCAGACGCTGCCAGAGCTGAGCTTGGGCCATCACGGCCTGAGGGATGTCGGGCTGTGGCAAAGCCACGGCGCTCCCAGGAGCATCAACAGCGGCGAGCACCGGCAAGATGCCCGGCAACCCCTCTAGGGGCCCCTCAGGCTCCGGCGGTGTCGCTAGGAGACCCCGCTCACTGACGCCCGGCCCCACATACCCAGGTCCAGGACGCAGAGCCTCGACCCAATCAGGAACGTCTGCAGGCACCAATCCAGCAGCCTCAGCTCGGCCCTCATGGCCTGCGGCAAACCCCTCCATCTCCGCTGGCATAAGGTCTTGCATCCAAGGGGGTAGTTCCGCCCGAGCGAGCTCGCCAGACTCCGGAGATGGGGCAGCGGCCCAAGTCTGCTCGGCGGGGAATGAGAAATCGAGGCCCTCAAGCCACTCCGGTATCTCCGTCTCTTCTGGCTCCTCCGAGATCTCCTCGCGAGCCTCGGCTCCGACCTCCGTCTCCGCTTCCTCATCCTCAATCGAAGTCGGGGCAGCCGGTGAAGCCTCCACGGCCTCTGTCTGCGGTGCGATCTCTCTTAGCCAGCCGGGCTTCTCCGTTTCCTCCGCTGACGGCACCGCTTCGTCCTCAACAGGCTCTTCTTCCTCAACAGCGTCCTCTCCTACGCTGCTCTCCTCATCGACGGGAGATGGGCCCAACTCCGCCAACCAGTCGGGCAGGCCAGCGATGAGCGACTCCTCAGAGGGCTCTGTGATCTCCTCAACTTCAGCAGGCTCTTCCGATCCAGCTTCTGACGGTGCCTCGGAGAAGGCAGACGCCGAGTCAGAACGCGTCTGTTCCTCAGCCTCCATCTGGGGCGCGAGCTCAGATAGCCAGTCGGGGAGTGCCGCATCCTCCTCAGACCACTCTGGGCCCGGAGACTCCGACGTCATTGGCGCTGCCAGAGGCTCGTCGAAGGGCTCGGCCTCCTTACTGGCAGCCGAAGTCGGCTCGCCAGAGGCTTCGGTCTCATCCGGCTCAGCCTGGTCGAAGGCATCTAGATCAGAGAACCAATCGGGGATCGATGCAGAATCGTCAACGACACCACCCTCGACCGCGTCGGCATCACGGGGCAACCAACTGGGCAACTCCGCTTCCGAAGACGCTTCCTGGGTACCCTCCTCCTCAGCCATCGCCGAGAGCCAATCGGGGAGCCCCTCATCAGCCACATCTTCATCGGAAGACTGCGAAACGTCAGCGAGTTCGCCAATCGTACTCGGTGCTTCTTCTCCCTCGTCGCCGCTCTGGAGCCAGTCTGGTAGCGCCTCGGGCTCCAGGACCAGATCCTCTTCCGCCTCTTCCGCCTCTTCCTCGGCTGCGTCACCTTCCTCGAAGTCGGCACCTTGGTCGAGCAGCGTAGAGAGCCAGTCGGGATATGCCTCGTTGCCCACAGGCTTTTCTCGGTGCGCGTCCTCTTCCTCGCCGAACTCTGCAGCCTCGTCCCTCATATTCAGCAGCCAGTCCGGCAATCCGCCAGACTCTTCCCCTTCCTCCGACTCCGACGAGG
>JBNGDL010000010.1:0-66614 GCA_049975205.1 Anaerolineae bacterium | reverse complement strand
CAGCGTAGATCCCGCACGGGCATCCTCTGGGGAGACATCCGGCGGAATGACCTCCTCTGCCTGGATAAGCCGGGCGTTACAGTGATCACAGAAGAGGTTGCCTATGGGATTGAGCGTACCGCACTTTGGGCATTTGATCTTTGTCTGAGGGAGCGCTGCCCCGCAGTTCGAACACGCGCGACGGCTATCCTTATTGAGGGTTCCACAAGACGGACAGCGAATCATAGTCATTCTCACACTTACCCGCCGCTATGGGGGCGATCAATACCCAGGACAACGCGCAGGCCGGTCATGACAATGCCGAGGGTAACCCCCAACAACAGACCCCGCATGCCGCCCGTCCCGGCAGCTTCCACAAACTGCAACACGTGCTCGACAAAGACAGGATAGACTAAGGGCACGGTGGTCAACAGCATGATGACCGCAACAACTACAAATAGAACGCTCTCAACCCTTCGTCGCGTGCCGAAGGCCCGCATGCCCGCTAGAGCAAGTGTCACCGCGGTCACAGCCAATAACGCTGATTGCCCCGGAACCAGTACTGTCTGGATCCAGCCTTGGGCGAGGGCGCTATTCGGGCCCTGGATGAGGACCACAATCAATGAGCCCAAGGCAGCGACGAGGAGAATCAAACTGCTGAACCGGCGCTTCTCCCCTTTGCGGAACAGCCGACCCGCATGCACCCGGAGAAGGTTCCAGTAGGCGAGTACGAGCGCAAACGCAGCCACCACCGCGGCCCAGCGGACCAGAACGGTCCGCAGCGCACCAAGGGTAGGGACAGGAACGAGAGTCCCGAGCAGGACGAGTATCCCTGCCAAGACCGCCACGAGCGTCGGAAGAAACCACTTGAGCATACGCTTACCCTCCCCCCCCCAGCAGCGATTCCAAGAGATAGGCTGCGGCGGTTCCGAGAATGCCAAGGATGACGACCCACCGGAGGACATTCTCAGCCCGCAAGCTTGCCCACCATGCGGGTCTGTCCGTCACCTCTGCACCGCCGACAAATAGCTGCTCGCCCATAACAAGCCGATCGCCGCTGACCGCGGGATACAGAGCCGCCAACCCTTGCGCAGAGGCCGCGCCCCCGAAAGTCTTCACTTTCCTTCTGGCTGCAGCGTCGGTCAACAGGGTCACCTCTTGATCGAAGGTGCCCACATTGATGTTGGTGCCGAGGGGCTCGTCAAAGGCCAGCGCAGCCGCCATCGCGGCGTAGAGCAGCGGCGTCGGTGCTGAAAACTGAACGAAATCCGGACGGTAATGGCGCAAGTCCCCTAGACGAGCATAGGCACCGCGGAGTTGCGTATCGGCAATCAGATAGAGTGTCGGGTCGCCGGTCGTGAGATGGGGGGGAGTATCATAGGCAGCCGACAGCTCGGTTAGACCGGTCAAACTCTGCAGCGCCGCGAGGGAGACCATGCCGCTTTGAGTGAGGAGGTCACCGCTGCCGAGAGCCACGTGGATTGATGCACCTTCTTCAGCCACCCGACCAACCTCGTGGGCGAATGCCTGAAACACGGGCATAGCGTGGGTCTCTTGAGTCGCCCCGGGCGGGGCCTTCCGGGTCCTCCGCTGCTGCTGGATTCCGTAGATGGCAAGGGCCACGACACCCATCAGAGCTAGGCCAAGGGCGACAAGTTGGCTGCCCATCCTCACTCTCCTTCAGTCACGCCACAAGTCAGGTATGCACGCATCTGTTCCAGGGTCTCGGGGGTCTCCAAGGCCTCGGCAACCGGGTTTATGGTGGCCTCCCCAAGAAACGGCGAGAGCATCCAGAGGACTTGGCTGCCGACGAACCCCCAGACCTGAAGCACCCTAACCAACACTAAGCCAAGGTCCTCAAGCCCGCGACTCCGGAGTTCGTCAGCCCAACGTATCATCGTCCTTGGGAGGTGAGCTTCGCGTTCCAAGTAGACGTCCTTAGCCTGATAACGGGAAAAGAATGTGCCGTGCTCGGATATTGGCATTGCAGAATCTCACGACTTTCTCAGTATAGCACGGTTTGAGAACCGTGTAAAGCAATCCAAATCCTAACCTTTCAAGGCCGCTTTCCTTCATCTCTCTTGAGATTATACTACACACCACTTTTGGCAGGGCCGTCCGGAGGACGCTTTGTGCGAGTCTTGATGATCTCGAAAGCATGTGTGGTAGGAATGTACCAGAAGAAGCCGGCGCTCATGGCTGAAGCAGCGCCGGAAATGGCGCTCACCGTGGTCGTGCCTCCGTACTGGCGCGACGAGCGAGGGCGCTCAGACCTTGAGCACACCTATACTGACGGCTACGAGCTCTCGGTCCAGCACATGGCCTTCAATGGCGCCTTCCATCTCCACTTCTACCCAAGGTTGAGAGCCGTCATCGACGCAGCGAGACCCGACCTCGTGCACATTGACGAGGAGCCCTACAACCTCGCGACCTATCACGCGAACAAGCTCGCTCGACGGACTGGCGCCAAGACCCTGTGGTTCTCTTGGCAGAACCTCTATCGACGCTATCCCCCGCCCTTCTCATGGATAGAACGCTACAACCTCACCCACATTGATCACGCCATCGTCGGTAGCCAGACGGCAGCCGAGATCTGGCGAGCTAAGGGGTATGAGGGTCCATTGTCTGTGATCCCCCAGTTTGGTGTCGATGCCGACGTCTTCCATCCCGGCTCGGAGGAAGACAGGGATGGCATCATGCACATCGCGTACGTGGGGCGTTTCGTGGCGGAAAAGGGAGTTGATCTGCTCCTCGCGGCCTTAAGTCAACTCCAGGGAGACTGGCGCGCCACCCTCCTGGGCAGTGGGCCTGCAGAGGCTGCCCTTCGCGAGCAAACCACAGCGCTTGGGCTGACGAAGCAGGTGACCTTCCGTCCATGGCTTCCGTCCACCCAGATGCCCGCATTCTACCGGAAGGTCGATGTCTTGGTGTTGCCCTCCCGCACGCGACCTAACTGGACAGAGCAATTCGGGCGTGTCTTGATCGAGGCTATGGCCTCCGGCGTCGCGGTCGTCGGATCGCGTGCGGGAGAGATCCCCCACGTGATCGGAGAGGCAGGACTCCTCTTTGGGGAAGATGACGCCGATGAGCTACGCCACTGCTTGAATGAGATATCGCGCCAGCCGGCGTTGCGACGCGAGTTAGGTGCACAAGGTCGCGCCCGCGTGCTCGGTCATTTCACGCAGCAACGCATCGCTGACGCGACCCTAGACGTCTACCGACAGGTGCTACGTTGACGACCCTCATCACCCGCCTCAAGCACCTCTTGTCAGCGGCATGGGCGCGCTTTCAGTTCATGCTAGCGCTCAGCTACCGCCAATTCGGGAACCAATATGGGCTGAAAGAGGAGTATGAGCGTGCCATCGATGCCTTCAATCGAGCCATATCTCACGACCCCGACTTCGCGCAGGCCTATCTGCAGCGAGGGATCTTATACTGGCGCGAGATGGACCATCCGCGGAAGGCGATCATCGACCTGACGGCAGCCTACGTCTTGGACCCGAGCCTTAGCGAAGCTCGCTTCAATCGTGGGGTCGCCCATCAGCAACTCCGGGAGTATGCGGAGGCCGTCGCAGACTTCGAAGCCTACCTCAAAGAGGGCGATCATCCCCATTGGCGAGAGTATGCAGAGACTATGATTCAGGAGTTGAAGGAATGGACACCCAACGTCAACGGCGGCGAATCGCAGCCCTAGGAAGCTTCGGCGTCCTTATCATGGCAGGCCTCCTTTTGGCAGCCTGTGGGCCCTTCCCGATCCCCGCCAGCACACCGTCCCCCCCGCGCCCGCCGGACATCATCGTCCTCGATGCACCAGAGCGCGTCTGCAGCACGGCGACCCAGCTCCGTGTGGAGATCCAGACCTCAACGAACTACGCCGACAACGCCCCCGGCACCTGGGCGCTCACGGATCCGTCGGGCGATACAGTCCACGAGGGCACGTGGATCTTCCGTGAGGGTGCGTTCCTCGTCCCCTTTCCTGAGGGACGATTAGAACCGGGCAGCTACAGCCTGGAACTAGAATGGGAATCCCTAGAAATCGCCCATCATGGGTTCGTCGTGGATGCAGCGATGCCTGCAATCACGGAATTGAGTATCCTTCACGTCGCGCAAGGAAGCCCCCTCGTGCAGCTCGATGAGGAGGTCGACCTCTTCTACATCACCTACGCCTTTGAGGGGGGTTGTGTGGGCAGCCCTTACTGGATCGTCGTGCGCGACGAGCAAAGTGGCACGGTGTGCAGCCGAGATGATACGTTGGAGAAGACCAGCGGATCGGACACGCTCGTGTGCCATCGTCAGGGAGAGGCGCCCCTCGAGTCAGGCACCTATGAGGTCGAAATGACGTTCATGAGCGTTTCCAAGACCGCGTCGATCGACATCGAGCCGCCACCGACGACGCCTGCTCCTACCCATACCCCTACGCCTAGACCCACGCCGGGCCCGGTGACTTGTGACCCTCTCTTCACGGCAGCTGGCCTCTCCCCCGATGGGGAGCCGTCCGTGACCTTGACGATCTTCGACTGGTATACTCAGGCCGTCTATGCGGGCAGCGCTTGCCGCAATCTCACCCCTGGGACGCGCTGGCGCAGCACCTGGCAACGTGAGGGAGAGGCCATCCGAGAAACAAATGGCGTCTGGGAAGGCCCTACGGAGGGAATCGTATGGGACAGTTTGACTGGCAAGCCCGACAATCCCTTCTTGCTGCCGGGCACCTATACCGTCACGCTGATTGTGGAGAAGACGCCGCTAAGCGCCACCTTCGAGGTCTTTGAATACCCATCCGCTACCCCAGCGGAGTAGCAGAGATACACCCTGCATGGTCCGGCAGCTGCCTTACGCCCTCGCCGTGAAGCGTCGAGAGACCGTGACGGCCCGCCGAGCGCAACGTCAGTATCCAGTTAAGAGGCCGCGGTCCGGCGCGTCGGTCAAGACAGCGCCGAGCAAGCGCACGCGGAAGCGCTCCAAGAGCTCCTTTGCCTGCTCCACACGGTCTCGGCGCGTGTGACCTGCCCGAACCGCAAGCAGAAGACCATCAGTCTGTGCGGCCAAAACGGACGCGTCAACCGCAACGGTGACCGGCGGTGCCTGAAGGATCACCACATCGACGTGCTTGCGGAGACGGTCGAGCAAAGCGGCCATCTTATTCGAGCCCAGTATATCGGCGGGATTGGGCGGAAGCGCACCACTGGGCAGGAGTGACAGGCCTGGCACCATTGTGGCGACCAAGGGCAACGGCTCCTCGTTGGCTTGGCTCACCAATACCGTCGTGACACCGGGCTCTTGAGCCACCCCGAAGACCTCGTGCAACCGAGGTCGCCGCAGATCAGCATCTACCAGGCAGACCTGCTGTCCTGCCTGGGCCATCACCACGGCAAGGTTCGCCGCGACATTGGACTCCATCCCTGCAGGGGCGGGTGAGGAGACCGTGAAGATCCTCAAGGGCCGGTCGAGGCTCGTGAAACCCAGGTTTACCCGCAACGCACGATAGGCCTCCGCTGCGGTACTTCGGGGATCCTGAACGGTGACTAGATTTGTGTCCAAGGCATTCCTCCTTAGCGGGAGCTCGATGGACGGTGCGTCGGCGGGATCATCGCAATGACTGTCAGCTCCGTCTCGGCTTCCAGAGCCCGGGGATCGCGGACCACACCAGCCTGGATCCACTCCAGCCCGATCACCACGACGGTCCCCAGCACCAGGCCCAACATACCTCCGGCAGCCACGTTGACGGAGGTCTTAGGGCGCAGGAGACGATAGGAGGGCGTATCGATGATCTCGGCAAAGACGCGATCTTCCTTATCCTGACGATCGTTCTGCTCATCGCGCCACTGCTTCAGCAGGTTGGCCCACGTCAGAGCGATGTCATTCGCCTCGTCCCCGTTGGTCCGATCTACCTCAATCTTGATCGCCATGATCGAGTCGTCAGCCACGATCGTGACATCATCGACCAAGGCACCAGGTTCCTCGATAAGCTGCAGCTCTTGGATCACCATCTCGGCACGCTTCTCCGACATCATCAAGTGAGCATAGGAGCGCAGCAGCTGCTTGGCCGACTGGGTCAAGCTCAGATCGGGACGGGCAAGTTGCATCGAAACCTCGATACTGGAGCGATAGACCGGTGTCTGGAGTTTGCTGAAGACGAAGGCGCTCGCGGCCGTGATGATGGCCGCCACCAGGATGATCCAGCCGCGACGCCAAAGCACTTGTAGATACTCTTGAATCTTCACTTACGCCTCCAAATGAAGCATAGCGAGAGAAGTCCCTCAATCTCCCTGTCAAGACGTGGGCTACCGACCGCGTAACCGATTACGGACCTCCCGGCAGTGCGGGCATTCATACCCCACGTACTCCCGACCACAGGTGCGGCAGACCCGCTTCTGCAGCGGACGCCCCTCATCCATCGACATAAGGATAACGGTGATCTCCTGGCCCTCATGACGAGAGATCCACTCCTCGAGCGACGTGTTGCCCACCATCCATTTGCCGCTATCAGGATCCTGTCGCAAGACGCCCTGTACGAATCGGCCGTCCAAGTTGGCCGCGGCCTGGGTCAATTCTCGGATACTAGCTTTACGATATGCAGGCATCGAACTCCCTTCCGGAGCACCCAACCAATATCATTCGCAGACGTCTCGCGCGAGAAAAAGTCCTCTGTCAGAAACGCCTCCGAGGGAGGGATACCTAAGATGATCATCTCTGACATTCGCACGGCATTATAAGCGATGGTTTCTGATCGACAAGGGCCGGTAGAAAGATCAGGGCCGCCCACCTTCGCCAGCAGGGCGTTGATGACAACCACTTTCGCCACCCACGAGCCGACCTATGGATCACCAACCAACTTCGTCCTGCTGCCAGAGTATGAGATTTTTGGCTGCGGGTATGCCCGGCAACCCCCGATAGAGATACCATCGAACCGCACTCGAGCAGAGAGGCAATGGAAGTTCCTCGCACTGCGGTGGCACTGCGTCCGATGAGGTCAGGGCCACGAACCGCATCCCCTGCCATCCCTGCGCGTCGGCAGGCTGCGTCACAACAGCGGATTCGGGCGTGATCACCAGGGGAGCACGCACTGAGGCATCTATGTCCTGCGTCGTGACCTGCGGCCAATCAGCGACCAGCTCCAACCGGGAGAAATCCCTGAGAGTCCAACGGATCAGAGAAGAAAGCTCAGGATCCTGATCAACGGCGAAGATTGCTAATGCATCCTGACGTGTGTCTCGTAGGATAGCGATCTGATGGACCATCTCCTCAAGACGGCGGAGGTCTTGAGAGGCCGCCACACCCACAGCCAGCTCTGCCGGCGAATCCGCCCGCAGATAGACCAGACCAAACAAGAAGCTTGCCTGTAGGACGAACAAGGCGCCCCCAAGCCCCAGCACAGCGCCGCGCCACAGATCCCTTGGTAGCAGACGCAGCGACAGGACGAAGCCAAGCAATCCCTGAAGCGCCAGGAGCACGACCATCCCTACGAGCAAGAGGGGCGCCTGGTCTACATAGACAAAGCCCGCAGCGTACTGGGTCAAGGCTACCAGCCCGGGGATCCAGAACAGAAACCCGACCCACGCGTGAAGGCCCACCCAACGGTGGGCCCCCTCACCGATCCCGGCGAACAATGCGGTGGCAGCCTGTCCTGCCAACAGCGCCAGTGGAAGAACGATCACACTTGACTCTGCGGACAGAGCCCCCGGGCGCGCCATAATCAAGAGAAGCATCAGAAGCGCCCATACGCCCAAGAACCCAAAGACGGGCGTCGCGTCCTCCCTGCGCACCGAGAACAGGATGACAGCCATAACCGCACACGCCAACAAGAGGGGTTCATAGCATCCCAAGAGGGTAAGGGGCCCCACGCCGGACGTGCGCGCCGCGCGCCAGCTGGCTAACCAGGCTGCTAAGGGATCCAGGGGGCCGGACCAACCCGACCAACGGAAGCCCACGGCAATAGAGATAAGCAGAGCTACGCCAACCCCGCTCAGCACCGGGCGTAGCCAATGCAGACGAAACTCCTGGCCTGACCGCCACCGTCGAAGCAGGACCCCCGCCAGCAGTCCAGCGAGCAGCACGTCGTAGAAGGCAGGACCGCTGATCAGTCCGACAGCCACCGCCGAGCCTAGGAACAGCTGGGGCCAAGCAGCCGATGACGAGGAGCCCTCCGGAGATGGCGCTAGGGCCCAAACCATCACGGTCACAATGAGACCTCCACCCAACGCCGCCAGTGCCGCACCATCGACCCGGCGCGCGGCAAAAAGGGTCAAAGGGGAGATCAAGAGCAGTGTCGATGCGCAAAGCGCGCCCAACTCGCCGAGCTGACGACGCCACAGCCAGGGCAGCAACACGAGGCCGACGCCCGCGAGGGCGGGAAGCAGCCGAGCGATGCCATCGCCGGCACCGAAGAGCAGGAACAGCAACCCATTCCCGACGAGGAGCAAGGGGCTATCGCTGGATCCAACCCAGCCCTCGCCCCGAACTGCATCGAGCGAGGCCAGGGCATGCTCGGCCTCAACAGGGGCCAGAGGAAAGGTGGGAAGCCCAAACAACCGCGTCGCAAGCGCAAGGGCAAGCACACTCCCCCACGCCCAGCGAGTCCATTTAGCTGCCGGTAATGACATAGATGACATCGGCTCCGTATAAGTCAGGCCCTAGCCAACGCGTGTATGATCTGCCCAATCTGCCGCTCTTGCGCCTCGATGCTCTCCATTAGGCGGAACTGCACCAGCGCCCGCATCAGATTGTGTTCGGGGTAGCGGGTCTTGAAATAGACGTCACCCTCAAGGTAATCGGTGAAGAATCGGAGCGCCATCTCGAAGGCCAAGACGCGGACGCTATCATAGAGGTAGGCCTCATCTTCAGGCGTGTAAAACTCCCGAACTTGTGGGAAGTAGCCCTCAAGGATTGCCTCACACAGGTCAAGGTCGAAAGCCACCTGATCGATCTCGTGCGTCTCCTCTCCGAGTGGATTACAGCTCGAGCGAAGGCAGTCACCGATGTCGTACTGGACGAGGCCGGGTTTCACCGTGTCGAGGTCGATGATGCTCACAGCCTTCCCCGTGGCGTTGTCGATCATGATGTTGTCGATCTTAGGATCGCCGTGGATGGGACGCTCCTGAAGTCGCCCCGCCGCCAGAGCGTCCTGCAGAACCGTAGCCCAGTCCCTGTTTCTCGCCACGCACGCGACCCCATAGCGCACCTCGGGAGAGCTCAGATCGATGTCGTGTTTCTCAACAACTTCGTCATAGTGATCCAGGTAGTGAGGCATGATGTGGAACCCGGGCAATGTGTCGTGAAGCCTGGATGTATCCAGGTCGTTGATCAGGCGCTGAAACCTGCCAAGAGCATATCCCGCCTCACCGGCGTGGTGCGAGTCCTTCACCTTAGGATAGGTCTTGGCATCCTCGATGAACGTCAGCGCCCGCCAAAACTCCCCCTCGTCATCGAGCAGGTAGTCCCGACCGTCCACCGTGGTCACGATGTTTGGGAGCTCCCACCGCCGATCGAGCCGATCGAACGAGCTGTCGGGCTTGTCAGCCACGTGCTCGAACACAGCTCGCAAGTTAACCATGATCAACTTGGGACGGGGGAAGACGCTCTGATTGATGCGCTGTAGAATGAACCGACTGCCACGATCCGCGCTCTTGACCTCAACGAGGAAGGTGTCATTGATATTGCCGGAGCCATACGGCTCAAGGCGTTGAATGAGCGCATCTTGAACGGGCTGGAACTGCGCCGCGACCCTCGCCGCGATCGTGTGGATGTCATTCACCATAGTCGCTCCTCAGTGACAACGCGGGCAACAAGCCTCGTGTCCCACACGCACGCGCCACATAAATCGAAGCACTCCCCTTCCCACGAGAAGGGACATCCCCGCCGATGAGATCAACAACGACTACCGAGGCGACCGGCAGGCCTGCGGGGTCTTCCAGCGTCAGGACTTCTTGCGCTGTGCTCTGAGCTTGGCTTGGATCTTGGCCCACGTATCTCGCAGCTCGATGGTCCGGTTGAAGACGAGATGATCTTTCGTAAGGTCGGGATCGGCGCAGAAGTAGCCAATCCGCATAAACTGATAGCGGTCGCCAGGCTTCGTCTTGGCGAGGCCGGGCTCGACCTTGCAACCATGCAGGATCTCCAAGGAGTTCGGGTTGAGGTTGTCAAGGAAGGTATCGCCCTCGTCGACATCCTCCGGGTCCTCCTCCATGAAGAGCCGATCATAGAGGCGCACCTCGGCGTCCATAGCGTGGGAGGCCGAAACCCAGTGAAGAGTTCCACGGACTTTTCGTCCGTCAGGCGCTTCGCCCCCGCGGGAGTCGGGGTCGTAGGTGCAGTGAACTTCCAGAACGTTCCCCGCCGCGTCCTTCACTACGTCCTTGTAGGTCACGAGATAGGCGCTCTTGAGCCGCACCTCCCGTCCTGGCGCGAGTCGATAGTATTTTCGCGGCGGCTCCTCCATAAAGTCATCCCGCTCGATATAGACCTCACGGGCGAAGGGCACCTCGCGCGTGCCCAGCTCCGGGCGCTGCGGATGGTTCTCGACTTCCATCCATTCGACCTTGCCCTCAGGGTAGTTGTCGATCACGACCTTGAGAGGGTCCAAGACCGCCATCGTGCGGGGCGTGCGCTCGTTTAGGTCATCGCGAACGGCGTGCTCCAACAGAGCGACGTCGACCACGCTGTTGGCGGTGGACACCCCGATCCGATCGCAGAAGCTGTTGATCGCTTCGGCGGTGTAGCCACGGCGGCGCATCCCGGCGATGGTGGGCATGCGTGGGTCGTCCCAGCCGTCCACATACCCCCCATCAACGAGTTGCCGCAGCTTACGCTTACTGAGGACCGTGTAGGTCATGAAGAGTCGCGCAAACTCGATCTGGCGAGGATGGTAAATGCCCAACTGATCGAGGAACCAGTCATAGAGCGGGCGATGGTCCCGGTATCCGAGGTCACACAGGGAATGCGTGATGCCCTCGATAGAATCCTCCAGACCGTGGGCCCAGTCGTACATCGGGTAGATGCACCACGCGTCTCCCTGACGATGGTGGGGCTCGTGTAAGATCCGATACATCACCGGATCGCGTAGGTTGAGGTTCGGGGAGGCCATGTCGATCTTAGCCCGCAGCACCCGAGATTCCTCGGGGAACTCGCCAGCCCGCATGCGGCGAAAGAGATCGAGATTTTCCTCTACCGAACGATCGCGATAAGGGCTATTCTTTCCTGGCTCCGTGAGGGTCCCACGGTACTCCCGAATCTCGGCGGGGCTGAGGTCATCGACGTAGGCTTGACCCTGCTCGATCAACTGCTCCGCCCACTCGTACATCTGCTGGAAGTAATCCGATGCAAAGAGGACCTCGTCACCGAAATCCCAACCCAGCCACCGTACGTCGTCCACAATACCCTCGACGTACTCCTCCTCCTCCTTGACCGGGTTCGTGTCGTCAAACCGCAGGTTGAACTTGCCGCCAAAGTCCCGAGCCACGCCAGCATCGATGTTCAACGCCTTGGCGTGCCCAATGTGGAGGTAGCCGTTCGGCTCCGGTGGAAACCGGGTGTGCACTCGGCGGTCAAAGCGTCCGGACCTGATGTCCTCGACGATGGCCGACCGGATGAAGTCCGTCGCGAGTGCGTCAAGCTCCTCGTCGCTCAGGGTCACTCTACCGTCGAATCTTTCCGCTAAATCTTCCATAAGACCTCACTCCTTCCTATCAACCTTCAATGGTACCAAAAGTGACCACAAGAGCAAACGCACTGGCCCCCACTATGGCGTGACCCAGAGGTTGGCGAAGCAGAGCTTAACTTCTATAGAAGGCTGAGATCCCTCAGTGCCCTCGGGATGACAGACAAGGGTTCGTGCGGATCCGCACCGCGCGTCGCCAGGCGATCGCAGTGATCGGGATGTCAGGCTTAGCCCCGGGCCCAGTCTCGGGCGTGGTGTCAAGCGTAGTGTCAGGGGATCGCGAATCGCCTGGTCCCATAAGGATCTCCTTGTGACGTTAGGGGGCTCAGCGGACCACGGGAGCAGCAGAAAGGACGCGGTAGATCGTGACCTCATCCGAGGTGTAGACCGCAGGGAACATGTCATCGAACTTGGCCAAACCCGAGGCAGGATAACGCTGACGCTCTGTAGGACCGATATAGACGTAAGCGACATCGTAGCGCCGCAGGATGGTGCGCGTCAGAGCTTGGTCCAGCGTCGTGAAGAGCTGCTCGAGGTCCAGCTCACGTAACGCGGGTTCGTCATAGTTACCGCGCCATTGCCGCTGATGGCCTCCCCAGCCGAGGATCGTGGGCAGGCCGGTCAAGGCCGAGACGCGGCCTTCGTAGACGTAGGCGCGATGTTGGTCGCCCGGTGCCTCAACGATCACGGGCGCGCCCGAGACGTTAGCGTTAAGCCAGGCGATTGCCACAGCATCAGCGGGATGCATTTGTTCGACCCAGCTTGCGCCGTCGAGCGTCCACGGGTAACCCTGCTCCTCAGCGCGGGCAGGGACCGCCAGGGCCGTGTAGACCAGCCCCACAGCTATGAAGAGCATGGAAACGCCAACACCCACCCAGCGCCATCCAGCCCGCTCACGATCCCGCGAGCGGGCCCGAGGCTTTGCGTCAAGCCAGCATACCAGCTGCCAAGAGCCCGCCAGGCTCCACAGGATCCAGGCCTGGAAGTAGAACTTAAAGATCGTGTTCATCCGCGTCATGAAGACGTCTTTGAGATAGATGAACTCAGGCGCCAGCGTGAGCAACAGGCCCAAGAGGACGAGCAGCAGCGGGAAGCGGTCAGGGGTGCCCTCCACCTCCTCGTCGACCGGCGCACTTTCCACATCTGGATGCGCCTCCAAGCCCTCATGCTCGCGGGTAGACGGTCCTTTGATCAGCGTCAGAAGCGCAGCGCCAACGCCTACAGCCAGGATCAGCCCGACCCAAGGATGAGCCAGGCGACGCTGGACGGCAGAGAGTGCCGTCTCTGGAGGGAGCGTATACCCCTCAACACTTTCCTGGCGCAGAATAGCCATCAGGTAGGGATAGGCCGTGGCGGCACCGATGAGCAGTGCCAGCACCGCGATCGCCACCATCAAGGCGACCCCGACTCCAACGGCACTGTACCATCGCACCCGGCTCGCACGTGCACGGCCCACGATCACGCCGATGACGGGCACGATCAGCGGGAGGAACATCACCACAAAGTGCTGGATCTTCGTTGCGTTGAAGAGGTTGGGAAGGACGCCTCCGGCCTGCGACCTCAGGGCAAGCCAGAAGGGGAAGTAGAGAGCGACGCTTAAGACCCCGAGGACAAAGGCCTCAGGGAGCACCTGAAGGACAGTGCTAAAGAGGGCGTCGACAGATTTCTCCGCGCGAGCGTAACGTCCCAGGACCCAGGCGCCCACAAGCAGCGCCCAGTAGATCGGGAAGTCCCAGGTGTTCAGAAAGCCCAGCGTACCCAAGATAAGGGCATAGCCGGTCAGGGGGGCCAATCGCGGGCGTAGCGCGGCCCACTGGGCCCGCAGGTCCCACGTCGCCCTTGCAGATCCAATGATCGACCGGTCCTCCGTCGCCAGCCTGTAGGCGTTGAGGGCGAATGCAACTGCCACAAGCACAAAGGGCAGCGCCAGTAGGTGGGGATGCATATCGCCCAAAATAAAGCTGAACGCGGGAAACTCGTCAATGACCTCCTGGACGTCACCCCAGGGCGTCCTATCTCTGAGCGTCCGGGAGGCCTGCCACCACCAGAAGAAGCGCTGCGGTATCCACGAGTAGGGCGGCTGCGGAGGCTCACTGAGCCTGCCGATATCAAGCCACGCCCAGAACTCGGGAGAGAAGAGACCGCGCGCGTGAAAGACCTCTAGAAGCCCCTCACCATTGCCCGTAATCAAGAGCATCACCGGTGCTATGAGTGAGCGTAGGGGACGTCGCCCCTCCGTCATGTCGTAGACGAGGCCATACGCCTGGATCGCCACGAGCGCAAACCATCCCGCATTGCTGAGGTTGAACGTGATGGTCGAAGAGATCAGGCTTAAGCGAGACAGGATCCCCATCAGCAGGTAGCCCAGGTAGTAATACGAGATCGCGAAGCCCGAGAGCCATGGATCGTGGGGCGGCATGAACCGCGCCCGCAGGGTTGCGTTGAGGAAGGCGATCTCCATCCACTTCTCTCCCCCAGCCGTCTGGAGTTGAGGCTGCGTCGCGCGGACCAGCGACCAGAGGATCAGTCCGCCCAGGAATAGGAGCTCGACGATAAGGACGTGCCGGCGATGGCGTCGCCACCACGGGCCGACCTGCTGCCACTGTCCGCGCATCAGCCAGAGACCGCTCCCTAACACAACCAGGGTGGCGGCGAGCACGCCACCGCGGGTGTTCTGCCAGAGATGCAGGATACCACCCCACCAAAAGACAACGCCTGTCAGCAGCAGGCCCAATGCCTTAGCCGTCGCATACCCTCGGGAGGGTAAGCGGCGCAGCGTGGCGAAGGCGAGGGGCAACCCAACCAGCGCTAAAAACTGCAGCACGAGATACCAGGTCAGAACAGAAATCAGCATATCGCTCCCGGGTGTACGTGGTTGGCACTAAACCAAATACGGATGACCCGCACGCTTGAGAGGACCAATATAACCGAGTGCCCCATCCAATCACCAACACCCCGTAATCTTAGCCTGAAGTCTGGTGGATTTCAAGAAATGCGGGGGCCCAGAACCGGAACTCAAGTTCTCGAGAGCTGTCCAATACTCGGCACGGCTGAGGGCTGGGTACGCGTCAGGGTCCCACCCGGATCAAGGATGCAATACGCTCGTAGGTAGCGGGTCCAATGCCCGGCACAGCGAGGAGCTCCTCCGCTCGCTCAAAGGGCCCATGCTCCTGACGATAAGCCACGATGTTCTGAGCCCGGGTGGGCCCGATGCCGGGCAGGCTCTCCAGTTCGGCCGCTGAGGCCGTGTTGATATCCAGGGGGCGAACTGAAACGTCTACGGTGGCCGAGCTGGAGGCCGAGTCCAGCTCGGCGGCGTCCGCTGGCGACGTCATCCGTGGAACCTGGATATGCTGATTGTCGGAGAGGGGAGCTGCTAGATTGAGCGCCTCCAAATCCGCATCGGCCGTCGGGCCACCGGCAGCCGCAAGCGCATGGGTGATAAGGCTTCCCGCCGCGAGCTCCACGACTCGGGGCTCCTTCACCGCGCCGCTCACGTAGACGCGGATAGGCCACGGCGTCAACGGGATGGCGGTCCGACCAGGATCTACTAGGGAGCCGGAGAGGTCCATCGAGGACCAACGGGCTGGGGGCTCGAGGTCGGGCCCCGAATCAGCAGACGCAGCGCGGAACCCATAGAAGCCAATGGCGCCCCCCACCAAAAGGCTGACTCCAGCGAGCCCTGCAACAAGGAAACGAAACCTGCGACGCACCTCTGTCCAGGCGGCGAGGTACGCTTCCTCGCGAGCTTGGGCTCGGACGCGGGCCAGCTCTTGCACCCGAATATGGTGACGAAGCTCCGCGTCAGCTGATGGGTCGAGTTTGTCCATGTCGCTGCCGTGGCTCCTTCCCAGCCCGGCTGGTGTCAGATCAGGAGGATTCCTCGAGACCCGGCTCCGCGACCATCGGCTCTCCAGGCACCGTCTCTTGCGCGTCACGCCGGAAGAGGTAGCGCGGCGCCAGCCTGCGCATCCTCCGGTAGAAGGTCCGCAGGTCCAGTTGCTTCGCCTGGCGCCCGGTCGCGAAGTAGTGTCGTGCAGCCTGCCCGATGCCCCAGGTCGTAACAGCCGACAGCGTCGCCGAGACCAGCCAGCCCAAGCCCGGCACGAGCTTAGCCAGCTGCAGGCCCAAGTACCGAGATCCTAAGCTTCCCGCCATCGTCGCCAATAACTCACGGGCGTGCGAGACCGTCATGGACTGCCCGTAGACCGCGGCGATTCGCAGGACCAGGCGGGTCTGAGCCACAAGCAGGAGCGGGATATCCAGCCCCGGGATGGGCTCCAGGGAGATCAGGCCAGAGATCCACGCCGTGCGCCGGATCATGCGGGCGATGAGATGATCGCGGACGTCGGGCAAGGCCTTAGCCATCGCGACGGACACAGCCGGCTCGACAGAGAGAATCGCCGGTAGAAGCTTTTCGACGATACCATCACCGGTCTTCGCAGAGATTGGGATTGGGCGTATCCCCAGCAACTGCTCGACGTTCTCAAGCACGTGAGGCAACTCCTTGGGGATCAGGTCCACCTTGTTGAGTGCCACGATGACAGGCACACCGTAACGCTGAACCGTGTCGTAGACGTCAACATCGGTCTGCCGGACCCCCGCCACAGCATCGAGCAGCAGCAGAACAAGGTCGGCCTGGGAAGCCGCCTCCGCAGCGATTGAGGCCCGGTCGACGCCCCAGACCTCACCAAACCCGGGCGTATCGACGAGAGAAAAGGGGCCCAGGGGATACTCCACAACGCCGGTCGTGGTGCCAGGCACAGCACTGACCGCCGAGAGCTTACGTCCGTGGAGCCGGTTGAAGAGCGTCGACTTGCCGCTGTTGACAGGCCCCACGATGGCCAGGCGCGAGGACGCCTCGCGCGCCACATCCTGCTCCAGAGTATGCCAGTCCAGCGAGCGCAGCAGCGTACGGACGTCGTTCAGTCGACCAGGGAGTCTTAGGATGCTCATCGAGAAACAGTTTAGCACGAAATGCTCGTGGTGTCAGGCTAATGTGCGGAAGCCCAGGGTTGGTAACAGCGGCGCCGATCGCATTCAACTACGCCTCACGTCGTCGGGCAAACACCGTGGCTCGATCAATCCGGACGGCTAAGGCGCAGCCGGCGAAGGCATAACGTCAGTCGGGTAGAGACCCCGAAAGGATTCGGACACGAGAGGAAGGGTAAAGGTCACCGTCGCGCCGGATCTGGCGGAACCTGTAACACGAATCTGCTCACCGTGAGCTGCGAGCACGGCCCTGCAAAGGGTAAGCGCGGGTCCATCCTCGACACGCGACGTCCATGTGGGCGCTGGCTCGCGACAGCGTTCAGCGCCTCGTGCTCCCCCGGACCTACGGTCCTGCACACGCACACGGAGCTTCTCCTCCTCGAGGTCGACCGCGACCACGACAGTATCCCCGGGCTTGGCGAGTCGGAGCGTGTTGGAGAGGAGACCGCGAAAGGCACGCTCGAGCAGCGGTGGGTCGCCCCAAGCGGGAGGCAGTTCGGGCGCAATGTGACGTTCGAGTCTCAGCTCACGTGCCTCCGCTGAGAGCTCTTGCGTCCGAAGCACGCGGTCCACCAGCTCGGCGAAGGAGAAGGGCATAACGCTCAGGGGCATTTGACCACTCCTGAGTTGGGCCACATCCACAAACTCGGCACAGGCGGAGCACATCTCATCCGCGCGGCCGATGGCAGCGCGCAGGAGCTGCCCATGCTCGTCCTCCAGCTGATTCCCCCTGGCATCAAGGAAGGATTTTAAGGAGGCGGAAACCTCATTCAACGGATCGTGAATCTCGCGGATGAGGATGTGCATCAGATCCTTCCGTAGATCCCTCAACAACTCCACCTCGGTCACATCCCGCAAGAGCACAATATAGGCGACCGTCTGTCGATCCCGAGCCAAAGGGAGGTTCGTCCATCGAATCGTTCGGAAGTTGATCTTGTACTCCCCTTCGCCTGACTCGACATTCCCGTCCTCCAGCCGCCGACACTCCTCGAGGACTTGGTCCGCCGCCTCAGGGGCATGGTTCCGAAGGCCTCGAACCACATCCCATAGTGAACGCTCAAGCCAGCCATTGGGGTCTCCCTGCAACCCGAGGTAATGCAGCGCAGCGCGATTTACCACGGCGATGCGTAGATCTTCCTGCAACAGGATCACGCCATCACGGCTGGACGCCGCCAAGGCTTTCACCGTCGCCAAATGCCCGACCTCATAGGGGTGCAGCGTCATCAGCTCTCCCGAAATGATCCTACTGCTACGGAATCAACAACTGTCTTACAAATCATTGTAACATAAACAATGCATGAGGTCAATATCTGCTATTTTTATTGCATAAGAGTGGTACTACGTGCCCCTATGAGACAAGACCGAGGCCGATACGTCCCCGATCCAGGTCTACGTTGAGAATCTCGACCTCGACCACATCGCCGACGGCGACCTTGTCGTGAGGGTCACGGACGTACTCATTTCCCATCTGGCTGATGTGGATCAGACCGTTACGCTTGACGCCAATGTCCACGAAAGCGCCAAAGTCCACCACATTGCGAACCGTCCCCTTGAGACGCATGCCCGTGCGCAGATCCTCCATCGTCAACACGTCGCGCCTTAGGACGGGCCCTTCGAGGTCATCGCGTGGATCACGACCGGGGCGCGTCAGGGCCTCAAGGATGTCCTCGAGTGTGGGGCGACCGGTTCCTAAGGCCTCAGCCAGTTCATCCAGGTCCTGCGTTCTGCGCAGCGTGTGAATCTCTCGAGCCAAGTCTAGGTCCCCAATCGCGCAGCCAAGAAGATCCAGAATGGCACGGGCCACGTCGTAGCTCTCGGGATGGATCGGTGTCCTGTCGAGCGGCTCCTCGCCATCAGGCAGTCGAAGAAAGCCGGCCGCCTGCTCGAAGGTCTTCGGGCCGATGCCGGGAACGTCCAGCAGCGCGTGTCTGGTTCGAAACGGCCCTTGGTCGTCGCGGAAGGCAACGATGGCTTCCGCGGTCTTCGGACCTATCCCGGAGATGTGACCTAGCAAGGCCGGGGAGGCCGTGTTCAGGTCGGCTCCCACCCTATTCACCGCAGACTCCACCACCGTATCCAGAGCCTCGGCAAGCGCCTTCTGATCCACATCGTGTTGATAGAGGCCCACGCCAATAGCCTTCGGCTCGATCTTGACCAGCTCGGCAAGAGGGTCCTGCAGCCGCCGGGCGATCGAGACGGCGCCACGGAGCGAGACATCAAGGTCAGGCAACTCGGCTCGCGCCACCCTGGAGGCGGAGTAAACTGAAGCGCCAGCCTCGCTGACGATGGTGTAGGCAACATCGCTCCCCTCGCTTATGGTCTCGGCGACCAGCGCTTCAGTCTCACGGCTGGCTGTGCCGTTCCCGATGGCGATCACCGTGACGCCATGGGCTTTGATCAGGTGGCGCAGGGCGTCCTCGGCCTGCTGTCGCCGACGGTCAGGATAGATGGTCTGGGTGGCAAGGACCTTGCCTGTGGGATCGACAACGGCGATTTTACATCCCGTGCGGTATCCAGGATCGATACCCAGGACGGTCTGGCCGCGCAGAGGAGGTTGCAGCAACAGCGAACGCAGGTTCTTGGCGAAGACCCCGATGGCATGGTCGTCAGCCGTCGCCGTCAGATCGCGGCGCACTTCCCGCTCCATGGACGGAGAGAGCAAGCGATGATAGCCATCAGTGCGGGCCGCGAGCAGATCCTCGGAGAGGGTGCTGGCGGCGTCCGCAGGATAGCGCATTGCCACGAGTCCCAGAGCCTCGGCCTCCGGCACCTGGAAGCTGACCTTGAGCACGCCCTCCCGCTCGCCACGGTTGAAGGCCAGGACCTGGTGTGGGCGAAGTCCCCGCAGCTCGCTGCTGAAGTCGTAGTAGAGCCGGTAGACGCCCTGAGGGTCCTTGGTCTGATCCACGACGTCAATGGACAGCTCGCCGCGCCGCCGTGTGAGATCGCGCATCTCCGCGCGCAAGCCCGGATCATCGGCGACGACCTCTGCGACGATGTCACGAGCCCCTTGATAGGCCTCCTCCAACGACGCTACGTCTCCCTTGATATAGGGCTTGGCCAACTCCGAGCGCGACCCCTGGGTTGGTTGGGCTAGGATGAGGTCCGCCAGAGGCTGAAGCCCCTTCTCTCGCGCCACCGTGGCCCGGGCCC
This sequence comes from Anaerolineae bacterium, assembly GCA_049975205.1. GTDB lineage: Bacteria > Chloroflexota > Anaerolineae > B4-G1 > SLSP01 > PWVB01. The sequence continues at coordinate 46,837 of JBNGDL010000010.1, read as the reverse complement.
GTCGCTTTGGCCGGTACGGTCGGTAGAGGTCCTCAAGTCGCTGTAGTGTATCCGCGGCGTCTACGTCCGCCTCAAGTTCTGGCGTGAGGACATCCTGTTCGGCAAGGCTATGGAGGATGCTCGCACGACGCTCCTCCATGTTGCGACGGTAACCCAGGCGCTCCGCCACGTTGCGAAGCTGCTCCTCATCCAGCGAGCCGGTGAGTTCCTTACGGTAACGAGCAATAAACGGGACGGTGTTACCCTCGTCAAGTAGACGCACCGCCGATTGGACACGCGAAGGGGCCAGCCCCAGGTCCGACGCTACGCTCGTGATAATCCTACTGAGATCCATAGATCCTCACTTCATTCCAAATTCCTGGAAATAGCTAACGAGGCGACCACGCCAATCGCGGCCCCAAGCCCAACCAGCGCGGCGAGCTGTGACCACATATCCGCGAAGGTCGCGCCTTTGAGCACCACAGCCCGTACAAAGACCAAATAGTAGTTGAGGGGGACGAATTGCGCAACAAACCTGAAGATACTGGGCATGTCACGCACAGGTACCAAGAAGCCTGAGAGAGCGACGTCGACCATGGCCTGCATAAAGACCAATAGGATCGCTTGTTGCTGTGTCCCGGCCAAAGAGGAGATCATCAAGCCCCAGGCGACCTCGACGACGATGAAAATCGAGCTTCCCAGGACCAGGAACCAATATGGCCCGGCAATTGGGATGCCGAAGCCGTAGCGAAGCACCATACTCAGCACCAGGAAATCTAGGAGACCCATCACCGATGGCGGGATGGCCTTGCCCACGAGCAGTTCGACGCGCCGAACCGGCGTGACCATCAGCTGTTCGAGGGTGCCAATCTCGCGTTCGCGCGCCAGCCCTAGCGCAGCGACGCCGAGGGTGACTTGATAGATGATGAAGCCCAGTTGCGCGGATTGCGTATTAGGACGGGTCTCCAAAGACGGGTTGTACAGCATAACAGACTCGACCTGGACACCGGCGGTGGCACCGTTCCCTCGCTGCTGCGTGAAGCGTAGCAGCACCTCCTGAATGCCCCCCTTGATAACGCGGGCCATGATCGAGTTGGTCGCATCGATGATCAAGGGGATGACCGTGGTTTGGGTGGGGTGATAAAGTGAGGCCATCGTGCCACGGGGGATACTCAGCACAGCATAGACGTCACCCAACTCAATCGCCCGCTCAGCTTCTTCGAGGGACCCGGGGTGGCGCGCAACCTCGAAACGACTTGAGGCGTCCAAAAGGGCGATGAGAGCCCGGCTTTCCGACGTACGGTCCTCATCCAAAACGGCGACGGGAACGTCCCGGATACCCCGCGAGGTCGCCTGTGCCAGCAATAACAGCTGGAGAACCGGCAGCAGGAGAATGAAAAGCAGTAGCGTGCGGTCGCGGACAAGCTGGCGCAGGTCCTTCACCGCAATCGCCCAGACCGTCGCGACGTTCATCGCACCCCCGATTCTCCCTCGCCCGGTGGCCCTCTTCTCCCAGAGGCTTTGGCAGCCGTGGCCGTCTGGTTGCGCTTAACCTACCAGCTTAGCCGCACGCCGTCCGATCTCGACGGCGTAATTTGTACCTCGGTCCCAGGGATAGACTTGACTCATATTGGCCATGAACAGATTTCGTATCGGCGTCGGGATAGCCGGGATGCGGGCGGCATGGTTCACATAGGGTATCGGCTGCGCGTAGATCTCGGTAAACTTCCAGTACGCGCGTACCCAGTCTCGGTTGAAGTCTGGGTTGATACGCTGAATGCCAGGGATGAAACGGGACAGCAGCGCCTCTGCTGAGAGCTCAAAGTATTCATGGTCCGGGGGAAGGTAATCCCCGCAATAGACGATGGTGTCTCCACCGTAATGAGCGCGGTCGATATAGTTCGTGTGCTCGACGAAGGCCAAGAACGGGAAACCTTCTCGCTTGGGGATGTTGATCCAATAGTGCTCAGCCGTAACAGAGTGCTTCAGGGCAAGCACCATCACGACGGCGCCCATCGAGTCGAGCTCATCCAGAGCGGCGGTGTAGGATGCCGGCAGGGCCGGCGTGCGCTCCTTGAGCATCCGTGGGGAGCAGGTCGCTAGAACGCGTTCGTGAACCTGATCGCCGGCCCGCAACTCCAACCGGATGCGTCCATCGGGCTCCGGATGGATGCCGCGGACGTGATGCTCCAGGCGGATGTCGCCGCCCCGTTCACGGACCTTGTCCGCCAAGGCGTCCAAGAACCCCTGGAAGCCGCCCTTGAAGTAACCCAATCTCGGCGTCCTCTTGGCCAGCCGCGCCCAGAACCAGGCCAGGTTCACGTCTTGGTAGTACCGGCCGAACTTACCCTCCAAGAGGGGGCGCCAGAGGATGTCATAGCCACGCTCCCCGAGGGCCTTCTGAAGCCAACTGTGGGCCGTCGTACGCTCGAAAGGGCGCCAGAACGGGTTGTATCGTAGAAAGGCTGCCACAACGCCGAAGCGCAGTCGATCGATAAAGGGCAAGGGCTTGAACTGAAGCACCCTCAGAGGGCTGTCCAGCGGGTAGATCTCGCCCTGATAGTAGATGGACGTCGTGGGGCGCTCGAAAAAGATCAGATCTTCGAGACTCAGTTCCTCGGCAAAGTCGATGATATCCCGGTCGCTGGCGAAGATGTGGTGGTAGAACCGCTCCAACGGCCAATCCCAGGCTTCATCCTTGAACCCTGCCGCTAGCCCACCGACATAGGGTCGCGCCTCATAGATCGTGACCTGGTGTCCGGCCCCAAGGAGATCATACGCAGCGGTCAGGCCGGTGACGCCGGCCCCGACAATGCCGATGTTCATAACGCTCCTGCCGCGCCGCTGATCCACCCAAAGCTGCCCATCCTACCTACGTTACGCCTACCTAGCATTGCCCAAAGTCCTCCAAGCCTGTCATACGAGCTGGACTGACCCAATCAGAGACCAGGGACCCGTCCAGGTGATCTTGACCCCCACCGTGCGCCCAAGCCACTCTTGCTCGGGCTCTCCATCAAAGAAGACGAGTCGATCCCGGCAGGTCCGACCAAACCAGCGGCGCTTGCGTGCATGCCAGCCCTCCACGAGGACCTCCACCGTTTGATCCATGTATCGCGCGTTTTTCTCGGTCAGAATCTCCGATTGGAGCTCGTCCAAGACACGGCGACGGCGCTCCTTTTCCTCGTGAGAGAGGGCGTCCTCAAACTGCCGCGTCGCGACGGTCAAAGGGCGTGAGCTGTAGCGTGCAATGTGAGCCTTGTCGAGCCGAAGCTCCTCTAGGAGCTCGTAGGTGTGCTGGAACTGCGCTTCTGTCTCACCGGGGAATCCAACGATGATGTCGGTGGCAATGGACACACCAGGGATCTTGTCGCGGATGCGCGCCACCAAGCGCCGGTAGTCGTCCACAGTGTACCCACGCCGCATCCGTGCGAGCACCTCATCGTCCCCGGCCTGCACGGGCACCTCGATATGCGGACAGACTTTGGGTAACTCAGCCACAGCTTCCAACAAGTCGTCCCTCATCCAGTTAGGATGGCTGGTGAGGAAACGAATGCGCTTCAATCCGTCGATCTCGTGGACGGCGCGCAACAACGTGACGAGCGGCGTCGTCCTCGCACCCTTAAAGGCAGGAAGATCATATCCGTAGCGATCCACAATCTGCCCGAGAAGGGTGAGTTCCTGAATCCCCTGTGAGGCCATCTGCTGCGCCTCAGCCTCCACCACCTCCATAGGACGGCTTCGCTCCGCACCACGGCGGTAGGGGATCACGCAATAGGTGCAGCCGTGAGAACACCCCAGCACCACAGGCAGATAGGCGCTCACAGCCGTGTCCCTCTCAGAAGGCGGCAAGATGGTGTCGGTCCGGCCCAGGGCCAATCGCCGCGCCTCCGCATCGGCGATCAGCGACTGCGCCTCGCTGAGATCACCGTGCTCAGCCAGAAAGGCCCAGAGCTCTGTTGGATCCGAGGGCGGGAGAAAAACGTCGACCCAGGGGAAGCGCGCTTGAAGATCTGCCGTCTCCCTCACACCGACCATGCAGCCCATCAGCGCGAGCACGCGGTCTGGATGGCGCCGCTTGAAGCTCTTGAGCTGGTTGAGGCGCCCGACGGCCTTGTCCTCAGGCTGCTGTCGCACCACGCAGGTGTTGAGGATGACGACGTCAGCATCCCCCGCTCGCTCAGCCGGCGCAAAACCAAGGCGCTCGAGTCCTGCAGCGACGCGTTGCGAGTCCGCCACGTTCATCTGACAACCGATAGTCCAAATGTGATATCGCATTTCATTAATAACCTTATAGGAAATCCCATGCATTCTACCGCACAGGAGGTCTCGGTCAAGGCATCAAGGCAAAGCGCGCCGCCGCCGCAGGTGAACAGGGTATCGGCTGCGCAGCTTGCCCCCAGCCCGCTTCGCCCATCCCAGCGGATAGCCATCCACGGTGATCAAGAGATAACCCGCAGGGCCCTCATCAGGCCAAGAGCTTCCGTCTAGGTATTGGTCCAAGTGTTGATCGTCGGGGTCCAAGCTGATGTGGGCTTTAACCTCCCGCGGATGTAGCGCCATAGCGAGAGCGTGATCGGGGAAGATCTTGTTGTGCCGCAGCGACGCGACCCACCAGCCCGGTCGCATCACAGGGACGTTGGCCCATAGCGATGGCGCCATTGGCGTGATGTAGCAGTGGTCGTCCGGCGTAAGGATGAGACCCTCTTGTGGAGGATCCTCCACGAGAATGCGCCCAAGCGTGTCCAGATACCGATGGAGGACACGCCCCGGCATCGCATTCTCGGTCCAGCGAGCGGGCAGCTCCTCAGGGGGCGCACCGGTCCGGCGCAGCAAGGCGTAGAAGTGGCCGTGTCCCGGCCCCCGGTGAGGCCAGAAGCGCCCGGCCTTCCGCAGTTCTTCGGGTGCCCCAATCCATTCAGGATGGCCCCGGTCCATCGTTGGCAGCATAGGAAGCTCCATCAACTCGAAATCGGGATGCGCAGCGAGGAATTCGGCGATGACGCCCTCGTTCTCCTCAGGCGAAAAGGTGCAGGTCCCGTAGAGGATCTGCCCCCCTCTCCTGACAAGCGGTGCAGCCTGATCCAGAATATTGACCTGACGCGCCGCGTAGGTACGAACGGTTTCGAGGCTCCAGTCCTGAAGTGCCCGGGGATCTCTGGAGAAGGTCCCCTCCCCGGAGCAGGGGGCATCGACCAGCATCGCGTCAAAGAGGCCGGCCCAGGCCTCTCTCAACTGCTCCGGATAGGCGTTGGTGACCAGGGCATTCGTGACCCCCATGCGCTCGAGATTCATCGCCAAGATCGAGGCCCGCCCGCGCGAGACATCGTTGGTCACCAAGACGCCCTCGTTCTCCATCCGCGCCGCAAGATGCGTGGCCTTGCTGCCGGGCGCTGCCGCGAGGTCCAGTACCCACTCCCCCGGCTTGGGATCCAAGAGCACGGCCGCAGCCATAGCACTGGGATCCTGAATATAGTAGACGCCGGCAGTGTGGTAGGGATGACGGCCCAAGGGCTCGCCCTGATCCACAGTCTCCTCATCCAGCCACAAGCCCTCGGGACACCAGGGCACGGGGCGCGCCTGCCACGGCAAATCGGCTTGCAGAACGCTGATGGGAGCACGACGAGGGTTCAGGCGGAGGCCATAGTCTCGCTTGCGAAGGGCGGTTAGAAAAGCCTCAGTCTCGTTGCCCAACCACGCACTCATACGAGAGACGAACGTCTCAGGCCAAGGAGATGGCCACTCATTGTCCATAGGTGTGACTCCAAATCAGAGGCAGGTAGGTCGCCACGTTGGTTTGACCTACCTGCCTTGCTATCGTGAGATCCCTAGGAGAGCGACGATACGCTTTCGCCCGTAGGACAGTCACCGCAGCTGCGATGGAGATGGCGCGGTCGCCGAATCAGGCTATCGGTGCGCCCGTTGCCTACTCCTTTTCGTAAGGAACGCCATCAGCCGCGGGTGCCCGGGCCTGACCCACGACACCGGCCAGCACGATGATCGTCACCAAGTAAGGAGCCATCAAAAGGAACTGCGATGGAATGGGCACCGACAAGATGGCGAGCTTCGTCTGAAGTGAGTCGGCAAACCCAAAGATGAGCGACGAGCCAAAGGCACCAAAGGGGGTCCATTTTCCGAAGATCATAGCCGCGAGGCCGATGAAGCCCTTGCCCGCGGTCATAAGCTCATCAAAGCGGGCCACGGACGACAAGACGAGGTAAGCCCCTCCAAGACCCGCAACCGCGCCACCAAGGAGCACGTTGACATAGCGCACGAGGAAGACATTGACGCCGAGGGTATCGGCAGCTCTCGGATGCTCCCCTACCGAGCGCGTACGCAAGCCCCATCGGGTGAAAAAGAGCATCACATGGATAGCGACCACCAAGATCATCGTCAGATAGATCGGAAACGTGTGGTTGAAGAGCGACGGCCCGATGATAGGGATCCTGGAAAGGCCCGGGATCGGAAAGGGTGAAAACGTCGGAGGGCTGTTCAGGCCGGCATCCTGCTGCAGATAACGAGAGCTGAAATAACTGGTCAGCCCCGTCGCTAGGATGTTAATGGCCGTCCCCGCCACGATCTGGTCAACTTTGTAGCGTATGGCCAGCACTGCCAGCAGGGCCGCCATCAGAGCACCACCGGCCATCGCCGCCAGAAGGCCCACCCAGACATTACCGACCACACTGCCGATCAGAGCCGCCATGAACGCCCCGGTCAGCATCATTCCCTCGATGCCGATATTCACGACACCGGCCCGCTCACACATGATGCCACTGAGCGCTGCCAGGAGGATCGGGATTGCACGGAGCAGTGTGGAGCTGATCATCCCGGTCAGGTTCATCGACTGACCGCGGGCAGCCCAGGCTAGAAACGCCAGGACAAAAAAGCCCGCAACGACACCTAAGACAGCATCCGCGTGCTCGAACCCTCTAGCCAGTTGCCATGCACCGGCAAAGGCGGATAGCGCAGCCATAAGATACAGCCCCACGCGGGTCGGAAAGACAAGATCGCCAACCTCCACTGCATCGCCCCGCTGCATAAAAGTAAAGGTTGTTCTTTGACCCGGCTCTGTAGCGGGCAGAAAGAGGACCAGAATCGCGACGGCGAAGACAAGAAATACAATGCCCATCGTCCGCGCGCGGCGTTGTGCTTTGGCTGTTGCCTGTGAGTCGCTCATAGCTCCCTCCCCTTCTAGCCCCACCCTCGGGTCACCGAGATGCCCTCGACACGCGCCTTGAGACGATAGATAAGGCGAATGATCTCAGGTGCAGCGACAAAGACGATGATCAGGCCCTGCAGAATCGAGGTGATATCGATCGGCACCCGAGCGACCCCCTGCATATTCCGCGCCCCCGCCCTTATTGCACCAAAGAGCAACGAGGCCAGCACCACACCGAGGGGATGGCTCTTCCCGACCAAGGCTAAGGCTATTGCGTCAAAGCCATAGCCCGACGCGAACGCGTTGGGCATAAAGTGAAGCACACCCAGAATATCGGTGGCGGCGGACAAACCGGCCAGCCCGCCGCTGAGCGCCATCGTGATCACCATAGTGCGGGAAACGCTGATGCCGGCATAGCGCGCCGCCCGTGGGTTCTTCCCCACGGTTCGGATCTCGTACCCCAGCGTCGTCTTGAAGAGCAGCCACCACACAATCCACGCGACTGCCAAAGCAAGAAGAAACCCTGTATTGAAGGTTATGTCCACCCGGTTGGGGTAGAACTGCGGCAGGTAGGCGCTAGGCTGAATCTCCGGACTCACAGGGCGATTGTCCCCGCGAGCCATTGGGCCGCCCACGTCCAGCATAAACTCAGCCAGACGGAAGGCGATATAGTTGAGCATGATCGTATTGATCACCTCGTGAGCGCCCGTTGACGCCTTGAGATAGCCAGCAATGCTGGCCCATAACGCCCCACCGATGACGCCCGCCAAAAGCGCTAGAGGGAGGTGGATCAGTTGCGGAAGGCCAACGATGCTATAGCCAATGAAAACTGATGTAAGCCCGGCAATGAAGTATTGGCCCTCGGCACCGATGTTGAAGAGCCCGCCCTGAAACCCGATAGCCACTGCTAGACCGGCGAAGATATAGGGTGTGGAAATGCGCAGGGTCTCGGTGATAGGATAGATCGCGCGTCGGATCTGCACGGCCTCGCCGCTAAGCAGTGCTTCCACCAGCTGCACCGGGTTACCAAAGGCGCCGGTGAAAAACGCCCCATAGGCCCGACCAATCACGGCGAAGGCCTGTCCAATGCCCTTCAGAAATCCCTCTTGAAAGGCCTCATAGACGCTCGCGTCCGTAAACATGATGAACAACGCTCCGATGATCAGAGCTGTGACGATTGCCAATAAGGGAACAAGCAGACTCTGAAGTCTCAGCCCCTGGCGCGGCTCCTGCTCACGCTCGGCAGGCTGCTTGGGTACCTCCTCCTCTTCGGCTGTCGTCTCGATTGTCGTTTCTTCGGCCTGGCTCTTATCCATGGACGCTCCTTTCGCCCAGCCCAGTAGATCGAGAGTGATCTACGTCTCTGCGGAGGACGCTACACCCGCCATCATCAGTCCCAGCTCTTCCTTTGTAGTCGTCTCACTGGGAACCGTGCCCATTATCTTGCCCTCAAACATCACAATAATCCGGTCAGCCAACGACATCACTTCGTCCAGCTCTGCCGAGACCACGAAAACCGCGGCTCCCTCGTCCCGCTTACGGACGAGTTGTCCGTGGATGTACTCGATCGAGCCCACATCCAAGCCGCGCGTGGGCTGCGAAGCGATCGTCAGCTTCACAGGCCGGCTCAGCTCCCTGGCAACGATGACCTTCTGCTGGTTGCCCCCGGAAAGGTTGCCCGCGGGGGTATAGATACTCGGAGTGCGCACATCGTATTCCTCGACCAGTCGTTCAGCTCTTTCCGCAATGGCCTCCTCGCGCAGCACCAGACCGTTCGCAATCGGTGGCAGGTAATAGGTGTTCAGGACCAGGTTGTGAGCGATCGAATAATCCAGCACGAGCCCATCGCTCTGCCGGTCCTCCGGAATATGCGCTGTACCAGCCTCTGTCACCCGACGCGGCGAGGCGCCGGTAACGTCCTGACCGGCGACAGTGATAGTGCCGTCCTCAATCCTCCTCAATCCGGTCAGGGCTTCCACCAACTCGGTCTGCCCGTTGCCCTGGACGCCGGCGACTCCTACAATCTCACCTCCACGGACCTGGAAGGAGATGCCTTCGACGGCCATCTTCTCCTGATCGCCGCGGACATAAAGGTCCTTGACGTCCAGGATCACCTCTTCAGGTTCCCGAGGTTCCTTGGGCACCGAGAGGATAACATCGCGGCCCACCATCATCGCGGCGAGATCGCGCTCGTCGCTCTCCTCCGGTGTCGTGCTGCCGACCACGCGACCCCGTCGTAGAACCACGATCCGGTCGGAGATCTCCAAGACTTCCTTAAGCTTATGGGAGATGAAGATAACCGACTTGCCTTGTGACACAAGAGAGCGAATGACCTCGAAGAGGCCTTCGACCTCCTGCGGCGTAAGGACCGCGGTGGGCTCATCGAGAATCAGGATATCGGCATTGCGGTAAAGGAGCTTGATGATCTCCACGCGCTGCTGAATCCCCACAGGCAGATCCTCAATCACGGTATTAGGATCGACATCCAGGCCATAGCGTTCTGAGAGCTCCCTGATCCTACGGGCCGCGACCGGGCGATCCAAAAAGCCGAATCGCCGCGTCGACTCCATGCCCAACATCACGTTTTCGGTCACAGTCAGCACCGGCACTAGCATAAAGTGCTGATGAACCATGCCGATCCCCAGGTCAATCGCGTCATTGGGCTCCGTAATGGCGACCTTCTCGCCACGGATGTAGATTTCGCCCTCATCCTGAGCGTAGAGGCCATAGAGGATGTTCATCAGCGTGCTCTTGCCGGCACCGTTCTCCCCCAACAGACCCAGGACGCCGCCTTCCTCAAGCTCTAAGTCGATGTGGTCATTGGCCAACACGCCTGGGAAGCGTTTCGTAATGCCTTTCAGCTCAAGAACAGAGGCCATGGTCCCTCCCTGTGAAGCACGTCCAAGACAAACAACTGAGGTGGAAAGCAGAGACTAGAAGTGCATTTCCAGTGAGGAAAGCTTCTCCCAACCGACGCTTTCCACCTCAGTTCCAGATAGCTCAAGCGGGAGGGCAGATGGTGCCCTCCCGCTGAGATTGGCTCGCTTATTCTAGGCCAGCCAGGTAATCGGCCCAGCCGGTGTTGATCTCGCCATCGATGATGCCCTGGCGGATCTCATCCAACTCGTTCTGAACCTCGCTCGAGATAGTGCCCTCGGCAACTGGTGCCAGGCCAACGCCCTCATTCTCCAGCGTCCCAAGGTAGGTCTCGCCGCCGAAGCCTTCGAAGTCGGGGCTCGACGCCAGCTCGATCGTGTCAAAGACCGCGATGTCCATGTTCTTCATCACACTGGTCAGGACAACATCGGTGTATTCCGGCGCACTGATCGTCCAGTCGGTGTCGACACCCACGATCCAGGCATTCCCCGCAGCCTGAACGGCCTGGGCGGAGCCCAGACCCACCGGGCCAGCGACAGGCATGATGATGTCGGCGCCCTCAGCCAAGAACTCCTCGGCGACCCGGCGACCGTCATCCGTGGACTCAAAGTTGCCGACGAACACGCCGTTGTTCTCAGCCGTGTTCCAGCCCAGGACGCGAACGTCCGTCCCATGCTGCTCGTTGTAGTAGTAGACACCTTGCTCGAAGCCGACCATGAAGATCGAGACGGTGGGGATGTTGATACCTCCGAACGTAGCCACTGTACCCGTCTCTGTGGCATCCGCCGCGGCGTAGCCGGCCAGGAAGGCAGCCTCATCGGTGGCAAAGCTCAGACCTCTGACGTTCTCGATGGGTGGGTCATAGGCGAAGTCGACGATGGCGAAGCCGACATCGGGATTCTGGTTCGCGAAGTCCGCAATCGCGTCAGCGAGCAGGAAGCCAACCCCGATGACCAGATCGTAGCCCTGGTTGATGAATTGGGTGATGTTGGGGCCATAGTCGGTCTGCTGCTGGGATTCCAGATAGTCGCCCTGAATACCCAACTCCTCCTCTGCCATCTCGACGCCTTCCCAGGAGGTCTGGTTGAACGAGCGATCATCGATACCGCCGATGTCCGTAACCATACCAACCTTGAAGTCGGCCCGCTGCGCGCCAGCACAAGCAGAGAGCACAACGCCAAACAGCAGCAACATCACCAACAGAATTGAAAGACGCTTACGCATAGATTTGCTCCTCCTCAGTCTAGAAGTGAACCATTGTTTTGGGGATCGTACAACAGCAGGAACCTACATCGAATCGTATCCTCGGAGTCCTACCTCCTTTCGTCGACAAAGCCCACGTGGGGATGTCGAGATAGCTGATCCGGGCTGCCTCCTGCTATACTCTCTTAGTCTACTCGAAATCCAGACATACACAATCCTTCACCGCGTGAGCGCGCCGGACTAGCCAGAGACATCGGCGGGTTCAGCCACGGACGGCGCCTCGGATTCGGATAGGGACTCGGACGTGAAGACAAGGTCCTCGCCATCGAGTCCAACGACGACGTGTGCCCCGCCGGCGAACTTACCCTGAAGTAGCTCGACACTCAGCGGGCTTTCCACGTGACGCTGAATCACGCGACGCAAGGGCCGAGCGCCAAACTGCGGGTCGAAGCCCTGTTCGGCCAACCAGCGCTTAGCGTCGTCGGTCAACACGACGTCGAGTCCGTGCTCCAGCAGCCGCTCGCGTATCTCTTGCATCTGCAAATCCACGATCTGCTCGACATCGCTCAGGGTCAGATCGTTGAAGATGATGATCTCGTCAACGCGGTTGATGAACTCGGGTCGGAAGGTGTCCTTCAGAGCCGAGAGGGTCCGTCGTCGATTCTGCTCATCCTCCTCATTCTGGCCCCGCGCAAATCCCAGCGCACCCCCACGACTGAGATAATCGGTGCCAACGTTGGACGTCATGATGATGACGGTGTTGCGGAAGTCCACCGTTCGACCCTGCCCATCGGTCAGCCGACCCTCATCCAGGATCTGCAACAAGGAGTTCCAAACATCCTGATGGGCCTTTTCCACCTCGTCGAAAAGCAAGACCTGATAGGGACGGCGGCGCACGGCTTCAGTCAGCTGTCCACCCTGATCATAGCCCACATAGCCCGGTGGCGCCCCGAAGAGTCTTGAGACTGTATGTCCCTCGCGATACTCGCTCATATCGACGCGCAGCAACGCGTCCTCGTCATCGAAGAGGAACGCGGCGAGCGCCTTCGCGGTTTCCGTCTTGCCCACCCCGGACGCACCGAGAAAGAGGAAGCTGCCGATGGGGCGGCGAGGATCCTTCAGGCCGGCCCGCGCGCGGCGGATCGCGTCGGAGATCACACCGATTGCCTCGTCTTGGCCAATGATCCGCTCCCGAAGGGCCTCCTCCATCCGCAAGAGCTTGTCGGCCTCCCGCTCCATCACCTGGTAGACAGGGATGCCGGTCCATACGGAGACCACATCGGCTATGTCCTCAGCCTCGACGGTCTCATCCAACTGGTGGCTGTTGAGCCACGCCTCCCGCTGCTTGCCGAACGTCTCCTCCGCGCGCAAGCGCTGGACCTTCACCTCGGCAGCTCGCTCGTAATCACGCATGTTGCCCGCCGCTTCCTCCTCAGCCAGCATCCGGTTGATCTCAGCCTCCATCTCCTTAAGCTCAGGCGGAAGGGTAAAGAGGGTGACGCGCAACTTAGCCGCTGCCTCGTCCATCACATCGATAGCCTTGTCCGGAAGATGACGGTCGGTCACGTAGCGATGAGAGAGCCGCGCCGCTGCCACAAGTGCGTCGTCGCTGATGCGCACCTTGTGATGGGCCTCATAGCGGTCACGGAGACCGCGGAGCATCTCGATCGTGTCCTCGACCGACGGTTCGTCGACGAAGACAGGCGCAAAGCGTCGTTCCAACGCGCCGTCTTTCTCGATGTATTGGCGGTACTCATCAAGGGTCGTTGCACCGATGCACTGAAGTTGACCGCGCGCCAGCGCTGGCTTGATCATATTTGAAGCATCTAGCGCGCCCTGGGCGTTGCCTGCCCCAACCACGGTATGGAGTTCATCGATAAAGAGGATGATCTCCCCTTCCGCACGCTGGATCTCTTCGAGAATCGTCTTGAGTCGCTCCTCAAACTCACCGCGAAACCGGGTTCCGGCGACGAGACCGCCCATGTCGAGCAGCAGGAGCCGCTTATGTTTGAGGATCTCTGGCACGTCGTCATCGGCAATGTTCTGTGCCAGCCCTTCGACAATGGCTGTCTTGCCAACGCCGGGCTCGCCGATGAGAACAGGGTTGTTCTTGGTGCGCCGGACCAGGATTTGAATGACGCGCTGAATCTCCTGCTCTCGTCCGATAACGGGGTCAAGTTTGTGCTCACGCGCAAGCTGCGTGAGATCTCGGCTGAAGCGCTCCAGAACCCGGAACTTGGTCTCGCCCTTGGACGTGGTCAAGCGCTGTCCGCCGCGCATCTGCAGGACGGCCTCCTTGACCCGCTCATAGGTCACGTTGTTGTCTCGTAACAGCTTGGTGATTGGCGTATTCTGCTCTTGCGAGATGGCAAGGAGGATGTGCTCTGTGGAGATGTACTCATCGTTCAGAGCCGAGGCCTCCTCTTGGCTGAAATCGAGGATTCGCTTAACTCGAGGTGTGATAAAGACCTGTTGCCCCCCCCGCGCGCCATAGATCCCGGGACGCGGACTCTGCGTCAACATACGCTCCAGCATCTCCGACATCTGGACCGGATTAGCTCCCAGCTCAGACAGCAGCGCAGGCACGGTCCCCTCTTTCTGCTGAACTAGCGCTAGAAGCAGATGCTCAACATCCACCTGACTGTGTCCATAGCGGGTCATCAGCTCAACAGCGCGCTGGGCTGCTTCCTGCGCCCGCTCTGTAAAACGATCAAAACGCATCATATGTGCTAAGTCCCTCTACTACGCATATTACTATCGAAACCACTCGCGCGGCTTCAACGCCGTCCCGACGACGGCGAATCGTGTCAGACTACGTTTACCCGTAACCACTGCCGGGATAGCGACTCAACGCCGCCCGTGCAGCGGCCTGCTCTGCCATTCTTTTGCTGGGGCCTACGCCCCGACCCGCAACCTCGTCTCCCACGAGGACCTGCGCCGTAAAGATCTTGGCATGGTCCGGGCCTTCCTCGTCGACGATCTGATAGGCAGGCGTCATGCCGAGTTCTGCCTGCGCCCATTCCTGGAAACGCGACTTCGCGTCGACGTAGGATTCGGCCTCCAAGATGGCGCCAGCTTTCCGAGCAAACCACGGTTCGAACCGCGATCGGACGATGTCAAGGCCGCCGTCCAGATAGAGAGCGCCTACCGTCGCCTCCAAAGCATCGCACAGGTTGGCGGGTCGCTCGCGCCCTCCGCTCTCCTCCTCACCGCGCCCCAGCCTGAGGGCCTCACCAATCTCAAGCTCTTGAGCCAAACCAGCAAGCGTCGTCGTGCGAACGAGCGTCGCCCGTAGGCGCGTCAGCGGACCTTCAGGGAAGTCCGGATAGGTCCGGAAGAGCCACGCCGCCACGAGAAAATCCAGCACAGCGTCTCCGAGAAACTCCAGGCGTTGGTTGTGGCACTCTTCTCCCCCCTCCTCCATATGTTCGTGGGCGTAGGAGGGATGGGTCAGTGCCAGTTTGAGCAGTCCGGGATCGTGGAAGTTGTAGTTCAGATTGGCCTGGACCCTCCGTCGTGGGTCCGTGCTCTTGCCCATTGAAATCTCCTCGAGATGGTGCACGGAAGGGAGATAGCTATGATCTCCTCCACACGTGATTATATCACAGGAGGGGTACTGAGGGTAGGGAGTGCGCGTGACCGGCAACCGCCTCTGGCGCGCAGCCGGTCGTAACGCCACAGAGTCCGAACTCGCGATTGCCTTCAGACCAGGTATAATGGGGCATTATGGAGAAAGAAAGATTACAGAAGATTCTGGCCCGCGCGGGCTACGGGTCGCGAAGGGCTTGTGAAGAGATCATTGCAGAAGGACGGGTGACCGTTGACGGCGTCATAGCGCAACTGGGAGACCAGGCGGATCCAACCGAACAGCGCATCGAGGTAGATGGCACCCCGATTCAGAGACCTCAGCCGCGTCTCTACATCATGCTCAATAAGCCAAGAGGCGTGATCTCAACGACCAGTGATCCTCAAGGGCGTCGCACCGTGGTGGATCTCGTAGCCCTCCCCCGATCAAGACAGGGCGAGCCAGCGCGGCTCTACCCGGTGGGACGGTTGGATGCCGAGAGTGAGGGCCTTGTCCTTTTGACGAACGACGGAGCACTCACGCAGCGCCTGACGCACCCCCGGTACGAGCACCCCCGTGTCTATCGTGTTCTTGTAGAGGGAGAACCCAACGCCGATACGGTCGAGCGGTGGCAGCGAGGCCTCACGCTGGACGGACGACCCACGCGTTTTGACAAGATCTTCGTGGAGGAGCAGAAACACGATGAGACCTGGCTCCGTATCACCGTGCACGAGGGCCGGAAGCACCTTGTACGTCGGATGGTGGCTGCCCTCGGGCATCCTCCCAAGCGGCTGATTCGCGTCGCGATGGGCCCGCTGCAGTTGGGCGAGCTTCCGACCGGAAAGTGGCGCTATCTGTCCAACGAGGAGATCCAGCAGCTACGAAGAGAGACCGGAACCCGGCCGCAGTCGCGCTCTGGGCAGGGTCGCAAGGGGCGGAGACCTCAGCGGCAGCGCGGCGGGCAGCGGTCCACGAAGAAGAGCGATGGACGCCCTCCATCAAAGACCTCAAGGCGGCGCCGATGAGACCCTCCACCATAGCCATTGACGGGCCGGCCGCCTCAGGAAAGAGCACGCTGGGCTTCCACCTGGCAAAGCATTTGGATTATCTCTTCTTGGACACCGGCGTTCTCTATCGCGCGGTGACGTGGGCGGTGCAAGACCAGGGCGTCCCTGTTGAGGATGAGGAAGCCGTCACTCGACTGGCAGAAGAGGTCGAGATCCAGGTCTTGCCGCCGACGGAGTCTGACGGGCGACAATGCACGGTGCGGGTAGAGGGCAAGGACGTGACGTGGGATATTCGGACGCCGCACGTCGAGAGTGCGGTGTCGCCGGTCTCGGCCTACCCGGGCGTACGGACAGCCCTCACCCGTCGGATGCGCGAGATCGCCAAGAACGGGCGTGTCGTTATGGTCGGGAGAGATATCGGCACTGTCGTGATCCCAGATGCTGACCTCAAGCTCTACGTCATCGCGTCGGCTGAGGAGCGAGCGCGGCGCCGTTACCTGGAGTTGAGGGAGAAAGGCAAGTCGGTCACGTTTAATGAGGTGCTCGCAGGTATACGGCGTCGAGACCAGATCGACAGTCATCGCGAAGCAGCGCCCCTGCGACCAGCCAAGGACGCCGTCCTCTTTGACACCACGCATCTGGGCATCGAGGCCATGTTCAGCGCGGTAGAGAAACTCGTGGACCGTTATCACGAAGTCTTGCATAATCCCACCTCCCCCTACGAGACAGATCAACAAACGTCAGGCGCTTCAACGACAAGGAGCAGATAGATGACAGAGTCCCGCTACGATGTTGTGATTATTGGTGCAGGGCCCGGAGGCTACGTAGCAGCCATCCGAGCGCGACAGCTGGGCCTACGTGTCGGCGTGGTCGAGAGAGAGGACATTGGGGGCGTGTGCCTGAACTGGGGCTGCATCCCCACGAAGGCCTTATTGCAGAACGCATCGGTAGCGCGGCTCGTCACCGATGGCGGACGGGAGTTCGGGTTCAAGGCAGATAACATCGAGCTAGATTTCGCCGCCGCCATCGATCGCAGCCGCAAGGTCTCCTCTCGTCTCGTCAAGGGCGTCGCCGCGCTGATGAAGGGCAACGACGTCGACGTGATAGAAGGAGAAGGTGAGCTGGTCTCCCAGAACGAGGTCAAGGTCACCTCATCCGAGGGGGAGACTCGCATCCTCACTGCCGATTCGGTGATCCTGGCCACAGGGGCACGCGCTCGGTCGATTCCCGGCGTCGAGATCGACGGTGAGCGGGTCCTCACCTATCGCGAGGCCCTGGAGCGTCGGGAGCTCCCCAAGTCAGCCGTGATCATCGGCGCAGGCCCCATTGGTCTGGAATTCGCCACTGTCTGGAACTCCTATGGTACCGAGGTACGCGTCGTCGAGATGCTGGAGCACGTTCTACCCGCCGAGGACGAGGAGGCCGCATCGGAGCTAAACCGCTATCTCCGGCGGAAGAAGATCAAAGCTCTGACGTCCACACGGGTGGAGAGCGTGACGAAGACAGACGCGGGTGTGCGAGTGCACGTGACAGGTCCTGATGGCGAGGACGACCTGGAGGCAGAGATCGCGCTGGTCGCCATCGGTGTGCAGCCCAATAGCGAGAACCTTGGATTGGATAAGGTCGGCATCGAACGAGAAAAGGGCTGGGTGAAGGTCGACGAT
Organism: Anaerolineae bacterium; assembly: GCA_049975205.1. Classification (GTDB taxonomy): domain Bacteria; phylum Chloroflexota; class Anaerolineae; order B4-G1; family SLSP01; genus PWVB01. The sequence goes on along the minus strand of JBNGDL010000010.1, from coordinate 29,386 downwards.
TGGATGCAGACCAAGGTCAAAAACGTCTACGCCATCGGCGACCTCAACGGACGAATGCCCTTGGCTCACGTGGCTATGACACAGGGCATCCTGGCCGTGGAGAAAATCGCAGGCTTGGAGCCGCGCCCCTTCGATGCGTACGTCATACCTAAGGGGACCTACACCTCGCCCCAGGTTGCATCCTTCGGGCTTTCAGAGGCAGAGGCCAGAGAGAAGCTCTCAGACGTCGCCGTGGGGAAGTTCCCCTTCCTGCCCAACGGGAAAGCGTTGGCGCTTGGCGAAAACGAGGGCTTTGTGAAGATCATCTCCGATGCAGCCTCTCACGAGATCGTGGGCGCCGTTATCGTCGGCCCCGAGGCCACGGAGATCCTGCCTGAATTGGTGTTGGCAGCCCAGTGGGAGTTGACCCCTGACGAGATCGCGAGGGCGGTCCACGCTCATCCCACCCTCAATGAGGCCGTGATGGAGGCCGCACACGCGGTCTTTGGCAAAGCGCTTCACAACGTGTAACCCTTGGTCAAACGCCAAACTGCGACCCTGCGCCACGCTCGTCCCGCCCCCCCTTTCTGGGAGGTGCGCCTCGATGTGGCACAGGCGCCGTCAGCCGGGGCTTACGTGTTGGCCGATCTGGGAGGGCCCCTGCGTGAGCCCCTTTTTCCTTCTTCGATCGATGATCAAGGATTCACAACAACTGTGGCTCCCCGGCATGCCGCCACGAGATTGCTGCCGGGCACTGAGATCGACATACTGGGACCGCTGGGACGGGGCTTCCGTCTGACCGCCTTTGGGCACCCGCTGGCCAGGTTGCTTCTGATTGCAGAGGTCGGAATGCTGCCGCGATTGCGCCCGCTTTATCAGGCAGCTCCGTCGGTAGCGTTGGTGGTGGAGGCAACAACGCGGGCTCAGCTGCCGGCGCCAACGCAGTTTCCGCCTATGCTAGAACTTACCATGGTCACTCGGGACGGTTCCGCCGGGTACCTCGGCCCCCTGGAGGCTGAGGGACCGACCCCGGAGGGACTCGAGCGGGCTTTGACACGACTCGAGGAGCTCTTGGCTTGGACGGAGTGTGTCTGCCTCGCCTGCGACGCCGAGCGCTATCCTGACTTCGCGAGCATGGTGCGGGACGTGCGCTTGCAGCCATCCGCAGATTTCGCCCAGGCATTGGTAGAAACGCCCATGCCCTGCGGCGTCGGGGCCTGCGATGCCTGCCGCGTGAAGACGCGACATGGGGAGCGGCGTGCCTGTGTCGATGGGCCGGTCTTTGACCTGATGGAGTTCCTGCAAAGATGAGGACCAGGGCCTCTTCCTTGGCGGTGCTGCGATTTCTGGGCATCGGCTCCCAGCAATTGAGCGTGGGTGACGTATGATCGAGCTGGCCCCCGGACACAAGTATGGTCTCACCATCGCCGTACCGCTAATGCCAGCGGCCGGTGCCTTTGGGTTCGACAACGCATACCCGGACCTGGTGGACATCTCGCTGCTGGGAGCCATGGTCACCAACCCCGTGAGCCTTCGTCCCCGACGAGCGGCTAAGGGACAACGGGTCACGGTGTGGCAGGAGAGCTTCGTCGTTCACACCGGCTGGCCGAATCCGGGTCTGCGCCGCGTCGTGCGGGATTACGGGGAAGCGTGGTCGTATCTTCCGATCCCTGTCATTGTGCACCTGCTTGCCACCCGCCCGGCAGAGGTTGCCGAAGCGGTCTCCCGATTATCTGGGGTGCCCAACGTCGCCGGTGTAGAGCTTGGCTTCGTGACAACGGCATCAAGGAGACAGGCCCGGGCAATGGTCCAGGCCGCAGCCGGTGGAGGTATCCTGCCCGTCATCGCCAAGGTGCCTTTCGAGCGAGTCGATGAGTTAGCGCCCCGCCTCGCCGACTATGGTGCAGATGCGCTGACGCTGACCGCGCCACCGCGCGCCGTCCTCCCCGTGGAGCCACCCCAGCCAGATAGTCCCGTCGTCCGGTATATTCGAGGCCGGCTCTACGGTCGCGCGTTCTTTCCCCTGCTCTTGAACGTCCTTGCACGGTGGGCGCGCAAGCTGAGTGTACCCGTGATCGCGTGTGGGGGGATCGCCTCGCCAGAGGATGCCCTCGCCTGCATCACGATGGGAGCTGCGGCAGTCCAGGTGGACGCTCTTCTCTGGCGCGCACCGTGGTTGCTCAACGAGATCGGGAGGAAGTTGGTGGAGCCACAAGACCCTGCGCTCCTAGAAGAAAAGATGCCGCCCAAAGAGGATCGCAAAGATCCACACGGCACGGAGGCAACCTCATGAAATCAGCCCAGATCTGGCAATATGCGATCTCCCTCCTCGTCATCCTCTCGTTGCTGCTGAACGTATTTCTGATTGTGACCCTTCTGAACATAGAAGTGGGCTTGCGCCAGGCCGCGACCGCAGCCCGTACGGCCTTGAGCGAGGCCATCGACGACCCGTTCTCGGTGTCCGTCAAGGTCGACCAGGAGATTCCCATCAACGCCACTGTGCCGTTTAGCGACACGATTCTGGTGCCGGTGGTTTTCGACTTCCCGTTCTCGGCTGTCGTCAACACCTACGTCGACCTGCCGGTCCTTGGGCGCCAGAACATCGCCGTGCCGGTTGAGACCACGGTACCCATCAGTGAGACTTTCGAGATTCCGATCGAGATGTCGATTCCCATTTCGATGACCTATACCCTTGAGACCGAGATCCCCGTACGAGTCGAGATTCCCCCTGAGCTTGTCGCGTCGTTGAACGGATTTATCGACGGATTCGAGCGAGGGCTGCGATTCTCCTTTAGGTGAGAGTCATCGTCACGCAAAGTGACACTTCCCACTACGAGTGTACCCCGAGGCAGACTACAATTTCAGTGCTAAACCCATGCTTTGGCGGGCCTGCTGGTGAGCGATTTGTAGCTCAGAGCACGCCTGGGTGACCATAGTGTGATCAGATCCGTGCGTGAAGACGTGATAAGGTAGTTGAACCTTGCCAACTGAAGCCGATCAGCGCCAGAAGCGCACCATTCGCGCCCTGTTCACCGGCATTGCTACCCACTACGATCAAGTCAACCGCATCCTCTCCCTGGGCCGAGACCAGAGTTGGCGAAGGCTTGCGCTGAAAATGGCGGAAGTCCCAGCGGGAGGGCGGCTGCTGGATGTCGCGGCAGGCACCGGGGATATGGCCTTGTTGGCCCTGCAGCACGAGACGCCGATCCGCGTCGTGGCCACTGACTTGACCCCAGCCATGCTCTATCAGGCTCGGGCCAAGGCCCGTTCAACCGCGATCGAGCGACTTCCGCTGACCGTAAGCGACGGACTGGCGCTCGCGTTCGCGGACAACAGCTTTGACGCCGTGACCTCGGCCTTTATGATGCGCAACGTGCCGGACGTGCGGCAGGCTTTCGCCGAGCAGGCACGAGTTGTGCGACCCGGCGGGTCGGTGGTCTGCCTGGAGATGACCTGGCCTCGCCGGTTTCCGATGCGGTGGCTCTTTGCGCTCTATTTCTTTGTCGTGCCGCCGCTTCTCGGACGCCTTATGACGGGGCAGAGAGAGGCTTACGCTTACCTTCCCAGGTCGGTAAAGGCTTTCCAGGACCCGGAAAGTCTGGCCGAGAAGATGGGCCAGAGTGGGCTTCAAGCGATATCTTGGAAACCGTTGATGGGCGGCACGGTGGTCGTCCACAAGGGCATCAAGGCAGGATCCGACGAGATCTAGATAGCGTGATCAAAGTTAGGGCAACATACAGAGTGACCGGAGTGGAGCCAGAGATGGGGAGGAGGATGGGGTGAGTTCAGCAGAGGACCCGCGTCTAGAGACGCTACGAGAACAGAAAACACAGGCGGAAATGGGTGGCGGGCAATCCCGCATTGACCGTCAGCACGCAAGAGGCAAGATGACGGCGCGAGAACGCCTGTCGGAGCTACTCGACGAGGGCTCCTTCCACGAGCTCCAGCCCTTTACAGTGGCGCATCCTGAGGATGAGGATGCGATTCTGGGCGATGGGGTGGTGACCGGCTATGGCACCATCGACGGGCGCAAGGTGTTCGTCTACGCTCAGGATTTCACAGTCTACGGGGGTTCGGTGTCGCTGGCTCACGCCAGGAAAATCGTGCAGGTCCAGGAGATGGCGCTCAACAACGGCTATCCTATCATCGGCCTGCTCGACTCCGGCGGCGCGCGGATTCAGGAAGGCGTTATGTCGCTGCAAGGCTATGGGGAGGTCTTCCGCCAGAACGCCCTGGCCTCCGGCGTCGTGCCCCAGATCTCGGTCATTCTCGGTCCCTGTGCGGGTGGGGCCTCTTACAGCCCGGCCCTTACCGATTTCGTGGTGATGACCGAGAAGAGCTCGATGATGTTCATCACCGGCCCTGACGTCGTGAAAAGCGTGACCGGCGAGGAGATTGACCACGAAGGGCTGGGCGGCGCGCACGTTCACGCTGGGATCAGCGGTGTGGCCCATTTTGTGGGGCGCGACGAGTCCCATTCTTTGGCCCTGGTGCGGCATTTGCTCACCTACCTACCACCGAACAACGTCGCGACCCCGCCACTGCTGTCGCCGACAGATGATCCGCACAGGACCTCGCCAGAATTGAACACGCTGGTGCCCGAGGCACCCAATATCCCGTACGATATGATCACGGTAATTGAGACCGTGATGGACCAGGGAAGCTGGTTCGAGGTCCACGCCGAGTACGCGCGCAACGCCATCGTCGGGTTTGCACGGCTCAATGGCCAGGCCGTGGGGGTAGCCGCACAGCAACCTATGGTGCTGGCGGGCTCAATCGACATCGATGCCTCGGACAAGATCTGTCGATTTGTGCGCTTCTGCGATGCCTTCAATCTCCCTATCATCACCTTCGCCGATACGCCGGGCTTCTTACCAGGCGTGGCTCAGGAACACGGAGGCATTATCCGCCACGGTGCGAAGATCATCTATGCCTACGTCGAAGCGACTGTTCCCAAGATCTCCGTGGTCACGCGCAAGGGGTACGGCGGGGCATACATCGTGATGGGCAGCAAGAGCCTTGGGGCCGACGTCCACTTGGCATGGCCCACAGCGGAGATCGCGGTCATGGGGCCGGAAGGGGCGGTGAGCATTCTAAACCGCCGGGAGCTGGCAGAGGCCGAGGATCCAGAGGCACTCCGCGCCGAGTTGGTAGCCAAGTACCGTGAGACCTACGCCAACCCCTACTACTCGGCGAAGCGGGGAATTCTCGATAACGTCATCGAACCGGCCAACACGCGACCCGAGCTCATTGCGGCACTGGAGACCGTACAGGAGCAGATACGTCCCGTGCCCCCAAAGAAGCATGGCATCATGCCGTCCTAGGATCGAGCATGAATAATCTACAATCTGCGCTCGAGCTCACAGTGGTAGGGATGGGTATGACCTTCCTGAGCATCGGAGCACTGGCGCTCGGGATGTACTTGATGACGATCCTCCTCAGAGCTAAGGGAGAGGCACCATCGCCTAAGGCCGACCGCGAGGAGCAAGATATGAAGAGGGAAGAGGAAATGCAGTCGTATCGCAGCGGAGAACTGTCATCAGCGGACGTGCGCCGTCGCGCAGCGGCAGCAGCCGTTGCCGTGGCGATGGCCGTCGCAGCGTCCAAGAAAGGCCAGCCGACCCGCGAACCGGGGGGCTATCCGCCAGCCCATGAGGCCTGGAACGGGTTTGCGCGAAGCCGGAATCTATCAGGGCGGCTCCAGTACGAAGCGCGGCGGTCGCGTAGGTGACCGGAGATGGCAGAAGGGGCCTTGGCGCGGAGCCCGCGGCGATCGCCTGCGGATAAGACGCTAGCTTGAGGGGATAACACTATGCCGACATATCGTGTCATGATTGCGGGTGAGACCTACTTTGTAGAGGTACCTGACCCAACCGAACGCCCGGTGCGGGCTATCATCGATGGGGAGCTCTTTGAGGTTGAGGTGGCGAGCGAGCCATCTGAGCCAGCCCAGGCCAGCGTGATGCCGGTGGCGGCTGCGCCCTCTCCCACACAGGAGAAGCAGCCGGAACCTCAGGCTACCGGTGCGGGAATGGCAGCTAAGGCCGGTGACGGCGAGGTGACGGCACCCCTGCCCGGGACCATTGTTGCGGTGAGCGTGAGTGAGGGCGATCGTGTCGAGCGCGGTCAGGAGTTGTGCGTTCTGGAAGCGATGAAAATGAACAATCCTATTCGCGCGACCCACGGGGGCGTGGTTGAGGAGATCTATGTTTCGGTGGGCCAACAGGTCCAGCACGGAACGCCCCTGATGGTGATTGCTGAGGGATAACATGGACTTTGCCGGTACCGCGGGGCGCGCTTCGCCATTGGAGAGCCAGTTGGAGGCCAAGACTCGAGACCTTGACTGGACGCTGGCGAACTTCACGTTCGTGGCAAACGTGACCACGCTAGCCGCAACCTGCGATATCGCGCACTCACCCGGGATGTCGGTCGCCAGCTGCCGCACCTCTCCGAAGCGCGGCCTGGCATTCGTGGGAGAGTCTGCGGACCTTCTTTCGACGTACGCAACCTTCTTGGCGGATCCGGGCAGCAAGGTCTCGCTGCTGGTCAACGATGAGCAGCGGCAGACGGTTGAGCACGCCTTCGAGGTGGAGTCGATGGTGAAGGAATGGCAGATGCTCTACCACGGCGACCCAAGCGACCTGGCCGTAGAACGGGCTTCAGAACTGGTGGAGAATGACGTCGCCGCGATCCAGGCTCTGGCTCGAACGGAGAAGTTGAGTCTCAATCTGGTCTCTGAAGATCCGTTGGAGCAAGGACCAGCCTTCGGGATCTGGGAACGACGCAGGCTGGTTGCGATGGGCCTGACCACGGTCTGTCTTCCGGGCGCCGCGCAGATTGACAACGTGGTGACGCGGTCGGAATACCGCCGGCAGGGATACGCGACGGATGTAGTCTCAGCGCTGTTGTTGGCCCATTTGGTGAAAGGGCGAAGGGTCTTCACCCTCGTCGATCAGCAGAACACAGCAGCGATCGGGCTCTTGGAGAAACTCGGGTTTACCCGCGAGCGACCGATGTATTCTATGGTCTGCGTGCTGCGGGTACCCACCGGGTGATACAGGTCCGCTTGTTCCCTTAAGGAGATTTTGTGAGTGCTGACCTAAGCAGTCTCTTAGAAGGGCTCTTCGCCCTCATTGAAAACTGGCCTAGCCTGATCATGATGGGTGTGGGAGGTTTGCTGATTTATCTCGCGATTGCGAAAGAGTATGAACCGGTGCTGCTCCTGCCTATCGGCGCGGGATGTATTATCGCCAACTTGCCGCTCTCGGCCATGGTGGAGACTGGGGGCATGCTTGAGGTCATCAAGCGTGCCACGGTGGACAACGAGTTGCTTCCCCTACTCATCTTCGTAGGCGTGGGCGCGATGATGGATTTTCGACCTCTGTTGGCACAACCGCTTTTCGCATTGATGGGCGCAGCTGGGCAATTTGGGATTTTCGGCACGCTCATCCTGGCGGTCCTTCTGGGCTTCGAGATGCCTGAGGCTGCAAGCATCGGCATCATCGGAGCGATCGACGGTCCGACCAGCATCTATGTGACGAACCAACTGGCACCAGATTTGTTGGGTGTGATCTCGGTCGTGGCATATTCTTACATGAGCCTCGTGCCGATCATCCAACCCCCGATTATGCGCTTGATGACAACGCGCGAGGAACGTATGACCAAGATGGAGTACGCTCCGCGTCCAGTCAGCCGTCTCACCCTGGTGCTATTTCCCATCATCGTGACCATTGCCGTCGGTATCCTGGTGCCTGAAGCTGCGCCGCTCATCGCGTCGCTGATGTTGGGCAATCTCTTGCGAGAGGCTCAGGTGGTGCCCCGGTTGGCGAATACGGCTCAGAATGAGCTCATCAACATAGCCACGCTCTTCCTGGGTCTGGTGGTCGGCAGCACCATGACAGCCGAGAGCTTCCTCAAATTGGATACGCTAAAGATCCTGGTACTGGGGTTGCTCGCCTTCGGGCTGGACACCGCCGCGGGACTTCTCTTCGGCAAGCTGTTATATGTGTTGTCGGGCAAGAAGATCAACCCCCTGATCGGCGCAGCGGGCATCAGCGCCTTCCCAATGGCGGGGCGTCTGGTGCAGAAAGTCGCGCAGGAGGAAGACTTCTCAAACTACGTGCTGATGCACGCTATGGGCGCAAACACATCAGGACAGCTGGGGTCCGTCATTGCGGGTGGGGTATTGCTTACCCTCGTACTACCCTTAGTATCCTAAGGTAGGGGCGCCCGTGGGCGCCCCTACTTGTTTATAGAGCCGGTCTGCGAGCAGGCCGGCATCCGTCACGGACAGAGTCAACCAGAAGGTTCGGGAGGCACAGTGACTGCACTGAGCTAGGAGCAGTCAAGGAGGAAATATGGGAAGAGGCATGGTCGTTATCGACACAGATCGGTGCAAGGGGTGCGGTCTCTGTACGCACGTTTGCCCGGTCAACATTCTAGAGCTCTCCAGTGACACGTTCAACGCCAAAGGGTACCACCCGGTGGTAGTGACCGACATGGATGCGTGTCTGGGCTGTGCTGCCTGCGCGACCATCTGTCCAGATGTCGTGTTCACCGTCTACCGGCTTAGACGAGAGCCGGCGCGGTCGAAAGCACGGCAAGCCGAGCCGACCGCAGCGGCGAGCAGCGGTTGAGGGGGTATGCGATGACGAAGCAACTCTTAAAAGGCAACGTCGCGTTCGCAGAATCGGCTGTACGGAATGGGCTCCAGGCCTACTTCGGCTATCCCATCACCCCGCAGAGCGAGGCACTGGAGCATCTCTCAGGTCGCATGGTTGAGGAAGGCAGGGTCTTCTTGCAGGCCGAGAGTGAAGTCGCCGCCATCAACATGGTCTACGGCGCCGCCAGCGCCGGGGTCCGGGTGATGACCTCAACCTCCGGTCCGGGGCTCTCCTTGATGGCCGAGGGGCTCTCCTACATCGCCGGGTCCGAGGTGCCTGTCGTGGTCGTCAACATGATGCGCGGTGGACCTGGTCTTGGCAATATCCAGCCCTCACAGGCGGATTACTTCTTCATGACCAAGACCGCCGGCCATGGCGACTTCCACCCAATCGTCCTGGCGCCCTCGAGCGTGCAGGAGATCATCGACATGGTCGGCTTGGCTTTCGAGCTCGCCGAGACATACCGGACGCTGGTCATCGTCGCTGGCGATGGCGCCATCGGTCAGATGATGGAGTCGGCGGAGCTACCGCCCATGCAGCCAGTTCGGGAGACACGCCCACCCTGGGCCGTCACCGGGGCCAAGGAACGCGACCCCAACTTGATCACGTCACTCTATCTCGGAGCTGAGAAACTGGAAAAGGTGAATCTCCGTCTCCAGGCGAAACTGGCCAAGATCAAGCAGTCAGAGGTCCGGTACCAAGAGTACGACACAGAGGATGCCGACCTATTGTTGGTCGCCTACGGGACGGCGGGACGCATCTGCTTCTCGGTTATGCGAGAAGCGCGCAAGCAAGGACTTAAGGTTGGGCTTCTACGCCCGCAGACGCTCTGGCCCTTCCCGGAGGAAAAGCTTGCGGAGCTCTCTAGACAGGTGCAGGGCATGGTCGTCGTCGAGATGAGTGCGGGCCAGATGCTCGAAGACGTCGAGCGTGCCGCACAGGGCCGCGTGCCGGTTCGGTTCCACGGGCGTATGGGCGGCGTCATCCCGATGGTGGACGAGATTATGGAGGACGTCGAGGCGCTGGCAGCCGAGCTCTCCGCTTAGGCGACCAGGGACGATATCACGATGCCCTCGGGGCCAAGCTCGGCGAGCACCCAGAGGGTACGGTGTTGCAGGAGGTAGATATGACGATTGACGCTAAAGAAGAACAGCAGGTACCCGAGACCATGGAGAAAGTCTACGGCTACCCGGATGCGCTCACAAAGGTGAGCACGCATTACTGTCCGGGATGCGTCCATGGCATCGTCCATCGACTGGTGGCCGAGGTGATCGACGAGCTGGGCATCCGGGAGACCACCATCGGCGTGGCGCCGGTAGGGTGCTCGGTCCTGATCTACAATTACATCAACACAGACTTTGTGGAAGCAGCCCACGGACGCGCACCGGCCATGGCGACCGGGATTAAGCGCGTCAACCCCGACAAGTTCGTCTTCACGTACCAAGGGGACGGGGACCTAGCCGCGATCGGAACCGCGGAGATTGTGCACGCGGCGAACCGGGGAGAGCTGATCTCAACGGTCTTTATCAACAACGCAATCTACGGGATGACCGGTGGGCAGATGGCACCTACGACGCTGCCCGGTATGGTGACGACGTCGACGCCAACGGGTCGCGACTGCAGTCTCGCCGGACACCCGATCAAGATGTCCGAAATCCTAGCACAGACGGCTGGCGCTGTCTACATAACGCGGGAGATTGCGGCTGATGTGGGCAGCATCCGAAGGACGAAGCGGGCCATCAAGCGCGCGTTCCTAGCCCAGATCCATGGGCTGGGGTTCGCCTGCGTCGAGGTCCTGTCGACGTGTCCCACGAACTGGAATATGGATCCGTGGAAAGCGATGGAATGGGCCAAGGAAAACATGGCCACGTTCTACCCCGTAGAGACGTTTAAGATGACGGACGAGGTGAAGGCGCTTAAGGTGTAGTCAGCAATTCGCGCACGCCGAGGTCTGGAAGGCGGCGACACGCCGTCCTCCGGAAATGAGCAAGAGAGTCGTCACCCTCTTTAGGGACGGCGGACCTCAACGCCTCCGCGTGATTAGCCAGGCACAGGAGATGTTTATGCGGCATGAAGAAACGGTGTTCTCCGGATTCGGTGGGCAGGGTGTGTTGTTTGCGGGCCAACTTCTCTCGTACGCAGGGATTGCGGAGGGGCTCTATGTGACCTGGATCCCATCCTATGGCCCGGAGATGCGAGGCGGGACGGCCAACTGCACGGTGATTCTTTCGGAGGAAGAGATCGGCGCGCCGGTGGTGCGCCACCCCTCCTCAGCGGTGGTCATGAACATCCCCTCGATGGACAAATACGAGCCGTTGGTCAAGCCCGGCGGGCTGCTGTTGGTCAACAGCTCCCTGGTAACGAGGGAGAGCGAGCGGGACGACATCCGCGTGGTCACCATCGATGCCAGCAATATCGCGACGGAGTTGGGCAATGTGCGGATGGCGAATATGGTATTGCTAGGCGCGTTCGCGGAACTGACGGGCATCGTCTCGCTGGAGACGTTGATGACTCAACTCGACGAGCACCTTTCCGAACGACAGCGTAAGTGGCTGGAGCCCAACTACGAGGCCCTTAAGCAAGGGGCGTCGCTGGTCAAGCAGCCCGCGTAGTCACACGCCCGGCCAATACTGGGGTTGGTAGGAGCGGCTTCAGCCGCATTCGTGGCGCGCCTACTCGAGCCGGGCCATCCGAGGACCTTACCCTATGTCTCACCGACAAGGATAGGCATCCGCATAGATGTCAATCCAGTCGCCGTCCTCCTTGAACTGCACCAGGAGGTAGGCACCCACCGGTGCGCGGTAGGCATCGACCCGGATGCGGCCTCGACCACGGGGTCCTGAGATCGAGGTGCTGAAGGAGGCCCGTGCCATCGCGCCGCCAGTCTCGCGCTGGTACAGCCAAGCGACAAACCCGGGCTCTATGGGCTCACCGAGTGCCTGCGCAACCACCTCGCTCTGTCTGACCTGCTGCATGGCGCACGCATACTCCTCCGTACCCTTGATTGAGAACCCGAAGATGAAGACAAAGAAGAGGCCCATCCCGAGAGCGAAGAGCACGCCTATGCTGATGATGCTGCCCTTACTGCGGTCCATCGTTCACCCCCCTGACTGAAGAAGGCGTCCCAGAGCGCCTTACCGCGTCTAGATGAAGCCCCAGGGCCACGAATCGCAACTTTTCCGCGTGTGCCTCTGATGCTAGCGATTATGGAAGTAATAGCAAGTCAAATGCGGTACCAATGTGACGCCAATGCATCGCCAATCTTTGGCTGCTATCCTAGCCGGAAGGGGGACGTATCATCCCGACGGCTTCAGAGAAGGGTAGACATAACGTATGGACAATCGACAGAAGAGGAAAGTGCAGTTCTCAGCAATCTATCTGATCATCGCGCTGATCGTGGCTTGGATATTCCAGACGCTGATCTTTCGCCCCTTGGTCATCCGCTGGAGCGAGGTGCCCTACAGCCAGCTTCTCGCCCAGCTAGACACGGGAGAGATCGAGGCGGTGCAGCTGACCCAGGACCGCATCCTCTACGAGTGTTGCCCTGAGGTGGAAGGGACCGAAGGCAGAGTCTACAATATCGTTCGGGTCGACGATCCGGACCTCATCGACCGCCTGGTCGAGGCAGGGGTGGAGTTTTCCGGCGAGGCGCCGTCGAACGCGCTATTGCCCACCCTGCTGGGCTGGGTGATCCCGCATCGGTGAGATCGACGCACTGGGGCAGTCTCGCGCCACGGTGGGCTCGATCGGGACGAACGACGAGCGGGAGCAGACACTGAACCAGCTGTTGTCGGATATGGACGGCTTCGAACCCAATCAGGGCGTCGTCATCATGGCCGCAACGAACCGACCAGAGGTACTGGATCCGGCTCTGCTGCGTCCGGGGCGCTTTGACCGGCAGATCCAGGTGGGGTTGCCCACCGAGCGCGGGCGGCGCGAGATCCTCAAGATCCACACGCGCGACGTTACCCTGGACAATGATGTGGATCTCAGGCGCATCGCGCAGATCACGGCAGGGTTCTCCGGCGCCGACCTAGCGAATATCGTGAATGAGGCTGCCCTGCTGGCCGTCCGACGAAACCACGAGGCTGTGACGATGGATGATTTCGACCTAGCGATCGAGCGGGTGGTGGCGGGGTTGAAGCGCAAGATGCAGCTGAAACCAGCAGTCCGACGGCGTGTTGCCTATCACGAGGGAGGCCACGCCCTGGTGGCTTACCTCCAACCTGACACAGACCCTGTGCACAAGGTGAGCATCGTGCCGACAGCCAAGGGCGCCCTAGGCTACACCTTGCAGATGCCCGACGAGGACACGTATCTGCTAAGCAGACGGGAGCTGGAGGAGCGAAGCTCTTGGACCTGTGCGCTACGCCAACCCCGCAGGAACGGGGTACCTCGGACAGGTTGGCGGGGTCCGGCAGGACATCAGCCCAGAGACGGCTAGGCTCATCGATCAGGAGACTCGCGGCATCGTGGAGTCGGCCGAAGCGAGAGCGCTGAGCCTGTTGCGGGACAATGCCGATGCGCTTCACGAGATCGCAAAGGTACTTCTGGAGCACGAGGTCATCAACGGAGAGGAGATCGCCAGGATCGCCGGGCCGCAAGAGCCCAACGCAGAGCCGGCGCCGGAGGTGGCTCCCGTAACCGGCACGGTCGGTGGATGAGGCAAGACCACGCTGAAGTCGTGTAAGGTCGAAGGAGCGGTGTTCACACGCCGCTCCTTTTTGGGTCTATGTCGTGGGTAGACAGTCGGCACCCCGAATCGTAAGCTAACTGCCCCTCGCAGCATCGGCCAAATCGGGTATCATCACTGCGATGACGCTAGTTGCGAAGCTGGATAAGGTCTCATATATGTATCCCCGCTCGGAGACATTGGTGCTCCGCGACATTTCGCTGCGGGTGCAAGAAGGCGAGTTCCTCGGGGTGATCGGCCCCACGGGCGCGGGGAAGACGACGCTCTGCATGACGTTCAACGGCATCGTCCCCCAATTCTACGGCGGGCGCTTCTTCGGTCGCGTCACGGTTATGGGCATGGACTCACTGGAGCAACCCATCAGTACCCTGGCACAGTATGTAGGCACGGTCTTCGAAGATCCCGAGACGCAACTCACAGCGACCTCGGTCGAGAACGAGATCGCGTTTGCCCTGGAGAATCTAAAGATTCCGCGCGACGAGATTCGACGCCGCATCCCGGAGGTGCTGGCAGCAGTACGCCTTGAGGGCAAGGAGACCAAACATCCTGCCGAGCTCTCCGGCGGCGAGAAGCAACGGCTGGCGATTGCAGCCGCCCTGGCGCTCCGTCCCAGCCTGTTGGTCCTGGACGAGCCAACGTCACAGCTGGATCCGGTGGGCGCGCAAGAGATCTTCGCGACCGCACGAGAGCTGAACACCGAGCTCGGTGTGACCATTGTGATGGCCAGCCATGCTGCTGAGGAGATGGCGGAACATGCGGACAGGATTGGCGTCCTATCGCACGGCCGCCTAGTCCAAGTCGGCACGCCCGATGAGGTCTACGCCGCCGTGGAGGACCTTTACGCTCATGATCTGCGTCCCCCACAGGTAGCACAGACCTTCCATCGCATGCGGCAGGCCGGCGTGCCGGTGTCCACCATCCCAGTTCGTCTGGACGAAGGCGCGGCGCGACTGCGGAAACTCGTCGACGGCTATGCAACCGCGCACGCCTTGCAGTCGAGGAAGCCAATCGCGTCCGGCGCTGGTCGGCCGGATGCACCGTGCCCAGAACCGGCCCCTAGTCCGCAGCTCTCGGTCCGCGACCTCGTTTTCGCCTATGACGACGGAACCGAGGCCCTGAAGGGAATCTCCCTAGACATTCACAAGGGTGAGTACGTCCTTATTGCCGGCCAGAACGGCGCGGGTAAGAGCACGCTTGTGAAGCACTTCCTCAAGCTCCTGACCCCGACATCGGGGATCGTCGTGGTAGAGGGACGCGACCTCGCAGCCTGGACCACGAGCCAGCTAGCGGCGCGGATCGGCTATGTCGCCCAGAACCCGGACAACCAGATCTTCAACGAGACCGTGGAGGATGAGGTCACGTTCGCCTTGAAGAATCGCCCCGTCGGAGACCGCCTCCCCCCCTCTGAGATCGAGACCCGCGTGACCAAGAGCCTGACCGCGATGGAGCTACTCCATGTGCGACGACGACATCCGCTTTCGCTCCCGAAGGGCGACCGCGCCCGCGTGGTGATTGCCGCGATTCTGGCTATGCAGCCGGACATCGTGATCTTCGACGAGCCCACGACGGGACAAGATTACCGTGGCGCGATGGCGATCTTGGAGATCAGCCGTAAGCTCCATACAGCGGGCAAGACGGTGATCGTCATCACCCACCATCTCTACCTGATGCCGTTATACGCGGAGCGCGCTGTGATCATGGGCAAGGGCACGATCGTGATGGACGCGCCGATCCGGCAAGCTTTGCATGCGACCGAGGTCCTGACTGCCACCTACCTAACACCGCCACAGGCCGTGCTCCTAGCGCAAGCCGCATGTCCAGAGATGGAAGCGCCACCCCTATACACCCCCGAGGAGGTCGCCGACTGCGCCGCGGCAGCCTGGGAAAGCCGTCCCCGTGACGACGACCAGAGCTCGGGGGGAGCCTCCTATGCGTAGCGTCACCTTCCAGACAGTCGAGCGAGACTCGGTCTTTACGGAGTTGGACTTTCGATCAAAGCTGGCATTGATGGCCACCGTCTTTATCGTGGCCTTCATCTGGGAGAGCCCGCTGTTGGGCGGGCTACTGACGCTGGCCGTCATCGCCACCTCCATTGCTGCAGGCGTGAAGCTCTCCTACATTCAGAGGGTTCTGCTGGCGTTGGTTCCCTTCTACATCATCATCCTGCTGACCCAGGGGTTCTTTGCCGACGATCTTCTGAGGGCGAGGCTTGGTCGGGAAACGCTGACGTCACTCCTCCGTTTCCCCATCTCTTGGTGGCTGATCGGAGGGGGCGCCTTAACCCTGGAGGGGCTCCTCTACGGCCTCAATATCATCTTCAAGACGGTGACCATGGCGCTGATCGTTCCGCTGGTGGTCTTCACCACAGACGTCAACGCGATGGTGGTAGGAATGGTGCGGGCTGGGATTCCTTACAAGGTGGCCTTCGTCTTCTCCTCAACCCTACGCTTCTTCCCCCTCCTCTTCGATGAGATCCAGGCCATCATTGAGGCCCAGAAGCTGCGCGGGCTCTCGTGGGAAACGATGGGGCCGCTGCGACGGGTGCAGGTCTACGCCAAAGTCGCCGTGCCACTGATTCTGGGGGTGATGGTGAAATCGCAGACGTTGGAGGTGGTTCTGCAGTCCAAGGCTTTCTCAGGGAGCCCAGACCGGACCTATCTCCACGAGGCCAGACTGGGGCCCGCAGACTATGTGATGCTGGCACTGTCGGCAAGCTTATGCCTCGCGGCGCTGGTGGCCTATGTCGGATGGGGGTTTGGGCGGTTCGGAACCTTCTTCTGAGCCCCCGCAGACCCTGTGCGGCGGATAGGCAGGATTGTCACAAGCAGAATCAGAAGTAAAGTGGAAGCCGAACTGGGGCGCAGCACGCCACAAGCATCAATGGTAGTAACCACAGGAGAGAGCCTGTGGAAGGAGAGAGCTGGACGATGGGCATCCACCTGACCTTCACTTTGAACGGCAATATCATCGACCTGGACGACGTGCCCGAGGATCTACCCTTGGTGACGCTCCTGCGGGACGTGCTAGGGCTGACCGGCACGAAACGTGGCTGCGAATCGGGGACCTGCGGGGCGTGCTCCGTGTTGGTCGACGATCGCCTGACGAAATCGTGCAGAACGGCTGCCGTGGACGTGATGGGCCGCACCGTCACAACCATAGAGGGGCTTCAGGGACCGAACGGGGAGCTCAGCGACATCCAGACCGCATTCCTGGAACACGGCGCCGTACAGTGCGGCTATTGCACCCCAGCGATGGTGATGGCGGCAGAAGCTCTGCTAAGGCGCAACCCGCACCCCACACGGGAAAAGATCAGGGCCGGCATCAACAGCGTCCTCTGCCGTTGCACCGGGTACGTGCAGATCGTCAACGCGATAGAAGCTGCCGCGTTTCGGCGGGCCGCTCTGAAGCAGGTCGCTCACCAAGGCGAGGAGCGCAAACCTATGGCAGAGGAACAAGGCCCGGAGGTCGATCAGCTATGACCAAGCACACCTACGTTGGAAGCCAAGCACTTCAGAACGTCGACGGCGTCGAGAAGGTGAGCGGTCGCGCCCACTATGTGGGCGATATGACGATGCCCGGGATGCTTTATGCCAAGGTGCTACGCAGCGCGGCGCCTCACGCAGCGTTGGTTGATGTCGACGTCCGCCCCGCGCTGGCGGTGGAGGGTGTGCGGGCCGTCATCACACATGCCGACTTCGTGGACGAGGGTGCCTTCGGATGGCCCATCAAGGATGCCTATGTCTTGGCCTACCACAAGGTGCGTCACGTGGGTGAACCGATCGCCGCGGTGGCAGCGGAGACAGAAACCGCCGCGCAAGCAGGTGTGGACGCCATCGTGGTGCACCACAAGCCACTGTGCGTTGTCGCAGATACAAGACGCGCTTTGGACGCCGATGCCCCCTTAATTCCCGAGGTTTCCCCCACCGGCGAGGGCAACCTTTGCGCGCGCCACATCGTGCGCAACGGGGACCCGGAGCCCCTATTCAGAGAAACAGCGGCGATCTTTGAGGCCACCTATCACATGCCGCATCAAGAACACGCCTACCTGGAGACCGAGGGCGCGCTGGCGATTCCCGAGCCCGATGGCGGCGTGACGGTCTACGTTAATAGCCAGAGCCCTCACATCAACCGCGACACGCTGGCCATGGTCTTGGGCCTACCAACCGACAGGGTGCGCGTGATCCAACCGCCGGTTGGCGGCGCCTTCGGCGGCAAAGACGAGGTCTGCTACCAGACCTCAGCGCAGGCCGCAAAGCTGGCGCTGCTGGTCGGACGACCGGTACGTTTGGTGTTGACGCGGACGGAGTCGATGGCAGCCTCCTACAAGCGTCAAGCGATGGACGTGCACCTCAAGCTCGGTGCCGGTGCGAACGGTATGCTGCGGGCTGCCAAGGCCAAACTCCTGATTGACAACGGTGCCTACGCCGCTGCCACCCCGCTGTCGTCTTGGCGCGCCACAATGCACGCAGCCGGCGCCTACCGCTACGAGGCAGTCCATGTCGACACGGACGCGGTCTACACCAACAACGGTTACGCGGGCGCTTTCCGGGGCTTTGGCAACACGCAGGCCACGGCCGCGATCGAACTGGCGATCGACGAGTTCGCAGAGCAGTTGGGACGGGATCCGCTGGAGTTCCGGCTAGAGAACTGCCTGCAGCTGGGCGACCGCACGATGACCGGCGACACGCTCGAGCAAGCAGTTGGCCTAGAGGCATCGCTCCTTTGGGTGCGGGATCGCTCACAGTGGACGAGGAGGCGGGCTGAGTATGCTGCACAGCCGAAAGGCGCCCTCCGCCGGCGGGGACTCGGCGTTGCCTGCTACTTCCACGGCACGGGCCTGGGGGCTGAGGGCGCCGACTTCGCCACAGCCTCTATTGAGATCGAGCCCGACAACACCATCACACTCACTTCAGGGCTGACGGACTACGGGCAGGGCAGCCGCACCGTCTTCACCCTCTTGGCAGCCGAGACGCTGAGCGTGGACATGAACCGGGTCCGCATCCTGCGTCCGGACACGCAGACGGCCCTGGACTCCGGGCCGACCGTGGCCTCACGCGCCTCGATCGTGGGGGGGAACGCCGTCCGCATCGCTGCGCAGAAGCTCGCGAAGACGCTCGACCTTGCAGCCGCCGACCTCCTAGGATGCGGCCCTGAACAGCTAGTCCATGAAGGGGAGCGCACGATCGGCCCGGACGAGGTACCGATCTCTTTCGACGCCGTGGTGGCACACGCCCGCGTTATGGGATTGCAGCTTTCCGCCCAAGGCCGATGGGAGGTCCCTGCGATCAAATGGGATTTCGCGACCGGAACCGGCAAGCCCTACTTCGCCTACGTGTTCGGGGCCCAGGTCGCCGAGGTCGAGGTCAATCAGCGAACAGGAAGGACTCAGGTCCTCAAGATTTGGGCCGCCCACGACGCGGGCACGGTGCTCTACCCCAAGGGCGCCCTCGGTCAGATGTACGGAGGGATCGCCCAAGGGCTCGGGTATGCGCTGATGGAGGCCTTCCGTTTCGAGAAAGGCGTCCCCCAGGCGCTGGACTACGACCGCTATCGCATTCCTCGAGCGATGGACGTGCCGGAGGTTGAAGGCACCTACATCGAGACCTCCCTCCCCGAAGGGCCCTTTGGCGCGAAGAATCTGGCAGAGCCGGTGATGGTGGGGGCCGCCCCAGCCATCGCCAATGCCTTCTACCAGGCCACGGGCCACCGCATTCGAAGTTTTCCCCTTCCGAGGCTCAAACGCGACTTGCAATAGAACGTTTGACCTATATAATGAGGATAGGGTTAGGCGATTCCACGCGCGAGTGACCTCCCTCGTCCATCGACGCGCGCACGCCGGTAATACGCGTGCTGTTGACTATGCGAGAGGATGTTCGCGCCCTTCGAGGTCTTGACAAACCGGGAGGAGGCCCCCATGGAGGGTTCGAAGCCCTCGCGGCTTCAGGCTAACGTGACGGAGATTGCATTGCGGGCCCAGCAGCGACGGGCTCGCCGTCTGCTCCATAGGGGCGATCTCGTTGGCGCGATTCGCGTCTATCAGGAGATCCTCGCGCTCGCACCCGATGTCGCGTGGCCCTACTATCAGCTCGGCCTCTGCCATCGCCAGCGAGAAGCGTGGGAGGAGGCCGACGTAGCGTTTGCCAGAGCCGCACAACTCGGCGATGAGCGCGCCATGACAGCGTTGGATGACCTCCGCGCTTTTCTACGCACCCAGCGCTCTCCAACGAAGCCGGCCGAGGTCGATCCAGATTCAGACGAGGACCCAATGGCGTCCGATCCTGCCGTCGTCGTCGGCGGGGAGGTGATCAGCGGGTCTCCTAGGTGGCACCCCGACGATGAGATGACGTACGAGCCGACAGCGGAGGGGCGCCGCATTTTGGAGCCGTCTGGCCTCTATCGAACGGGGGGAGCGGCGGGCAACGGTGGCGTCAGCGATGAGCAGACCACCTACCGTCCGATCACGTGCCCCCCGCTGGACGATGTCTTTGCACCCGGAGGGCCGCTAGCGCAGGCGTTGGGGCACCAATATCGGGCACGACCAGGCCAAGTTCGGATGGCCGCTCTCGTCCGAGAGGCCTTGCAGAGCCGCCGCCACGCCGTCCTCGAGGCGGGGACCGGGGTCGGCAAGTCCTTCGCCTACCTGATTCCGATCCTTTGGTCGGGTACCCCTGCGGTCGTCAGCACGTCCAACAAGGGGTTGATGAATCAACTATGGGAGAGCGACATTCCCCGGCTCAAGGAGATCGCGCCACGTCCCATCACCGCCGCCCTTCTCAAAGGGCGCAATAACTACGTCTGCAGGCTACGTCTGGATCGGCTGCGACAGCAGGTGGGACTTGCAGGCCTCGAGCAGGCCTTGGCCCTCGTCAGGGAAGGGCTAGCAGCCGTGCCATCTGGAGATATGGAGGTGATGCGACTCCCACCGGACCTTGCAGCACGGCTCACCGTGGGTGCCCGGGAGTGCCGTGGTCGCCACTGCGCGCACTACGACACCTGTTTCTACGAGAAAGCCAAGCAAGCCGCGGCAGAGGCCGACGTCGTAGTAACCAACCACGCGATGCTCTGCCACAACGCGTTGCTCTACGAGAACCACATCTTGCCGGTGAGGCCCGTGCTGATCATCGACGAGGCGCACCAACTAGCCCGGTACGCCGTGGAGGCTCTCACCAAGACCTTGGGACAAGATCAATTCTGGGGACTGCTGAACACACCAGCCGTGCGCGAGGCGACCACTGAACCGGAACTGCTAGGCGACTTGCACGTGCAGTACGAGGACTTCTTCCGAGCTGCGGATAAGCAACGCCCAGGGTCCCCGCGATCCCCCAGGCGCCCCACGCGCTGGGCGCTCGCGGGCGAGCTACAGGCGGGCCTCGCCCTGTGGGAGTCGCTGCGGAAGCTGCACCAGACGCTCTCTCACGCACGCACCATCGCCGACGGCGACCGGGAGGCTGCCCTGATGCAGGCCGGAGAGGTGGCAGAGACCGCGCGGGTGCTGGCAGTACCCGAGCCCGAGACCCACATCCGGCTCTGCGAGACCGAGGAGGAGGCCGGCGTGGGCACCCTGGACGCCTACCACGCCCTCTATCGCCCTCTGGAAGTCTCGAGTCCGCTCAAGCGGATGCTCTTTAACATCTGGCCTCGCGTGATCTGTACGAGTGCGACGCTAAGTGTCGGGGACGATCTAGGGTGGTTTCGGCGGCAGGTCGGGCTCTTTAGTGACAACGGCGCCGTGATCTCAGAGACGTTGCCGGGTCCATTCGATTACGCGCACCAGATGCTGCTCTACACACCTCAGAGGCTGGTGCCGGTCTATGACGAAGAACGTCAGGCCTTTGCCAGTGGCTACGTCTCCGAGCTGACCGACGAGGTCCTGCGACTGCTAGAGGCAAGCCGCGGGCGTGCGTTGGTTCTCTGCACGAGCCGGGCGCGGATGACACAGCTCTACGACACGCTAGCGCCGGTCCTGAGGGGACGCTATCCCTGCTACCTCCAAGGCGAATATGCTCAGCCAGAGCTGGTGGCCCGCTTCAAGGCCGATGGCGATGCCATCCTCTTCGCCACCCGAGGCTTCTGGGAGGGCCTGGACATCCCCGGCGACGCGCTGGCCCTCGTGATCCTCGACAAGATCCCCTTCGTACCCTTCAACGATCCCATTATCCAGCGTCAGGAGGCCCAGATCCTGCAGCGAGGGGGCAACCCCTTCTACGAGATCCAGTTGGGCAATGCCATCTTGAGCCTTCGCCAGGGAGCGGGACGCCTTATCCGCACCGAGACCGACCGAGGCGTTATCGCGCTGTTGGATGGGCGGATCCTGCGGAAGCGATACGGTCGTCAGATCATCCAGTCGCTGCCCGAGGGGTGTCACACGACGGCCTTTGAGGATGTAGCGACCTTCCTGAGCGGGCAGGAACGGGAATAGGAAAGCGGCCCGAGCTAGCTGTTCGGGCCGCTTAGGCTGGGGCGGCACGATTCGAACGTGCGATACACGGATTCAAAGTCCGTTGCCTTACCACTTGGCCACGCCCCAATACGCTTTCAATTATACCGTAAGATCCGTCGCGAGCAAAGCACTCGTTCTTCGCGATAGCCCAGATATTCTGTACCACTTGACTAGCTTTTGACTCTTTGGTATGATGTAGTCAGGATCGGTAACGATACCGGCATCGTTTTCACAATCCTAGAATCTCAAGGAACCCGGCGGCGTGTATGGCGCGTAACAACAAGAAAATCACGATTCAGGACGTCGCTCGTGCTGCTGGCGTGTCTGCCTCAACCGTCTCCCGTGTGCTGAATGATAAGGACGATGTCGCCGCCGATACCTATAAGAGGGTCCAGGAGGTGATTGCAGAGCTGGGCTACACGTCCAGCCTCGCGGCCAGGAGCATGCGGAGCCGTCGCACTGGCGTGATCGGCCTTATCCTACCCGATCTGGAGGATTCGTTCCTGATCCAGGTCCTGAAGGGTATCAACTGCGCCATTGCCGAGTTTGAGTACGACCTCATCGCCTATGCTAGCCCCAGTATCGGCACCCCGTCCAAAGCCGACCGGGAGCAGCTCTACGTCTCGCTGCTCAACGGCAGCCTTACGGACGGGATGATTGTCGTCACACCGGCCGCGGCCGGGTTTCCCAGGATCGCTCCGGTTGTAGTGATCGACCCGAACAGGGATTGTACCGAATGTCCGGCGGTCATTGGCTCGAACTACGCTGGCGCTCTAATGGCGATGGAATACCTTCTCGACCTTGGGCACCGCTGTATAGGCTTCATCTCGGGGCGCCCGGACCTGCAGTCAGCCGATCAGAGACTTCGCGGTTATGAGAGCGCCTTGGCTCAGGCGGGCATTCCCCTGGATCCAGACCTGATCATGGAGGGCGACTTTACCGCCGAAACTGGGCACAGGGTCGCTCGCGAACTGCTATCACTCCCGGAGCCACCGACCGCGATCTTTGCTGCTAACGACCGATCGGCGATCGGTGCGATTGAGGCAGCTCGTGAGATGGGACTACGCGTTCCTGAGGACCTATCGGTGATTGGATATGATGACATCCCCGAGGCAGCCTACTACAATCCGGCGCTGACAACTATCGATCAGTCCATCCTGGAGATGGGACGGCTCGCCACCGAGATTCTGATACGGCTGATCAGAGAAGAGAATGTGAAGAGCGGCCCGTATACCGTGCCTACGCAGCTCGTCGTACGGGGTAGTTGCCAAGAAGTCAAGAGTGAATGACCCCATCGAGAAAGGAGCCTATCAGGAAACGACAAAGGAGACGATCAAAAAGCCACGGGTTTCGCCTGCTTTTTCCCAACGGAAAGCAGGTATGCAGTGGGGATCGCGGGGGGAGCTGAGCTCCTCGTCGAGCGCGGTTCACTGAACCATCCATTTTTACCAAGGAGGAAATCTGAGATGAGTAAGCCGACTGAATCTACGATGAGACGGATCATGGCAGTCTTCAGCATGACGGTGATCCTAAGTCTGCTGGCTGCCTGTACCGGCGCTCCTGCCGAGCAAGAGCCCGTCGAGGTCACCAGGGTCGTCGTCGAGACCCAGGTGGTCGAGGGCGAGGCCGTCGAGGTCACCCGAGTCGTCACGGAGGAGATCGTCGTCACAGCGACGCCCGAGCCCGTTCAGAAAGAAGAGGCGGCGGATGTCCTTGGCGTTCTGCCCAGAAGCGAAACGCTGATCGCCGGTATGTTGACGGGACGGGTTGGTTCTCCCAGCAACTTCAACAAGTGGGTAGGTTGGAAGTGGGTGGACCGCGGTCTGCAGAACCTGGCAAACGAGCCACTGTGGTCTGTCGATTTTGCCACCGGTGAGATCATCAACGGACTCGCCTCAGGCGATCCAGTTTACAACGAGGACTTCACACGTGTGGAAATTCCACTGCGTGAAGGCGTCGCGTGGGCTGACGGCACGCCGTTCACGGCGGATGACGTGGTCTTCACGGTCGAGACAATCTTGGCAAATGAGGGCCTTAGTAACCATTCCTCGCTGGTCGAGGACGTAGACTCTGTCTACAAAGATGGTGACTACAGAGTCGTGTTCGAGCTCAAGCAACCCAACTCACGCTTCCACACGAAATTCCTCGACCGGTGGGGTTGTATCTGGATCATGCCAAAACACATCTTCGAGACAGCAGAAGACGTGTTGACGTTCGAGTTCGACCCCTTCGTTGGTACCGGACCCTACAAGCTGCACAGCTATGATCCGTCCGGTTACTGGACCATCTGGGAGAAGCGAGAGGATTGGGACAAGAGCCCGACAGGTATCCTTTTCGGAGAACCGAAACCCCAGTACGTCGTCTTTCAGACTTTCGCCAACGAGGGAGCCAAGATCTTGGCTCAGCTGACGCATCAGTTGGACGCCGTAGACCTATCGGCAGAAGGGCTCAAGGCGGTGCTGGCGCAGGGCGACACAGTCCGGGCCTATCAGCCCTCCTTCCCCTGGGTCGTGAACAACGATCCATGCATCACTGGGCTCACGTTCAACACGGCGGTGGCCCCGTACGACAACCCTGAAGTGCGCTGGGCGCTGCTGCTAGCGATCGACATCGAAGAGCACCTCGGTCAAGCTGTTGATGGTATGGCCACACTGAGTCCGGTCCACATTCCTTCGCTTGGTACCTACCCCCAGAACTTCATCAAGCCGATGCTGCCGTGGCTCGAGGATTTCGAGCTGGATCTGGGCGATGGCGAGACGTTCAAGCCCTTTGATCCAGAAGCGCCTGCTCGGGTGGCAGAGTACGCGAGATCGCGCGGCTATACGTTCCCCGACGACCCTGAATACATCGAGAAGGCGTTCGGGCTCGGCTGGTACAAATACGCGCCCGAGGTCGCCGAGAAGCTGCTCGTCAAGAACGGCTTCTCACGGGATGCGGACGGGATGTGGCTCCTCCCCGATGGCACACCATGGGAGATCGAGATCATCCAGACGACCGATACCTCGACTCATGGGTTCAAGAATGGTAACGCTGCGGCTCAGCAGTGGAAGCAGTTTGGGATCGATGCAGTCTACTTCGCATCGGATGCTCAAGCCACGCTGCACGGGAATGGCGACTTCCAGGTCGGCGGCAGCTGGCCGGCCCAGGAGCCGTGGGGTGCGGGCGTCGACCTCTACAGGACCTTCAATGCCTTCAACTCCGAATACATGAAACCGCTCGGAGTGCTCAACCAGGGGCATAACTCGCGGTGGTCGAGTCCTGAGATGGACGCCGTCATCGAGGCTCTGAGAGAGACCGATCCTACCGACACCGAAGCCGTGACCGCCTTGGGCATCGAAGGTCTCAAGATCCTCGTGGAGGAAATGCCGGGAATCCCAACCTACGGCTACGCCGGTTTCCTCACGTGGGACGAGTACTACTGGACCAACTGGCCCGGCTCGGAGAACCCCTATACGCAACCTTACCAGCACTGGGGTCCGTTCAAGTACATGATGCCGTTCCTGGAGCCGACCGGTCGTTAGGTTAGCCCAAGCCGGATCCCAACTCGCACTCCGGACGGGTAGAACAGCCCGCCCGGAGTGCGATCTCGGGGATGGATAATCCAAGACAGAGGAGAAAACAGCCTTGACTTTTGTAAAACGACATCTTATTCCGAGGCTTGTTCAGTACTTTTTGGTGATTTTTGTAGGAATCACAGCCGTCTTCATCATGCCTCGTTTGACGCCGAGCGATCCGGTCTATCAGACGATTGCGGAGTTGAGATCGAGGGGTGCGTACCTCGATCCAGCTACAATAGATGACATGATCGAGGATCTAACCGAGATGTACGGGCTTGAAGGATCGACGTTTGATCAATACCTCGCATTTTGGGGACGGTTGGTCAGAGGGGATTTTGGCGTCTCCTTCTTCCAGTTTCCGACCCCAGTGAATGACTTGATCGCCATATCGCTGCCGTGGACTTTGGGACTGCTCTTGACAACGACCGCCGTCAATTGGACGATCGGCAACATCATCGGTGGTTTGGCCGGCTACTTCTCCCGCAAGCGATGGTCGAGGGTCCTTGATGCCATTGCTATGGTCGTTAGGCCTATACCCTACTACATCTTCGCCTTTGCGCTCCTCCTGCTGTTATCGTTCGTCTTCAGGTTCTTTCCCGTCGCTGGAGGCTCTCAAGTCGGGAGACAACTGAGATTCGACCTGGACACCATCGTTGATATCCTCAACCATGCGTTCCTTCCCGCCCTTTCGCTTATCATCCTCGGCGCGGCGGTCAACTTCCAGACGATGAAGCTAATTGTGCAGAACGTCAACGCCGAAGACTTCGTTCAGTATGCCAAGCTCGGGGGTGTCAAAGAGGGCAAGATTGTCTGGCGGTACGTCATCCGCAACGCGATCCTACCCCAGATCACGGGGTTGGCGCTCTCGTTTGGGCAGATCTTCAGCGGTGCGCTGATCACGGAGATCGTTTTCTCTTACCCCGGGCTCGGAACGCTGCTCTACAATGCCATCCGCACTGGGGATTACAACCTGATTATGGGGATCACGGCCCTTTCCATACTCACCATCACGACGGCGATACTGATCATTGATCTGCTCTATCCCTTGTGGGATCCCCGGATCAGATACACGTAAGGAGTTCAGATACCGTGAAACTACTCCGAGACCTTTTCAGAGACTACAGGTTTGCACTGAGCTTCACGATTTTGTGCCTGCTGCTCATCCTTGCGGCGACCTCCGTTTTCTCACCGCACGAGCCAACCTTCTGGGGTGTCGTCCCCCGCGATCTGAAGCCATCGCGAGAGCATCTTCTGGGAACGAACTCCAAGGGCCAGGACGTCTTCTGGCAGGCGACCTTTGCCGTGCGCAACTCGCTGATCATCTCGGTGATCGCGGGATCGGCGTCACGCGTGATCGCGGTGGTGGTCGGGATGGTCGCTGGCTATGAGGGAAGCACGATGGACAGGGTTCTGATGTTTTTCACCGATAGCCTCTTGGTAATGCCGCTCTTCCTCATCATTGTGATGCTGGCTATGCTCATACGCGACAGGCTGACGCTCCCGCTATTGGGCCTGCTGCTCGCGTTTTTCGGTTGGGCCTGGGATGCCCGGGTAATACGGTCCCTGATCCTGAGTCTGCGCGAGCGCGGCTTCACGCAGACGGCCATTCTCTCTGGAGCGGGCACGCTGCAGCTCGTCTTCAATGAATATATGCCCTTCGCGATGCCCCTGATCTTCTCCACCTTGATCAACAATATGTCCTGGGCCATTGGATTAGAGATTACGCTGGCTATTCTAGGCCTGGTCAATATCGACATCCCCACCCTTGGGACGATGCTGAACTGGGCGATCAATTACCAGGCGGTGCTGCTCGGCCACTGGTGGTGGGTGTTGACGCCCGTCACCCTGTCGATCTTCTTGTTTGTGGCCTTGTATTGGCTCTCGGTCAGCATCAGCGAGTACCTGGATCCGAGAACGCGGACCCAGCGCGTGGGGACACGGTGAGGTAGCTATGAAACAGACAGTGCTAAGGGCCGAGCGGCTGAAGGCATTCTACGAGCTGGACCTGCAAGGAACCCGGAAAGTGGTGAAAGCGGTCAATGACGTGGATCTCGAGATCCAGGAGAGTGAGGTCTACGGCATCGCTGGTGAGAGTGGTTGCGGAAAGACGACGCTCTTGAAGACACTCATCGCCGCCATGGAGCCACCGTTGAGGCTGATCGGTGGGAAGACATACTATCGCGTGAACGGCGAGGAGATTGATGTCTACGCGCTGAGCGACGAGGAGAAGCGAAGGCTGCGCTGGGAGTACATCTCCTACGTTCCGCAGGGCTCAATGAGCGTGCTGAACCCCGTGCTGAAGCTCAAGGAGACCTTCCGCCACTTCATCGAGAGTCAGAGGGGCAAGACGGGGGACAAAGCCTTTGAGATAGCCGACAGCCACATCCGGACGTTGGGACTTCCGCGAAACATCCTCAATGCCTACCCGCATCAGCTCTCCGGCGGCATGCGACAGCGGGTCACCATCGCCCTGGCGACCATTCTGGAGCCGCGGATCATCGTCAGCGATGAGCCGACCACGGCACTCGACGTCGTCGTCCAGAGGGGCGTTGTACAGCTGTTGAAGGACATCCAGAACAAGCTAAGCAATACCATCATCCTGGTCACGCACGATATGGGGATTCACGCCAACATCGCGGACCGGATCGGCATCATGTACGCAGGAAAGATGGTGGAGGAGGCGACGACCGAGGAGACGTTCGGCAATCCCCTTCATCCCTACACGCAGTATCTCATCGACTCGCTGCCCAAGTTCGGGGACAAGACGACCAGGATGAGCGTGCCGGGGAGTCCCCCTTCCCTGATCGATCTACCGAGTGGTTGTCCCTTCCATCCAAGGTGTCCACATGCGATGGAGATCTGTAGAGAAAGAATGCCGGAGTTTGTTGCTGTGGAGTCTAACCATAAAGTTGCTTGCTGGCTGGTGAGCCCGGAGAACCCAGAGAACTCGGACTCGGTCGGAGGATTTGATGGAAAAACTACTTGAAGTCGACCACCTAAAGAAGGTTTTCTCCCAAGGGAGCATCTTCTCCCGGGTCAAGATAACGGCTGTCGATGACGTCTCTTTTGACGTCAAGCAGGGCGAAATTTTCACGCTGGCCGGTGAGAGTGGATGCGGCAAGACAACAACCGCCAAGATTATCCTGGGCTTTGAGGAGCCTACTTCAGGTCGCATCATCCACCAGGACGAAGTGAAGGAGGGGAGACGCAGAAGGGCCTGGTTGACGGAGGACATCCAGGCAGTCTTTCAGGATCCTTTCGAGACGTTCAACCCATTACGCCGGGTCGACCAGTACTTCTTTGACGCCGTCCGGAACTTCAAATTGACGAGACGCAGGGCGGAAGCCGAGGAGCTGATCAAGGAAAAGCTGAGCGCTGTGGGCCTGTCCTACAACGATTTCTCCGGCAAATATCCGAGCGAGTTCTCTGGCGGGCAGCTACAGCGGATCTCGGTCGCGCGAGCTCTGTTGACCGACCCATCGCTTCTGATCGCAGATGAGCCCGTTTCAATGGTGGACGCGTCCTTGCGAATGTCGATCGTCAATTTGTTCAAGAAGCTCAGCGACGAGTTTGGCGTCAGCGTGCTCTACATCACCCACGACTTGGCCACTGCCTACTACGTCAGCGACCGGATCGCCATCATGTTCAGAGGCAACATCGTGGAGATGGGGTCGGTGGAGCAGGTGTTGATGGAGCCGAAGCACCCCTACACCCAGCTACTCCGGGACTCCATCCCCGAAGCAGATCCCAAGAGGCGATGGGAAGGTCGCATCGATCTCTCCTTGACGGAGCAGGAAGAATACCTGAAGCAGGGGTGCCGATTTGCCGGTCGCTGCCCTCACGTCATGGACATCTGTAAAGAGCAGGTGCCGCCGGATCTCCAGGTGGACGGCGTGCTCGTCAAGTGCTTCTTGTTTCAGGAGTAGATCGGTCATCACTCTAAAGAAGAACTGCGTCATATCAAGGTAATGATGGCCTGACCAGGTGGTCCGGCTAATCGGTGAATCCTCTCGCCGGCGAGCCGCTCAACGACAGGCCAGCCATCAAATTGCAG
>JBNGDL010000009.1:54724-94810 GCA_049975205.1 Anaerolineae bacterium | reverse complement strand
TGCGCAAGTCCCCGGCTCCCCCCACTTCACCAACACACTTTAGAACCGAGTCCAAATGGCTGTTCTGAGATGGGTCTGAGCCCGGCGAAGGCCGGCTATCCAGAACGTGACGAGTCCGTTCGATCCTCTTGCGGCGTGGCTTCAGGTCGGCCAAGCCTCAGGACGTCACGGTCTTGCAGGTGACGAACCACCTGCCCTGCCAGCAACGCCCAGACCGCTCCAACAGCCCAACCGGCCAATACGTCCGTGGGCCAATGGACGCCCAGGTAGACGCGACTGATGCCAACCAAGAGCGTAAGTAGGATGGCGACCGTCAGGAAGTAGCCGGTCACGCGGCGGCGCGCAGTTGTCTGGGCTAACAGGACCGCGAGGATCAGATAGACGACTGCGGACATCATCGCGTGACCGCTCGGAAAGCTGGCCGAATAGACGTACGCCTGAGGCAGGACGAGCTCTGGCCGCGGACGGCGGTAGGCGGCCTTGAGAAGGGAGCTCACGAGCGCACCGCTTCCCACGCTGATCAGCAGAA
The DNA here is from genome assembly GCA_049975205.1 of Anaerolineae bacterium. Taxonomy (GTDB): domain Bacteria; phylum Chloroflexota; class Anaerolineae; order B4-G1; family SLSP01; genus PWVB01. The sequence continues at coordinate 94,281 of JBNGDL010000009.1, read as the reverse complement.
AGAGGGCGGTGCGGGCCCGCCGCGCGAGCAACAGATATCCGATTGTGCCCGAGACGACCAGCGTCAGGACCGTGACGCTGCCCAAAGCCGTGATATCCCGGCCGGCGGCCTCTAGCCACGCCGGGCCGACCGGATCAGAGAGGTCCTCAGGCGTGCGCAGCGCCAGCAGGATCTGTTCGTCGAACATCTGTGTCGCGCCGCTACGCACGAGTCCAGCAAACTGGGCGAACAGCAACAGGCTGCCCGCCAATACCGCTAGGATGATGAGACTCCGCGTATCCCTGGATGGCATGGCGTCTTGTCTGCGTGGAGAGTCCCCGTCTCCAGGCTCGGGCTCAGGAGGAGAGTGCCGACTCACAGATCCCTTTGGACCTGACCATAGCGCTATCCCTCGCTTCTTGAATCCCGTCAGAGGGGTGCATCGCGGGCTTAGGGCCGGTCGTCGGCTGCCCTATTCGCGAGGACTTCGGCACCACGGTCTCTCCCAGGGCCAGTACCCTGTGGTCTCCACCTCTAGCGTGAAGCTGAGGAAGGTCCGGATGAGGATGATGAGTGCCAAAGCCCCTACCGTCTTAAAGCTTGGGGAGATCGCGACGGTGCCCACGATATCGGCAGCGACGAGGAACTCCAGCCCCACGAGGATCACCTGGCCCAGGTTCTCGCGGTAGCGCTGTACCTTCTCCCGGGAGGGGCCGTCGCGAGAGAGCGTGTAACAGCAGTAGACGGTAGCTGCCAACGATCCTCCCACGATGACTACGATCCCGGCTCCCTCCAGGAGCACGACCACCCACTCCACGATGGTGTTCAGGGTGCCTGCCGCGACCGATGTGCCAGGCAATGTTCCCTCCATCTCGGTGGCACAACCGGTCGCCGCGATCAACACGCCTATGAGTGCAAGCGCTCTCATCCATCCGCTTGACATCGATCATCTCCTTCCTTACGTCTCGGGCTCTGCTGGTGGGATGTAAGGCGCTCAACCTGCGCTGATGGGTGTGATGAAGGCCGGCTAGCTCCCTCGTCCTCGCGCCGCTTCCTCCGTGACCATTATGTCATAGGGGTAGGGGTAGCTAGGCGTGCTGGCGTCGTTGAGGCGCTGAAGTTGTGCTTCCTCGAGCGACCAGCCCACGGCACCGAGGTTGTCATCCAGATGAACCAGTTTTCGTACCCCCGTGATGGGCGCAGTCACCCCCGGACGGTTCAGCAGCCAGTTCAAGGCAACCTGAGCCGGCGTGCGCCCCACCTCTTCAGATATGGCCATCATGGCGTCGATGATGCGCCAGGTGCGTTCCGTATTGTACTTGCTCCACGCCTCGCCCCAGCCCTCCTGCTCGGCCTTCTCGACCCGTGTACCCTCCGGTGGCCCCTGCATGTCGCGCCGGTACTTGCCGGTCAGCCACCCACCACGCAACGGGCTCCATGGGATCACGCCGAGGCCCTCGGCCCGACAGACCGGCAGGATCTCCCACTCGATGGTGCGATCCAGGAGATTGTAGAGGGGCTGGTGGCAGGAGAGAACCTCCCAGCCGTTCTGGCGGCTGAGGTCGATGGCCTTCTGAAGCTGATAGCCGGTGAAGTTGCTCGCGCCGAGGTAGCGGACCTTGCCGCTCTGGACAAGGTCGTCTAGGGTGCGCAGTGTCTCTTCCAAGGGGGTGCCGGGATCCCAACCATGCATCTGGTAGAGATCGATGTAGTCGGTGTCGAGACGGTCCAGGCTGGCCTCGACGGCGTCGAGGATGTGCTTGCGGCTCAGACCTACGTCGTTAGGGCGGTCTCCCGTCGGCCAGCGTACTTTGGTGGCGATGATGTAGTCCTCGCGGCGACGGCCCTTGAGCCAGCGGCCCACGATTTCCTCCGACTTGCCGGCAGCGTAGACGTCGGCGATATCGATGAAGTTGCCTCCGGCGTCAATGAAGCGGTTCAGGAGCTCAAAGCTGGTTTCCTCGTCCGCTTCGCGTCCGAACGTCATGGCGCCCAGGCAGAGTTCGCTGACCAGAAGGCCAGTGCGGCCAAGATAACGGTAGTCCATTGCTTCCTCCTCTCGTTGGTTTCCTCTTTGCCTATTCTACCGGTGACGACCGCTTTGCGCGAATCAAGTGTGCGGCTGTATCGCCCCTGTTAGGCCAGCGGTTGTGGCGAAGGCGGATGACGCGTAGAATAGGCTCAAGCGTTAGCGTGGGCCTGTTTGGCCGAGGAATAGAGGGAGCAGAGGGGCAGGATGACGTTCTACACGGCATTCACCGAGCACTACGAGGCGATCTTTCCCTTCAGCGAGGTCGTCTATGACTTCCTGAGACGATGGCTGCCTGCGCCGCCGTCCCGCGTGCTGGATGTGGGATGCGGCACCGGGCACTATACTGGATCGCTGGCGGCTGAGGGATTTGACGCGGTCGGGGTCGACCTGGACGCGGCGATGATCGACTACGCCCGGTCCCATTACCGCGAAGCTCGGTTCTGGGTCCTTGACATGATGGACATCGCGCGGCTCGACGGCCCCTTCGACGGCGTTTTCTGTATCGGTAATACCGCCGCCCACCTTGAGCCGGCCGCCTTTGGACGGTTCTTGGACCAGGTCCAGGCTGTACGGGCTTCTGAAGCGCCCTGGGTCCTCCAGGTCATGAACTGGGACTATGTGCTGGGGCAGGAGCGCGTGACCTTTCCCGTGATCAGGGCGGAAGACAACGTGGCCTTCTACCGGGAATACCGGGACATTTCGTCGTCCCAGGTGACCTTTGCCACCCGCCTAGAAGTGGGCGACGAGGTCGTCTTTGAGGCGGCGACGCCCCTTTACCCGTTGCCCTCGGCGGCGATCGTCGCGCTCCATCGGGATCGCGGCTTTGAATTGCTGGAGCATCTCGGAAGCTATGCCGGCACCCCGTTTGATCCGGGCGAGTTCTCTGCCAACATCTTCGTTTTTCGCTAAGCCTGCCCCTTTCCTTGGTTGCCAATAGCGGCGAATAGAGCCTGGTTGTGAGAAGAGAGGAGTGACGATGAACCTTATCGATATTGTCGAGCGCACGCCGGAGCCAGAACCGTGGGCCGAGGGGGAGAAGATCCCCTGGGACGACCCTAGCTTCAGCGCAAGGATGTTGCGAGAGCACTTGTCACAGGATCACGATGCTGCCAGCCGCCGCCTCAAGACTATCGAGCGACAGGTGGCTTGGATCCATGAGGAGATCCTGAGCGGCAAGCCGACGAAGGTGCTCGATTTGGGCTGTGGCCCGGGCCTCTACACCCATCGGTTCGCCCGGCTAGGCCATACGTGCCTGGGTATTGACTTTGGTCCCGCTTCGGTCGAGTACGCGCGGGCCCAAGCAGCAGAGGAGAATTTAGCTTGTAGCTACGAGCTGGCGGATATCCGAGACGCAGACTACGGTGCAGGCTACGGGCTGATCATGCTCATCTTCGGTGAGTTCAACGTCTTCCGCCAGGAGGAGGCGAAGCTGATCCTGCGCAAGGCCTACGCGGCACTGGACCCGGGCGGTATCCTTCTTTTGGAGCCGCACACCTTCGCGGCGGTGGAGCGCTCTGGCAAGGAGCCGCCCTCCTGGTACACCTCCACCTCAGGTCTCTTCTCAGAGGCGCCTCACATCGTGCTGATGGAGAACCGCTGGGACGCCAACCGAGCCATCGCGACGAATCGTTACTTCGTCATCGATGCCGCATCCGGCGAGGTGACGCGGCACGCGTCGAGTATGCAGGCTTACACCGACGACGGTTACCGGCACATCCTCTCCGAGGCCGGTTTTGGCAACGTCACCTGCTACTCCTCGCTCACGGGCGCCGTCAGGGAGGACAGCTACGGGCTGATGGTCATCGTCGCGGAGAAGATCTGAGGAGGTGGAAGGGGCACAAGCTCCTGTGGATCCCTGAGTGCTGATGCGCTTCGATTAGAGCACTATGCTCAATGGACCCACGACATCCAGGGCGCCAACGCCTTGTTCCAGAGATCGGCGGCGCCCCAGTCGCCCGTCTCCTCATCCCCGTAGCGCAAGCTGATCCCGATGTGGACGTCGATCCAGAACCACCATAGGTCCTGCATGCCCTCGACCCAGAGCGCAAGCTCCCGCAGATCGGAGGCGGTGGTGAGTGGCGCAAGCTCCTCCTCAGCCAGCTCGTCGGGCCTCAGACGGAGTGTGGTCTCGTCGACCGTAAAAACGAGGCGATCGTCGGGTGGATGACCGGTGCGCGGACCGGGTGCGTGGTTCAAGTGATAAAGCTCCAGCGTCGTCTGCACCGACCGCCCGCTCCGCGCCATGATCTCCCGAAGGGGTGTCTCGAAGGCCCCTGCGAGGGCATCGTTCAGGAATCGGGACCAGAACCAGCTCGGGCCCATCGTCACCTCTGGGTCGACCAGCGCATCCAGGTGGCGTCCCACACCACGATGGAAGCAAAAACCCACGGACATCATACGAGGCCCGAGGGCCACGCGCCTGATGTAGAGCTTGCCATAGCGGTATGGGGGGCGCTCGGGTCCCGGGATGAGCCACCACTCGCCGTAAGCCCCGCCTCCCCGGCTTGCAGGCTGCAATCGGAGGTGGCGCGTGGTTGGTCGCGCTTGGACATGTTGGTAGACAGCGTGGGCGGCCTCTTCGTTATCAGGATATTGCACCGTCGGGATCGTCATGGCTTCATCTCATTGTAGAACTCGCCCTCGTCCTACTGCTTCCTCTGCCCCGCTCGTCCCTGTTCGCCCCGCAGTCTCTGGTCCAACTCGAGGAGGTTTTTCGCTGAGATTTCGCGCGTTCCAGACGCTATCTCGCGTACCATCTGTGTCAGCGCAGCGTTGGCTGGCGTGGGAATATGCTTCTCCCGTCCCCTCTCGACCACATAGGCGTTCATAAACTCGATCTCCGGAGGGCGACCACGCTCCAGGCTTTGGAGCATGGAGGACTTCAGCCGGCGGAACTTCAATCCAACGGCCGCCATGATCAGATGTCGAGGGACTAGGTCAAGGCCGAAACGCGCGCTGCGACGGCCTTGCGACAGATAGAGCCGCGTCAGGTCCAGCGTCCCACCCACAGGCTCCAGCGCCACGCCGTGGGCCTCGGCGACGTCTAGTACCTCGCTGACCAGGATCAGCGCGAGGCGTCGAACGAGGGACCGGCGCAGCATCTGACCGAGAGTCTGACCGGTGAGGGCACCCAACGTGGTCACGCCGCAGTTGATCGCGAGTTTGCTCCAAAGCGCGCCGTAGATGTTCGTCGAGATCGTCGTTGGCGTCGCATTGTCCAGGACCGCCTTGAGCCTCCGCACCCGGCGCGTAATCGTGTGATCGAGCTCGCCAATGGTCAACTCGCCCCGTGACGTCATCTCGTACAGGCCGGGCGCGTGCATGGTCGCGCCCCAGCCAACCAAGGCGCCGATCACACGGCTCTTGGATGGATGGTTCTCGTAGGGAGGGAGCCGAGTCCCCAGGATCTCGGACACGCGGTCCTCCACGATGCCGTTCTGAAGCGTCACGGCGCAGCCGTTGAGGGCAAGGCAGCCAGCGACCGCCTCTGCTGCTGACTCGACCTCCGTGGCCTTCATCGCCAGTAGCGCGATATTGAAAGGGCCATCGTGCGGGGCCAAGGTCAACCGCACCGGCGTATTGGCCGCAACGGGCACCGTTCGCCGCCCTTCGGGCGTGATCACGCGCAGCCCCTCGGTCTCGATGGCCTTGCTGATCGCCTCATTGTGCGTGACGATTGTGAGGTTGTAGCCTTTACGAAGCAGCCCCGCTGCGATCACGCCGCCCACGCTTCCGCATCCCATGAGCAGGATACGGGGGTCCGAGTTTGAAGTCATATCAGTCTCCCTGGCCGGATTGTGTTCCATCCACCACGTGTGGAAGGTAAGGGGCGCGCAAAATGCCTTGCTGGGACAAGGTATACATCCCAATCATAGACATAGACGTGAATCTGGCAAGCGGGCGGCTCTGCCCGGTCACGTGCAGTTTGCCAAGGCTTGCGTATACTGGGCCGCATGGTCACGCAGATGGTGAGGGATTGGAGAGGAAGGGCGTTGTGATCCGGGACTGGCTGAAGCGACGGCTGCTGGCGGTTTGGCGCCGGTTGCCTGGCTGGGCACAGGGCCGCCTGGAATGGCTCATGCTGCCCAAGTGGTTGGTGGGTGCGGTGGCTGTCGTGCTCGACGACCAAGAGCGGGTGTTGCTCTTCCGTCACACCTATCGCGATGAGTATCCCTGGGGCTTTCCAGGTGGGTGGCTCAAGCCTGGGGAGGACCCCAACCGGGGGATCGAGCGGGAGGTCCTTGAGGAGGCCGGCTATCACATCCGCACCCGACACCCGCTCGTGATCGGTGGTGATCGAGCGCTTGGGCGGCTCGACCTCATCTTCCTCTGCGAGCTCGTTGACAACGGCGACGCCTTTCAACCCAGCCCTGAGGTCTCCGACGCGGGCTTCTTTGCGCTGAGTGAGTTGCCGGGCCGCGTGGAGCCCTTCCACGTCCAGGTAGCGACCTACGCCGTCGAGGTTGTAAAGCAGGGCATCTTAAGGCCGCCGACGCAGGATCCTCGCTGATAGTTTTGTGCGGGCCTTATAGATCCTTCCCTTCCCCCACTTCCTAAGGGCCGCCAGCGCCTTCCGTCATCCCCACACTGGGATGTCATTGATGACTCGTCAAGCTGGAGACCGTCGCTTGAAATAAAATCAATAAACATCTATAATATAGGACAATTAGAAGAAGCATTTCGACAATCGGAGTGCAGGACTCCACAGTCTTCGTCCTGCGAGGGAGATTCCTGTTGACCGTATTGGAGCTCAAGGGGCTTGGGTCCCCTCACGTTCAGGTGCCCGGCGCGGCGATTGACAATCTCGATGTGCGGACTCCGTCCCGGAGCGTGGCGATGAGGCGCGGTCGCTGGCCCTGGGGCAGAGGTGGGCCAGTGTGACTTCCCCTCGCGACAGGACGCCCCCAAAATCGGCGCCGATCCCCGGCGACCAAGAGAACGGGGCTTCACGCTCGATCTCGGGCTCGTATCCCAGCGGGGAGCGGCGGCTCATCACGGCGCTGGTTGCGGATCTCAAGGACTCTACCGAGCTGGCTGAACAGATGGAGCTCGAGGCGTGGGTAGAGGCCATGGATCAGCTCTTGCGGTTGCTTGCCTCTCAAGTCGCGCGTTACGGCGGCACGATCGATCAGTTCCGCGGTGATGGACTGATTGCCTTCTTTGGTATCCCCACTGCCTACGAGGATCACGCTGAGCGCGCGGTGTTGGCGGCCCTGGCAATGCAGGAGGCGCTGCACGAGGAACCTTTCTTGCTCGAGCGGTTGGATCTCAAGCTGTCCGCAGGTGAGCTGCTTTTGCGCGTGGGAGTGAGTACCGGCGACGTAGTGGTCGGCGCTGTCGGCGAGCCGGGTCACCACGTAGAACGCACCGCAATGGGCCGTACGCTCGCCCTGGCGTCCCGGCTAGAGGCGGCTGCAGAGCCGGGGACCGTGCTTGTAACAGAAGATACCTATCGACTCGCCCGAGCTCGGTTCACGTGGCAGCCTATGGGTGCTCGGCGCGTGGACGGGGTGAGAGAGGCCCTGAGGGTCTACCGGCCTTTGGGGGTGGCAACAGAGGTTACAGCAGAGCACGATGTCGGTGGATTGCGTGCGCCCTTGGTCGGGCGCGCGGGCGCGCTGCAGCTCCTGAACGCGGCGGTGGCCCGCGTGCAGTCGGGAAGTGGCGGGATTGTGACGCTTGTGGGCGACGCAGGGATTGGAAAGTCCCGATTGGTTGCAGAGGCGCGCTCTCGGACTGAGAGCCAGAGGCCCGCTCAGAGCACGGCTGAAGTGCCGGGAGAGCGTGGGGTGTTGGTTTCGCAGGGCACGGGGGATAGCAACTCTGTGGCTCCAGTGCGATGGGTGGAGGGCCGGTGGCTCTCCTACACAGGGGAAGTGGCCTACCGCGGTTGGCAGGAGCTGCTGCGACAGCTTCTGAGATTGCCGGACGAGTGCGACCGCACCGCTTGCGCGGCCTTGGAGGCGCAGATCGCGGAGCTGTGTCGTGAGCGGGCGCGGTCGACGTATCCTTATCTGGCGAGACTGCTGGCGCTGCCGCTCGATCCGGCGGCATCGGCTCAGCTGGACAGTCTTCTCGACGCCGGGCTGTTGCAGGATGCGATGTTTCGCGCCATCGCCGATCTGCTTGCCTGTGCGGCTAGGCGGGTCCCCTTGGTGCTCGTGCTCGAGGATCTGCACTGGGCCGATGAGGCGTCCTTGGCGCTCCTGACTGATCTGCTGCGCTTGACCGCGCAGCATCCCATCTTGGTGGTTGCGATTATGCGACCTGCGCGCTCCCACGGTTGCTGGAAGGTCCGCAATGTGGCGATGTCTGACTTCGGCGCTTCCCACACGGATATCTGGCTGACGCCTCTGTCAACCGATGAGATCAGGACGCTGGCATGCCACCTGCTGTCGGGGCAGGAGTGCGATGAGATAGCAGGGGTGGTTGATACGATCGTGAAGCGGGCTGAGGGTAATCCCTTCTTTGCGGCAGAGATCGTGCGGTCGTTGTTGGATCAAGGACTGGCTGCGGACGGGCTGCCGCCGACGGTACAGGGAGTGCTGATGGCGCGTATCGACCGCCTGCCCGCTGCTGCCCGGCGTGTGCTTCAGGTAGGGGCCGTCATAGGGCGGGTCTTCAGCTACTCTTTGCTGGCCGATGTCTTGGTTGAACAAGGGGGCGGGGACGCGACCAGGCTGGAGCGCGGCGAGCTGGATGTTGCCTTGGGACGCCTTCTCCGAGCCGGGCTGATCCGCGAGCACGCTCGCCGCGCGGATTGGGCAACCGGTGAGACCTTGGCCCGAGGCCGCCAGGAGACCCTTGAGCTCGGCTTTGCGAGAGAGTTCATCTTCGACCATCAACTCACGCTTGAGGCGGCCTACGGAAGCCTGCTACACCGACAGCGACGGGACTTGCACCGGCGCGTCGCCAGGGCGCTGGAGCGGCTCTACCCCGAGCAGGTAGCAGGGCAACTCGGGTTGCTCGCTTACCACTGGGAGGCGGCTGACGATTGTGATCAAGCTATCGCATATCTCTCCCGCGCGGGCGAACAGGCGGCAGCTCAGTACGCCAACGAAGCCGCTATCGGCTACTTCACGCGGGCGCTGCAGCTGGTGCCAGCGGACAACCATCGCCGGCGGTTCGCGCTTCTGATGGCCCGAGAACGTGTTCACGATCGCCGGGGGGCCTACGAGGCGCAGGCAGAGGATCTCGCGTTGCTGCGGCAGGCAGCCACAGCGATGGGCGATGTCCGGGCACAGTCGGCAGTAGCGGTGCGGCAAGCTGAATGGGCGAGGTTGCGGGGCGAGCGTCAGAGCGCGACTCGACAGGCTGAGCGCGTGATCGCGTCAGCGCGAAGCACGGGTGATCGCGTGAATGAGGCGGCGGCCCATCTGATCCTGGGCTGGGTGTTGCTGGATGAGTCGGAGATGATCAGGGCGCTCGTCCACTGTGAGGAGGCCCTGCGCTTGGCTCGAGAGATGGAAAGGCCAGAGCTAGAGGTCGAGAGCTTGCGCTGTGCGGGCTCCATCGCGATGTGGCTCGACGATCGGGATCGCGCGGGTGGGCTTCTGAATGACGCCTTGGCGCTCAGCCGGGAGCTGGGCGATCGCGCTGGCGAGGTCGAGGCCCTCTTGAGGCTGACCCACTTCTTTCAGATGGTTGAGGGCGACCTTGCCCGTAGCCAAGCCTATGGGCAAGAGGCACTGCGCGCCGCTCGCGAGATTGGACACCGCCGCGGTGAGGCCGGGGCGCTCACGTATCTGGGCTACAACGCTCTGCTATTGGGGAGATACGGTGAGGCGTGCAGACATCTGGCGCCTTTGTTGCCGCTCTGGCACGAGACAGGCGACCCACTTGGAGAAGCGACGGCGCGAACCATCTGGGGTGCCCTTATGCGGGAGCTGGGGCAGTACGAGCAAGCTCGCGCTCACCTGGAGGAGGCGATTCTTGTCCTCAATGGGTCGGAGGAGCCGTTTGCGTCTGCCTGGGCACTGGTCGAGATGGCCCAGCTCTGCGAAGCAGTGGGAGATCATCGGTCGGCGCGGTCATACGCTGTCCGGGCTCTTGAGATCCCGGCGGCGTTGAGAGGGGGCCGTGACCATCCGGGGCATCAAGTCCTGCGGGCGGAGGCTCTGGTTGCGTTAGGCTACTGCTTCCTGACGGAGGGACGTCCCGACCAGGCCCTGGACAGCTTCCAGCGTGCGCTGGCGACGAGGCTGAAGATAGGCCCGGCGACCGTCGCCCTCCGGGCCCGGGCTGGGTTGGCTGAAGCTCTGCTGTCCCAGGGCCGTGCGGCCTCCGCGCTGGCGAGGGTGGAGGAGATGCTTGAGGCGCTGCACACGCATCCTGTGCAGGGTGGAAGCGACCCGCTGCGGATCCATTTGAGTTGCTACCAAGTCCTCGCGGCGTGTCAGGATTCGCGTGCACCCCTCGTCTTGTCGGAGGCGTATGGTCTGCTAATGGCGCGGGCGGCGACGATTGAGGATCAAACGCTGCGGCGCTCATACCTAACGACCGTCGCTGCTCATCGCGCGATCGTGGCTGCCTTTCACAGGGATGGGGTGATAGTACGGTAAGCCAACCACCTCCGGGCATTCGTTGTGGGCCGTGTCGACGAATTCGCGTTCTCCCAGGTTCTTTGCTACAATGGAGGCGGCCAAGGACAGAAAGGGGTTTGAGCGCGACAAGAGCACACATTCGCCCTGCCTTGTCTATGGCCTCAGTATAGGGACCATGACGGAGGGGTGGGGTTCGCCCCCGAGAAAGCCCGTGCGCAGTCGCGAATGTTGCTGATCGGCGGCGGGCGGTACCCATTGCCGAGAAAGATCCCCTTAGTTGGAGGCGATGATGACCTACAAGACGCTGACGGGTTCGGATCTATCCGTCTATCCCATCTGCTTGGGCACCTCAGGGCTGGGGACGACGGTGGCGCAGGACGATGCTTTCCGTCTGTTAGACCTCTACGTCGGGCGTGGAGGGAACTTCCTGGATACCGCCCTCGTCTACGCAAACTGGCTCCCCGGCGAGCGGAGCGTAAGTGAGAAGACGATCGGCAGGTGGCTCAAGGCACGCGGGAACCGGGCCGAACTCGTTATCGCGACCAAGGGAGGGCATCCGGAGCTTTCATCGATGGAGATTCCCCGGCTCTCTGAGAGGGAGATCGTCGCCGACCTCGACGCCAGCCTGGCGCACTTGCAGGTCGATACGATCGACCTTTACTATCTACATCGTGACGACCCGACCCGGCCTGTTGGGGAGATCATGGATGTGCTTCAGGCTCAGGTGGCTGTCGGGAAGATCCGCTATGTCGGGTGCTCCAACTGGTGCGCCGACCGCATCAGACAGGCACAGGCCCACGCCAAAGCGCACGGCTTCACGGGGTTCGTGGCAAACTCCATGCTGTGGAACCTTGCCTTCGTCGACCCCGAATCGTTGGTCGATCAGGGCATCGTGATGATGGATAAGGCGCTGCGGCAGTTTCACGTCGACGCACGGATGGCGGCTGTACCCTTCTCCTCCCAGGCTGGCGGGCTCTTCCAGAAGATCGCAAGTGGCTCATCGGACGATCTCAGTCCCGGGCTCCAGCGTATGTACCCGCTGCCTGAGAACCGTCGCCGGCTTGAGCGCATCGTCCGCTTGGCGGACGAGATGGGACTCTCAGTCACGCAGATCGTGCTGGGCTTTCTGCTTTCGCAACCCTTCGTAACCATTCCCATTGTCGGCTCGCGCACGCCGGCGCAGTTGGCGGACAGTCTGAGCGCCGTCGATGTGCGATTGGAGCCGCGGCAGGTTGCCTATTTGGAGCGCGGTGCCCAACGGGAGGAGCCGGGCGTCTGCCCGGCGTGAAAACACTCTGAGGAGGAATCGATGCCAAGAAGGCTTGCCTTTGTGGGGCCGTTCCAGGCCGACATTCTGACGTATGAGGAGCCGGAGCTTGAGCCGAACCAGGTCCGCGTGAAGACGACGTGGGCTTCGGGCAAGCACGGGACGACGACGGCGATGTTTGAAGGCGGTGCCTTTCAGGGCCAGGAGTTCGACCAGGAGATGCGGATCTTTGTCCCATCGGAACAGCCCCCGCGGATGCCTACGCCTGAGTCACCATGGCCCTCGGGCACGACCGGGGTCGGCACCATCGTCGAGGTCGGCTCCGCGGTCGAGGCGTGGGCGGTGGGTGACACCGTCTTCGGCCTCATGGACATCCGCGAGACGAACGTCTGCGAGGCGAACTGGATCTGGTCGCTGGGCGAGATCGAACCGGAGCTGGCCCTCTGCATCGAGCCTGCCTACGTCGCCTTCCATTGCATCCGCGAGTCGAACGTGCGCTATGGCGACAGCGTGATGGTGATCGGTCTCGGGGCGTTGGGGCTGCTGACGGTCCGCATGGCGGCGGCTGCAGGGGTCGAGCGACTCTTTGCTGTGGATCCCCTGCCCAATCGGCGTGCCTGGGCGCTCGATCGCGGTGCCGATGCCGTCTACGATCCCTATGAGGGCGATGTCGCATTGGAGGTCCACCGCCAGACGGATGGCAAGGGCGCCGATGTCGCAATCGAGCTGAGCGGGACCTATCCTGGCCTCGCTACGGCGATTCGGTCGGCGCGGATCGGGGGCACGGTCTGCTCCGCAGGTTTCTATCAGCGCGAGGCCCACGGCCTCTGGCTGGGGCGTGAGTGGCATCATAACCGGCTCACGATGGTCGTGCCCCACGGCTGCGGCTGGGGTCATCCGCCCCGGGACTATCCGCGTTGGGATCAGCAACGGGCCTATGACGTCCTGGCCAGCATGATGCGCCAGGGCAAGCTCACCGCGCCGGGCCTGATCCAGCCTGTGGTGACGCTCGAGGAGGCCGTGACAGTGTTTGACCTGGTCCGTGATGAGCCTGAGAAGGTCATCAAGTACGCCGTGAGGTTTGCGGAGGACGAGACCTAGCGCTTAGCGCTTACGCGGGAGGAGCGAGGGCTCCGGAAACGGTGAGGCAAGAGGATGCCGGCGTGGTTTTGGCTTGACGTGGGCGCTTACGTGCTCGTGACCCTCATCGCCTTCACCCTCACGCTGGCGGTCTTCGGTACCGGGCCGGGACGCCGCTTGAACCAGCTCTTCGCGTTCTATACGCTCACCACGGCCTGCACCGCCGTCCTGGCTACGTTGTTGCGCTTGGCGCTCTGGCTGGAGCGCGGTACGCCGGAGGTCCTGGGGCAACTCGGCACCTGGACCTTCTCCTTTATCGGGCCCGCGCTGCTGCTCTTTGCCGTCCACTACCTGGAGGTCTCTGCCAGACCGGTGCATCTGGCGGCCTTCGCGGGCATCGTCTGGGGCTTTGTGTTTCTTCTGCCCGCGTCGCTGCTGGGCGCCATCGTCTATGGGCATCGTCTCACGCCCAACGGGACCACCCACGTATCGTTCACGCTCCTCGGCACGTTGAGCACCTTGGTGCCCGTGATCTTCCTCATCTGGGCCTTGGTCCTTTTCTGGCTGCTACGGCGACGTGTCAACGAGGTCTATCTGGCTTTCAGCACGGTCGCGCTCCTAGTCGGGATCCTGGTGGGCGGCCTGCTCGATGTGCCGTTCCCCGTGCTATCTTTCTCGATGCTGCTGAGTCTCGTGATCGTAGGGCACGGGATTATGACGCGCCAGTTCTTCAACCCGCTCCGCGAGCGAAACCTGGCCTTACAGAGAGAGGTCCGCGAGCGCCAACGGGCCGAGGCTGAGATCCTGCGCTTACAGCACCTGCTGGCGGCGATTGCGGACTCCATGCCCTCGGCGCTTATCACGCTTGATCTCGATGGCAATATCCTGACCTGGAACCCGGCTGCCGAGGCGCTGACGGGCAGGTCCGCGCCGAGCGTCCTTGGCACCTGTTGCTGGGATGCTTGCCCGGCCCTGGTGCGTTACCGTGACCTGGTAGAGGAGGCCAGCCGCACCTCATCACCGGTAAGGAGAGAGCGGGAGTCGGTTCATACCGATGGTCAGACGATTACCTATGACGTCGAGGTTTTCCCTCTCCTGACGGACGGCGTCCAGGGGATGGTCTTGCGCATCGAGGATGTCACGCCGCGTGTTCAGATGGAGGAGGTCGCGCTGCAGACGGCGAAGATGGCCAGCATCGGTCGCTTGGTCGCCGGGATGGCTCACGAGCTCAATAACCCGCTGGGCGGAATCCTCCAAGGGACCCAGATCGTGAGATTGGTGCTGGATGGAGAGCGCGATCGGACCCGCGAGGCCATGATCGGCAGTGGACTGGATCCTCAGGCGGTTGCGAGCTACCTGGCCGACCGTGATGCGTTGGCCTACCTGGACAGCATCCAGGTAGCAGGGCAGCGGGCAGCCAAGATCGTGCGCGATCTGTTGGGCTTCTCGCGCCGGAGCGTCTTCGAGCCGGCGCCCCACGACATCAACGACCTTCTGCGAATAACCCTCGATCTTGCCGCCGCCGACTACGATCTGAGGAAGCGCTACGACTTCCGCGACATTGACATTGTGCTGCATCTGGCCGATGATCTGCCCCCCGTCGTCTGCGATGCGCCCCAGATCCAGCAGGTTATCCTCAACCTCGTCCAAAATGCCGCGCAAGCTATGGCGAGGCGAGCCGCACTGGAAAAGGAGGTCGGGAACGCCTATGCCCCCGTTCTCACGGTGCGAACCTCGTTGGCAGGCGAGGCCGTGCGACTCGAGGTGACGGACAGCGGCCCAGGGCTGCCCGAGGACATCCTTCCTCACCTCTTCGAGCCCTTCACCACGACCAAAGACGTGGGCATGGGCACAGGGCTGGGCCTTTGGCTCTCGTGGATGATCGTGGTCGAGCACCATCGGGGCAAGATCTGGGGGGAGCGCGCGGAGGGCGAGGGCGCGACTTTTGTTGTAGAGCTTCCGTTGTGAAGACTGAAGCGTGAGGTGTGGGCCGGCGCAGTCCTTACCGTTGAGCGCAGACCGTGTGCATGCTCAGCAAGCCATGCTACAATCGGAGGGCGAGCCTATCATGAGCAAACGTGTCCTTATCGCCGATGATGAGCCCCTGATCTGCCGCGCCTTGGCGGACTATCTGTCCGATTGTGGCTATGAGACGGCCACGGCTAGCGACGGAGAGGAGGCGCTGGAGATGGCGCGCAGCGAGAGCTTCGACGTCCTGCTCGTCGACCTGCGGATGCCCAAGGTGCACGGCCTCGACGTGATCTCAGCCCTCTCTCTTGAGCAGCAGAACCTACCGATCGTGGTCGTTTCGGGCACCGGTGTGCTCGGTGACGCCATCGAGGCGATGCGTCTGGGGGCCTGGGACTACATCAGCAAGCCCATCCTCGATATGGACGAGGTCGTCGTGGTCCTCGATCGCGTCCTAGAGAAGGCGCAGCTGATCGCAGAGCGCGATCACTACCAGCAGGAGATAACACGGCTCAACCGATCCCTGGAAGCAGAGGTCGCGCGACAGACCCGGGATCTTCGGACGCAGAATATCCGCCTCGCCGCGATGAACCACGTGGCCCACGCCCTCAGCCACTCGGGTGATCTGGACACTATGTTGGCGCGGGCGCTTGGGGCGAGTGTCGGCGCCGTCAACGCTCAGGCCGGGTTGGTGCAGTTGCTGAACCCGGCGACCCGCTGCCTCTATGTCGCCCGCACCCTAGGCCTCTCCAAAGAGGACCTGCCCTTCGACAACCCCTTGCCGGTGGGAGAGGGTGTCCCGGGCGAGGTAGCCAGGTCGGGTGAGCCCAGTGTTGGCACGCGTCGAGATCACACGTCTACAGAACCCCCGCCCCTGCCCGACGGGTACAACGCGTTCGCTTACCTCCCCCTCCGGGCCACGGAGGGCATCTCCATCTGGGAAGGGGACCCGGCCGATCGCCAATCCATCGTGGGAGTACTGGCCATCTATGCGACTGAGGAGCACGGCTTCGACACGGAGGAAGTGGAGGTCCTTAGGACTGTGGGCAATCAGCTCGGTGTGGCGATCACTCGGACCCAATATGCGGCCGAGCTGCGGCGGGCCAACCTTCAGCTCGAGGCGGCCAACGCCGACCTTCGGCGGCTAGACACATTGCGGGAGCAGTTCATCCAGAACGTGGCGCACGAGTTAAGGACGCCCCTGGCCCTGGTGCGCGGGTACGTGGAGCTCCTGGCCGAAGGTGGCATGACCCCGGAGCAGCGGGAACAGGCCCTGAAGGTGACTCGGGAGCGGGTCGCGGCGCTGGTTGAGTTGGTGGAGTCGATCACCACCCTCCAGGATCTGAGCAGCGAGCCACTCAACATCGAGTTGATTTCTCCGGTCGAATTGTTACAGACGGCGTGCAGGATGACGAGCCAGCGCGCCCTCGCGGCGGGCATCACGTTGAAGTGCGTCCGACCTGCGGAGGTACCGCCCTTCACCGGCGACTTTGGACGTCTGACGCAGGCGCTGCACCAGCTCCTCGACAACGCGTGCAAGTTCTCCGACCCTGGCACGACGGCTGAGATCAGCGCGGGCCTCTCACCGGATCGCCGTTACGTCACGATCTCAGTCTCTGACGAGGGTATCGGCATTCCCCCTGAGGAGCACGAGCGCATCTTCGAGCGCTTCTACCAGGTCGACGGGAGCGCGACGCGACGCTATGGGGGGACGGGCCTCGGCTTGGCCCTGGTCAAAGGCGTCGTCGAGGCCCACGACGGCTGGGTTCAGCTGGAGAGCGACGTGGGGGAGGGCAGCGTATTTACCATTGCCATCCCCCGAACCCCGGGTCCTGCTTCCGCTGCCACCGACTGAGTCTGCAGCCAAGCAATTCTGCGTCACCCTCCAGACCGGTCTCTTCTCTGCCGAGTGTGCCTTCGCGACCCGCAGAGTTGCCGGTGGGTGATGCGCCTCGGAAGCCTCATTTGTTGCTCAGCACCTCCTCCAGCGGTTGCCCATTGACCGTGACCTCCACGTCGTTCACCGTCGAGAACTGCAGCGCCGTCTCCTTGAGCTGGGCCTCGACGCGGGGTGCGTCGCAGACGCCACCTATCTGCAGCGTGCCCGAGAGGGCGATCGTCGCCTTGCCCTGCACGATGTTGATCCCGACGATGCTGAGATCGGACTGGTAGAGGGCGTTGTAGAGGCCGGATTGGCCGTAGTATTGGGTGTCGATGGCCAATAGCTCGTTCAGCGCGGCCCTCAGGGGCGCAATCGTCGGCTCGATCTCCACCTGCACCGGGATGACGCTGTCATCACAGCCGATAAGCTCGCCCTGCTGACCCGCGTCGCCTACGGCGATGAGGTAGATATTGACCTGTGTGAAGAGGCCGCCTGTGCGTGTCGGGCTGGGTGTGGGGGTGAGCGCCAGCACGTCGAAGACGTCTGACACCAGGGTCACTGCGCGATCCTGTGTGGCAACGACCACGACCCACGGATCCTCTGGTTCGGCGAAGCTCGGCACCTCGATTTGGATGTCGACCTTGCCATCGGCGTCGGTCTCCGCCGTCTTGAGGACGTCGTACTCAGAGTCGACCCGGCCGAAGCCGATGTCCACGGGAGTCTCGGCTGGGAGGCCCATCGCGGTCACCTGGATCTGGGTTCCGACGGCTCCGGCCTGCGGCGTGATCGAGATCTCGGGCTCGGCAACAACCGGCGTCACATCAAAGGGGTCCGAGAGCTCCGTGATAGCCCCATCGGTGGTGGCGACGACGAGGAGCCAGGTGTCCTCTGGATCGGCAAACTCCGGGATCGCGATCTGGATGTCGACCTCGCCGTCAGCGTCGGTCTGAGCCGTCTTGAGCACATCGTATTCGGATTCGGGACGCCCAAAGCCGATTTTGACGGGGACCTCAGGCGGGAAACCTGTCGCCGTGACCTGAACCTGGGTGCCAACGGGACCCGATTGCGGCGATATCGCCACGCTTGCCTCGGCGCCCAGTTCGGTGACCTCGAAGACGTTTGAGACAGCCTTCGCCGCTGGCTCGGAGGTGGTGACCACCACGACCCAGCGCTCGCCGGGCGTTGCGTACTCGGGCATGGCCACCTGCACCGAGAGTTGTCCCTCGCCGTCGGCGTCGGCGGTGCCGATCACGTCGTATTCTGAGTCCTGGCGTCCGACACCGATCTCTACCATGGCGTTGGGTGGCAGTTCCTTTGCGGCGACCTGGACGCTTGTCCCGGGCGGGCCGCTGACCGGCGAGATGGCTACGGCGGGATTGACGGGAGTATCGGTGGCGACCGGCGTCTCGACCGGTGACTCGGGCGGCGCTGGCGTTTCGATAAGCGACGTCGTCTCTGTCGGCATGGATGGGACTGCTTGTAGCCCGCACCCTGCCAGTACCAGCGTGGCAAGCGCCAGCAGGGTCGGTCCCGCGATGGTTCTTATCATGGGCTTCATCCTCTCCTCCTCTCTCATGGGCGGTCTGCATAGCCTTGGGGGTCTCTGACCGACGACCACCATCCTGCACTTAGATACCATTCTAAGCCTATCAGGAATAGGGGCCATTTTCGGTTGGGATGGATATGGATTTCGTCAGAGATTCGTTGTGAAGGTTGGATTTGGGTGGGGCAGGGGGTTGCGACCGACCTATTCCGATATAGACTCGGGATAGACAAGCGTGAACGTGCCCTTGGAGTCTCTGTCTAGGCTGACCAGACGAGGAGATAGTATGTTCAAGAACCTGAATGCAGGAGCGATTGGTATCCGTGGCGCTTCCTTGGAGGAGACGATCCGCTTGGCAAGCGACACGGGTTTCGGTGGTGTGGACTTCGACATCCGAGAGGCTGCTGTCTTGGCGGATGCGTACGGGCTGGATCATGTCATCGCGCTGTTCGAAGATCAAGGGGTGCGCCCCGGTCAGTGGGGCCTACCCGTCGATTGGCAGGATGAGGCGCGGTGGAAGAAGGGCATCACTGAACTCCCCAAGCTCGCAGCCGTGGGCAAGGCCCTGGGGTGCCCTCGGACGTCAACGTGGATGCTTCCGGCCTCGGATGAGCGTCCCTTCGAGGAGAACTTCGAGTGGCACGTCGCCCGGTTTCGTCCCATCACCGAGGTCCTAGAGGCCTTTGACTGCCGGTTGGGTATCGAGTTTATCGGACCCAAGACGTTGCGCGAGGGCAAGCGCTATCCCTTCATCTACACGTTGGAGGGCTTGATGGAGCTCGCGGAGGCGATCGGCATGGACAATGTGGGCGTGCTGCTCGACGCGTGGCACCTCTACACCTCCGGTGGCACTGTGGACGACTTGGACCAGATCACGGCTCACGACGTCGTCACGGTCCACGTCAACGACGCGCCTGCGGGTGTGCCGCGGGATGAGCAGATTGACAGCGTGCGCTGTCTGCCGATGGAGACCGGCGTCATCGACCTTCCGGCGTTCATCCGGAAGCTCTATGAGCTGGGCTATGAGGGGCCCGTGACGCCGGAGCCGTTCAGCAAGTCCACGAACGAGCTCGCCGCCCACGATCCGCGGAAGGCAGCCAAGCTCGTGGCTGCACAGATGGACAAGTTGTGGGAGGCCGCAGGGCTTAACTGACAGGAGGCTTTGCGGCAGGTACGGTGAGCGTTGAGCCGCCCCGGATTGGTGAAGCGCCGAACCACGACAACCCGGGGTAGCCGCTGCCCTGCGCTACCTGAAGCTCACGGCCTTGAGCCCCTGCGATCGCTTGCTCATTTCTCAGTCAACCGCAAAGAAGATGGAGCGCAGCGCCACGTAGGTGGCGTAAAGTGCGATCAGGTAGATTGCGCCGCCCTTGCCGAGCTTACCTTTGCGGAACCAGAGGAAGGCCCAGAGGAGCGCACCGGTGACGGCCTCCCACGGCAGGTCCCACTTCACGAGGGGCCCTGGCACCCAATACTCCGAGATCAAGGCGCCGCCGCCGATGGCGACCAAGGGGTTCGTGATGTTGCTGCCGATCAGCGTCCCCAAAGGGATACCTGCATCGCCCTTGCGGGTGCCCGAGATGGCCGTAATCAGCTCCGGCAGCGCGGAGGCCACGCCCAAGGTGACAACCCCGATCAGCGACCCGCCGATGCCTGTGCGCTGAACCACGACCTCGGTGGCGCGGAGTGCGAACGTTGCCGCGCCAATCGTGACCAGCAGAGCCACGACTGTGATACCCGCGTCGCGCCACGCCTGTCTGGTTGTCCGGGGCACGCCCGCCGGCGGCTCGCCGCTCTCTGAGAAGCCGTTATCCTCGGCCTCGTAGTGCTTGCGCTCGTCGTAGTAGAGGTAAGCGAGATAGGCGAAAAATGAGCCGAAGAGGATTAGGCCATCGACGCGGGAGTAGTGCCGGTCCCAGCCCAGGACCAGGCACATCAGCGTCGTGACGATCATCGGCACCATGCTCTTCCAAAGGAAGTAGCGGCGGAAGACGAGCTTCCCGGCGATTAGGACGACGATCGCCATAATCAGCGTCTGCTGGACGACGTCGGAGCCGATGTTCGCACCCAACACCACCGCCGCGCCGATCTTCGGGTCGAGGGAGCCGGTCAGGATTCCCACCGACGCCGTGTAGTGCGCGACGATCTCAGGGATACTCGTCGCAAGCGCGACGACGGTCACCCCGACGAAGGTCGTTGAGAGACGGAAGTAGCCCGCCAGGCCGCTCAACTTGTTGACGGCGAGATCCGAGCTCGCCACGAGCACAGCGATTGCCAAAAGGCCGCCGAGCGACATCAGCCAGATATCTTGTGGTAGCAGTGCGTAGTTCATAGGTACGCCTCCTAACGTTCTAGACTCAAAAGAAAACGCCCTCCGAACCTTCCGGAGAGCTTTCGATCCTTGGCACAAAAAACAGGGCCGCAAGTCACTTGCGGCCCTGGCAACACACGTCCCGACTGAGCGGGTTTGGTTACACTAGATCAGACGTGGCAATCCCCCCTCAGGCGTGCGCCAAGGCAGACGACAGCCCCCTCAGGGTCGTCTTCGACCGGATAGGTCGGGTCCCAATACCACGTTCGAGTCATTTTTCTTTCTGTATCCCGTCTGATTACCTCAAATGCCAATTCACAAGTATACCAGGTATTAGTGTGCCGTCAATCCACTGGGGCTGACGAAAACGTTGTCAAACAGTCAAAACGATGTAAAATGCAGTTAACATCGCTGGGAGAGGTGTCCCAGATATGGGGTCCGGGACCTCGCCAGGCCCCAACTCCTGGCGGTGACGCAGCGATGGCTGCGGTGTTAGGCGCCAGGGGTTGTGCGAAGCTGACCTGACCTTAATAGCATCTGAGGCTGAGCCTCAGACAGAGTCTGGAACACTGGCTCCGGAGGGTAGCCACGGTTGTCGGCCTAGGTGGTTTGGGTGTTGTCTGGAGGAGGCTGGCCGTGACATCCAGTGTCTTGTTGCTGAACGCGAGCTATGAACCGCTCGACATCATTCCGCTCAAGCGCGCGGTCTCGTTGATGCTGCGTGACTGCGTGGAGGCCGCGTGCAGCGAATCCATCGAGATGCGTAGCGCCTCGAGCACGTGGCATATCCCCACCATCATCCGCTTGCGCTACTACGTCAACGTGCCACGCCGCGGCGTGACTTGGAGTCGGGAGGCGGTCCTGCGGCGCGATCAATATGTCTGCGCCTATTGCGGCGCTCAGCCAGGCGACCGGGTCCGGGGTCGAGTCTTGCGCAAGCACGACTTCACGGTGGACCATATTCTACCCATCAGTCGAGGCGGCAAAAACACATGGGGTAACACCATCTGCGCGTGCGCCAGCTGCAACCAGCGGAAGGCCGATCGCTTGCCGAACGAGGCCAATATGAAGCTCCTCTGGGAGCCCAAGACCCCGCGTGCCCGCTACATCGTGGCCTCCGGTGAGGTTCCGGCGGTCTGGAAGGCGTACCTGGAGGTCTAGGCGACGCTTCAGGAGCGACTGAGGATACCGCATTCCCCTTGATCGATAGAGTGCTCTGCACCCTCCTGGGCTGACATCAGCTCAGGAGGTTTTTTGTTGGTCATCTCAGGCGTGGGGCGCCTGAGATCTGTCTTCGCGAGCATTCTCGTTTTCCATCATCTCTGATCCGACCCACAGGCTCGGGAACCGTCAAAGGATTTCGGACTAATATAATAGATATACTTGACATATATATGCTTAATATGCTATAATCTAGATATTATCTGGCGTACCGGGGGGTCAGAAGCTGCAGTACTCTTTACAAAACCTTCAGGCATTCCACAGGGATTATATGGGCTTCCTGCATCGTGCTTTGGTCTCTAGAAGCAGTGCTATGGCAAATCGTAAAGTGTCACGAGAAAGGATAAGAGGCGATGTTAACCCGAAGGCAGTTTCTGAAACTCTCAGCAGCAGCAGGGGCAGGGATGCTCCTGCCATCGATCAGAGGTGGCGGCGTGGGCGTTGCGCGCCGGGCCCTGGCAGCCGAGGCGGCGCCTGGTCTCAGCGATCCGGCGCTACAGCCTAAGTTTGTGGAGTACGCGCCCAACGCGCTGGATCCGGGGTTCAAGTTCACGTCACCAAACGGGAAGTTCAAGGTCGCTGCAATGCCGTCTATGCAGCAGACCGGTCTGGTCGACGGCTCTGGAAGCAAGCTGTGGACCCCGGTGTGGGGGTACGGCGAGAACGGCGGTACTCCTACCTGGCCGGGCAAGACGTTCGAGGTTCAGAGTGGTGTGCCCATCGAGGTCAAGTGGGAGAACAAGCTGGGGACGGGCCATCTTCTGCCGGTGGATACCTCGTTGCACTGGGCCTACAGCCTGCACGGCTACGAGGGGTATACCATCGACAAAGAGGGCACGCCCATTGTCACTCACCTGCACGGAGGACATACCGACTTCCAGTACGACGGCAACCCTGAGTTCTTCTTCAGCCCTGGCTACACGATCCGGGGGCCGCAGTGGCTGGACAAGAAGTACATCTATGATGGCAGCCAGGGTGCTGGCAGCCTCTGGTACCATGACCACGCTCTGGGCATCACACGGTTGAACGTCTATGCCGGGCTGGCCGGATTCTACTTTGTCCGCGACCAGGTCGACACGGGCAAACCGGACAATCCGCTGGGCCTGCCGGCGTTCCCGTACGAGCTCGCGTACGCGATCCAGGATCGGATGTTCTATGCCGACGGCCGGCTCTTCTACCCGGCCTTCCCCGGCGACCCGTTCTACGACGATTTTATCACCAACGAAGGTGCAGTGCTGCCGCCCGAGCAGTTCCCGGGCGGGGGGCCGACGGCGCTGGCCGAGTTCTTCGGCGACCACATGGTGGTCAACGGCAAGATCTGGCCCAAGACGGACGTGGAGCCACGGAACTACCGCCTGCGGCTGCTGAATGGCACCGACAGCCGCTTCATGGTGATTCGCTTCCGGGTGGTCGAGTTGGGCAAGACCGATTTGAGCGACGCCAGCGAGCCGGTGCCGTTCTACGTTATCGGCAGCGACCAGGGTCTGGCAGCCAGCGCAACCCAGACCGACACGTTGGTATTCGAGCCGGGCGCCCGCTATGACGTGGTCTTCGACTTCTCCCAGGTGCCGCTGGACAGCCGGGTCATCATGGAGAATATCGGCGGTGACGAGCCCTTTGGCGGCGATATCCCTGGAGAACAAGGCTTTGGCTTCACGAACCTGGTGATGGCATTCGACGTGGTCAATCCTCTGAATGAGGCGGTGCCCGACGCGTTTGACCCATCGGTCATCGGCAACGATGCAGCCGTTGGAGGGACGGTCGCGCGCACGCGTAAGGTCGCTCTCTTCGAGGGCACCGACGAGTTCGGGCGGCTCCAGCCGCTGTTGGGGACCGCCGAACCGGCGACCGATTACGCGGGCAACCCGATCAACTGGCCGAACACACAACCCTACATCGATGCGGGTCTCGGGGGTCAGATGGAGGGGGCCATCGCCTGGCACTCACCGACGACGGAGAACCCGGCCCTTGGTGACACGGAGATCTGGGAGATCTATAACGCGACGATGGATGCGCATCCGGTCCACCTCCACCTGGTTCACTTCGAGGTCCTGGATCGGAGCGAGTTCACAGCTGACGTGGTCCCGCAGCCGGTGGTCCAGCACAATGGCCTTCTGGGCCAGGGCTACCGCTTGGAGAACATTCAGATCGGCGATCCGGTGAACTTGGGGAGCGCGTATGTCGAGAACGCGCCCAAGGACATGGTCACAGCCCTGCCCGGTCAGGTCACGCGCATCAAGGCTCACTTCGACAAGCCCGGGCGCTATGTCTGGCACTGTCACATCCTCTCCCACGAGGATCACGAGATGATGCGCGTGCTTCACGTCGGGCCGGGTGCTTAGGATCGGATAACGTCCGTTGGTGACGTGACCTCGAGAGGGCCGCTCCCAGGCGGCCCTCTCTCATGGTGGGATTGGTAAAGCAATCGTAGTTGGCGCTCGTCCATGGCCTCGACGGATCCCGAACGCGATTGCCCTATGGGGACATCGCGCACGCTTGTCACGCCCATCCCTGGCTGCTAGAATAGCTCTATGTGTGACGTCCTACCGGAGTCGCTCAAGACCATTTGTGATCCCGATGCGCCCGCACCCCCGATCGCAGGGGCCTACTGGGTCGTTCGCGGTCGTTTCATGGCGGGTCCGCACCCTGGCGGCTTCAGTGTCTCCCATATGGAGGCGGACCTCATCCGCCTGGTCGATCTTGGCATCACCCGCTTCCTCGACCTCACGGAGCCCGGGGAAGCCTCAGACTATCGTGACGTGCTGGGCGGCAAGGCGCGCCACATCCGCTTCCCGATTCGGGATTTCGATACCCCCGACCGTCGGCAGATGGTCGAGATTCTGGACGCGATCGACGGGGCGCTGGCCCGAGGCCACGCACTCTATCTCCACTGCTACGCCGGGCTGGGACGCACCGGGACGATCGTAGGCTGCTATCTCGTGCGCCACGGGCTCGACGGGACGGAGGCCCTACGCGCGCTTCGAGAGCTGCGAGCGGATTCGGCCTTCGGTGATAGCGCTTCTCCTCAGACGGAGGCCCAGCACCGGATGGTGCGGACCTGGTCCGAGCGCTAGCCCTCGCCGCTTCTTCAACTCGCCCTACCGACACCGTCTCGAGCCAGCTCCGCCTCTCTTTGTAAGCCCCTTACCTGACCATCGTACGCCGCCCCTTGACCGCTGTGTTGTTCGGACCTACTATTGAGGTAGGGTAGTACAGCAGGTGCCGGTTCGCGCGATACGCGTGAGCGCGGTGCAGAGAGGTAGGCCTATGGAAGACGCTTTTTCTGAGTTCGCCAACTATCCCGATGCCGAAGCCATCGACCAGATGGTAGCCGATCTTTGGGAGACTGTCGCCTCGGTCCCGTTCGAGGCAAAGGTATTGGATCAGCGGGGGCTGGGCGACACGCTCGAGATGTCGCATATGCACGGGTTTAGCTACGTGCGCTTCCGCCCCGAGGGGATGGATCCCTTCTATGGCTATTGGCAACCGGCGGCCTCACAGCCGGCCCCGCTGCTCGTTCATACACCTGGCTATGGGGCGGGCATTCAGGCGCACCCCGATCTGGTGGCGCAGGGCTACAATGTGCTGCACGTGAACCCGCTCGGATATATGACGCCCAAGGGACCTGACGAGTCCAAGGCGCGAAACGGTATCTGGCCGGTTTTCTGGGATACGGTCTTTTCGGGCTTCGAGAACGGCTACGGTCGCTGGTTGATCAACGTGATGCAGGCGGTGAGCTGGGCACAAGAGGAGGAGGGGGTCTTGCCCGATCGTCTCTCGTTCTTCGGCACCAGCCAGGGGGGTGGTGCGTCGCTTTGGCTGGGCTCGATCTATCGTGACGAGGGCGTGCGGTGCGTGGCAGCCGACGAGCCTTTCATGGTGCACTTCCCTGCCTACAAGGTCCTGAGGCCAGGTTGGTTGGCGGACGGCGGCGCCTTCGAAGGGATCTACGACCGTGTCGATGAGGCGGAAGATTCTGCGGAACTCTGGTACCGGCTGGGCCTGATTGACGCACTGTCTCACGTTCATCGACTCACGATGCCGGTGCTGCTGACGGCGGGCGGCGCCGACGAGAGCTGCCCGGCTCAGACAATCCTCGAGCTCTTTGAACGATTGCCGGGCACGAAATCGATGGTTTACCTGGAGGGCCAAAGCCACGGTCAGACGCGGGGGTTTCCCGCTCTCGCAGCCGCTTGGTTCAGGTTGTACGCGTAGGTTGGACGTGTCTAGGGGGATTCGGGGAGCAGAGATGGGACAGCGACGTTGGAACTGGGTAGGACTTCTGCTCTGTGCGTGCTTGGTGGCAGCCTGCGGTCTGTCTCCGCAAGCCAGCCCGACACCGGCAACGACCACTGCCGAAGCGCAGCCCCAACCCTCTCCGTCCTCGACCACGCCGTCCGAGAGCGCGCTTGCGCCCACGACGGGAAGCACGCGCCCTGCCGTCGGTGCCGGGACCCTCACGCACTACCCTAGCCTGAACGAGGTGAAGAGCCTGGCTTTCGAGGGCGACGACCGGCTCTGGGTCGGCACGCAGTTAGGGCTGGTGGCTTGGGACCTCACGACCGACACGCCGACGCATGTCACCTTCGGCGCCTGTCCGACCGACCTCTCCTTCTGCGGGGCGGACCATCAGTGGGTTCACGACGTGGCTGTTGTCGAGGACGATGCCGGCGATGTGACCGTATGGGCGGCGACGACGGGAGGGGTGCGGCGGCTGGAGCCCGACGGGCGTACGACGACGTTCACGGTCGTTGACGGCCTGCCCGATACGGTGGCGGTCTCTCTGGCGGTAGCGCCCGACGGCGACCTGTGGGTGGGCACGGCAAAGGGTCTGGCGAGCTTCGACGGTGAGGCGTGGCACGTCTTCCGGGATCTGCCGGGATATGGCGCCCCCATCTGGGCCGTTGATGTGGAGCCAACCGGATTGGTCTGGCTCAGCACGCACACAGAGGGCGTGATCCGCTACGATCCAATCGTCAAGGTGTGGGAACGGTACGGCACAGAGGCGGGGTTCCCGGTTCCGAGCGCGCGAGCGCTGGCTGTGGGCCCCGATGGTGATGTGTGGGTTCACATAGGCTATGATCACGTCTATCGATTTGACGGCGCGACGTGGGCCGTGGCGTACGAGGCTGGGGGCGGTCAGTGGGTTTGCGATTTCGCCTTTGGCGAGTTGCCGGCGCCGTATGGCATCCCCTCGACATCCCCCTTGATTGCGACCTGCGGAGCCTACCATGCGTACGGCAACGGGATTGCATACGCCGACGCCGCGGGTTGGTCCTACGTCACGGCATCTGACGGGCTCCCGAGCAACGGCGCGCAGGCAGTGGCGGTGTCATCGGGTGGGGTGCTGGCGGTCGGGACCGACCGCGGCCTCAGCGTCTATCAGAAGGGAGCTTGGCGCACGCTTCGCCACGGGCCGACGCTGAATGACGTGACCTCAGTCGCCGCCACATCGCAGGGGGTCTGGTTCGCCTTCGGTGACGACGACGCCCGGCCTGCTGGCGGCGGACTGGCGCGGTTCGAAGAGGATCGTTGGACCTACGTCAAGGGAATTGGCCCAGGGGAACAGATGGAGAATGTGCGAATCCTCTCGGTGTCGCCCGCCGGTGGCCTCTGGGCCGCGGCGGGTTGCGTCGTCGCCCGCTTGGGAATCGATGGCTGGGAGACCGTGGCGACCTGTGATACCATCTCCGGAAACGTGCGGGCGATAGGGTTTGAGTCCAGTGCGGTCGCCTGGGTGGCCACAGACTTCAATGCCTACAGGTTGGGCGAGCAATCCGTAACCTACAATGATATGCTGCCGATCGCTATGGATGTTGGTCCCCAGGGCAGGGTCTGGATTGCGCATAGCCCCTTCAAGGACGGTGGTCTCAGTTACTTTGATGGCGCCGGTTGGGTGCGCCAGACTTCGCCCATCACGGTGGTGTCGTCGCTGGCGGTGATGCCGAATGGTAGGCTCTGGATCGCCGGCGAGGGTCGGCTCTTCACGCTCAGAGAGGATGGTTGGGCAGAGAGGCAACTGCCCGTGACCGGCGTGCGGATGCTGAAGGTGGGCCCCGGTCCGTCGGGCCCTGCGCTGTGGGCTGTCGGTGATACCGCGGTGGCACAGCTTGGCGACGCTGGTTGGCAGACGGTTGCGGACGTGAAGGTGGCTGTCGCGGACGTGGCCTTTGAGCCCGACGGCGGCCTTTGGCTGGCGACAGCTGTGGGTGCTGTCCACATCCGGCCCTGATCCCGCGTCACATCTGATCTTGGACCAAATCCGCCACTTTGATCTTCGACACAAACAACTAGAAAGGCCGCTTTGTGGACAATCCTGAGAACTTCCGACCGCACTACCACTTCACCCCTCGCTTAAACTGGATGAACGATCCGAATGGGTTGGTCTTCCACAACGGTGTGTACCATCTCTTCTATCAGCACAATCCCCACGCCACCCACTGGGGACACATGAGCTGGGGGCATGCCGCCAGTCCTGACCTGATGCGGTGGGAGCACCTGCCGGTGGCCATCTGGGAGGAGCCGGAGGCGGGGTACACGATCTACTCAGGTAGCGCGGTCATCGATCGTGAGGATACCAGCGGCTTCGGGGCCGAGGGGGCGCCAGCGATGGTCGCCGTCTACACGGCTGATGGCGGCAGTCGCACCCCGCCGCTGCAGACCGTTCACATTGCTTACAGCACGGATGAGGGTCGCTCCTTCACCGAGTTCGACGGGAACCCCGTGGTCGACGAGGGTGAGCGCAAGTTCGGCGATCCCAAGGTCTTTTGGCACGTGCCCACCAGGCGCTGGATCATGGTGGCGATCTATGGACATGAGCAGGGCCACGTGGTGCTATATGAGTCCCAGGATCTCAAGGCCTGGGCGCAGCTCAGCGTGTTCCACGCTCCGGAGGCAGCGCCTGGGGTGTGGGAGTGCCCCGATCTCTTTCCGCTGCGGTTGGACGGGGATCCCAATCGTATCCGTTGGGTGCTGAAGGTCAATTGCACGCTGGGGCCTGAGGAGATCCCGTCAACGCGGTACTTCCTGGGTGACTTTGACGGCGAGCGCTTCGTCGCCGAGGGCACAGCCGGGCCTGCGCTGGGGTCGGACGACGGCGCGATCTACGCCGAGGTGTCCTACAACGGGCTTGTCGATGGGCGGCGCGTGCTGGTCGGCTGGCTGCGCGAGCAGCCCCATCCGGCGCGCCCATGGACCGGGGCACAGTCCCTGCCCCGGGTGCTGACGCTGCGAGAAGGTTCGGGTGGCCCGGAGCTGTGCCAGCGCCCGGTTGTCGATGTGCAGGCGCTGCGCGGGCGTCACTGGGCCCTGGATCGCCAACCGCTGGACGGGGTCCTGCCCTTGGAGGTCGGTCTCTCAGAGCGAAGCCTGGAGCTGATCGCCACCTTCGAGCTCGGCGATGCGGAGGTCGTGGGCCTGCGCCTCGCCCTCTCTGAGGGGGTCGAGGTGGTCGTGGGGTACGACGTGGCAGCGGGTGAGCTTTTCATCGAGCCGGGCGATGGCGCGCGTGTTGCGACACCCTACCGGCCTTCAGGCCGCGTCGTGATGCTGCGGACCTTCCTCGATCAGGCGATCGTCGAGGCCTTTGCCGGGGAGGCTGGCGTCGACGTGCCGGCTGGTGTGACCGCGTTCGCTCCCTTTGGCCTCACGTATGAGGGCCTGAGTCTGTTTGTGGAGGGCGGTGCGGCGACGCTTCGCCGGGCGCATGTCTGGCGCTTGTCGAAGCGGTGATGATACGCCAGGTGGATGTCTGGTAATTGTCTGGTAATTGTCTGGCACCTATCGAAGCCCGGCGCGTGAGGCCGGGCGTAGCGAGGGTTTGGATGCACTACTTCGACTGTAACGTCTTCTTTGGCCTGCCAAGCCGTCGGCCTCCGACGCCGGTGGCGACGCTGCAGGCCCTTCTCGCCGCGATGGATCGCGCAGGCGTGGATCGTGCGCTCGTCTGGCACATCGCGCAACACGACCTGGCGCCTCAGACGGGCAACGCGTTGTTGACTCAGGCCATCGCGCCCCACAGCCGACTCTTTGGTTGTTGGGCCGTTCTGCCCAATCAGGCACACGAGTTCCCTGAGCCTCCGGTGCTCTTTCGCCAGATGCAGAGGACCCGGACGGTGGCGCTGCGCGTATTTCCCGACTCCCACCGCTACCTGCTGAACCGCGTCTCCATAGGAGAGCTGCTCGAGGCGATGGTCGCCCGGCGGATGCCGCTCTTCCTATCCGTGAAGCGCGGGATCTCCTGGCGCGGGGTCTACGACGTCTTGGCCGAGTTTCCAGAGCTGACCTGCGTCATCTGCGATCACGGCTGTTGGGGAGAGGATCGGATGTTCCGCCCGCTGCTCGAGCGCTACCCCAACGTCTACGTGGACACGGCACAGTATCTGCTGGACGGCGGCATCGAGGCGCTCGTCGCCGATTACGGCGCCCGCCGCATCCTCTTTGGCAGCGGCTTTCCCGAGTCCTACTTCGGCGGCATGATGATGGCGCTGAAGCACGCGCGGATCCCCGATGAGGCCAAGGCAGCGATCGCCTATGGCAATCTGACGCGGCTGATCGACGGCATCGTGGGCGAGGTTGGGGCGATCGAGGCAGGGCTATCCGCCACGGAAGGGGGTGAGGCATGACTGAGGTGCCAGGCATGCTCCGCGATTCCGCTCTGGCCCGTGAGTTCTGGGAGCATGGCAAGTCTGAGACTTGCCCGATCTACGATATGCACGGGCATATGGGAGTCTACCACTCGATCTTCTTCCCTCGAGCCGAGGCGGCGGACATGATTCGCACGATGGATGACGCGGGGGTTAGATTGCTGCTGTTCTCGCACCACGCAGCGCTCCACGCCCCGAATCTGGCCAATCAGCCCAGCATCGACGCAGTCCGCCGCTTTCCCGACCGCCTGCGGGCCTATTGCACGGTCAACCCCAACTATCCCGAGCGGTTGGCGGAGGACCTCGAGACCTTCGATGAGCTTGTCCCCGACGTCTATGTGGGTTTCAAGTTCCTGTCGGACTACCACAAGGTTGCGTTGAGCGATGCGCGCTATCGACCGGCCTGGGAGGTGGCTAACGAGCGAGAGCTGCTCGTCCTGGCTCACACGTGGGGCGGCAGTCCGTATGACGGCGAGGAGATCGTGCGTGTCGTGGCGGAGCGCTATCCGAAGGTCAAGCTCCTGCTGGGCCACTCCTGTCACGGAGCTTGGGATGCGGCTGTGCAGCTGGCACGGGATTTCCCCAATATCTACCTCGAGTTGACAGCGGTCTTCGACGATCGGGGCGTGATTGAGGCCTTTGTCGAGGGTGCCGGGTCCGACCGGATGCTCTTCGGGACAGACCTGCCATGGTTTGACCCGCATCACGCCGTGGGGGTGCTGATGGACGCTGAGATCACTGACGAGGACCGGCATAATATCTGCCATTGCAACGCGGAAAGGCTCCTGGCACCGATCGTCCCTGATCTGGTTCACGCTCCGCATGGACTTGGATGAAAGACCGCTTCCTCCGCAATCCTTATATCCGCAAGTTACTGCGCGATCCGCTGATCCTGCCGTTCTACGTTCCTTCGTTTGCGATTTTCCTTGGCTACGGCTTGCTCACGCCGATTCTGCCTCTTTACGCCGAGGGGTTCGAGGTCTCATTCGCGTGGGTGGGGGCCGTGACCTCGGCTCAGGCGCTGGGGATGCTGCTTACCGACGTGCCGAGCGGCCTGCTGTTGCGCCACTTGGGCCAGAAACGCGCGATGCTCCTGGGGATTGCCGTGATGTTGCTCCTGCGGGTCGCGATGAGTTGGGCTGGCTCGGTTCAGGAGGCGCTCCTCTATCGCCTTATCTCGGGATTCGGCTTTGCGCTCTTTGGCGTGGCCCGCCACGCTTACATCTCTGAGCACGCTGAGGTAGCCAACCGCGGCAGCGCGATGGCGCTCTATGGGGGCCTGATGCGCGTGGGCCGGTTCCTGGGGCCGCTCATTGGCGGGTTCGTGGCAGCGGCGGTGGGCTTGCGCGTGCCCTTTGTCGTTGCGGCCTTGGTGAGCCTACCGGCTGTGGTGTGCGTGGTGCTTTTCGTGCCTAGTGCTGCCCGTCAGGGCTCTGAGCGACCATCGGGGCATCGCGTCTCTGGCGGTCGCGCTGCGTTTTGGCAGATGCTGAAGACCCAGGCCGGGCTCTTGGTGCCCGCGGGGTTGGGCCAGATCTTTGTACAGATGATCCGCTCGGGCCGCGGCACCATCATCCCGCTCTACGCATCCAACGTGCTCGGCCTTGACGTCGGCCGTGTGGGCCTGTTGTTGAGCATCGCGGCGGCGGTGGAGATGGTGATGTTCCTGCCCGCCGGCTGGCTGATGGATAACAAGGGACGCAAGTATTCCCTTGTGCCCAGCTTCGGCATCCAAGCCGTTGCCATGGCGTGTGTCCCGCTCGCTGGCGGCTTCTGGGGCCTCCTGGCTTGCGCCACCGCCGTCGGCTTGGGCAATGGCTTGAGCGCAGGCGGGATGATGACGCTGGGTGCCGACCTGGCACCGGCGGAGGCCCGGGGTGAGTTCCTGGGCGTCTGGCGCCTGATCGGGGATATCGGGGGGACCGGCGGGCCTGCCGCGGTCGGCTTCGTCGCCGATGCTTTGGCCCTGCCTGCTGCTGCATTAACGCTGGCGGGATCCGGCTTGTTGGCGGCTCTGATCTTTGGATTCCTGCTGCCCGAGACGCTGGACCGTCAGGAGGAGCGCGACCAGCGGAAAAGCTCCGCTTCTGTCTCAGTCTGAGCCGCGGGTCGAAGCTCAGGGACGGCAGAGGCTCAGCTGCCTTCGGGGGCTTCTCCCCCCCGGTCGGCCGATCGAACCCTGGGCTTGCTGCTCCGATCAAAGGTTGAGGAGGTGACATGACCGAAGGACCCTTTGGTTACTGCATGAATACCAGCACGTTACGCGGTCAGGAGCTGACCCTGATCGAGATGATAGACCTGGTGGCCGAAGTTGGCTATGACGGGATCGAGCCCTGGGTGCGGGAGCTCGACGCCTTCGTCGCCGCGGGAGGCGACCTCAGGGCCCTGGGCCGCCATATTGCCGACGCGGGCCTGGACGTGCCGAACGTGATAAGTTTCTTCGAGTGGGGTGTGGACGACCCCGAGCGGCGTGCAGCTGGGTTGGCGGAGGCCCGGCGGGCGATGGCTCTCTGTGCTGAGATTGGGTGTCGCCGGATTGCGGCGCCACCTTTCGGGATCGCGGAGGAGTCTGTGCCGCTGCGCGTCCTAGCCGACCGGTATCGCGCGGTGCTGGAGTTGGGCGAGGAGGTCGGGGTGGTGCCTATGGTGGAGTTCTGGGGCACCGCGCGCCCCCTGTCACGCCTGGGCGAGGCGGTCTACGTCGCCATGGAGAGCGGTCACCGCGATGCGTGCGTGTTGGTGGACATCTTCCACATGTATAAGAGCGGCAGCCCTCACAGCGGGCTGAGGTTGGTGGGGCCTGAAACCGTTGGCCTGGTGCATCTGAACGACTATCCACCAGAGCCCTCGCGCGAGCTGGCCACCGATGCCGACCGGATCTATCCAGGCGACGGGATCGCACCCTTGGGCCAGATTCTGCACGACCTTGCCGCAGCGGGGTACACCGGCGGCCTCTCTTTGGAGCTCTTTAATGAAGTCTATTGGCGACAGGAAGCCCGAGAGGTCGCTCGCGTCGGGCTGGAGAAGATGCGTGGACTGGTGGCAGAGCATCTTGCCTACTAAGTCGATGGTCAGCGCTAGGCCGTCGGGGGTGTGACTTGTTTGACGTCCGGGAGGTAATAAGGTGTTTGTGACGATCTTGCTGGTCGCGTTGGTTGCCGTTGGGGTCGCCTTGGCGGTGCATGCCGTGCTGCTGTTGCGCGGTCGGGGGGAGGCGCGCCCTATATTCCTCGAGCGCCCTATGGTTGACGTCGTGGCGTCTGGGGACAAGGCAGAGGCCCGACGGGTGCTGGGGCGCTTGAGGCTCGTCTACGGGTTTTTCCTCATCGCGATCGGATTGTGGGGGCTTCTCGGTTGAGTTCGTCCACGAGAGACGCGAGCCCTCACACCGGCAGCGACCGGGCTGAGGTGGGCCCTGGCGAGCTACGCAAGGAGCCCGGTGGGCCGACCAAAGCCGTTCAGAGAGCCTTGGTCTTCTCCCGGGCCTTCTACGCGTTCTTCTTTGCCGCGGGCGCTTTCCTCTCGCCGTTCTTGGCGCTCTATTTCGATTCGTTGGGCCTCCGGGGCTCTCAGATCGGCGTCCTCCGTGGGCTCTCCCCGCTGATAACGGTCGGCAGCGCTCCGCTCTGGGGCGCGTTGGCGGATGCGACACGGCGCGACAAGCTGATCCGGCTCGTGACGATGAGCGTAGCGTGGGTCGCCGTGCTGGGTGTCGCCCTCACGAACCAGTACGCGGTCCTGATCGGGATGATCGCGCTCTATGCGTTCTTTGGTGCCCCGGTGATGCCCTTGGTCGACAACGCGGTCATCGCGCTGCTTGGCTCGGACAGCGATCGGTACGGTCAGCAACGGCTGTGGGGCGCCGTTGGGTGGGGCCCCGCGGGCTTGCTAGCAGGCCTCCTGATCGATCGCTTCGGGTTGAGTGTGGCGTTTGTCGGCTATCTGATTCTGATGGGCCTGGCGGGCGTGATGGCGCTGGCAATCCCAGCTGCCGGTGATGCTGCGGATTCGCACAAGCTCCCGGGAAGTGGCGCTCTCAGCGAGATCGACTTCGCCGTCCGTCGGTCCTTTTGGCAAGACCTGCGACGATTGTTCTTCAATCGATCGTGGATGGTCTTCCTGCTGACGATCCTGGTGGGCGGCATGTTCCTCGCAGTGGAGATGAACTATCTCTTCCTATACCTCGACACCCTCGGTGCCAGCGAGACCTTGATGGGGTTTGCCCTGGTCCTCACCACGGTGAGCGAGGTGCCGATCTGGGCTTTGGCGCCTAGGCTGCTGCGGCGGTGGGGCCCTAGGGGTCTGCTGACTGCGGCGCTGCTGGCTGCCATCGTTCAGGCTCTAGCGTATTCGTGGATGCAGGCGGCCTGGATTGCCCTGCCCGTTCAGTTGCTCCACGGCCTTGCCTTCCCCGCGATGTGGGCTGCTGGGGTGGCCTATGCCGCCAGGAGCGCACCCCCCGGCACGAAGGCAACGGCGCAGGGTGCCTACAATGCCGTGCAGATGGGCCTTTCGGTCGCCATCGGAGCCTTCTTGGGTGGGTTGCTCATTGAGCGGGTTGGGGGGGCCGTGACCTTCAGGCTTACGGCGGTGACCTCGCTTGTGGCCTTGGGCCTGGTCTGGCTGGGAACGAAACCACAGCGCGATGTCGGCAGCAGAGGTGGTGAAGCCTCGGTACCATGAGGTTGGGGCAGGTGCTCCGGGTCACGAAGCCACACGGCCGGCAGGTCGAAGCGACCGATGATGATCCGTCGCGATTTCTCGTCTCTTGGCGCGGGAGAGAACGTCCCGGCAGGCAAGAGACGCCGGAACGTGCACGTTCCAGCGTCTCTCACCCCTCGCTTCAGCGTGCGATGCTGTCGGCGATGTCACTGCTACGGTCCGCCCAGAGAGGATGTGCCCTCGGGCGGAAATTCGCTGAAGCATCCCCCCGGATATAAGGTCGTGACACCAACCCTGCCTATCTTCATCCTACGACACGAACCTTACGTTTCACATTACGATAGCGAGAATCGAGGTCGTTGTGGGCGGCGGGTGGTGCTTGCCGCACCCGTCGCACTCGGCCCTGCGATCCCAGCGACAGCGCTTCGATGCGCATAAGGTTTGTGCATGGTTTGAGAATTGTGCTATGATAGCGCGGTGGTCTTTGCCGCTATCGCGTCACGTGTGGAAGAGGGAGATCGATGGCGTCTGATGAGGTTGGCGAAGACTTCTGTGTGAGACATCTCAAGAAGGAGTGACCACCATGACCCTGAAAGCTGCGCTCGACATGCTACAAGGCTCTCACGATCTGAGACTCTCACGCTGGGGCCCGTACACGAAGCGGTATATGGGGATCAGCCATATTCCCGACATCGAGGCAGGCCTCCGATTCGACGTTAGTGTCTTTCCCGCGCTCTATCGTCGCGGCGTCCAGCCTCCGAACGTGCTCTGGGAGTCGGGTTACCATCCTTGGGAGGCTTCGCCCGACCTGGCCTACTTCCGCCATCGCCACGAGCTCGTTTGGAGGGATCGGGTCTATGCCGACATCGATTTCTGCCGGCTGGATGACGAGGCCACGTTGGTGCGGACCGCGTGTGTGAATGCGACCGACAATCCGCAGAACCTTGCGTTGCACTGGATGGCATCGCTGCACTTCCCTCCGTTGGGGGGGCGCGGGAGCGGCTGGTTGCGGATGGCGCGCCCGACGCTGCCGGTGGGTGCCGTGTGGGTGGAAGCGCTGAGCTATCGGGCGCTGTCGCTGAGCCATCAAGCCCATCGAGCAAACTTGAGCTACGACGGCCTGATCCGCGGCGAGGTCCGGGTCAGCGGATTTGTCGATGGCCTGGGACTCGGACAGGGCTTCGGCCTCAACCTAGGCGATGCTGCGACGTACCGGTTGGAGCTTCCGACACCGCTGCTGGACCCGGTTCTCGTGATCCGTTACCGGTTGGCGGAGGGCGAGCGGATCGAACTGGACCTCCCAGGCCTCTTCGCAGAGCGTGTGCGTCTGCGGGGCACCGGCTCCTGCGCCACGCGCGAAGTGTCGCTAGACCGCATGCTGACGGGCGAGGTGATCTTCACCGTGGCGCCCGCCAAGCCCGGCGTCCCGGTGGAGCTGGATGGGTTCGCCTTGGTGCCCGCCGCCAGCCTACACCAGTTGAGATTCGAGACGGTAGACTGGAATCCAGTCCCTGAGCGGTTGCCCTCTGGGGGAGATACGCTGATTCTGAGGTACGATGACGTGGAGCCGGTCTACGGCCTCGCTTGGGGCGGCGGCGATGGGGTGCCGGTGCCGTCGCAGGTGCGGGAGTTCATTTGCGACGATCTGGACAGGACCATGCGGACCTACGTTCACGAGCACGTCCGAGAGGTGATCCTTGGAGACGACGCCGAGAGTCCCGACGCCGGTCACTACACCAACGTCTTTCAGCGTCCGATCATCCTGGCGCCCAACGCCGAGCAAGTGCATTATGGCCTGATCTGCGCCGGCGACCTCGAGACGGTGCGAAGGCGTCTGGCAGAGTTCGATCCGGCCGATCCGCACTGGGAGCAGGTGCATGCGGAAGCCCGGAGGCGGGCCGTCACCTTCGAGCAGGGAAGGGGGCTCAATCCGGGCGGGGAGCCCTATCGCTTCAGCCAGACGCGAATGGCGGCGACGTTGTTGACCAACGTGGTCTATCCGGTGCGCACGCGGGGTAGCTGGATTCGTCATTACACGCCGGGACGCTGGTGGGACAGCCTCTACACCTGGGATTCCGGTTTCATCGGTCTGGGGCTGGCGGAGCTGGATCCGGATCGCGCGCTTGACAACCTCAACGCGTACCTTACGGAGGCCGGCACCGAGGACGCGGCATTCATCCATCACGGCACGCCCCTTCCCACCCAGTTCTACGTCTTCTTGGCTCTGTGGAACCAGTGTCAAGAGCAGAGTTTGCTCGAGACCTTCTACCCGAGGCTGCAGCAATATCATCGGTTCCTGGCGGGCCGGCTGGGAAGCTCCACGACACGGGACTTGAAGTCGAACCTGATCCGCACCTGGGACTACTTCTACAACTCCGGGGGCTGGGATGATTACCCACCGCAGTGGCACGTTCGCCGCCAGGGGCTACAGCGTGTCGTCGCTCCGGTCGTGAGCACCTCCCACGTCATCCGCACGGCCAAGATTCTCCGGATGATGGCTGAAGCGCTGGGCGAGCCGACCGCGGAATACGAGCGGGACATCACGGTGCTGTCCGATGCATTGCACACGCACGCGTGGGATGAGGAGGCGGGCTATTTCGGCTACGTGATCCATGACGAGGAGGGCCAGCCCACCGGCATTCTCCGCCACGAGAGCGGAGCTAACTTCAATATGGGCATCGACGGGGCGTCTCCGCTGGTGGCAGGGGCCTGCACGCCGGAGCAGGAAGCGCGTCTGGTGACGGCCTTGATGTCTGACACGCAGATGTGGTCGCCCTGCGGGCTCTCGACGGTGGACCAATCGGCGCCCTACTATCGTGACGATGGCTATTGGAATGGCGGGGTCTGGATGCCGCACCAGTGGTTCTTCTGGAAGGCGCTCCTGGACCTAGGGCGAGCCGAGGAGGCCCACCGCATTGCTCGGACGGCGCTGGAGGTGTGGCAGCGAGAGGTCGAGCGGTCCTACAATTGCTTCGAGCACTTCATCGTCCGGACGGGGCGTGGGGCCGGCTGGCACCACTTCGGGGGCCTTTCGACCCCCGTGTTGGCCTGGTTCGGTGCGTACCACCGGCCGGGGCGCTTGACCGTCGGCTTCGATATCTGGATTGCGTCGCTGGAGATAGGGCCGGGTCAGGCCACGGCTTGGGGGGAGGGCGCGGGCAACGCGGCGTCTGGCGACCTCGCGTTGAGGGCCGAGCTTCGGCACTTCGGGCCGGCGCACCACGCGCCCGTCGTCATCGCGACGCTGGTGCCCGGCGCGTACGAGGTCACCTGGGATGGCGAATCCGTGACGCCCAACGAGCGATATCCGGGCACGCTGGAGATCCGCCTGCCCCCGGGGCCGTGGGCGGGCACGCTCCAGATCGTGCGGGCGTGACGGCGCACCCGTGGCGGTCGGGACGGGCTCGGCCCTCGACGTCGGCCCGCCGAGCCCGTCGAGGGCTTCGTCAGTGTGGATCTTGACGGAGATCGAGCCGGGCTTGGCGAACACGGCGTTGGGGGACGGGGTTTTCCTGAGAGAAGAGTACGATATCATGCCAACGAGGTCGGTCTCCCCTTAATGGATAGTGACGACCTCATCGGATAAATATGGAGGTATTGAACGATGCGTAACTTATCTGCTTTCAGGAGCGCGATAGTGTGTCTGGTCACGACGCTCCTGGTCGGCGGCATGGTCTATACGGTTCTTGATCGTCGGAGTCTACCCGCGAGCGCGGCTGTGTCGTCAGCGTTACCGACTGATGAAGAACAAGCCATCACTGCCGTTGTGTCTGAGACAGACTACACCGTCTTCCTCCCCCTCGTCTGCCGCGATTCTGGCCCTCACTTTTCGCGCCTCGGATTCGGCTCGGTCTCCTGGGATTCGATCCGATTCCCGGATATTCGAAAACTATCGGCTGGGTGGTATCAACTATTCTCGACGCACCCGGCGCCGGAGCGGCCGATGGGGATCGAGCACATACAGGTGGTGCGTCTGCATCAGAAGACGAGCTGCTGGCCGCAGAGGACTCGCGATCGGGTCAACTGTCCGTATCAGGACGGGTACTGGATCACGTCACCTGCTGGCGGCATCCCCGCGATTCAAGATGCTGCCCGCGCAAATCCCGGTGCTCTGTGGCTTATCGGCAATGAGATGGACCGAAGGGATTGGGACTACGGTGGGGGCGGGGGCCAGGACGAAATGCTGCCGGAGATGTATGCGCGGGCGTACTACGACATCTATCATGCCATCAAGGGGGCCGACGACACTGCTAAGGTCGCCATTGGGGGCATGGTTCAGGCCACGCCGCTGCGGTTAGCATACCTGGACACCGTCTGGGAGACCTACCAGGCGCGATACGGCAGCCCGATGCCGGTTGATGTGTGGAACGTGCACAACTTTATTATGAAAGAGAGATGTGACGACTACGGAGCCGACGTCCCAC
>JBNGDL010000009.1:6478-54714 GCA_049975205.1 Anaerolineae bacterium | reverse complement strand
GCTATGGTGAGATCTATCCTGACGGCCAACACAACAACCTGAAGATATTCGATCAACAGATTCGGGCTTTCCGCCTGTGGATGAAGGAGCACGGTGAGCAGGACAAACCCTTGATCGTCTCCGAATATGGCATCGTATATCGTCACGCAGGAATGGAAGACTTCTACGTGGTCCGGGATTTCATGTTGGCCACGTTCGATTATTTCCTGAACACCACGGATGGTGAGCTTGGCTATCCTGCCGATGACTACCGTCTGGTTCAGCGCTGGGCCTGGTATAGCCTGGACGACCCTTACATCAACCGGTATTCGTACTTGATCGACCCCAATACCGGGCGACTGACCGCTCTGGGTGAAGCGTATGCAGGCTACGCCCTGGATCACGCAGACTTGCCGTAGCACCGCTTCTCGATCGGCTGTGTCATCGCTTATGCTCTGAGCTGAGCACGCAGGAGAAGCTGTTCACGAGACGTCCCGATGTGTCAAGTCACGTGTTAGCGGTATGATGGTGGGATGCAGCGAATCCGGAGGCGTAGGACATTGTTGGAGAGGTTAGTCTTCTATCGAGACGGCGATGTCGTGGATGGCAAGGGTAGGCGCGTGCCGAGCGTCCGCCGGATCTGGATAGCTGGATGCTGGGTCGAGAGCGACTGATGGTCGAGCATCCTGAAGTGGAGCTATCTTCAAGGCGGATCGACACCGTGTTGGGATTGCTTGTTGCTGCTCTGTCACTTGGCCTCTACCGAGCCACAGTCGCTCCGACCGTGTTGTGGGGCGACGGTGGCCACCTGCAGCTGAATGCCCTGTTGGGTCACGTCCAGGGCAGCGCCGGAAGCCATCCCCTGTGGGTGTGGATCGCTCACGGGTTTGCAGTAGTTTTGGATGGCGATGCCGCAGGATGTGTCAACCTGGTCTCCGCAGTCTTTGGCGCTCTGACCGTTGGTCTGCTTTACGGCTTCGTACGGGAGTTCGGAATCACAAGGTTTGCCAGCTTGCTGACGGCCCTCTCGTTTGCTGTTTCACACACATTCTGGCAGCACTCAGTTCGCGCCGAGGTCTACACGCTCCTCTTAGCCTTTATGGTCGGGCTTGGATGGCTGGGGCTGCGCTGGTTTCATGCAGGGAGGCAGCGATATCTGGTCGCCGCCGGTTTCGTACTGGGACTTGGTATCGGTGCTCACCTGATGATAGGCTTGTTTGTGCCGGGTCTTGCCTGGCTGGCCTTGCGTCGTCGACCGCGATGGACCGAGATCCTCTCGACGCTGGCGGCGTCTCTGCTAGGGCTCGCCCCTTGGGGGTTCTTGATCGCTCGCGATGCCGTGATGAGAAACCTGGGTGGTATGGAGCTTGTGCGATGGGCGCTCTTCTCCTTCGAGGGATATGATTTCGGCGGAGCGATGTTTGACTTCCGACTCGGTCTCTTAGCGGACGATGCGTTTCAGTGGTTGTTTTTCCTGGGGCTCCAGTTCGTCGGCCTCGCCGGCGTGGCCGGTTTGCTTGGGTTCTTGCGAATGTGGAGACGTGGCTCCCAGGACTCCGCTGTCTACGTCGCCCTACTCTACCTAGGTACCGTAGCGTTCGCTTTTGCGTTCCGTGTGGGCGACCGCTATGTGTTCTACCTGCCAAGTTACATACCCTTTGCGGTTTGGATCGGATTTGGGCTTGACCACCTCGTGTCGGCGATCCGCGAACGTGTCACCAGGACGACGCTTCGGTATGCCATCTATGGTGTCGTAATATTGTCGCTGGGTCTTGTGCCGGTCTCAGTTTACCGAATCGCCCCTGAGCTGGTTGAGCGGGGGCTGACCTTCCGCGATACGCGTCACGTTCCCGGCCCGAGGGGTAGGTATTACTTTCTCTGGCCTCCGCTTCGCGGCTATACGGATGCGCGCGACTATGCTGAACAGGCACTGGCGCAGTCCCCGCCTGGCGCCTTGCTGCTTGCCGATCCGATCTTGTCTTCGCCTCTGAGGTATCTGCAGGTTGCCGAGGGCATTCGGCCAGATGTGGATGTCGGGTATTGCTGCTGGGGTATCGAGGAGGTGTTGGCCCGCAACGCGGACCGCCCTATTGTCTTGGCTGATCTTGACCCAGGGATATATCCTGTGACCCGGTTGCGGGAGGAGTATGGTATCATGTCGAAGGAGCCTGTCTATTTGCTGGTGAAATAGAGGGGGCTTCAATTCATGGGTGTGGAGGTGTCGAAGGATGCGTGATTCATCCGTTTTCAAGAGCTGGATGCTGGGATTGCTGGCAGTCGGGTTGGTTTCTGGCATGTTGTACGTCTTGCTCAGCTATCAAGACGCCTCGGTGAGCGCGGCGGCTCCAACCTCTGGGCTCAGGGACGATGCGGTCACCGGCGTACTGACCGATGGGGAGTACTCC
Source organism: Anaerolineae bacterium (assembly GCA_049975205.1). Classification (GTDB taxonomy): domain Bacteria; phylum Chloroflexota; class Anaerolineae; order B4-G1; family SLSP01; genus PWVB01. Next base: position 52,330 of record JBNGDL010000009.1, on the reverse strand, counting down.
TACGTTTTTCTCCCTATTGTGTATCGCGACTTCGGCCCGCGCTCTTCCCGATTGGGATACTGCGCCCTATCAAGAGACGTGAGCCGCTATCCCGATATCCGCAAGTTGTCAGCAGGCTGGTATCTGCAGTTCACGACCAATCCAGCGCCCCCACAACCTATGGGAATTGAGCACGTGCAGGTCGTACGGTTGCACCAGAACCTTGAGTGTGAGTTCTGGACAACCCGTGATCGGGATGTGTGCCCATATTCGGATCCTCCTACATACACCATCTGGTCGCCCTCGGGCGGAATTCCAGCTATTAGGGATATTGCCGCAGCGAACCCCGGGGCGCTATGGTTGATTGGCAACGAGATGGATCGCCCGGATTGGGATGGGGGCGGTCAGGACGAGATGCTGCCTGAGCTCTACGCACACGCCTATCATGAGATCCATGGAGCAATCAAGGCAGCAGACCCGACAGCTCAGGTAGCCATTGGGGGCGTGATCCAGGCGACAAAAGTGCGGATGGAGTACCTGACCAAGGTCTGGGAAGAATACGCCCGTGCCTACGAAGGGCCTATGCCTGTCGATGTCTGGAATGTGCACAACTTCATCTTCCAGGAGCTTTCCCAAGATCCCGATTGCTGGGAGGAATTCGCTCCCCATGGCGCAGATGTCCCTCCCGGGTACGAGAAGTGTTCAGGTGCCACTTACGATGACGAGTTACACAACAGCATGGTTCTTTTCGATGCCCAAATACGGCGCTTCCGGCAGTGGATGAAGGACCACGGACAGCAAAACAAGCCCTTAGTCGTGTCGGAGTACGGGATTGTCTACCACCACGCGGGCATGGAGGATTTTGATCTGGTGAAGAGCTTCATGCTGGACACATTCAACTATTTTTTGACTACAAAGGACACGAGTCTCGGCTATCCGGCTGACGACCATCGCCTTGTTCAGCGTTGGGCGTGGTACAGTCTGGACGATAACAACTTCAACATTAACCAATACTCGTACTTGATCAATCCTGACAGTGGCTTCCTTACCCCCCTCGGTCACGTCTACGCCGACTACGCTCAGAATCACCTGGATTCGCCATAGGGCTGCCATCCTGAATCAGGGTCCCTGCGATGGAGGAGGTCGCGACTTAGTTCTGTATGGGTGTGGTCTCCTGAGTGGGGCCCTGATTCATGGGTGTTCGTCCTTGGGCGAAGTCCGTGCTTACCCCAACACGAAGTCGTCTGCCTATTGACTTTGACGGCATCATGTGCTATTGTTACAGTTAGAAAAGTGTTAGGACATGATTGCTTGGAGGGCTGAAAGATGCGCTGTAGCCGCATTTTCTGCATACTGTCGGTTGTTTTTTTGTTAGGTTCATTCTGCAAGGACGCACCGTCTGCCGCTGCTCATCCCGAATACTACCTCAGCGCGGATGACCAGATATCCGCTGCTCCGCTATCCGTCAGCCCGGACGCGATAGACTGGTTGGAGCCCCGCGGACTGAGTATTGTCGATCTTGTCGGCCAGGTGCCGGACGCTTATCTTGCGGGCAGCATTCTCTCGTACACCCCAGGCTATGGCATCCTCCGTTACGAATCCGGACAACGAAGCGGCGACACCGTCGTCATCACTGCGCAGGTCTATCCTCGCCACGTCGTCGACGGAGGATGGTCAGGCACCATGTTTGGCTGCCTTGGTCAGCCCGCACGCATTGACCAACCTGGGACCGTCGTGCCGGCCTCTACGGTGCGGATCTACAGTGGTGGAACGGACGTCACGCGCCAGGTCGGCGGCTACACATATGTACCGGCAGGTCTGAATAAGCCTATACGAAACCCGGCTGAATCGCAGTGGCTCAACGAGTACCGCTATTGGGAAAGTGGTGTCCTATCCGCCCAGTTCACGGCAGACGGTGCTCTGAAGTTGCCGGCGAATATGGGCTGTGAAATCCTCATGTCCTTCAAGGATTACCGGCAGCTGAAGGCAGTCTTTACACTATATGCACCCTCACGAATCTCTGTCGAAGTCGTTGGAGGTCAGACGTTCGCGTTCCATAGCTACATCGGCCCTGGGTACGCTGGCCTTCTTGCACCCCTGGCAAACCAGTTAAGCTCGCGCTTCGGGAGCAGGGCCGACACGTTCGCTCTCAAGATCCCGAGTGAGGCCGACTACCTGTGGCTGAACTTCCCCCCGATGCCGGTGGACCCTTACACACAGTTTCCGGGCAATCCGACCGGGAACGTGGACCGAGTTAGCGGGGGCAGCTACCGTACGGAGACAACCATTGGCCTGTCCGTGGACGTAGTCACGAGTATGGGCCTGCCCATCTACGGTCACTGGCGGGACATGGATCTCTCAGGTGATGCGGTCTATCTGCCCTACACTGAGTATGCAAATGGCCTGGCGGCTCCGGAGTATTTCGTCCCACCTGGCGTTAGCTATGATCCCTGCATGATCCAGGGCACCTGCAGCTCGGCTCTTCTTGATCGGATCTACAATACGTCGGCCGAAATGCGCGTTGTCTATCTGAAGGTTGAGCGTACCTCGGTGGGACTCTATCGCGTGCCGTTAAGGATGGTCGGGCCTGCGTGGGACGTCGCGGTGAACGCCTCACTCAGCGAAGCCGATCCGCTGGACGCACCTGCGATGGCCGAAACGATACAATCTGAGTATTCGCACTTCATCTATCTTCCCGCGGTCCTGAACAGGTTCGCCATCATACCGCCCGACGACCCCACCGGGTGCCCCTGCGGCTGGTTGACAGAAGATGGTCGCATGGTAGACTTCATCCCGTGAGAACCAGAGCAGGGCCGAGTACCAACTGAGCGGCTGGGCCACGTCGCCGCTTTTCCTGATCCTGGGCAAGTGCTCCGTACAATGCGGAGCACTGTTCGTCTGTCCTAGCCTGATAGCTTCAGGTCCTCCCTGGTGTTCAGCCTGTCTCGAAATGGCGTTATGGATGCGTCTATCTCGGTCTTGGTGGTTCGAGTCCGAGCTATGCTGTAGCTATGGGAGAGCGATTATAGAGGTAGGGCCATGATCCGTTTCGAGGATGTGTCGAAGAGATTCATCTTGCGCCATCAGCGCGCTCGCTCGTTCCAGGAGACCTTTCTGAATTTGGCATCGCCGAATGGAATGGGGCGCGAGACGGAGGAATTCTGGGCGCTCCAGAATGTCAGCTTCGACATCGCCGCCGGTGAGACTGTGGGCTTGGTTGGACCCAATGGTGTCGGCAAAAGTACGGTGTTGAAGCTGATTGCCCGCATCATTGAGCCGACCTCCGGCACAATCGAGGTTGAGGGGCGCGTGGGTGCCTTGCTCGAGCTGGGGGCCGGCTTCCACGATGACTTGACCGGGCGCGAGAATATCTACCTGAACGGATCGCTGTTGGGCATGGATGCCTCCGAGGTATCCCGGCGCCTGGACGACATTGTGGCCTTTGCCGAGATGGAGCGCTTCATCGATGTGCCGGTCAAGCACTATTCGTCGGGGATGTACGTACGGTTGGGGTTCTCGGTGGCGGTGCATGCGGATCCTGAGATACTGTTGATCGATGAGGTGTTGGCAGTTGGCGATGCGGCGTTTCAGCGGAAATGCCACGATCGCATAGATGCATTGCGACGGAAGGGCGTGACGTTGCTGTTTGTCTCGCACAGCGCTGACGCGGTGCGCCGGCTTTGTGATCGAGCCATCTGGCTGGACTCCGGTATGCTAGCTGCGGATGGTGCCTCCGAGAGTGTGGTGCAGAGATATATAGATCAGACATGGTCCACAGAGGACCGGCGTCTCCCGGCTGGCGGTGACGTATTCCGGTGGGGGAGCGGGCGAGTTCGGATCACGCACGTGCAACTGCTCGACAAGACGGGCAACGAGCGCCAATCTTTCGAATCCGGCGAGCCGCTCACTATTGTTCTGCAATACCAGACTTCAGAAAGAGTGGAGAATCCGGTGTTTGGCTTGGCCATTCATCGAAGCGATGGTCTGCATATCACGGGTCCGAACACACAGTTCTCTGGGATCGATATTCCCTATATTGAGGGCGATGGTACGGTATTGTACACGCTCGATGCGGTTCCATTGCTTGAGGGAAGCTATTCGCTGTCCGTTTCGGCAACCAACGACGCTGATACTGAGATGTATGACTACCACGACCGGCTCTATCCCTTCCGCGTGCGTGCCGCAGAGGGGGGGGAGCGGTACGGCTTGGTAGCTTTGGGAGGCCGTTGGGCGTGTCCACGAAGCTCGGCACAGGTTAGCGACTGAATGCCTCTCTCGAGGGTCTGGAAAGCCTCCTCATGCTTCTATTGTGTGGGATCGCCACGCCGATACCTGGTAGTAGCTTGAGATGAGCAGCAGTGCCGCAACCGGGCAACCAGGCTAGACGCCTAACATGGCAGTGTTGTGCTTGTTTCGTGTATCTCTGTGCAGGCTGGCACACCTTCGTGCCTGGAGTCCAGTTAACTCGCGGTCTGGTGCTAAAGGGAGGCTTTCTGTTGCTGGGCCCCGATGAGTGGGTGTTCTGTATGCCGAAGTCGATGACCTGAGGTGTGGCTATAGCAATGCTGCATGAGTTGTTCAGAACTTACCTGCCGTCTCCTGTCACTCCGGCTGTTTGGGTGGAGTCAAGCGCCCGATGGCTTGCTGCTGAACTATCCCCTGCAAGCGTACTGGTGATGGGCGAAGCCGCCGCTGAGCTTGCGGCTGCGTTGCGTAGACAGCAAGTGCCAGCGTGGTACATTGCTGACCCGGACGCGATCGAGAGCCCCTTGACAACGGCCGAGAAACTGACATATGGTGTGTCGATATCGGTTACGACACCTTTCCCTCGTGACTATGACCTGATTGTATGTGTCGAAGCTCTGACTTCTATGGACAAGAGGGGAGCAGCAGATGCAATCAAGAACCTATGCGCACATAGCTCTGATATTCTGTTTGCAGCGCGTCCTCCACTATACGGTGCCGTATCTGGGATCGAGCAAGAAGAATGGGCTGCCCTGTTCTTCGCGCAGGGGCTTGTGCGTGACTTAGCGTTCGATGCCACCGTGTTTCTGCCTTGGGCCGTGCGGTTTCGCCGTGCAGCGCTGGAGGTGGAGGAGTTGGTGGCATACTATGAGCGATACCTTTGGCGCTTGGATAGAGAGAGGGAAGTCCGACGTACGCTTAACCTGGAAAGCCAGGAGGCGCTGGTCCGACTAGAGGGTGAGCTATCCAAGATAGACTCTCTGCGAAAAGCTGTTGACGCCTGGGAAGCGCGCTGGCGCGAGTTGGAGCGCGGAATCGCCTGGCCCTTGGTGCGGCATCTGCAGGATCTGCGGGCTAGTCTAGCCCCAACGGGGAGTCGCCGTGAGGAGTGGTTGCTGCGCTTGTTTGGGAAAGCGATCAGCGCTCACGGGCAGGAAATAGTGATTCCACCCGTGTCGATTCCACGACATATACAACGACGGACCAGCACAGTAGGTATGGTCGTTCATGTGCGACACGGGATCGATGTGACGCGTCAGTCCCTCGAGACACTGATGCGCCATACCTCGCAGCCCTATGTGTTGATGCTGACGCTATCGAAGGACTTGGATATCCCGACCCGCTCCTTTGTCCAAGAGTGGGCTGAAGCAAGGGGAGCGATCGTAGGGCCGTCACCTGACGCCGAGTTCAGTTTGGATACGGACTACATCGTCCAACTAGACACGGGAGTCTTGGTCACGCCACACTGGTTGGACTACTTGGTAGCTTTCGCAGAACACGACAATCGGTGGCAGGTGGTTGTTCCCCTATCCAACCAGTTGGTGTCCTTGGACGGCTTTGAAGCCACCCCGGAGAAGACCGCGGAACAGGTAGCGCGCGCGGCGGGCTTCGTGCCACTGCCGCTAGACGAGGCCCCCAGCGGGTGCGTCCTGGCTAGGTCCGGCGTTTCCTCGTCTCCGATGGCGCCGGTTGCAGCATGCGACGCGGCCTATGTGCATTACATTGAAGCTGGTAATTCCTCCCCTGCTCGGCCTTCAGCGTCAGGAACTGTGGCGGATCGCGTCTGGCTGGGCAGTGAGGCCCGTCTGCGCGTTGCGCGAGAGCGTGCTGCCTATATTGAGCGTGGGCAGGCCGAGTTCGGGGGACGCAGGGTCCTATTTGTGCTGCCTGTGGCGACGCCCGGGGGCGGAGCCAACGTAGTTATCAGCGAGGCGTTGGCGATGCGGGCGATGGGCGTGGATGCGCGGATCTTCAATGTCCCGGAGAATCGGCTGGGTTTTGAGCGTGCGTATCCCGATCTGCAATTGCCCGTCTTGTACGGGGCGCCGCGGCAACTGTCTGGCTATGCTCTTGACTACGATGCGATTGTAGCGACCTTCAATACCTCAGTTGAGTGGTTGAGTCCACTGTCCGGCACTGATTCCGTGTGCGGTTACTATATTCAGGGCTTTGAGCCGTATATCTACAAGGTCGGGACATCTGAGTATGAGAGAGCGCTGGATTCGTACACTCTCTTCCCGAAGTTGGTGCGTTTCTGCAAGACCGATTGGACGCGTCTTGCAGTTCTCCGTGCGACCGGCGCCGATTCGTGGGTCGTGGGCCCGAGTGTCGATGTTGATGTGTTTCGCCCCCGGCGGACCCGTGAACTACCAGATCGTAAATTGCCTGTACGTGTTGCCGCGATGGTGCGCCCTGCCTCAGCTTATCGCTCACCTCGGCTGACTATGAGGTTACTTCAGAGAGCATGGCGACGCTATCGGGATTCTGTCGAGGTGTATCTATTTGGCATCGAGGGTGACAACCGCGAGTTCCTTTCGCTGCCACGCGGCTTTGATTGGAGGCTTGCGGGTGTCTTGGAGCAGAAGCAGATGGCCCGGTTATTGGCGGATGTTGATGTGTTTGTCGATTTTTCAGAGCATCAGGCCATGGGACTGACTGCTATGGAAGCGATGGCCTCTGGAGACGGGGTTATTGCGCCACTGAACGGAGGTGTTGAGAGTTTCGCTCGGGATGGGCAGAACGCTCTGCTCGTCGACACGGCTTCTGAGCGAGGCTGTTGGGAGGGCCTTCGACGGCTCATCGAAAATCGCGCGCTGCTGGAGCGGCTGCGCACGAGTGCACTACGCGATATCGTTCAGTTTTTCCCCGAGCGAGCAGCCTTCAATATCTTGCGGGTGCTCTTTTCTCCTGAAAGGGATCTTGCGGTATGACGCAGAGCATCCACGTTCTGTATGAATACGGTCCCGATCTCCGCCCGCATGGGAGTGCCCATATCCGTCTCCTGCGGCCGCTGAGTCATCCGGCCTTGCGGGACGCGTTTCAGGTGACCTTTGCTCGAGACTACCACGGTGAGGCAGTCTCTGCGGTGTTAGTGGACCGACTGTGGAGACCCGATGTGGACTTGCCGCTCGTGGAGTCTTTGGTCGATAGAGTGCGCGAGGCCGGTGCAAGACTGATCTATGCACTAGATGACGATTTCCTGACATTGGATTTGCGTCGAGCTCCTTGGTTTCGGGAGGAGCACAGAACGGTGGCACAGTATCTGCTATGCTCCGCGGACAAGGTCCTGGTGACAACGGCTGAGCTAGGCCGGCGCCTGAGCAAGTATAACCGACGGATAAGCGTGCTGCCGAATGCCCTAGATGAGCGCCTGTTGTTGGGCGGGATAGGTGCAACACCATTCGAAGAAGACCGGATCGTTGTTGGTTATATGGGTACGCTGTCGCACGATGAGGATCTTCTGTTGACACTCCCTGCGCTGCAATCACTGGCACGCGCCCACGCTGGACGAATAGAGCTCCAGATCGTTGGAGGAATTGCCCATCCCGATACGCTGCGTGAGTTCAGTGAGCTTCCTTTGCGCGTCTTACATCCTGATCCCGGCGAAGCCGAGTATCCACTCTTCATGCTCTGGTTTACAGGACGTCTACGATGGGATATCGCACTTGCTCCCTTAGTTGCCGCAGACTTCAACGCCTGCAAGTCCGACATCAAGTTCCTGGATTATGCTGCCGCTGGAGTCCCTGGAATCTACAGCCGTGTTCCGGCCTATACTCACTCAGTCAGGCATCGAGAGACAGGCTGGCTCGTCGAGAACACGCCGGATTCCTGGTGCGATGCGCTAGAGTCCTTGATCCTGGACCGGGAGCTGCGGGGGCGTCTGGCGACGAATGCACGGGGGTATCTATACTCCGAGCGCGTCTTGGCCAAGTGCGCCAGTGATTGGCTAACGGCGTTGGACTGAGGCCGGCAGAATAGCATGGGCTCCAGAATAAGACGGTGTTTGACGACCCTTCGTAGCCGTGTTGCCCCTCCCCAAAGCATACGCGATCAGGTAGTGGAAGCTCTGTTGCGAGGTCTGAAAGCTCGGGATCCGCGGTGTCTGAGGTCAGCCTTCCGGCTAGTCGTGGCGAACATCGCTTGGCACATCCGGATGTGGCGTTGGAAGCTTCGGCTGCGGCTGTCACCGCCCCATGGGGAGACGGTAGATGTCTCGCCGATCCTATCGCGCCCCCCTGTTGTTGCGCATAAGTCTACAGTGGATATCATCGTCTGTGTTCATAATGCTCTCGAGGATGTGCAACGCTGCCTCGGATCGGTGCTTCGGTACGCGAGGCCTACGGATTCCATGTTGATAGTCGATGATGGGAGCTCTGAGCCCACTCGGGACTATCTACTTCACTTCGCTGCTGAGCACGATATAAAGCTTCTGCGCAATGAGATCGCACACGGCTATACGCGGGCAGCCAACCGCGGACTGAGAGAGAGTCAAGCCGAATATGTCGTATTGCTCAACAGCGATACTATCGTGACGGAGGGATGGCTGGATCGGCTCATCGCGTGTGCGGAATCGAATGAACGCTATGGGATCGTCGGACCGTTGTCAAACACGGCTTCGTGGCAATCCATTCCGGAGATCGAGGATCGTGGTGATTGGGCTGAGAACCCTTTACCGGCAGGGGTGTCGGTGCAGGAGATGGGTGAGTTGGTGGCGCGCTATTCTGGACGTCTGTACGTGCCTGTGCCCTTGCTCAACGGGTTCTGTCTTTGTATCAAGCGTGCCGTGCTGGACGACGTAGGTCTGTTCGATGAGGAGAACTTCGGGCCGGGATATGGAGAGGAAGACGACTACGTTCTCCGTATGCGCAAGCAAGGCTGGCAGCCGGCCTTAGCCGACGACGCCTTCGTATTCCACGCCCAATCGCGCAGTTATTCTGACGCGCGGCGACGGGAGTTGGGTGCGAGAGCTGGAGAGGTTCTGTCACGCAAGCATGGCGCACGTGTGATAGAAGAGAGCGTCGAGTTCTGCCAACACGATCGGGTGCTTGAGGGCATTCGCGCCCGTAGCAGGGTGATGTTTACGCGTGAAGAGTCTCTTCAACAAGGTCGAGAGCGATTCGGCGGGAGGAAACTACTTTTCCTTCTTCCTGTGTTGGGTCCGAGTGGGGGTGCGAATGTAGTGATGGATGAGGCGATTGTCCTCCAGAGGATGGGTATCGAGGTGGAGGTGTTCAATCTTCCTGGCCATCGACTGCGCTTTGAACAGGCTTACCCTTCGTTTCCGCTCCCTGTCATATACGGCGATCCTCGAACTCTACGAGCGTTGGGCTCAGAGTATGACGCCGTTGTTGCCACTGTTAACACTACCGTCTCCTGGGTCTCCGACATGTGCGGCGACGAACCTCGTCCGAGACTAGGGTACTATGTGCAAGACTTCGAGCCATTGTTCTATGCTGGTACTTCCAGAGCGCGCGAGCTGGCGCTGCGCTCGTACACATTCTTGCCCGATGTTCGGTTGTTGACGAAAACGAGCTGGACGCGTGATATGCTAAGGCGGTATGCCAGGGCCGAGTCAGCGACGATTGGGCCGAGTGTCAATGTCGATCTCTTCCGTCCTCGCCTTCGCGACGTCTCGGAATGGCCGGAACGTCCCCTTCGTGTTGCTGCCCTAGTGCGTGCGGGCACGCCTCACCGCGCACCCGATCTCACGATGAGGTTATTGGAGCGCGCCTGCCGGCACTACAGCGGTATGGTGGAAGCGTGGATATTTGGTATCGAGCTAGATGATCCTTATCTGGCTGACATACCACATGACTTTGCGTGGAAGCTGGCTGGGGTCTTGACCCAACGTCAGGTGGCGCGTTTCCTAAGTCAGGTGGATGTGTTTGTGGACTTTTCCAGCCACCAAGCGATGGGCCTGACAGCGATGGAATCGATGGCCTGTGGCTGCGCCGTGATCGTGCCGCGTAATGGGGGGGCAACGGACTTCGCTCGCCATATGCACAATGCGCTGGTGGTGGACACTGCATCTGAATCCGCTTGTTGGGAGGGCCTACAGAGACTTGTCGAGGATCATCAGCTCCGATCTCGGCTCCAGACCCAAGCCTTGCGCGACATCTGCGACTATCCTCCTGAATATGCAGCACTGAGGATGCTTGAGGTCATTTTCGAGGAAGCATAGATGCAGCAGCTATGCTATTGGTTTTCGGATATACGCCGGGTTTTCCTGTTCAGTGAACTGGAGCGGCTCAGACTTCTCTGGGAGACGATATGATCCAATTCCTTGCTCAATGGGCTCTCTTCGTACTTCTCAACATCCTGGTAGTAGGTATTGCGGTCTCTCTTGCGAGCTGGAAGCTTCAACCTGACACCAAGCTACTAGACACGCTGTTGGATTGGGTAGCTGTGTGTTTGGGAATCGTGATAGTTGTCCCTACTGCCCTGGGAGTACTCGGTGCCCTCAGTCTGTCCGGCATTGTGCTTGTCCTGTCCGCCATAGCGGTTTTCACCGTCTGGGCAGCGTGGAAACAAGGACACTTGCGTCAGTTGCGTGCTCACCTGGTAAGGTGGTTGTCTGCACTCGTGGCGCCTGCGGATCAGGATCGTATCTGGCTCGTAGCGTTTCTTTCTCTATGGGGTGCGGTAGCGCTTTCATCTGCTGCTCTGGTTGAACCATCCAATACTGTGGATAGCCTCACCTATCATCTGTCGATGCCGGTTAACTGGGTGCAACATCGTCGGTTGAGTCTACACTATCTCCCGTGGTCTGATCAGTCGAACACCTATTTCCCTGGTAATGGTGAGTTATTGTACTTGTGGGCGTTATTCCCATTCCGCGATGACTTGCTTGTCAGAATGGTTAGCGTCTTCATTTGGGTGGTCTTGGGACTGTCTCTCTACAGTATCATCCAACGTGTGACCCGATCTTGGCGGATTGGCGTTCTGGTAGCGAACCTGTTTATGTTTACCCCTTTGGTACAGAGTCAGGCTACTGACTTGTCCTTAGATATGGCTAGCGCAGCTATGTTCACCCTTGCACTAGGCTATCTAGTACGGCTTCGTCAGCGATGGCGTCTTAGGACTTTACTTCTGTGTGGCTTGAGTTCCGGAGTGTTCCTGGGACTCAAGTACTCAGGCCCAGCCTATCTGATGCTTCTTCTGCTAGGGTTGTTATCCGTGCTCTTTCTGCCACAAGCTGGTGGTCCCGTTAGGCTTCGCAAGAAGCTATTCTACCTGGGTCTGTGGTGCTTGATTGTTGTGGTCTTCGGCGGTTACTGGTACCTCAGGAATCTTCGCTTAACTGGTAGCCCGGTCTATCCCTTGAGTGTTGAGCTTGGTCCCCTTAGGTTGTTTGCCGGATGCTACAGTGTCACCGGCTATGAATCAAAGACCTTGATCGGGCAAATCGGCAAAATGAGACTGTCGGCATTGGTCCGTGCTCTTGTCGCTGGTTATGGGGGTGCGTATTGGATGATAGTCGCTCTGTCGCTGGGAGCGTTGATTGTAGGGGTTTGGCGAAGCAGAGCAGATGACCGGGGACGATCAGTCGCTATCAACGAAGCACGGCGGGTTCTCATTCCGATTAGCTTACTAACGATTGTCAGTCTGTTTCTATATATGCAAACACCCTACTCCGTGATGCGATTCACTCAGGATCAATCTCCTGCAACTGCGACAGAAATGATGGCCGGTATGCGTTTTAGTCTGATCGGTGGCGCACTTCTTATGCTTGGCGCGAGCATTGGCGTTGGAGTCTTTGGTGAGTTGCCAGAGATGACGATGATCCTGGCAGGCCTGAATGTAATTGGCTTTGTACAGGCTGTCTTGTCGGGATATGATGGAATACGTCTGGGCTTTTACGGCAGCCGGGTTTTCAGTCTGCCTGTCCTATTGGCTGCTTCGGTGCTGGCCATAGTCGCACTGTATGGTATCAGGCGACTGATGTGTCGGGAGTTTGTTTGCGCTATTATCGACTGGGCCGCTAGCCTTCAGCCAAAGGACGTCGCTCTGAGGCTGTCCCTGTCTCTCGTTCTACTCAGTCTGTTGGCTGGTGGCAGCCTGTACTTGCTCTCGCGGTATCGTCAGAGCGCCGATCTCGCAGTGTTGGCGGATCAGTATGGGGCCTTGGGGCAGGGCTGGCAATGGGTGAACCAAGAGATCGCCAATTCGCGAATAGCACTCGTCGGTTTTCCTACATTCTACCCACTATATGGGTCACGATGGGTAAATGAGGTCCGGTATATCAACATTGATGGTGACCTCAATGATATGTATCACGATTTCTGCGAAAGGAGGGAGTACTATCGGTCTGATGGCGGTAGCTATGAGATCTGGAAGCGCAATTTGGACGTCTGGGGAGCCGATTATGTGGTTTTCAGCCGTGTGATTCCACTGGAGATTGCAGAAGGTAAGTGGATTTCGGAGAATCCCGACTCCTTTGTGCTTCTCTTTGAGAATGCGGAGCTCTCTGTGTACCAGGTAGACTGATGAGGTGTAGGCTTTTTCCGGTGTCGGGTATTACGAGCGCTCGTCTGGTTAGCTTCGATTGATCAAACATGGCTGCGTCAATGTGTGAACGTGTTCGGAGAACGCAACGGCGTATTCGTCGTTGGCTAGCTGCTCTGCGCCGAGAGGGTCTATTGCGCGGATTCCTCGTTGCCTATCAGCGAACCGCCGGAGCAATCCGCGGTCTGTATCAGCGCTTTTCCTCGAGACATGGGGAGCGCGTCATTTTCCCTTTCATCGAACCCGTTCTGACATTGAGCGAGGAACCTTGCCGACTCACGGTCATCATTCCTGTCATGAATGGCTTGGCGTATGTCCAAGAATGCATCACGGCTCTGTGCACGCATCCAACGGACGTGGAATTTGAGGTAATCGTTATCGATCAGGCCTCAACTGACGGCACTCGTGAGTATCTGCAGGCTGTCGCGGACGCCGACTCCCGGATCCGGCTAGTGGAGAACCCCGTCAACGTTGGGTTTCCCCGCGCGATTAACCAGGGCGCAGCTCTGGCGCATGGTGATCTGCTCATGATTCTGAATAGCGACGTGATCATTGGACCTAGGTGCATCGATCGCCTGGTATCCACGCTGGAATCGGACCCACGTCTCGCTGTCGTCAGCCCGATGACCAACTATGTCGGTCGGGGTCCGCAGATAGACGCGGCAGCAGCAGCACTGAAACCTGACCAGATCGCTGAGTATGCTGCCAGCATAGCGGATCGAAAGCTTACACAGGCCGTGGTGGATCATCTTGTCTTCTTCTGCGTGCTGCTTCGTCGTACGGTTTTTGAGTTCCTGGGCGGGATTTCAGAGGTATATGGTCTGGGGAATTATGAAGACAACGACTTCTGTCTCCGCGCGCGTCTGGCTGGATTCTCTCTCGCGATAGTTCCGAGCGCATTTGCGTTTCACTATGGAAGCCGCACGTTCAAGGAACAACACGTGCCTCACACCCGCTGGATGGAGCGCAATGAGCGGTTCTACTTCGAGCGTGTGGCTCGTCTCTCGTGTTCTCAGGTGTTTCCTGATGCGCACCAAGTCTCTGCGTGCGGGCCGCGGATCACGGTCGCCATAGACGCCGCAGATCCCACGGCGCTTTCACTTACGCTGACGAGCCTCGCGAACCAAACGACGGGTTGCTTCGACGTGGTGATCGTCGGAGACCAGAACTGGCTTGAGACTGTAGCGGCACCATTTGCGCAAGTACTTCGCCTCACTTACGCTCGGCCCCAGTCCGGACGCGAAGTGGTTCCTTGGAACGCGGCGCTCGGCGCTGGGGATGGCTCTTGGTTGACTTACCTTCGTGCGGGAGACGTGCTTTATCCTATTCATCTGGAGTCCTTCTTGACTCATGGGGATTCGGATACCCCGGTGGTGTGTACTGGCCTGAACCGAGCGGTGTGTTGGCACAGCGACCGTCAAGATACGGTGCTGGCGCGCTCTCCCGTCTCAAGGGCCAAAGCCGAGCTCAGTGCGCTGTCCGCGAAGCCGCTGTTCCCGGCTCCCGCATTTGCACACGCGCGCTCCTGCCTGGATCAAGTGGGAGGGTTCGATCCCGAGTTTGGGCCATTTGCGGACTGGGACCTTCTCCAGCGCCTCGTCGATCGCTATGAGGCCACCTCTGCCGAGGCGATCTCGGCTGAGCAACGACTGTACCTGCGTCCGGGGTCTGGGATGGCTGAGGGGTTGGTTCAGTTAGCCGAAGCTCGGACAGTCGCCCTGGAACGGATCTACGAGAGACATCCTGTGGAAGGGTCCGCCTTATTGCGTCTGCGTCGTCAGATTACGCTGGACCTCCAGCACAAGATCAGAGATCTGCGATGGCTTACTAACCAAGAGGGCGCGCCCCTATCAAGAGCACGCGAGATGGCTGCCATCTGGCTGGAGACGGAGGTTTGAGTGCTGTGGTTGCGCTAAGCCCCCCGTTTCAGCGATTCGCACGTTCGTCTCTGGCTCAACCCGGCTACGTGCCGGTGAGCAAGAGCACGCGTCCGGTCGTCACCATCATCACGCCCTTCTTCAATACAGGCAAGGTCTTCGAACAGACGCGCGAGTGCGTCCTTGGGCAATCGCTTCAGCAGTGGAAATGGTTGATTGTCAATGACGCTTCTGACGATCACATTTCCTTAGCAGCACTAGACACCGTCCGCCGTAGAGACCCTCGGATCACGGTTCTCGATCAGCCCGAACGACGCGGCCCCTCCGCTGCGCGAAACTTGGCAGCACGGTTGGCAGACACGCCGTATCTTGCGTTCCTGGACTCCGATGATCTCCTTGAAGCGACGGCGCTGGAGAAAATGGTCTGGTGCCTTGAGAGTCACCCAGAGTGGGCAATGTGTAAGGGCCACACGGTTGCCTTTGGGGAGCAGACCTATGTCTCGAGGGTCGGGTTTGGGCGTTCTTGGCTGTTCCTGGATCGCAACCCCATCACCCTCACTGCAGTAGTAAGGAAAGAAGCGTTCGAGGCGATAGGTGGCTTTGATGAGGCCATGAAGGCAGGGCTAGAGGATTGGGACCTTTGGCTGCGTTTCGCCTCTCATGGCTATTGGGGCTATACGATTCCGGAGGTGCTGGACTGGTATCGTCGTCGCCGAACCCACGCTGATCGCTGGGGACTTTGGACTCGGGGTGGCGTAGGAAAGGTCCGACGCCGCCTGCGACGTGCCTATCCCGACCTCTATCGTCGAGGCATACCCATCATCCCGGAGCGTGAGTTCGATCCGTCGGAGTCACTGCGTGAGGACTCCCCATTCCAGAATCTTCTCGAGCCAGCTGGACGGCAGCTGTGGTTGCTGCCAGCGGCTGAGGTAGCTGATCAGGTTGAGAGCCTAGCGGAAGTCCTACCTGAAGAAACATACAACACAACCATTGTCTTGCTCCAAGGACAGAGAAGAGACAGGGGGGACTCCATTCTCGGGGAAGCCGCCGAGGTCTTTACCCTATCAAGTTTCCTCCACGTTGCCGACTATGCCCGCTTCCTGCTATATTTATTGGATTCCCGCGACTTTGAGAGGGTTATGATCTGGGAGTCTCCCCTGACGCTGCCGCTTTATCCGCTTCTCCGTGCACATTATGCGGATAGGGTGTTTCTGAGAGCTGGTCCAGATAACATCCGACCACTAGTTGGTGCGCTCCCCTTTGAGGTGGTTGAATGCCTCCCTGCTGGGGGTAAAGCACTAGAGACGATCACCGTGTCCGAACAGGAGCCCCTGGCGACGGCACGGCACCTTGCGCGGAATGTTGCTGCGGAGTGCGCCAAGCACCGAGACGTTCGGGAAGTACAGGCCCAAGGCCTCTCGATGCTTCAAAACGCCGATGGCTTGGCGAAACTTGGTCGGCTAAGCATCTTCATCTTCCTGTTGAGCGAGCGTCTACGGACGCTAGGGGGTCGCATAAGGGGAGCTCTCTCGCCTGGGGTCGCTAAGGAGGGCAGGTGCGCATAGCGTTGGTCGTTCACAAGTTCCCTCCTTCGTCCCTTGGTGGTACGGAGATCTATACCCGGAACCTTGCCCAAGGTCTCGCGGATAGGGGACACGAGGTCAGCGTCTTCTACCGAGATGACGGAGAGGGGACGGAGTTCCGTGAGGGCTGGATGCCTTCCTCAGACTACCGGATCTGGCGGGTGGGTCGCGCATTTGATCCCTCCTCGGCTCACCCGGCGAGCTTGTTCTTCGACACCTTTTTCAACCGCGATGTCGAGGCTTCGTTCCGGCGTTTTCTGGAGCAATCACAACCGGATCTCGTGCATTTTCAGCATCTGATGCTACTGTCGATCCGGCTTCCGAACTTGGTGAAGCAGGCCGGTATCCAGGCGCTCCTGACTTTGCACGATTACTGGTTCCGGTGTGCCAATTCGCAGTTGATCTGGCCCGATGGACAGGTCTGCCGTGGCAAGCTAGCTGGGATCAACTGCGCGCGCTGTGCCGTTGCGCGCTTGGACTCCGGTTTGCTCAAGGCGGCAAGTCCTCTCCTGGCACCCCTGTTCCAGTGGCGAGACCACGTCGTCAAGCGAGCGGCGCTAGAGGTGGGCCACTTCGTGGCACCCTCGCGGTTCCTCCGAGAACGGTATCTGGAGGTGGGGTTCCCAGCCGACTCGATCGCCGTTGTAGAAAACGGCATCGATGTGGACCGGATCCGTGCCTTCCCGCCAAAGCCTAGCAAGGACGGGTCTCTTCGCGTGACATATCTCGGGTCGCTTGCGTGGCAGAAGGGAGTTCACGTCCTGGTTGAGGCAATGCAGGGCCTGCCTCCGGAGAGGATCCGTTTGCGCGTGTTCGGTAGTCAGGAGCCCTTCCCAGACTACGTGGCAAAGTTGAGATCACTCGTTGACCCGGCTAACACCGTTCTGGAAGGCGCTGTGCCTAACGCGCAAGTGGGACGGATCCTGGCTGAGACCGATATCCTGGCTGTGCCATCGTTGTGGTATGAGAACTCGCCCGTGGTGATCCAAGAAGCACACGCTGCTGGCGTACCTGTGTTAGCCTCGGATCTCGGGGCGTTGGCTGAGAAGGTTCAAGACGATGTGGATGGGGGCCTGATTCCTCCTGGTGATGTTGTCGCCTGGCGCGAAGCTTTAGTGGAGCTGGCACGAGATTCGCGAAAGATATCGGATTGGTCCTCGCACGTGGAGCCCCCGCGGTCGCTAGCCGAGCACGTCACAGGTGTAGAGTGGCGGTATCGAGGGATTGTGGCTTGCAAGTTGGTCAGCGATTAACGGCCATGGCTGGGAGGTGTCTCATGTGTGGCAGACGACCACAGAATGGGCGCGCAGTGGGAAGATGACAATGGCGAAGCCAGAAGAGTGCCATATCAGCTTGTGCACCAACATGGGTTGGTGCAGCGAATCAGTTCTAGGCATTCGCGCCTGTTGTAGTGTCGTTCCGTAGGGTTGCGCGAAATATGCCTTTCGTCGATCGATTGCGCGTGAAGTCCCGGATCGGCATCGTCGTCGCGGTGTCGGTGCTACTTTTCAGTGTTCTAGTTGCTTTCTCTCAGGGTTTTGTGGTTACAGAGAGATACCTCCAGACGTCCGCGGCGGGCGAGTATGGTGAAGAGAACTTGAGTGTTGCGGATCCCATTTCCTATACGAGCTTCTCGTACTTTCCCATTGTCCAGGGTGGTCAAGCGAGAGCCAATGGAGAGGCTATCTGGTTGCACGATCTCGAGCCGTCGAGGCATGAAATCGTGCTCTTCAGGCGAGGGATCCAGCTCGACGAGGATGTCTTCGCGGCGGAGATCCGTATCTTTGCCGACACTCGATATGAGCTTTGGCTGGATGGGCAGATGCTTGGACGGGGGCCAGCTCGCTTTTCTCAACGGGTGCGTGAGTACGATGTTTATTCCGTGAAAGACCTTGAAGCAGGAGATCACTTGCTTGCTGTGCTGGTCCAATGGGCACCCAATAACCGACGTTCGGAGTCTGATCAGCCCTTCATGCAGGGCTCCATGTGGGGGATTACCGCCTCTGGGCTTAAGACGCTTCTTGCGCAGACTGACAATACCTGGAAGTGTAGAGCCACCGATGCATGGAACCTGAGTTCCGAACCGGTGCATGCCTGGGGCCTCATTGGGCCGACCGAACTCATGGATCTTCGGAAGTATGAGACTGATTGGTTCCATTCGTCCTACGAGGATGGCCAATGGTCTGAGGCGATCATCAGAGAGAACGTCAAGCTAGCGGATAGGTCGCGTTCCATCCCTCCGCTAGCAACTGTGCCAATTACACCGACCGTGCTTGACCGGGGATTGTTGTCGCCGGGAAAGATTATAGGAGAGTTGCCTGGCTCTTCCTCTGGTGATATTGATATCGTGGTATCCGTACCGACGACTGTTACATTCGAGAGTGTTAGCGGGTCAGGAGATGCGATAGAAGCCAATCTTTACCTAGATGGTAATGATCTATCCTGGGGGCTAGTATCATCTGCGCGCCCGGGCGTTTGGGGAAGTTCAGTTGTCGTGACGCCCGGTTTGCACCGCCTGAGCTTCAGTGAAACGCCACAGAATGGGCAGACACTATCCGTGTTCCCCAGGGATGTCGGTCTTTCCTTGCCGTTTCGACAAGGAAAACACGCTGGGAGACGGCTTTTGCTGGCAGAACCGGTAGCCGATCCAGAGGCAGTGGTGATCAGTGATAGCTCGAGTCTAGCAGTAGAGGTTCGGACGACCCCGGCTTACTTGGTGCTCGATCTGGGTAGGACAGTGCACGGAAGGCTTGAGGCAGAAGTTGAGGGTCCATCCGGGACCATCATCGACGTCGGATGGGACGAGCGACTATGGCAAGACGCGAGACCGCTGCCTTATCCAGGCCCGTTGCACCCAGAGTGGAACCAAGTCGACTCCTGGATTCTTGATGGTCAGAGCCACACGATCTCCACCATTGATGCTCGAGCGGGGCGGTACGTATTGATAGCTGTGTGGGGTACAGCTCCTGTTATCCTAAGAGATATCTGGATATTGGAGGAAAGGTATCCTGTCACTGAAGGTGGTTCTTTCCATTCCTCCGACGAACTACTCGACCGGATTTGGCAAACCGGCGTAGACACTCTTTACCCGAATATGACAGACGCCTACACTGACACACCGTGGCGAGAACGGGGTCAGTGGTGGGGAGACGCGTACGTCGAATCCAAGATCAACGAGGTTGCATTCGGAGACACTCTCTTGCTAGCGAGAGGGCTTCACTTGATGTCCGGTGGATTCGTCGACGGCAGGCCGGAAGCAATGGCCCCGAACGGTGATGGTGTCCATATGCTGGACTACGGGATGCTATGGGTGCAAAGCTTGGTCGACCATTGGAGTCTGACAGGCGATAGGACCCTGCTGATTGAAGCCTACCCGGCTCTCCTCGATTTCCTGGGCTATCTGGGGGCACAGGAAGAGCCCAGCACAGGGCTTCTCAACCTTCCACCTGAGTCCTGGTCCCAGACAGCGCTGATCGACTGGCTAGCGCCGCGTAGTCGGTATGGCCAATCTACTGCCCTGAACTCTCTGTACTATCGGACGTTGTTGAACGGATCTCGGATCGCTGATGCCCTGGGCCGATCTGAGGATGCTATCGACTGGTCGTTGAGAGCTGGTCGTGTCAAGAGTCAGGTGAACAAGGTGCTCTACAACCCAGACAAGCAATGCTATGAGGAGACCCTATACGAAGAGGTGGGAATCACTACTGCTAGAGATGTTGATCACGCTTCGACTTCGAGCTGCTCCCCTCATGCTCAGGCTTGGGCTCTCGCCTATCAGATCGTCCCCGCTTCTCTTGAACAAAAGGTGGCCCAATCACTGATTCAGAATCTCTCGTGGGATCCAACTCAACCTAACGTGGAGATATACGGGATGTTCTGGGTGCTTGAGGGACTAGCTAACGCCGATAGACATGAGGAGGCTCTTGCTCTCGTTCGGCGGTACTACGGATACTTGCTTGAGAAAGGTGCTTCCACATGGTGGGAGGGCTTCAGCTCGGATGAACGGTATACGGCGAGCCTCTCGCATGGGTGGGGCGGTTCCCCAACATGGCACCTTACCACTCATCTTGTTGGCGCGAGCATCACAGGCCTAGATACTTGGAAAGTGGCGCCTGCATTCCGCGGTGTGGACTTGGCCCAGGGGGCGGTGCCACTATCTCGAGGTGACCTCGATGTGTCGTGGAATCGTGGAGGTTGTGGGCAATATGCGCTCGAGGTAGACGCACCATTAGGCTCTCATGGCCGCGTGATTCTCTCACCTGTGATGTCTGATACGCAGGTCGTGACAGTAACGCAGGACGGGATAGTTGTATGGCGGGATGGCGTTTCGTATCAAGATGGGATTGGCCTATCCGCCATAGGACTAGAGATTCCGCTTCAGAACGGAGGAAAGCATAGTTTTCGTATTGACGGAGTCTGCTATCCGACCTATTTGCCACTATTGAGCAGCCTCGGGGACCGCAAGTGAGCAACGCAAGCCGACCCAGTAGTCAGCGATTGGTTAGGAAAGACGTGGCTGTATGGCTTCCTTTGCTAGTGGGATTCCTTCTGCGGTTTCAGGGGCTTGGAAAGCAATCTCTGTTTCTGGATGAAGCCTTCACGGCGGATCTGATCCTCGAACCCTGGCGAGAGATGTTTGGACTCATCTCCCGTGATGTGCATCCACCGCTCTACTATGTAATAGCAAAGCTAAGTTCTTCAATCTTGCCTGTTAGTGAATGGGGACTGCGTGTCTTGCCCGCCTTTTGTTCTTATCTCGCGCTTGTCCTGATTGTCGGTCAGGTCCGACGTCACGTAGGCACTTACGCAAGCGCTCTGGCTGGTTGGCTACTATCTTGGTCGTCTTTGCATCTGTACTATGCGCAGGATGCCAGGATGTACGCGTTGCTCGATCTTTGCTGGGTGATAGCACCCTGGTGTCTATACCAAGCTATAGCTGCTGAACGCACATGGGCTTGGTTGGGATGGGTTATTGCTGGATGCGCTGCTTTCTACACTCAATTTTATGGATTGTTACTTTGGACATCCGGTTTGCTCTGGATTCTAGCTTTCTGGAAGCAGCTAAGTCCGCGAAATCGTTGGCTGTGGGTGAGCTCGCAGGGTGGCATGCTCATTAGTGCTCTGCCTCTCATATCTTTGATATTATCCACCGTTGCGAGAGGTACGGGAGGAACGTGGATTCCTACTCTGTCTGATGCTCTGAGACTTTGGTGCTTGGCACTTCTTGGTTTCACACCTGAGCGTTCTCGTTTCCTGTATGGTGACCAGCTGTCGTTGGCTCCCTGGAATTGTCTACCTTACTATCATTCCTATGTCCTCAATTTCTACCGACCACCCGGAGCTGAGTCTGTATATGGAATAGTCCCCGGCGGTGGCGATGGTTGCGAGTTGAGGCGAATATCATATGATGGAACACTTCGAGGGCAGCTGGAGTGTGTCGGCTGTGGCGCTCTACCGAGGACCCACCTGAGTGTCTACGACCCCGCAGGGCGCAGATATGTTGAGGGTGCGAGTTGGCCCCCTTGCCTTCGAGATAGTGACATTTGGGTTTTTGATGCCGAGACCCAGAGCTGGAGCAGATATGCTACCCTTGTGCCTTAGCTGTTGTGTATCACCAAATGAGCTGTCAGCTCCGAGTTTGGAGGCCGCTAATAGATGACGAAGCTGGGGCCAAACCGTTTGTTACCCACATCGTCTCACAAAGCGGCGCTCGATGCCCGGATGCTTCGAGCCCTGAGGCTGTTGCTCGTCTCGGTTGGGCCTACTACTTTGCTGTTGGCGCTGAGCCTCGTGCCTCTATGGACCGCTTGGAATCAACACACACGCCTGAACGATGATACGTATATCACGCTGACCTACGCCAAGAATCTAGCCGCTGGTCGTGGTTTTGTCTACAATCATCCGCCGGCGACTCTGGGCACGACAACGCCACTTCTCACGCTCGTATTGGCGGGCTTGGGCGCTTTGTTTCCTCACGTCGATCTGTCTCTGATCGCGGTGGTCTTCACGACTCTATGCTGGATAGGCATCCTCTGGGTATTTTACCTCTTTCGGCGCACGTGGAACATCAGCGATTCTCAGGCGCTGATCATCGCTCTGCTGCTAGTATCAGACGGGTGGATCGCATTCTTAGGAATGGAGGCTTACCTATTTGCCTTTCTTCTGGTTCTTTCCTTCTCGTTGTGGCATGCTCGCTTCGTTTTTGCAGCCGGGCTGATGACCGGATTACTCTTCCTTACAAGAGGCGAAGGCGTGCTGATCTACATCATCCTGAGTTGGATGCTGCTTTATCAAGCATTAGTTGGTGCTCGGACGAGACGTGGGCAGAGTTGGTTCTCTGGCATGTCTCGCTTGTCTGCGGGATTCGCGCTGCCTGTAGTCACGTGGTCTATATACGCTTACCAGACGTTCGGACATGTTTTGCCCAACACCCTTGCGGCCAAGAGGGCTCAGGGCCAGGACAAAGAACTTGCTTTCCTGCATCGCCTAGTATCAGAGTGGATGCCGTGCTGGGGCGCACGGTTTCAGATCATGGGTTTTTCTCTTAAGGGTCTGTGGTGGGTATTGCTTGTGCTGGGCGTTGTCGTCATCCTAATTGGGCGGAGACGCTGGCTGGTGTTCATCGGGTGGACACTTGCTTACATCTTGGGATATACGGTGCTCCGAGTGTCTCCTTATTGGTGGTATCAATTCCCAGTCCACTTTGTTGCTCAAATCATGGTGGCTTGGGGTCTCGGGTATCTTCTGAAGACCATCTCTAGCTTCCATAGTTGGAAACATTCTGCACTGCACACTGTCCTTCCGTTGGCTGTTGCAGGTGCTGCATCTTGTGTCATGCTTATTCCAGCTATCAAGGCGCCCTTAAGGTATGACGGAGACGCAAGGGCGGAGAGCTATCTGGGTCTTTCCCGCTGGATCCGGGACAACACAGACCCTCAAGATAGCGTTGCCTACGCTGAGATAGGCTATATCGGGTATTACACACCGAACAGGATTGTTGATCTGCTGGGGCTGGTTATGCCGGACGTTGTTCCCTATGTGGTGGAAGACAGCATTGATGAGGCCTTCTGGCGTTTCATGCCGGATTACTACATCTATACACCAGGTCTTGACTGGCTGCTGTCGGACATCAACCAGAGTCCGAGGTTCGGGCAGCTGTACCGCCCTGTAACCGACTTGCCTGGCCCACATGGGTCCGTTCTCACTGTATTCAAGTGCACACACAGTCTGTGTCGCTAGCTGTCGTACCTTCTTCGATCATCTACTTGGTTTCCTGGGCAGGAGCGGATAGTCTATCGCTTAATGATGACTAAAGGAGAGCGTTTCGTTGTTGGATCTACAACATGAGCCGCGTCGCTGGTTGAGCACGCACAGACCTCGACACCTAAGGGCTGTCTTCTTCCTGCTCGTCCCTGCTGTGTTGCTTCTTGGTTGTCGTTCCTTCCTTGATGCGGATCAATCCCATGTAACACAGCCTTCAGCGCTTGTCACGCCTGACCAGTCTGTTGGTCAGACCTTTGTTGCGCGTCACGGTGGGTTGACGGGCATCGAGTTCTGGCTTGAGCCAGCATCAGAGGTGCGTGGTACGCTCCGACTCCACCTCCGCGCCGAGCCAGGCGCCGAGGGCGATCTAGCCACTGCCACTGTGCCCCTGGATGAGGTCACCGCTCCGGGTTTCGTGCGGTTCAGCTTCAGGCCTCAGCGAGATTCCCATGGTCGCTATTACTACGCCTTGCTCTCGCTTGAGGGGGAGGGTGCGGTTGGGGTGGGGCGCGCACCCGGTGGTGCCTATCTAGACGGAGCGCTCTATCAACGGAATCAACCACAGGATGCGCAGGCAGCCTTCCGTCTTGCATACGCTCCTCTCTGGTCACTGGTTGATCTTCTCAAAGCCGCGGGTCAGGGCGCAGGACAGATCGGTGCAACGCTATTGTTGTATGTTGTCCCCGGCTGGGCCATCTTGGCCTGGTTCTGGCCGGAATCCAAGTTGGCGTGGCCAGAGAGGTTAGCTTTGGCTGCAGGGATTAGTCTTTCGCTCTATCCACTGCTGCTAGTGTGGACTGATGTTGTTGGTGCTCACCTCGGCGCCCTGAACGCTTGGCTTCCAGTTCTAGTGGCCTCGGGAGCTTTGGCCTGGCGCCATCGCTCCTGGCGGCCCCAACGGGGCATTGCTGCGTTGCGGCGTTGGCCGCAGTCTGCCACGTTTTGGCCCGATGTTGCCTTCTTGGCTGTTCTAGCGTTGATCTTTGGCACGCGGCTGCTCATAGTTCGCACGCTGGATGCCCCTATGTGGGGGGACTCAGTTCAGCACGCGACCATCGCACAGCTGTTGGTAGACAACGGGGGGATTTTCGAGTCTTGGGAACCTTACGCGCCCTACCAGAGCCTCACGGTCCACACGGGGTTTCATGCTATCGTCGCCATCTATGCGTGGTTTACAGGCACCACAGGGATATCGGCGACGCTATGGGCGGCGCAATTGTTGAATGGTCTAGCGACGTTGACGCTCTATCCTCTGGCTGTGCGGGTGGCCAGAGGTCAACGGTGGGCTGGCGCCGGGGCGGTTCTGGCTGCAGGCCTGCTGTCGCCGATGCCTGGATACTACGTGAATTGGGGGCGTTATGCGCAGTTGGCCGGTCAGGCTATTCTGCCAGTCACTTTGTGGCTGCTTTGGGCAACCACTGAGGACGGTCGAGCCAGAAGACCTGCGCTGCTCTTGGGCGGTGTCACCCTGGCAGGCATGACATTGAGCTACTATCGTATGCCATTCTACCTTGTGGCCTTTGCAGTTCCCTGGTTCTTGCTCTGGTCATGGTCTCATTGGAGATCTTCAGTGGGTTGGGGCCACTACAGCCAGGCTATCCTTAGCATCGTTGTCTTGGGTTTGGTGGGCATATTACTCTTTTTGCCATGGGCTGGTGCCTTGGCGGGAAGCTCGCTCTCAGAGTCGATGGAAAGAGGAATGAACGCGCCCCCAGCATGGGCGGGAATTGTGGCTGAATATCAGGTGTGGAAGGACATCCTCTGGTATGTCCCCCTGTCTCTGTTGGCCAGCGCTGTTGGGGCACTGCTCTGGTCGCTTCTGTTAGGTCAGTGGGAGCCGGGCAGCATCGCTTTGTGGATCGTGGTCTTGTCCGGCTTGGTTGCGGCACGTCTCATCAACCTCCCTGGTGCCAACTTCATGCAGAATTTCTCTGTGATCATTGCGCTCTATATTCCGGTGGGCGTGCTGGTTGGATGGGGTCTGGGTCGGCTGGATCAGGTTCTCTCGCGATGGGGACGCCTTTTCTCTCCTGCTCTCACTGGCCTTGTTATCCTTGCCTCGCTCGTCGGTGCTCGGTCACAGGTCTTGATCGTCGATCCTTCTCATATCATGGTCACCCGTCCAGATGTGCGTGCCATGGCGTGGATACGGGAGCACGTTCCTCAGGATGCGCTGTTCCTCGTTGAGGGTTTTCGCATCTATGGGGGGCGTTCTGCAGTCGGGGCCGATGCTGGGTGGTGGCTACCTTTGTACACACACCGATTGAATACGATGCCGCCCCAGTACGCTCTGCTGAATGAGGTTCCTGAGGAGGAGGGCTACTCCCGTCGGGTTGTTGAGCTAGTGACCACGCTGGAGACTATATCCCCGGCGTCGGTTGAGGGGCTGCGACACCTGTGCGATGAAGGGGTCACCCACGTATACGTAGGCCAGGGCCAGGGAGAGGTCGGCGCTGGGGTCACCCAGCTATTCGAGCCTGAGGATTTCCTGAACGCTGGGATGTTCCGCCTACTCTACCATGAAGACCGCGTGCATATCTTCGCCGTCGCTGCGGGCGTATGCTCGGACTTGAACCAATGAGCCCCACTGAGGCGTCGCTCTGTCGGTCACTAGCCCTGTCTATTGTCCTGGCGCTTTCTGTGTCAGCCGTGACTGCACTTGTGCGCGCGGCGGCGGGCGGGGCTGTGACAGTTCAGGCTGTGGTGCAGCTGTGGGGACTTGGCACAATTGTGTTGATGCTGAGCCGCGATACCCACCCACGGTGTTTTGGATGTCGCGAATGTGTGCTTCCCTGGAGAGGGATCGGAGTGCTCTTGCTTGGTGCCGTGGCCTCTCTGTATTACGCTATCAGTGGTGCCACGCTTGCGGCTTGGGCGACACTCCTGGCATTTCTTGTTGTGGTTCTCCTCATCGGCGGCTTGCTTCGTCCGACGCGTCTGCTGCAGAAGACGGTCGTAGCAGCCCTAGTGGCTGGGTTTGGTAGCGCGATTCCGGTGCTCATTGCCCAGATGGAGGCCCAATTTGCCGATGAGGAGTTTTTTGTCGCGCTCGAGATGATCGTCTTCGCAGTGTTCGTCCTGGGCTTGTGGATCTCGGATCGTCTGGTGTCACGCTGCCTCTCCCGCGGCAGCTCCGGTGGGATCCGTTTCCAGCGTGCCCCTGTCCTTGTGCTTGCTACTCTCGCTGTTTTCTTCGTGGGGTGCCTGGCCATCCGCGGCTATCGACACAGCTTCTATGTTGCCTCTGCTCCGGCGTATCCTGGCATTGACCTGTCGGCTCCGTTTCTCTGTAATGAAACACCAGGTGACGATACCGTCTACGATGGCGCCGAGGTCTTTGCACGACTTCTGGCACGTGTGGAGGCCAATCCCCGTAAGGAATCACCGGAGTACGGGATGTTGGCGCTGGCGACTGGGAAGCGGCCATGGGCCGAGCAGTTTCGCTCCAATATTCTCAGAGAAGCGTCCGAGGGGCTTTTCACCGAGCCCGCGAACAGCGTGAAATACGGTCAGTATCAAGCTTCTCAACGTGCCTATTACTTTCCCCGAGTTCGTGATGCCTACCCTAACCTTTTTTCGGAACAGGAGATCGCCCAGCTGAACGATTGGTTTGCGGACATCAACGAGCGGGCACTCACAGTGGGGTGGGTCGATGCGCTGTATGGAGTTGCTTTCTCGAAGTGGCCCGAAGGGCCGTACGAGAATCAGGAGAGCGGGGCAGGCCTCTTGGCTCTCCTTGAGAGTCATAATCTCGCTGCCCCCCATCTCCGGGACGCGAACCAGGATTACCTGTTGCGCAATCAGCGGGGGTGGACCGAGAGATTTCGTAACACAGACGATGCCCTGGTCTATCAGCTGGAGTGGATCAACAACGCCTATTTCCAGTCCCTTTACCAAGAAGACTGCTCTGAGTTGAACCAGATGTATTCCTTTGAGTGGCTCTTGCTCCAGTCCCTGCCAGACGGCGACCGCCTAGGTTACAATCACCCGGCGCATCCCTCATTGGTGGGCGTCGCCTACCTTGGGGCGACGCTCTTGGAGGATCCGCGTTACGTCTGGTTGGCCGGAAGGTCTCTTGATGCACTTGAGGCACAGGATGGTTACCTCGGAGCTCAACCTGGTGTCGAGTCGCCGGTGGATCTGCTCGGGCGCAGCCCGACAGATGGTTCCTGCCTTCTCTACGGGAACTCGGGTCTTCCCAATCAACGAGGTCCATTGGCTCCCGACAAGATCGTCTTGCGAGATGGTTGGAAAGGCGACGCGCTCTATGCTATGCTCAATCTGCGCTTTGCGGGTTGGCACAGGTATAAAGCGACTAACACGGTATCGCTCGTGTACAAAGGCGAGCCGGTGATTCAAGAGGTCGCTACCGGCGAACCATTTAGCTGGGTTCCCGTGGGCCGCAGTCTTTTCCGCGACAAGCGTATTCCGCGAGAGAATCTGAACGGTCTTCTTATCCCTCGCAGTGGCTTGAGTGGAGCGCTAGGGACGGTCACCGGTGTGGGCAGCCCCTGGGCGCAGGATCCGCCACACTATGCTGCGGTGAAGGATGTGCAGATCGGTGACGAAGTCAGCTACGTGCATACGCGGACTTCGAATTGGCACCGTTGGCAGCACGATCGCCAGATGTATCTCTACCACGGGGAGGGTCCACTTGTGATCCTTGATACTGCCAGTGGACCACGAAATGAGGCCGCTTCCCTCTCTTGGCACTTGCCTGAAGGCGAGGAAGTTGGTAATCGTCGCTTTCGGTTGGGGGAGCAGAACTCATTTGTTGAAGTCGTTTGGCTGCCCTGGGGCGCACAGGGAGACCTCCTGTCGAATCGGCGTACTGATGGCTCCCTATTTGTGAGATGTGAGGGGGTCGCGGGAGGTGTGGACTGGATCACGGTCGTCCTTCAAGGACAGTGGGTGGGAGCCGAGGTCGCGCTGGATATGGAAGCCGATGTGCTGTCAATTGGCAGTATGGCCGTACCGCTGACCGTTCGTGACTCTGACATAGACTGACCCTCAAGCCCACCGAGACACCCAAGATGACGCTCGATGACCGGGCGGCACCTCCCCTCGATCGTGCAAGGGGCCGTGATACTCGGAGCGATGGAGACGGAGCTATAGACAGGTAAGATGAACCCATGACCGACGCCATCAACACCTACAACGAGAAGTCCCTCCACGCGGCGCTCAAGGCCTGGTATGCCGGCGCGACCGGCTGCGTCGAGGTGCCCGTCGACGGCTACATCGTCGACGTGGTGCGCGGCGATCTCCTGATCGAGATCCAGACGGGCAACTTCTCGTCGATCAGGGATAAGCTGACGGCGTTGAGCGAGGCCCATCCCGTATTGCTGGTCTACCCAATTGCTCAGGAGAAGTGGCTCGTGAAGACGCCGAAGCCCGGATCGTCAAAGACCAAGCCCAGCCGGCGCAAGTCCCCAAAGCGGGGGACCGCCGAGGAGGTCTTTCCCGAGCTGGTCAGCTTTCCAGCCCTGCTCGCGCGTCCAACCTTTGGCGTGGAGATCGCCTTCACGCAGGAGGAGGAGCTGCGCCACTATGACAAGCGGCGCGGTTGGCGGACCCGCGGATGGGTCACCGATGACCGGCGCTTGCTTGACGTGGTGGGGACCCGGCGCTTCGCGACGCCCGCCGACTTCGCGTCGTTGCTGCCGGGCGATCTGCCGATTCAGTTCACAACGGCGGACCTCGCCCGTGCTACGGGGCGCTCGCGTCGGTTCGCCCAGAAGATGGCCTACTGCCTGCGGGAGATGGGTCTCCTCGTCCCCCTCGGGCATCGCCGCCGCGCGATCCTCTATGCCCTTGCGGAGAACGTCGCGGCGACCTGATCCCGCGGATGAGTCGGCCTCGTCGCCTCGCCAAGGTGCGGGCTCTGAGGCGCTACCCTTGTTCGACCGGTTCGGAGTGTAGGAGGTCTGAATGACGTCTGGTCCTCAGTTCTCAACGGCTCAGGCCTTGCTTCAGATGGCAGCCGCCCTGGAGGATCCCATCGTTGCCTACCTCTGTGCTTGGACGGCCTTCAATAACCTCGTCCACGTTGCCGGAAGGCGTGCGGGCGTTCGGCCCCAATTCGCTCTGCGGAAGAACGGCACGCTTCAAGTACGTAAGGCGGATGGGCGCAAGATGCCGGTGGTGACGCCTCCCCGCAATGAGCATCTCCTCTCAGCCGCTCTTGGGCTGTTGCGCCCCGAAGCCGCATCTGAGCTGCTCACGCATCCGAGCCTGCGCCACTTCGCCGATCGGGTGCCGCGCGTGAACGGGAGGCCGCTCCCCGCGGACGCCTACAAGCAGCGCATCACGGGTGTCGTCGACCTTTCCTTGACCGTCGATGCCCGCTATCCCGTCTGGTACTCGCTCGACCGCGAGCTTGTGCGGCAGGCGGGGGAGGGGACGCTAACGCAGGAGACGCAGGGCGCCCTGCTGCTGCAGGTTGCGCAACTGCTTCGCGCGATCTACCACGATCTCATCTCCGTCAGCGATCCGACCGAAGGCGAGGCGAACGTCGAAGTCGCCACCTACGGGCTGCCTCTTCTGACGAGGCTGGTCGAAGGCCTGATCGAGAGCCTGTGTACCGTTGAATGATCCCGAAAGGAGCTGTGAGTCCGATGCTGTCCGATAGCTATACCCCCGATGATATCCGGACGATGCTGGTGCCACGGGAGATGTGGCGTCCTTACCCGACGGTCTCGGACCGTCCTGCGTGGCAGGCGCTGCCCGAGGCCACGCGGCGCTACTATTTGGCTCAGGGAGAGGCCGCCCTGGGCTTTGAGTGGCCCGCCTTGCCAGCGACCCTCTTCCTCGAATACGCGCGCGTTGGAAATCGCGCGCGCTACCAGAGCGTCTGCAGCGTGCGGCGTCGCACCCTCCGGGACCTGGTGCTGGCCGAGTGTCTTGAGGGCGAGGGCCGCTTCCTCGATGATATCGTCAATGGCATCTGGACGACGTGCGAGGAGACCTACTGGGGCTATCCGGCCCACGTCGGTGTGCAGGCCGCAGGTGTGGACCTGCCCGACGTGATGGAGCCGACGGTAGACCTTTTCGCCGCCGAGACCGCCGCGCAGTTGGCGTGGACCGTCACGCTGTTGGGTGCTCGATTGGACCAGGTTTCGCCCTTGGTGGGGCAGCGCGTACGCTACGAGGCCAAGCGCCGCGTGCTCGATCCGTGCCTGGAACGGGACGACTTCTGGTGGATGGGGTTCGAGCCCGCCGGTCACGGGGTCAACAACTGGAACCCTTGGGTGAACTCGAATTGGCTCACGACGACGCTGCTGCTGGAGGAGGACGAGGACCGCCGCGTGGCGGCAGTGCACAAGATCCTGCGCAGCCTCGATATCTTCCTCGGGGTCTACGCCGAGGCCGGGGGATGTGATGAGGGGCCGGGCTATTGGGGCCGCGCCGCGGCGTCTCTGTTCGATGGTCTGGATCTACTCCATAAAGCGACGGACGGCGGGATTGATATCTTCGACGCGCCCAAGATCCGCAACATGGGCAGTTATATCTATCGCGTCCACATCCATGACGACTACTACGTGAACTTCGCCGACGCCTCAGCCATCAACCGGCCCCCTGGCTCGCTAGTCTTCCGCTATGGTCAGGCGGTGGGCGACGAGGAGATGCAGGCCTTCGGCGCGTGGCTGATGACCGAGCAGACCGGCGAAAGAGGGAAACAGGAGGGCAGCCTTGGACGCATGCTGCCAGCCTTCTTCGAGGTCCCCGACCTCCTTGGTGTCGAGCCGGTGCAGCCGCTTCCCCGCGACGCGTGGTTCGACGGGATCGAGGTGATGGTGGCGCGTGACCAAGCTGGGACGCCCCAGGGCTTCTTCGTGGCTGCGAAGGGTGGCCACAATGCCGAAAGCCACAATCACAACGATGTGGGCAACGTCATCGTCTATGTGGACGGCAGACCCCTGATCGTGGACGCCGGCGTGGAGACCTACCGGCGCAAGACCTTCAGCCCCGAGCGCTATGAAATCTGGACGATGCAGTCGGCCTATCACACGCTGCTGCCTACGATCGATGCGACAGAGCACACAGGGCTGATGCAGGCGCCGGGCGAGGGTTTCGCCGCGCGGGGTGTCACCTACCGGGCTGACGATGCTAAAACCGAGTTCGCCCTCGACCTCTCAGGCGCCTATCCGCCCGAGGCCAACCTGCAGGCATGGGGGCGCACCGTGACCCTAGAGCGGGCGAAAGCCGTGGTTGTGGAAGATGCCTTCACCTTCGTGAAACCCGTTGCGGCTGTGTCGTTGAGCCTTCTGACGCCCTGCGAGGTCGAGCTCGAGGACGGAGCGGTGTATCTGACTGCGACGACCTTCGGCCCTCGCGGGATGGAGCGCGAGACCGGCTCTGGGCAGCTTAGGTACGAGGTCGGCATCTTCGACGTCGCTGTGGAACGGATTGAGATTGATGACCCCCGACTGGCGGGCGTGTGGGGAGATCACCTCTATAGGGTGGTCTTTACAGCCCAGTCGCCGCCGCTCAGGGGACGCTGGCTTTGGCGATTGAGGAATACGGGGTAGCAAGTTTCGAGGCTTGCCGCTTCCAGATCGTAGGGAGGCACCAGCGTGGCAGCGCTGGTGCCTCCCTATGCCAAGGGGGGCACACTGCACCCGGTCATCTCGCCGAAGCGCTAGGCCATCCCTGCCTCGCGCAGTGCGCCAACCAGACTCTCTTTGCTAGGAGCAAGACCCACGAATTTCACAAGGTCACCGATGACCAGCGCCGGCGCGTTATGGATGGCGTTGGCCTCCCACGCTGGGTCGTCTGGGCCGGTATGCATCGTGACTTCAATCTGGTCCCCGTATTCAGCCTCGATCTCCTTTAGTAGCCGTTTGAGAGCGACACCACCAGAGCATGGCGGAATTGAGACGAAAGCCTCAATGGTTACTTTAGACACAGTCCACCCTCCCGTAATGCGTTGTTCAGTGTAGCCTCGCTGGGACACATCCCCTCAATGCGGATGGTTCCCGTCGGGTCGCCATCGCGTGTCACGACAGCGGCGGGCACGCAGAAGAGTTCGTAGGCGTCGAACTTCTCCATCGCCTCGGCGCCTTTGAGGACTACCACCTCGAGCTCGGACCGATCGTACCTGCTGGCGACCTTTTCCGTGAGTTCGACGAGGGCGACACAGCCGGGGCACGGAGGGTCGCCGCTGAAGATTTCGAGTTTCACCATATCTGCCTCCTAATCTCTATGGATGGGATAAAGCTTGATGGGACGTCTTCGTCACTGAGTGGTTACTGCAGGTGCTTCTGGATGATCGGGATGAGCTTCGCCGGTGGGATCGCACGCCCAGCACCGACCACCTCGTCTCCGACCACCACGAGGGGCGTCATCACGAGGCCATATTGCTGTGCCTCCTCGCTCATCGCGTTCAGCTTGATGACCTCGACCTGACCCGGGAACTGCTCGGCAGCCTGTTGCGCCAGTTTCTCGGCTCGTTTGCAGTTGGCGCAAGGCGGAGTTGTACCGAAGATTTTGATTTGGACCATACTGCTCTCCTTCTGTTGATGGTAAACTTGATGATGGGTGCGTGTGCTGTGCTGCCGCTTCGTGAATCCCGCTCGCTTTCGCCTCCCCGCCGATCGCGAAGCGTGACTCCAATGCCACAGATCTACCTCCCATACCTCCAAAGCTGCACGTATGCGATTTTGTGAATATGAACGGGAAAAAGAGAGACGAGGCGTGCGCCTCTGTCCCTTGCCCCTCAATTGTATTCGTAATTATGAATACATGATAGGCAAGTGCTTGGAGCCGTCAAGAGCTTCTGGGGCCGTTCTCCTCCGTGGAGGGCTGACCGCAGCAGCTGGATGCCTCGGCGGCAGTCGGGGCAGTTGTGGCGCAAACACCCAGTCCCCCGTGAATGAGCGTGGCGATCTCGAGCAGCGTGTAGACCTCGGGCCGCGCGATTCGGTAGTAGACGTTCCAGCCGTCCTTCCGATAACAGACCAGGCCCGCCTCCCGCAGTACCGTCAATTGCTGGGAGACGTAAGCCTGACGGAGGTCCAGGGCGGCCTCGATCTCGCAGACGCAGTGCTCGCCATCGCGCAGAACTTGCAGGATCGCGAGGCGTTTAGGGTGTGCGAGGGCTTTAAAGAACGGGGCGAGTTCTTCTGGCGTAACGGCGATGTCGCCGATGCTTGCCTGTTCCAGCAGCTCCGTCACGATGTCACCTCCGATACAATCGCGTACTCACAACTGCCGTCGACCTGGGAGTCCTCCCCGCACTTAGGGCACGGACACGCCGGCATCGTCCGTTGCATGGGTACCGGGCCGAGGACCTCGTCCAGGAGTTGCGCGATCCGCTCGTCGACAATGCGGTAGATCATGTTGACCCCGTCTCGCTCCGAATCCACGATGCCCGCCTCCCGAAGCAGCCGCAGCTGCTGCGAGATGTAGGCCTGCGGGCGATCCAGCGTCTCTTGGAAATGGCAGACGCAGGCCTCGCCCTGGCGCAGCTCGTCCAAAATCTGGAGACGAGCTGGGTGGGCCAGAAGCTTGAGGACTTCGGTGGCCTGCGTATAGTCGATGGCAGCTTGACTCATATTGACGGGTTCTCTCCTCGTACCTTTATGCACAATCCTGCATATAGTATAATCGGGATCATTCGGAAATCAACAGGGGCACATGGTCCCGTCGGAGGGAGGGGGCAATCGATCATTCGGTAAAGCGTGATACACTCGAGACGTCTCCCGACCCAATTGAACTGAGGGTGTGTATATGGTAGGCTTTCTACTTAGAGGGCTGGGGTACGGGTTCACGGCAGCCGTTCAGCCTGGCCCCTTTCAGACCTACGTTGTCTCTCGGACCTTGCAGCGAGGTTGGCGCCGCGCGCTGCCTACCGCTCTGGCGCCTTTGATCAGCGACGGCCCAATCATCCTGCTGGCCCTTTTTGTGCTCGATCAACTGCCCACGGGCTGGCAGCCGGTGCTACACATCGCGGGCGCGCTGTTCATCTTCGCCTTGGGGTGGGGTGCCTACCGGGCCTGGCGCGACTTTGACCTCATCGTCCCCATGCCCAACCCTGAATCGGTCAATCCGGATCTGCTCAAGGCCGCGTTGATGAACGCCCTGAGTCCCGGACCCTATCTCTTCTGGGGACTGGTCACCGGACCCATCCTGCTAGAGGGCTGGCGCGAGGCGCCGTCGCACGGAATTGTATTCCTGGTTGGTTTCTACGCCGCGATGGTTTGCAGTCTCGTGCTCCTTATTGTCGTCTTTGGGGCGGCGCGGCGTCTCGGTCCCAAGGTCAATCGAGCCCTCGTCGGTCTGTCGGCGGTCGCCCTGGTGGCGTTCGGGGTGGCTCAACTCTGGCAGGGCATCGCCGGATTCACGGGCGGCTGAGCCCAGCATCGAGCTGGTATTGGATCGCTGTCGCGGCATCGGAGGAAACAGCGTATGGCGCTGATCGATTTGACCGGCCTGTGGCGTTTTCAGCCCGACCCTGCAGGGTTGGGCCAGGACTACGGCTACACCCATCTGGATTACGACCACTATCGCTGGCGCGAGGTGCGACTCCCCGCGGACTTCGAGACAGCACATCCCGCGCTCGAGACCTATGAGGGCGCCGGATGGTTCCGGCGCTGGGTGGCAGTCCCGGACAGCTGGCGCGGGCGGCGGGTCTGCCTTCACTTTGAGGGCGTCAGCGCCCGCGCACGCGTCTGGGTCAACGGCTATGACGTGGGCAGCTGCGAGGATCCATTCCTCCCCTTTGACCTTGATGTGCGGGGACAGCTCTCCCCAGGACGAGAGAACCTGCTCGTCGTCCGCGTGGACAACGTGCGACGTTCGGGCGACGTGCCGGGACGTCGGCGCGGCTGGCGCAACTTCGGTGGCATCCTGCGAGAGGTGAGGCTGAAGGCGACCGATCCCTGCTACATTGACCACGTCCACACCCTCGCGGAACCAACCGAAGAGGGAGGCCGTCTTGATCTGGAGGCCCTGGTCACCAATGGGCGGGGAGACGGCGTTGAGGTCGTCTTGGTGGCGGAGGTCGCCGATATGGAGGGCACGGTCGTGGCGCACGAGGCCGGCGATGGGCATCTCATCCCGGTCGGGGAGACGGCGCCGCTGGGTCTCTCTTTGCCGATCCCGGGTGTGAAGCCGTGGACACCGGAGGACCCCCAGCTCTATGCGGTCCACCTGAAGCTCTCGGAGGAGGGGGAGATCATCGAGGCCTGCGACGTGCGCGTCGGCTTCAGGACGGTCGCCGCGCACGAGGGTCGACTCTGGCTCAACGATGAGCCCTTCACCCTGACGGGTTTCAACCGGCACGAGGACTCGCCCGACACCAATATGTGCCCAGATCCCGAGTGCGTACGAGCGGATCTCGTTGCCATCAAGGAGGCGGGCGCCAACTTCGTGCGGCTCTGTCACTACCCACACCATCCCCTCGAGCTGGATCTCTGTGACGAGCTCGGGCTGCTTGCGATGGCGGAGATACCGCTCTACTGGTGGGCAGGCACGGCGGAGGATGCGGACCTCGATGCGGGCAAGATCGTGACGGCGAAGACCCTGGAGGTCGCTAAGCGGCAGCTGCGCGCGCTCATTCGACGCGACCGCAACCATCCCTCGATCATCTTCTGGTCGGTCAGCACTGAGACGCGAGAGGAACGCTCCGAGGTGGCGGCGGGGAACACCGAGTTGGTGAGACTGGCCCAGAACCTGGACCCAAGCCGTCTGGCGGTGCACGTCAGCGACCGCTGGCAGGAGCACCCGGCCTTCGAGGCCGACGATGTGATCTGCGTCAATGGCTATCCCAGCGTGGGGCCTTTGACCCGTCGTGGAGAGAAGGACTACGACCTGGGTGCGTCGACGGCCTTCTGGCGCGATGGTCTGTCCTGCCTTCATTCACGCTATCCTGAGAAGCCGATCCTGGTGACGGAGTTCGGGTACACGTCCTTCCACGGCCTCGTCGACAACGCTTTTGGCGGTGAGCTTCACGCGCGCGTCATAGAGGCGGAGTTCGCGGGCATGGATGCACCCTACGTGTGCGGCGCCACGATCTGGTGTTGGGCCGATCACCCTTGGCCCCCAGCGACCTTCGATTCCTGCGGCTACCTGGCAGTGAGCCCCTACGGCGTGCTGACGCGCGACCGTCGGCGCAAGCCGGCCTACTGGACGGCGCGTCGTCTCTTCCGTCAAGAGCAAGGCCTCGTCGACCAGCCCGGCGCCGCTGCGTCCTCGGAACCCGGCCCTGCGGGACAGGAGCTCTATATGGTGCGCCCGCACCTCGATGACATCCCGCAGGTGCCGGTCCCAGACGGCTTCAGGATTCGGACGCTGCGCCCCGACGAGGGCGGCCTCTGGACAGACATCTGGCGGGACGCTGAGCCCTACTTTCACATCAGCGATGAGCTCTTCCATCGGCAGTTCGGCGACGACCTGGAGGCTCTGCAGTGGCGGAGCTTTGTCGTCGAGAACGAGAAGGGCGTCGGCGTGGCAACGATCACGGCGTGGTACAATCGCACTTACAAAGGTCAGGATTACGGGCAGATCCACTGGGTCGCCGTGCGCCAAGGCTACTGGGGGCGGGGACTTGCGAAGGCTATGATGACCTCTGCACTGAACCAAATGGCGACGTGGCACGACAAGGCTTTCCTGGGCACGCAGACCAAGCGCCTTGCAGCGATCAAGGTCTACCTGGACTTCGGTTTTGTCCCCGATCTCGATCGCGAGGGCGCGCATGAGGCCTGGCGCGAGGTCAAGGAAGCCCTAGATCACCCGGTGCTGAACGCGATGGCGCTATAGGCTGTCTCAAGGAGCAAGGATGATCGATCGGTATCTCCAGGATCTGGAACGACGGATTGACCCGGAGGTGGAGGAGGCGCTCTTTGCCGCGTGGGTGCGCTTCGTGGACGGCGAGTCCGAGGGGCCGATCTTCTCGCCGCACCGCGAAGACTCGGCGGCGCCTGCCACGGACTGGCCCCACGTCCAGATCAATGATGCGCTGGGCAGCTACGAGCTTATGGCGCTACAGCAGCTCGAGGCATGCTCGCAGGCGTTGGCGGAGGGAAGCGGCGCCGTGTTGGCCGTGCGGTGCAACTACGGCACCGGCATTATCCCCACGCTCTTCGGCGCGGAGCTCTTCCTGATGGACCGCGAGATTGACACGCTCCCTACGGTGATTCCGCTGGGTGGGCTGGGGACCACCAATCTCAACGCATCGCTCGGCAAGGCTGACGAGACGCCGGCAGCACGAGCCGTCAAGGAGCTTCTCGACCGCGGCGTGCCCGACCTACGGGCCGGGCTGGGACGTCGAGTCTTCGAGATGGCGGAGACCTATCAGCAACTTTTCGCGCCCTATCCAAAGCTCCGTCGATACGTCCACCCCTACCACCCCGATCTGCAGGGGCCGATGGACATTTGCGAGCTGCTTTGGGGCAGTTCACTCTTCCTGGCGCTGGTCGAGGCCGAGGATCTCGTGCTCGACCTGCTGGAGCTCGTGACCGACACCTACGTTGCCTTTATGGAGGCCTGGACGAAGATCGTGCCCTTCGAGCCGGGTCCCGCCGTCCATTGGTCGATGGTCCACGGCGGCAACATTATGCTGCGCGATGACTCGGCGATGAACCTATCGCCCCGCATGTTTGACCGCTTCGTGAAGCCCTTCGACGAGCGGCTGTTGCAGACCTTCGGCGGTGGTGGGCTGCACTTCTGTGGTCGGGGCGACCATTACATCCGGAGCGCCTCGGAGATGGCGGGTCTGACCACGGTCAATCTGTCGCAGCCCGAGTACAACGATATGGACGCCATCTTCGATCACACGGTGGACAAGGGCCTCAACATCATCGGCCTTCCGCGGCAGGCTGCGGAGGCGGCCTTGGCCGCGGGCCGCGACCTCCACGGCAGGGTCCACTGCTGGTAGATCACCTGCTGTGCTTGAGGATAGGGCGAGAACGCCTATGCGTGCCGAGGATCTGCAGGACGCTTGGGCTCGGCAATGAGGGGCCCGCTCAAGGCCTGCCACGTGGCCGCCATCGGCGTCATACCTAGGGAACGCACCAGATGACGGGCAGCCAGACCGACAACGGACGAATATGTGGGATATGCCAACTCCAGCTCGGCCAGATGCTCGACCCACATGTCAGCCACCATCCCCGCAGCGACCAGATGGATGGCTTCCAGAGCTTGTTCGCCCACGATATGCGCGCCGAGGATCCGGTGCGTACTCTGTGACACGATGAGTTTGCAGTAGCCATCTGCGTGGTCGTCGATCACCGCACGGTCTAGATCAGCATAGGGCACCACGGCGATGAGGGGATCTTGCTCCACATTCCGGGCTTCCTCCTCCGTCAGGCCGACGCTGGCATACTCCGGGTTGGTGAAGGCGCCATGAGGGACGATCGTGTGCATGGTTCGCTGTCCGGCCCCTCGCACGGCGTTCTCGGCTGCGATGCGGCCCTCATAACTAGCACTCTGCACCAGCATCATGCGCCCGTTGATGTCGCCAGCTGCGTAGATATGAGGTGCGGTCGTCCGCAAGTACTGGTCCACGACGATGTAGCCGTTGTCGGTCTGCACGCCGGCAACATCGACGTTGAGGTGGTCAGCGTTGCTCGACCAGCCGAGGGCCAGCACCACGGCGTCGACTTCCAGGTGGTGTAGGATGCCATGTTGCCGGTAATAGAGGCGCAGCCTCCCGCTAGTCTTCTCGATGCGATCTAGTGACTCGACGCCGAAAACCAGCTCGATTCCGCGTTGCAGAAAGGTCTGGGCCATGGCCTCAGATATGATGCTGTCCTCGACCTCGAGCAAGCGGACGCTTTGCTCGAGGATGGTCACGCGAGATCCGAACTGGGCGAAGATCGAAGCCAGCTGGCATCCTGTCGCTGCGCCGCCGCCGATGGCCATAGACGGCGGCAGTGCCTTCATAAACCAGATGTCGCTGTGGGTCAACGCCAGGTCACTTCCGGGAAAGTCGGGTCGACGGGCGCGGCCTCCAGCGCAGATCACGAAACTGCCTCCCTGCAGGTCCGTTCCATCCTCCAGCGTCACGGTGTTGAGATCGCTGAACCGCGCGTAGCCCGCATCAAGAAAGAGCCTCACGCCCGAGCGGACGAGGTGTTGCTCGAGCTGCTTTTTCTCTCCCAAGCGTTTGGTCATCTGACGAGCATGCGCGAGAAGCTTGGGGAAGTCGATCTGCGGCGGCTCGCCCACCAGGCCATACTCGTCGAAGCGCTGTGCGGCGCGTAGGAGGCGCGCTGCCTCGACCAACACGCGCGTCGGCGCGCATCCATCGTGGGTGCCTGTCCCTCCGAGCCGAGCACCCTCCACCAGTGCGACGGAGGCCCCTAGCTCCCTGGCCCGTAGCGCTGCTGTGACCCCTGCCGGCCCTCCGCCAATCACGATGACGTCATACATTGAACCGGTCCCCGTTTCCCCACTCACTCCATCACAGTCACTGGGAAGTCAGAATGGTGGCCTGCTGATACCTCCATAGTCTAATTCAACCGGGGCTTGCGCGCGTCGGCTCATGGTCGTAAGAGGGGCCTACGACCATCGTCGGAGATGGGCGTAGATCCTTAGCGCGATGCGCCCACGTGGTGTTGGATGCTAGGATAGGATTGGAAGCTTGAAATCGACAAGTCAAGAGGAGGGATTGGACATGCGATACGCAAGAGGATGGTTCGTACTGTTGATGGGGGTGATGGCCCTATCGTTGTTGGTCCCGACTAGGGCGGATGCTGCACCGGCCTCGTCGACGTGGTGCTCTCAATGGTATACGGTGCAGCCGGGGGACAATCTCTTCCGGATCGCGCTGCGCTATGGCACCACGGTCTCGGCGCTCCAGTCGTTGAACGGCATCGCCAATCCTCACTACATTCAGTGGGGGCGGACGATCTGTGTTCGAGGTGGTGCCCCGGCGCCTCACGGCTTCTGGTACACGGTGCGCTGGGGTGATACGCTCTACAGCATCGCTAGGCGCTACGGGGTCAGTGTGTGGTCTTTGACTTACTACAACTACCTGCCATACCCGAACCGGATCTACGCGGGTCAAGCCCTCTGGATCCCCTGACGGTTGAGGCGGAGCGTCTAGGTCACTGCTCTTGAGGTGGGATGACAGCGCGCACGAGCGTCCCGGCGCCGTGCGCGCTTGTGATGGTGAGCGTGCCGCCTAGCCGTTCGATGCGCTCGCGCATAGACTGCAAGCCGTAATGACCGGGATAGACACGGTCTGCGTCGAAGCCGTCGCCGTCATCCCAGACAGACAAGATGAGCGTCCCCGCCTGATCGGCGAGCGAGAGCTGAACTTCATGTGCGTTTGCGTGCTTAACCGTGTTGCTGAGGGCCTCGTGAGCCACGCGATAGAGGGCCTCTTTTACCGGCGCCGGCGTCTCTGGCTCCTTCCCGAAGGATGTCGAGATCTCCAGATCGTAGCGTCGGCGCAAGGCCTCGATCTGCTTGTTCAGGGCTACCACCAGCCCTTCCCGCTGTAGCGCGTACGGGCGCAGCTCCAGGAGCAGCGCGCGCATGTCCGCCAGCCCGGCCTCGGCTAGGTTCAGGATGTACTCGATGGACTCCAGGGCTTTGTCGGGATCGCGGGTCACCACAGCACCCGCCGTGCGCGCCCCGAGCGTGATGCCATAGAGCGCTTGGGAGACGGAATCGTGAAGCTCGCGCGCGATGCGGTGGCGCTCCTCCAGCATCCCCAGCCGCTGGGACTCCTCGTAGAGGCGGGCGTTTTCCAGTGCCACCGCTGCCTGGTTGGCAAAGGCCAGGGCCAGTTTGGCGTGGAGCGGGGTGAAGTGCCCGACCTCCCTATGCTCCAGCGTGAGGGTGCCAATGAGCCGGTCTCTCACCATCAGGGGCACGCCGAGCCAGGATGCCGTGTTCTCTGCCAACGCATCCATCGAGCTCCCCCAGCTCTGCTGCCAGGCCTCGGCTCTCGGCGTCTTGGCGTGAACGTCGGGGATGGCAAGGGGCTGACGGTGGTCCAACACCATACGAATGTGCTCTACTTGACTCAACTCCCAACGCCGTGGCAGCCCGGAGCGGGGTCGCGGGCCTCGGTAGTCCAGAAGGATGAGGTGGTCTTCTCCCTCAAGGGCAAAGATCGCTGCCGCGTCGTAGCTAACGACCTCGAGCAGAAGGTCCAAGATCTTCGCGAGCAATGGCTCGAGTTGGAGCGTCGAGGCGACATCTCGTGATACCTGAAGCAAGGTCGACAACTCCCTTGTGCGCTGCTGAACGCGCTGCTCCAGGATACGCACCGACCGCACGCGATCGGTGATGTCTCGCACCACGCTGAGCATATGCAGGCTTCCCGCGTAGGTGAAACTGCTTCCGTGGACCTCGACGTGAAACGGTGTGCCATCGCGGCGCCGATCCACGGCCTGGGTCACGAACTCCTCGCCCTGCTCGATGCGACGGAGCATTTCGTGGAAGAGGGTGTGGTAGTCCATTGTGATCAACGTCGTGAGGGGCTGCCCGACCGCCTCCTCGCGCCGGAAGCCGTACATCTCACAGGCGGCTGGGTTGATTTCGACGATACGGCCGTCCAAACTGACGATAAAGAGGCCGTCGCCGGTACCTTCGAAGATGGCGCGATATTGGGCTTCTCTCTCGGCAAGCTCTTCCTCGGCTTGCTTACGCTCCGTGATATCTTGGATCTCCGAGACAAGGTAGAGCGGGCATCCGGCTTCATCTCGCACCACAGCTGTGCTTAACTGGGCCCAGATCGCCCTGCCGTTACGGTGTAGGTAACGCTTCTCAAGCCAGCCGTAGTCCCGTTTGCGCGACATGAGGTCGTCGAACAGGCCGAGGCCAACGTCGAGGTCGTCGGGATGCGTGAGCTCCTGGAAGGTCTTGCCCAAGAGCTCATCTTCTGAATAGCCAAACATCTTACACAGCGACCGATTCACCTGGAGGAACCGGCCCTGCGGACCGACGAGAGCCATGCCAATGGCGGCATACTCGAAGGCGCCGCGAAAGCGAGCCTCGCTTTCAAGAAGCGCTGCCGATGGATCAGCGCTCTGTTGGTGAACGGTCTCCGCGTCCTGCGCGAGCCGGGCTTCAGCGGCTGGACGCTGACAGTCCTGGCCTTTGCCGTCGTCGTCGGTCACTACGCGCGCTCCTCGAGGGAGACAAGACCCACGCGTGCGGCATAGAGCGCGGCCTCGGTCCTGCTTCCCACGTCAAGCTTGCTGAGGATGTTGCTGACGTGGGCCTTGACCGTCTTCTCCGTAATGCCCAGAGCCACCCCAATCTGTCGATTGGTCATGCCCGCAGCGATCAGACGTATGACGTCGATCTCCCTCGGTGTCAGCTCGTCTGGGTTCTCTGACACGCTCACGTGACCCATAAGCTGCTGCATGGCCTCCGGAGAGAGCTGGACCTGACCCGCGGCTGCAGCCTTGATGGCCTTACAGAGCTCGTCGCCCTGCGTGTGTTTTAGCAGGTAGCCGGCAGCGCCGGCGCGGATGGCCTGGAAGACAAGCTCATCCTCGAGAGCGCTGGTCAAAGCGACCACCTGGGTGTTCGGCTGGGCCTCCCGGATCGCCTTCGTAGCTGCAATGCCGTCCATCCCTGGCATCAAGAGATCCATCAACACCACGTCGGGCTCGAGTTCCGCGGCGAGCCTGACGGCTCCCCGCCCATCCTCAGCTTCGCCGATAATCTGGAGCTCTTCGTCGAGCCCCAGGAACATTCTCAGGCCCTTGCGCACCACTGCGTGGTCGTCCACGATCAGAACGCGAATGCTCATTGGTTGCTCCCTTCGACCGACGCTGACCAGCTGCTTCCTAACGATCTCTGTCAATCACGGCATCCCCAAGCCATGTGTGGGATCTACGCTGACGTCTCGGTGCGTACGCCGACGCCGTTCGGTCATTGGCTGCTGAGGCCGCCCAACTGTTGGCTGTCATTATACGTCCTGTGAGCCAGGCTTCAACACTTGCGAAATGCTCGTGAGGAGTTAGAGTTGTTATTGGCGCACCGTGAAAGGCGAGGCTCTTCAGAGGAGCCATAGGGGGTAGGGGTTTGAGGATTCTCTTGGTGGTGCCGTATTACGGTGGCAGCCATCGCGCTTGGGCGGACGGCTATGCCCGCCACAGCCGCCACGACGTTGACCTGTTGACGATGCCGGCGCGCTTCTGGAAATGGCGGATGCACGGGGGCGCGGCAATGCTGGCGCGGAGGCTCCGGCTGCGCGTGACGGAGGGGGCTCCTCCCCCCGACGTGATCCTGGCAACCGACATGGTCAACCTGCCCGCCTTCCTGGGCCTTGCGCGAGACCTGCTCGATGGCGTGCCGGCGGCCCTCTAC
Organism: Anaerolineae bacterium; assembly: GCA_049975205.1. Classification (GTDB taxonomy): domain Bacteria; phylum Chloroflexota; class Anaerolineae; order B4-G1; family SLSP01; genus PWVB01. The sequence continues at coordinate 8,604 of JBNGDL010000009.1, read as the reverse complement.
TGTCACGAGAACCAACTCACCTATCCTCTCCGGGAAGGCGAGCGCCGGGACCTTGCCTACCCGATGATCAACTGGCTCTCGATGGTCGCGGCGGACCGAGTTCTCTTCAACTCGCGCTTCCATCTGGAGAACTGGTTTCGGGCGTTACCTCGGATGCTGAAGCACTTTCCCGACGCATCGCACGTGCCTCTCATCCCGGCCGTGCGGGCTAAGAGCCAGGTTCTGCCGGTGGGCGTCGCGCTTGCCGATCTCGATGCTGCGCGGCCCCATGATGATGTCGGCCGAAACGATGCTTCGGAGGCGGCACCGTTGATCCTGTGGAACCAACGCTGGGAGTACGATAAGGACCCTGCCACCTTCTTCCGCGCGCTGCGAGAGCTTGTGAAGCTGGGCATCCCCTTTCGTGTCGCACTGGCCGGCTCCAACGTCCGCCAAGACCCCGAGGAGTTCGAGCGTGCCCGCGACTGGCTGGGCGACCGTCTGGTCCACTACGGGCGCGCACCGCTCCCTGTGTATCGACGCCTGCTGTGGGACGCGGACGTTGTCGTGAGCACGGCCACTCACGAGTTCTTCGGCATTGCTGTGGTCGAGGCGATCTTTTGCGAGAGCTTCCCGGTGCTTCCCAAGCGGCTGGCCTATCCCGAGCTGCTACCGCCCGCCTACCATCCCAGCTGCCTCTATGAGGATTTCGGTGGCTTAGTCGCGCGTCTCTCACAGGCCCTCACCGAGCCGGACGCGACGAGGTCGACAGCCCACGCGCTCCGCTCATCGGTGGCGGGCTTCGACTGGCGGAAAATGGCGCCGCAGTACGACCGCGTGTTGACTACCCTTGCTAAGCGGGCCTGATCCACTTACTTTATCTCGGGCCACCTTCACTTCCAACCTATCTCAACCTTTAGCGACCGCCTGTTGGTGCTATAGTAAGCGGAACGTCAGGCTTCGGCGGATCAGCAAAGCGCGTAATCGGCACGGAACCCACACGGGCATAGTGACAGCGCGAGCGGGCGATCAGGTCGCCCGCTCGTCGCTGAACGTGAATCAGCCGGCGGCCTACTCGGCATAGACCGCCTCCTGTAAGCCGCGCAGATAGCCAATGGCGAAGAGCCGACCGATCGACGAGTAGCCGGGGCGGGTGTTGTCGTCACCCTCCATCGTCGGGACGTGGTCGGGCCGGCAGACGCCGTCGAAGCCGACCTCTTTGTAGGCCTGCATGCAGGCGAGCATGTCGGTCTTGCCCTCGTCGTGGAAGGTCTCCACGAACTTGTACTTGTCACCCCGGACGTCCCGGAAGTGGACGAAGAAGATCTTGCCCTGCTGACCGAAATGACGGATGGCGGCCGGCAGATCATCGGTCATCAGCGTGAAGTTGCCCTGGCAGAGTGCGATGCCGTTCACGGGGCTGGGGTGGAGATCCAGCAGCCGCTGGTAGGCCTCGATGCTGCTCATAATCCGAGGTAAGCCGCGGATCGGCGAGAGGGGCGGATCGTCCGGGTGCATGGCCAGCTTGACCCCCGCCTCCTCGGCGACGGGCACCACGACGTCCAGGAACGCCTTCAGGTTCTCCCACAGGACCTCCTCTGGAACCTCGCCGTACTCCGTTAAGGGCGCATCCTTGATCAGCTCGTAGTCGAAGCTGGTTGCGAGCGCGCCACCTCGGGCCGGGGTCGTGGTCGAGGTACGCAGCCAGTTCATCACGGGCATCCACTCATAGCACCAGACCGGGATGTCGAGCTTTCCCATGTTCTGGATCAGGTCGATCACGTACTCGATCTCCTGCTCCTTGCCCGGCAGGCCCAGCTTGATCCTGTTCATAGGAGGACGGCTCTCCAGTACGTCCAACGAGAAGCCATAGTCCTCGTACATAGTCTTGAGGCGGACCAAGGACATATAGCTCCACGGCAGCTGATCGCGGGGCACCTCGAAGCCGCGGCGCACATCCATGCCGCCGACGGCGTGTGTCACACCGGCCTGTTTGACCATCGTCCAGAGCCCGGAGGGATGCGGTGGTAGCATTTCAGCGATCTTGATCATGCGATGTCTCCTTGCGTGATGGTGTCCTGGCTATGATAGCAGCCTTTGACCTGCCCGCGAGCCAGCCCTCTTGTAGGCTAGCGATAGCCCTAGCG
>JBNGDL010000009.1:0-6378 GCA_049975205.1 Anaerolineae bacterium | reverse complement strand
TAGCGATAGCCCTCCGCTTGCAGGTTGAAGAGGCGCGCGTAAATGCCGTCCCGCTCGAGCAGCTCCTCGTGGGTGCCCATCTCGCGTATTCTGCCGTCGGACAGGACCACGATCCGGTCCGCCATACGCACGGTCGAGAAGCGGTGAGAGATCAGCACGGCGATGCGGCCCCGCATCAGCTCGCCGAAACGCCTGAAGACCTCATACTCCGCTTCGGCGTCCAGGGCAGATGTGGGCTCGTCCAGCACCAGGACCTCGGCCTTGCGCATAAAGGCGCGGGCCAGCGCGATCTTCTGCCACTCCCCTCCCGAGAGCTCCTGACCCCTCTCCCAGCGCCGACCGAGTACCGTGTCATAGCCCAAGGGCATCTCCTCGATAAGGGCGCTGGCGCCACCACGATCGGCCGCCTCCTTGATGCGGATGAGATCGTCCAGCGCGTCCACCTGCCCAAACCCGATATTCTCCCGCACGGAGAACTGGTAGCGGACGAAGTCCTGGAAGATGACGCCAAACCGTTGATGGAGGCTCGTCAGATCGTACTCGCGCAGATCCACGCCGTCGAGCAAGATCTGTCCATCGGTGGGGTCGTAGAGCCGTGTGAGCAGCTTGATCAACGTCGTCTTGCCTGCCCCGTTGAGCCCGACCAGGGCGATGCGCTCATCGGGGTAGATGTGGAGGTTGATGTTGCGCAGCACGTGGAACTCGGAGCCGGGATAGCGGAACGAGACGTTTCGGAACTCGATACCGTGCCGGATAGGCTCCGGTGCCACGAGGCCGCTGGCAGGCGCGACCAGCACCGGCTCGAGAGTCAGATAGGTCATCAGATTATCCAGAAAGAGATTGTTCTCGTAGAGGCGGTTGAGGCTGCCGAGCAGGGACTGGATCGAGCGCTGGGACTGTCGGAAGATCGACAGGAACATCGTCATATCGCCCAATGTGATCAGGCCGGTAATCGTGCGCAGGACGATCCAGGCGTAGCTGCCGTAGTAGACCAGGTTGGAGAGCATGCCCCAACCTAGCCCGGCGATGGTGCGCTTTTGGGCAATCGCGCGGTCCTCCTCGTAGAACGTCGTGAACAGCTCCTGGTAGCGCTTGAGCAGCGGCTTGCCCAGCCCGAAGAGCTTGATCTCCTTGACGCTGTCATTGCTGGTCAGCAGCCTCTCCAGGTAATTCAGCAGGCGGGACTCCGGCGCGCGGCGACTGACGGCCCGAAATGCGCGCTCGGCATATTGGGATTGCGATAGAAAGGCGGGAAGGGCCGAGACGAAGACAATGGCCGCAAGCCATGGGCTGAACCGCACAATCAACGCGATCAGCGAGACGAGCGTGATGACCTGTTGGATCATCTGCAAGGTTGAGTTGACGATGCTGAGCGCGCTGGCGTCCGCACGCCGCCGTGCGTTCTGCAATGTATCGTAGAAGATGGGATCCTCGAAGAACTGGAGGTCCAGGTCAATCGCCTTCTGGATGATGAGGCTATTGACGTGGTTGGTCAGCTGTGACTGAAGCACGTGGTCCGAGAGTGTGCGCGCCTGGCTGGCCAACGAACTGACCAACACGAGCCCCAGCTCCAATAGGAGATAGGGTAGGACGTGACGCAGCCCCGCCGTTGGCCCCATATTCAGGCCCGTGGCCTCCAGAATCGAGTCGATGATCAGCTTACCGGCCCAAGCTTGCGCTGCCGGTAGGACGGCTGCGACGAGCGTCAGGCCGATTCCCACGAGGGCAGCGGTACGGCTGGCCGACCACACCAGGCGAAACGCTTCGGGGGTATTGCGCAGTGCTTCAAAGAACTCGCGTATTTGGTTGCCGTTCTCGGTGTCCTCGGCATCACGGGGCCGGTTTGGTGGGGTTGAACGTGCTTTGTTCAGGTTGGTTCTCCTTTCGTGTGACTTCGTAGTGTAGGTGTAGCCCCGGTATTGGCAATCATAGGTGGGCTGGGCGGCTACGCCCGGATGCGCTGACCGAGGAGCTTCTGGACCAGGCCGGCGCCAGGGAGACGGATGTAGGGTGGAAGCTTAATGTGTTCCTTCCTAAGGGTGAGGAAGAGCCAGCGGTGCTCCAGCAGGTTGAAGGCAGCGGTCAGGTCCCAGAGAGGGGGAAGCACAATCGTCACGTTGCGGCCCACGCGCCGGAGCTCGCGATAGAAGGCCTCGGGGTCCTCAACGTGCTCGAGCGTATGGGAGCAGAGGACGTTGTCGAATTGCCCCGTTGGGAAGGGCAAGCGGTATGTGGTGACGTAGACAAAGCGAGGTAGCTTGGCGTGCGCCACGATATCGGCGTTGACGCCCCCGCCGTCGGTCGTGCCGCAGCAGATGTTCAGGCCCCAGCGCTGCCGTCGCACGATTCGGCTCTTCAGGACGTGGTAGCTCAGGACGTGGGGAAGCCAGAGTAGGAAAGCGCCGGCGAAGCCGACTATCGCAAGGTCCCAGGCCCAGTGCATACAGGGCGTTCAGGCTTTCCGGTACTCCGAGCGCAGGGTGAAGGATTGACCGTCGATGGCGCGAGCGACGGCTAGGATGCCGTCGAGGTGATCGCACTCGTGCTGTAATAGCTCCGCCAGGCCGTCCTCGAGATGCTGGGCATGGAGTTGCCAATCCATGTCGCGGTAGGTGATCTCGCAGCTCCGATGGCGCGCGACGCGGACCAAGAGCTCGGGGAAGCTCATGCAGTCATCCCACAACTCCAAGGTCTCCTCACTGAGCTCCGTGAGCACCGGGTTGATGATTGGGGTCGGCGTGTCCATTTCCATAAACACAATACGCTTCATCACGCCAATCTGCGGCGCGGAAATCGCGCGTCCTGCCCCCCATTGACGTCGGAAGGCGAGCAAGGTATCCCGCAGGTCGGTCATCACCGGCTGCAGGTCTTTGAGCTCATCCTCATAGACATCCTCGCTGATCTCGTAGAGCTTGGGATTCCCAAGCAGTAGAATCTCTCGAACCGCCATATCTCCTCCTGGCCCTTACCACCCGATAGCCGTCATCGCCTCTTGCACCACCGTCTCCTCGTCCCAGGGAAGCACCTCATCGGCGCGCTCTAGCGTTGTCTCGCCTGCCTTACCGCAGAAGACGACGGTGTCCCCCAGCTCGGCGTGGGAGAGGGCCCAACAGATCGCCTCCCAGCGATCCGGGATCAAGGTGTGGTTGTCCCGCCCCTGCTCGTCGGCACCGCGCTTCATCTCGTTGAGAATGTCGTAAATCGGTGTATCGCGACAGTCTTCCTCGGTGAAAACGGCGTGATCGGCCAGCTCCGTCGCCACGGCGCCCAGCGGTGCCCGCTTCCCTGGGTCGCGCGGCCCGCCCGCAGATCCGATCACCACGATGAGCCGCCGCTTCGTTGTCTGCCGAAGACTGCTCAGGGCATTCTCTAGGCTGTCGGGGGTATGAGCGAAGTCCAGGACCACCCGCACGGGCGCGGTCCTGAGGATCTGCATCCGACCCGGCACGCCGGGGAACGCTGCCAGGCCATCGCGGATGACCGCAAGGTCTAGCCCGAGGTGGGCCACCGCTGCGATGGCGGCAAGGGCGTTGGGGACGTTGTAGGTCCCGATCATCGGCAGCCTCGCCGAGAACGCGCCCGGCGGCCCCACCACATCGAATCTCAGCCCCTCCTCGTCCTCGACGACGTTGTGGGCCTTCCACGCAGCCTCGACGCTCGCGTCGTTCGCGTACGTGACGTGAGGGCGATCGGTCAGGCGCATCCCCCACGCGTCGACGGCGTTGATCACGGCAAAGGCGCTGTGCTCAAAGAGGATGCGCTTGGCCCGGAAGTAGCCTTCCATATCGCCGTGGAAGTTCAAATGCTCGGGCGCCAAATTGGTCCAGATGGCGACGTCGAAGGCGGTGCCATGGAGACGATGTTGGGCCAGCGCCTCGCTGCTCGCCTCGACCACGGCGTGCGTCCCGCCGCACGCCACGATCTCGCTCAGCGTCGTCTGGACCTGAGGCGCCTCCGGTGTGGTGAAATGCGCCGGGAACTGGTGCAGCGTCCCGTCGCAGAGCTTGTAGCCTAACGTAGACAGCAGGCCGGTGGCGTGCCCGGCGAAGGTGAGTAGGTGGCGCACCAGCCACGCCGTGGTGGTCTTGCCCTTGGTGCCCGTGACCCCCACCATCGACAGCGTCCGGCTAGGATAACCGGCGAGCTTGGCCGCCAGGGTAGCCAACGCCAGGCGCGCGTCCTGGACCCGGACGTAGGGCACCGGGAGCGTCGCGCTGCTCTCCCAGCCCTCGCCGATGACCAGCACTGCGCCTCGCTTCAGTGCGTCGGAGATGTAGTCGTGCCCGTCGTGGACACGTCCGCGCAGCGCCACGAAGGCGTATCCGGGCTCCGCCCATGCGGAGTTATGGGTTACGCCGGTGATGCGAAGGCCCGCGCTCGCAGCCGCGCCCTCCAGCAGACCGTTGACAATCTCAGCAGCAGTCTCAAACTTCATACGATTCGGCTCCTGTTGGCCTGTGTAATGAAGTAGACGATACTTCGTCCTGGCCTGAGGTCAAGCAGTCCGCACTTTGGGGTTGCCGCCAAGATGCAGACTGCTTAGTGTGCGCGCGAGCCGGTCGCAGCCGCCGGCTTGCTGGCTACTCTGGTACGGGTGGACGGAGGGCATCCTCAGTTGAGCACGTACCGGCTCGCGTCCGGTAGGCAGGGACCAGCGTGTGACGTCAAATGATGGTGTTACCGAAGAGGGGGTTGTGTCTTCGATCACATTCTAGGTGAAAGAATGCGACCAGTTGACATCTCGGTCGGCTCATTCTAGAATGGGCATTGAAGCCCCGCTGCAGGCAGGGCCAGCCTGGGGAACCCCCCCTTTCGGGTATGTGAGCGTCCTCAGTCGCCGATGAGTTTTCCGTTCTACTGGTTCTGATCGTGACTTTGACGTGCCAACGTTGATCTCCGTCAGGGCCGTAATCGTCCATGAGCTCAGTCAACACTACAAGGGGGCATTGTGTCTACATTACCAACGAGCCGGGGGATATTGCTGTCGGTACGGGTGGGGCTGTTTGTAGTTCTGCTAGGTGGGTTATTCTGGTGGTTTCATTTTTCTCCGCCGGTGGTTGCACAAAGCAGCTTCGCCGGCGGCTCAGGGACCGTTGAGGATCCCTATCTGATCGCCACGGCGGCGCAGTTGGATGACGTGCGGAACCACCCGGGCGCCCACTTTCGGCTGATGGCCGATATCAACTTGGGCGTCGCACCGTATAGTGAAGGGGAAGGCTGGGTGCCCATCGGCAGCAGCGGCAGCCCCTTCACCGGCAGCTTCGATGGCGACAGCTACGTCATCTTTAACCTGACCATCGACCGGCCCGCAACCAACTACCAGGGGCTTTTCGGCTACCTGAGCGGGGCGACGGTGGAGAACGTCTATCTGGAAAACATCAGCGTCCAGGGCGACCAGGACACCGGCGGGCTGGCGGGCCGCGCCAACAACAGCACCATCGAGCACGTCCATGTGACCGGCGAGATCAACGGCGTCCAGGACACCGGCGGGCTGGTGGGCTATCTTGCCGGCGGCAGCAACGTCGCCCATGCGTCCAGCGAGGTGGTGGTTCAGGGCGGGGAATGTACCAGCGGCCTGGTGGGCTATGTGGACAATGCGGATGATACCATTTATCACGCCTACACGCTGGGGACCGTGGACGGCGGCCTGTACACCGGCGGCCTGGTGGGACGCCTCTACCGGGGCACCCTCGCCGACAGCTACAGCCGGGCCACGGTCAGCGGCAGCAGCTACGTCGGCGGGGCGGTGGGCTACGTAAACCTGAGCACCTCTTATGTTTACCGCACCTACAGCACGGGCGCGGTCGCGGCGACTACGCCGACCTACCTCGGCGGATTGGTAGGTCGCTCTTCGGGCACCGTAGCCGACAGCTACTGGGATATCGAGAGTTCGGGGTTGGCGACCAGCGCGGGGGGCACCGGCAAGACCACGGCTGAGATGCAGCAGCAGGCCACCTTTGTCAACTACAACTTCTTCACCCTCTGGCAGATCGACGAAGGGAACGCCGCCCCCGTCTTCCAGGAGTTGAGCGCTTACCCCCAGCCCCAGGCTGTGGATCTGGCAGACCTGACGGGCGACGGCACGCCGGGCAATCCCTATCGCATCACCAGCGCCGACGAGTTAAATGCCATGCGTCAGGCGCTGACGGCGACCTTCCAATTGGCCAACGACATCGACCTGGCGGCGACGGTGGCCTGGGACGCCGGGCGGGGCTGGCTGCCCATCGGCGACGCCACCAACCGCTTCACCGGCACGCTGGACGGTGACGGTCACACGCTTTTCAACCTGACCGTCAACCGCCCCACGGCCTCCTATCAGGGCTTGTTTGGCTATTTGGACGGTGCGACCGTGCAGAATGTCTCTCTGGAGAACGTCAG
>JBNGDL010000008.1:41428-102108 GCA_049975205.1 Anaerolineae bacterium | reverse complement strand
TGAGCGACGGACGCCTATGGCGCGGCGCAGAGCACCAGGGGGAGGAAGACCCGAATAGACAGCTTGAGAAGGCCTGTTTCGGAGCCGTAAAAGATGTAGATGGCGCCTCTTCCGTTGTTCCGGTAGGGTGCTCCCACAATGATGTCGTCATAGCCGTCACCATCGATGTCGCCGGCCGAACTGACCGATGTTCCGAGGGCGGCGCCCGCTTCGTCGCCGTACCATCTCCAGTCTGGCATTTCGCTCAGGCCTGACGCTGATCCATGGAAAGCAAAGACGGCGCCGGCTCCGGATCGTTGGCCAGCGGGCGTCCAGGCCGGCGCCCCGACGATGACGTCGTCATACCCGTCTCCATTGACGTCGCCGGCACTGGCGACTGCTGCCCCGAATCTCGATCCCTGCTGACCCGAGGGGAGAATCAGCGTCGCCATCGGGGGGAGACCTCCGGGCGAGCCTTGGAAGACGTAGGCCACACCCTCCCTATACACACCGTCTTCGGCGAAAGGTGCACCGATTAAGATGTCGTCGTAGTCATCGCCGTTCACGTTACCGGCAGAACTCACCGCTGCTCCGAGCCGTGAGCCCTGCTGCTGCAGATCCGGAGGTGGATAGGTCCAGGTCTCGGTGAGCGTATCACCAGAGCCTGGGTTCTGGCCCAGATAGACAAAGGCTCGACCCACAGGATTCCCATCCTTCTTGTACTCCGGCGCGCCCACGAGCAGGTCGTGGAAATCATCATCGTTGATGCGACCAGCGCCGGCGACGGAGACTCCATACTTGGTGACCGCTTGCCTAGCCTCGAGTCGCCACGTATAGTCGCTTTCTAGCCCTGACGATGAACCGAGGAAGACCAACGCTGCCTCCTCAACGTTCTGTTGATCGCTGAACGCTGGATTGGAAGGGGCTCCCACGATAAGATCAGCGTAATCATCGTTGTTGACGAAACCTGCTGCACTCATTGCAGCGCCAAGCCAGAATCCTGTGATGGGTGTGGTGTAAGACCAGTCCTCGGTGGAACGAAGGCCATCGTAACGACCGTAGAAGGCCACAACAAGCCCCTGATCTATGTGAGCTTCATCTCCATCATAGCCGGGGACGCCGACGGCAATGTCGGCGAATCCGTCGTTATTTGCGTCTCCGAGTGTATCGACGGCGTGACCGAAGGAGGCCCCGGCCTGACCTCCATAGCTTCGCCATCGACTCGATGTATCGATGCCTTGCGGAGAGCCGTAATAGACGAAGGCCGCGCCCTCCTTCTCCAAATTGGAGGGTCCGGTGTAGTTGGGAGCGCCAATCAGGATATCACTGTACCCATCGTTGGTGACGTCCCCGGCGGAGGCGACGTCAAAGCCGAAGAACGCTTCGTTCTGGTCCCCTTCGATCACCAGAAGCGCGGCTCGATCTGAGGACACGGTCAGGTGCTGCCCGGCGCTAGGGGAGCTGTCGGAAGCCAGCATCAGCATCGCCGCAAGCACCATTAGGCAGAGACGGGTTAAGGCGCGCATAGGATTTCCTTTCGAGCCAGATAGGTTGTGTCTAAGGCGACCGTCGATGAAGGTCAATTCCCCGCACTCAAGCTTCAAGGTACAGCACTCTCGGTGACTCCTGAAGCATCCTTGGTGGCACGCGTTCAGCCGGCCTTGCCGATAGCCTTGCCTGCCCCAAGATGTTCAAACGATCGATCTCTCGCTTGGTCACGATCCACTGTGCGACGCCGGCGCCTCTGCCCCATCGGGCACAGAGGCACCAACACCCGGATGCGTAACGCCACATGGACCGAGGGCGGGGGGAGGGGCCTCAGTCCGAGGTACGGCGTCATGGCCCGTAGGTGCTCCTCAGAATGTATCTTGATTATATCCGAAGAGTTGGGAATCCGTCAAGTCGTCGCATTCACCGCCCTAATACGCCACCGGCCTCCTCGCTCTTTGGGGGAGCGAGGAGGCCGGTGCGAATGTCCGTAACGCCGATAGACCGAGGCGCGGGGGGAGGAGCCTCAGTCCAGGGGGGCGGCGTCACGACCCAAATATAACGCTTCAAGACTGCCCGAACCCTTTAGCTGACTTCGGGTAGACTCGGAAGCGATATTTAGATCCTTGATAATCTGGGTCAGGTCATCGGAGCACTCTGCCGTATAGTGCTGGCTGGAGAGCGCGATCACGCGGTCTGAATTGGCCTCGACGGCCAACAGCTGGACCCCAGGGTACCTGAGAAGATAGGTGAGGATCGACGCCTGATCCACCGTTTGGAGATCCACAATGATCAGGTCCGGTGGGGCTGCGCGTCGCCGTGCGTCCATATCCTCAGATCCAGAGAGGCGGACGACCTTCAGACCGGGCTTTGTCTTGAGCGTGGCCTCGACGATGTCCATCAGCAAGGAGTCGCCCACCAACGCTATGGTCTGTCTTGTTTGTATGGTCATGCCCACAATCCGGTCCTGTTCGAGGTGGCGCTCGAAATGCCGCTCTGTGCCCATGATGCTGTGGGGGGGCTTGCTCACTGCCACCAATGACGCCTCCGATGTCAGGGTTAGGGATTTCGACGCTGATAGACAGCCCTGGGCCATCCGTTCATCACCTATGATGACGGGAAAAATCCGAAGAGGATACGGGCATGTCACGGAAAATGTGCGAATATCTCCGATTTCCACCGCAGATTTCGTGGAGATCGAGGCTATACAGCCTCAATCGCTGCCCAGAATCTCTCTCTTGATGGCCTGCACGAGCAGCCGGTGCTCTGTCTCGTGGATGCGATGCTCGAGCGAGTCCAGCGTGTCATCGGGTCGAATGACCACCTCGGCCTGGGCGACGACGGGCCCCGCATCCACGGCCTCGTCCGGCACCAGATGGACCATGACCCCGGTCCGGTCGATCTTGCCTTGCTGGTAGGCCTCGAACGCGCGCTCGATGGCGTCGGTGCCGGGGAAGGTGCCGGGCAGGGCGGGATGTAGATTGAGGATGCGGCTGGGGAAGTGCCCGATGAAGGCATCGGTCAAGATGTGCATCCAGCCGGCGAGCACGATCCAGCGCACCCCGAAGCCCTGGACGATCCGGGCGAGGTCGGCGTCGTAGGCCTCGCGGGGCCGGCCTGCGTTGCGGTAGGGCAGGAGCGGGAAGTAGACGACGGGGATCCCGTGGTGAATGGCGCGCTTGATGCCGTAGGCCTCCCGCCGGTTCGCCACGACCAGGGCGATCTCGACGCCCGGAAGCTCGCCGTCGCCGACGGCGTTAATGATGGCCTGCAGGTTGGTTCCGGTGCCGGAGATGAGGACAGCGATTCGGGTCATGTGCGTCGCACTCCTTAGGGTCGTCAGCGCTTCTAAAGCTTGACTCGAGGACTGGTCCCGTCATAGGCGACGGCCTCGCCGATGACGCGGAGCTCTTGCAAGATGTCCCGGGCCCGATCGACCTCATTGGGCGCGGTGATGAGCACCAGCCCGATGCCCATGTTGAAGACGCGGTACATCTCGAGCTCATCCACGCCGGCCTGGGTCTGGATGAGTCGGAAGAGGGGCGGCACCTCCCAGGCCTCGCGGTCCAGCCGAACTCCCACGTCGTCGGGCAGCACCCGCGGCAGGTTCTCGACGAAGGCGCCGCCCGTGATGTGGGACATCGCCTTGATTCGGATGCCCGCGTCCCACAGCGCCTCGATCTCGTGCAGATAGGCGCGGTGGGGCGTCAAGATCGCGCGCCCGAGGGGTGTGCCAAGCTCGGGGATCTCCGTGTCCCAACCCAGGTCCCCAAGGGCCTTGCGCGCGAGCGAGAAGCCGTTGGTGTGCAGACCGGAGGAGCGCAGCCCCAGGCAGATGTCGCCCGGGCGCACGGTGCTTCCGTCGATTAGGCCCGCACGATCGACCCATCCGACCATCGTGCCCACCAGGTCGAAGGCGCCCGGATGGTAGACGCCGGGCATCTCCGCCGTCTCGCCGCCGATGAGCACGCATCCCACCGCCGTGCAGGCCGCGGCACAGCCCCCGACGACGGACGCAATCTGCTCGGGCTGGAGTTTGGCAGACGCGATGTAGTCGAGGAAGAAGAGGGGGCGGGCCCCCTGCACCAGGATGTCGTTGACGCAGTGGTTGACGATATCGTGGCCCACCGTGTGGTAGACGCCCATTGCCTGGGCGATCATCGTCTTGGTGCCGACCCCGTCGGTCGTCGCCACGAGGACGAGGTCGTGGGTCTGGGCGAGGCCGGCCACGCTCATCGAGCCGCCAAAGGCGCCGATGCCGCCCAGCACGTCGGGCGTGTAGGTCTCGCGCACCGCCGCCTTCATCAGGGCGACCGCCCGCTCGCCAGCGTCGATATCGACGCCGGCCGCGGCATAGGCGCCCCCCGGCGCCGGTGTCTCCCCCTGTCCGATCGGGGGCGCAAGGATCTCGTGTTCGGGCGGCTCTGGGGGGGCTGCAGCGATGTCCGTCCGATACTGCATCTTGTCGAACCGAATCTGGCCCACGGCCGCGTAGGCCTGACTCCGGGCTGCCTCCAGGGTGGGGCCCAGAGCGGTCACGTCCAAGACCCGTCCACCATCGGTCACGACCCGGTCGCCGTCGCGCCGCGTGCCGGCGTGGAAGAGCGTGGCCGTCATCTGCCGGGCCTGCGCCAGGCCAGAGATGGCCTTTCGCCTCTCATAGGAGAGCGGATAGCCGCCGGAGGCCAGGACGACGCAGACGCTGTAGCCGGGGTGCCAGTGAATGTCCAGCGTGCCAAGCCTTCGGTCGAGGCAAGCCATCATGATCTCCACCAGATCGGTCCGCAAGAGGGGTAGGAGGATCTGGGTCTCTGGGTCCCCGAACCGGGCATTGAACTCCAGGACTTTGGGCCCTTGATCGGTCAGCATCAGGCCGGCGTAGAGAACGCCGACGTAGGGTGTGCCGCGTCGCCGCATGCCGTCGACGGCTGGTTGTAGGATGCGGGCCATAATGTGCTCGACCAGCCGGGGCGTCACGTAGGGCGACGGGGCGTAACCGCCCATGCCGCCGGTGTTGAGTCCTTGGTCACCGTCCAGAGCCCGCTTATAGTCGCGCGCCGGCAGCATCGGGAGGACGGTGGTGCCGTCGGTGAAGGCGAGGAGCGACATCTCCTCCCCCTCCAGGCGTTCCTCCAGGAGCACGCGGTCGCCGGCATCACCGAAGAGCCGCTTGACCATGATGTCTTCGAGCGCCTGCTGGGCCGCTTCCTGCGTCTCGCAGACGAGAACGCCCTTGCCGGCCGCCAGGCCGCTGGCCTTGACCACCACCGGGCCGGGCCATCGCTCCAGGCTTGCGCGGGCGGCCCCGTAGTCCTCGAAGATCTCGGCCCGGGCTGTGGGGATGCCCTCTTGTACCATAAACTGCTTCGCGAAGGCTTTGGAACCCTCCAAACGGGCCGCGGCTGCGGTGGGGCCGAAAGCCGGGATCCCGGCTGCGTCCAACACATCGACGAGACCCGCCACGAGCGGGGCCTCAGGACCGACGACGACGAGATCGACTGCATGGTCGCGGGCAAAGGCGACGAGCCCGGCGACATCGTCGGCGTCGATCGCGACGTTTTGCGCGATCGATGCCGTCCCCCCGTTGCCGGGGGCGACGAAGATCTCCTCTGCCTGCGGCGAAAGCGTGAGTTTCCAGGTCAGGGCGTGCTCGCGCCCGCCGGACCCTACGACGAGTATGCGCTTGGGCATAGCTGAACGACTCCTCCCTTGTGGATGCTTTGTCATGCCTAGGCGACGCCTAGCGGTCTAGGACGCCTTCGAAGACTTCCTTGGTCAGGGTTGTCTGCACCGGCAGAGGGTACTCCCCGGTGAAGCACGCCTGGCAGTGATGCTCGCCGGCCTGCGGCCCGCATGGCGGGACGACGCTTCGCAGACCGTCAAGCGAGAGATAACCGAGGCTGTCGACCTGGATGTGCGCCGCAATCTCGTCGACGGACATCCGGGCAGCGATGAGCTCCTCCTGGCTGGCCATATCGACCCCCATAAAGCAGGGATAGCGGATGGGTGGAGAGGCGACGCGCATATGGACCTCGTGCGCGCCCGCCTGCCGCAGCAGGGCAATGATGGGGCCGCTCGTGGTCCCGCGGACAATGGAGTCGTCGACGAGGACGATGCGCTGACCCTCCAGATCGGGCAACGGGTTGTACTTCAGCGCGACCTTGCGGCGGCGGAGGCGCTCATCGGGCTGGATAAAGGTGCGTCCGATGTAGCGGTTCTTGATGAGGCCCTCGCCAAAGGGGATGCCGGCCTCGGCGGCGTAGCCGATGGCGTGTGCGGTGGCGGAGTCCGGGACCCCGATCACCATATCGGCGTCCACGGGGTGCTCGCGGGCGAGCATGGCACCCATCTTACGCCGCACGCCGTGGACGGAGCGGCCTTCGAGAATCGAGTCTGGTCTGGCGAAGTAGACGTACTCGAAGATACACAGCGCCGGTACCGGCGCCGGCGGCGTCTGCCACGAGGTGACGCCGTCATCGTCCAATCGCACGATCTCGCCCGGGTTGAGCTCGCGCACGAAGGTCGCGTCGATGGTGCCGAGGGCGCAGGACTCCGAGGCGATGACCCAGGCCGTGTCGTTGATCCTCCCGAGACAGAGGGGCCGGAATCCCCATGGGTCGCGGGCCGCGTAGACGGCGTCGCGGGTGAGGATGGTCAGGGAGTAGGCGCCTCGCGCGGCCGACATGAAGTCCTGGATGCGCGCCTCCCAGGTGGTGCCCTGAGCGCCCGCCAGCATCTGCGTAATGACCTCGCTGTCCGACGACGAGGTGAGACCCACGCCGTGCTGCAGGAGGTCGCGGCGCAGCTGCGGCGCGTTGGTCAGGTTGCCGTTGTGCGCGATGGCCAGAGGCCCCAGCGCCGTCTCGATGAGGTAGGGCTGTGCGTTGGTCAGCCGCCCGCTGCTGCCCGTGGTCGAGTAGCGCGTATGGCCGATGCTGAGGCTGCCTCGTAGGACCTGCAGGTTGTCCTCGTTAAAGACCTGAGAGACCAGGCCGAGCCCCTTGTGGATGTTGGCGGTGCCGCGATTGACGGTGCAGATCCCGGCGCTCTCCTGTCCGCGATGCTGGAGCGCATAGAGGGCGAAAAACGTCATCCGGGCGACGTCCAGGCCGGGGGCGTAGAGACCGCAGACCCCGCAGGCTTCGCGAGCCTTGGGTGCGGATCCGATTTGGCTTAGGGACGGTTTGGTGCGCGCTGCGCTCATTCCACCTCGCGATCGGCGTCATAGAGTCGCCGCCGCTGATCGACCTGTGCGTCGGCAATCCTCTCGCCAAGCTGGGGGTCCAGCAAGGCCAGCATCTTGGCGGCGAGCAAGGCGGCGTTGGCGGGCTCCAGAACGACGGCGGGCGCGACACCCGAGGGCGTCCGCAGCGATGAGTAGAGATCCGCGCCCCCGAAGGTCTCCGAGTAGGGGGGGCAGGCGATCACAGGGGCCGTGACCGCGGCATCGACCATGCCGCTCAGGGCGTTGCTCCGGCCCGCGACGGTGATGTAGACCTTGGGCTCGTCCCCGGCCTCATAGGCCTCCAGGAGATCGAGGAGGTAGCGCGGTGTCTTGTGAGCCGACGAAATGCGGGTCACCCAAGGGATCTGATAAGCCTCCAACGCATCGGTGATTCGTTTTGCGAACTCAAGGTCGGACGGGGATCCCATAATCACGATTGCTAGCATCGATCTGTCCTCCTTCTGTTCTAGTACAGAGGGGCAACTTTACCGTTCGGTTCTCACTCAAGGTAGGAGCTCAGGACGCTCGCGATGCGGGGCTCGGCGGGATAGGCGGCCGGGACGAATCCCGAACCCGTGAGGCCCTCGTAGAGCGCGATGTAGCGTTGAGCTGCCTCGGCGATGATGTCCTGGGGCAAGGGGGGCGGCGTGCCGTCCCCGCGGTAGCCCTGCTCGGCGTACCAGAGGCGCACGAACTCCTTGTCCCACTGGTCTGGCTGAGGCTCGTCCATCGTGTCGGCCTTCCAGTAGCGGCTGGAGTCGGGCGTGTGAACCTCGTCGATGAGCATGAGGGTGCCGTCGGGCGCACGACCGAACTCGTACTTCGTGTCCACCAGGCAGAAGCCGGCGGCTTCGGCAACGGCCTGCCCGCGCCGAAAGATCGCCAGAGCGGCGTCCTGCACGATCTTCCATGTTCGGGGATCGAGCAGCCCGCGCTCCACGACCTCGGCACAGGTCAGGCGCTCGTCATGCTCGCCGGGCCCTGCCTTGGTCGTCGGCGTGATGATGGGCTCGGGCAGGGGATCGTTCTTCTCCAAGCCGTCGGGGAAGGTATAGCCGTAGATCTCGCGGTTGCCCGCGGCATAGAGCGTCCAGAGTGAGGTTTTGGTGGAGCCCGTGATGTATCCGCGGACGATGACCTCCACCGGCAGCGGTAGACACTCTTCAACGAGGCTCACGTTGGGGTCGGGGACGTCTAGTAGGTGGTTTGGGACGATGTCCGCGGTCCTCTCAAACCAGAAGGCGCTCAACTGGTTGAGCACCTGGCCTTTAAAGGGGAGGGCGGCGAGCACCACGTCGAAGGCGGAGAGGCGATCCGTCGTGACCAGCAGGCGGCGGCGATCCGGCAGTGTGAAGGACTCGCGGACCTTGCCGGTCACCCGCGGATGGGGCCACGGAATCTCAACGTCCCTAAGCGCTTCTGGAATCAGGGACTTCAGCTCATCGATTTCGAGCATCCAACTTTCCTTTCTCTACGTTGATCACAGCGATGCCGCATAGGCGATCCCTCGCTCGAAGAGCGGCAGTCCGGCGTGGTCGCGGTCCCCGCGGGCCCTCCGGGGGTGCTGACGGGGGTAGATGTGGTCCTCGGGATGGGGCATTAGGCCCAGGATGGTGCCGGCGGCGTTGCAGATGCCGGCGATATGGTCGGTCGAGCCATTGGGGTTCTGGGGGTAGCCCACCACGCTGTCGTCGATCGTCGTATAGGTGAGCGCGACCTGGTGATTCTGCCACAGTCCCAATCGCGCTGCCTCGTCGACGGGGACGAAGCGGCCCTCTCCGTGGGCGACGGGGCAGGTGATGGGCTCGGTCAGCCCGCGGGTGAAGATGCAGCGGCTGTCGGGCGTCGGCTCGAGCCAAACCCAGCGGCACTCGAAGCGGTTGGAGACGTTGCGCGTCAGCGTGGCCTTCACGGGTGCGTGGGGCGGCCCCGGCAGCCATCCGCTCTTGACCAGGGCCTGGAAGCCATTGCAGATCCCTAAGATCGGCTTGCCGGCCTCGACGAAGGAGCCGAGGGCATCCTGGAAGAGCCATCGCATATCGGTCGCCAGCAGCTTCCCGGCTCCCAGGGCGTCCCCATAGGAGAAGCCGCCGGGTAGGATGAGCATCTGGTAGGTGTGCAGCCGCTCGGGGTGCTCCCGAAGCTCGTTGACGTGGAGGATCTCCGGATCACCACCGGCCCGCCTCACCGCTTCGGCGGCGTCGCCGTCTCGGTTCGTGCCCGTTGCCTGCAGAACCAACACCCGGGGTCGCATGGACCTAACTTTTCTCCTTTGCCATTCGACGGACTCCGTCGGCAGACAATCTCGGCCGACGTATAGCACGTGAACGTCGAGACATGACGACGTGTCGATGTGTCTGACGGGCTCCGTCCCTAGACAATCTCGGCCGACTGCCACGCCGCCACGAGGTCGCTAAGCGCGACGTCAATGACGCTTTGCTGCTCAAATCCCGCAACGCGGAGCCGCTGACGTTGCGTCACCCGTCCGACTCGCGCGCAAGGAAGGCCGTCCAACGCAGCCTCGAAGGCCGCGGTCCTAGTCTCTGGGATCTCGACGAGAAAGCGCGTGTTGCTCTCCGCAAAGAGAGCGGCAGCATCATCAAGAGGTGCCCCGCTGCCGGCCTCATCAGCCCTGCGCGGCAGGTCATCGAGAGAGAGCGTCAGACCCAGACGGCCCGCGATGCACATCTCCGCCGCAGCAACCGCGAGCCCACCCTCCGAGAGGTCGTGCGCCGCGCGGACCAGCCCGTCCGTGATTGCGTGGTGGAGCGCGCGGAGGATGCTCAGGGCCTCGGGCACAGGCGCCGGTGGCGTCCCCGCAAGGCCGCCGTGGAGCCGCCGGTAGAGCGAGCCTCCCAGCTCAGCCCGCGTCTCCCCGACCAGATAAACGGCGTCGCCGGCCTCCTTGAGGTCCATCGTCACGGTTTTGTCCACGTCGGGAACGATGCCCAGGGACGAGATCAAGAGTGTGGGCGGGATCGTGCGCTTGTCGCCTTGGGCGTCCACGAACTCGTTGTTGAGGCTGTCCTTGCCGGAGATGAAGGGTGCGCCGTAAGCCAGTGCCGCATCGTGGCACCCCTGCGCGGCCCGCACCAGGCTGCCCAGTCGATCCGGAAGCGCCGGATTGCCCCAACAGAAGTTGTCCAGAAGGGCCACCCGATCCGGGTCCGCGCCTACGCAGACGACGTTGCGCATGGCCTCGTCGATCACGGCCCACGCCATCGCGTAGGGGTCGACGCGACCGTAGTGGGGGTTGATGCCGCAACCCAGCGCGAATCCGCGGGCGCCGTCCGTCATCAGGGGTTTGAGGACGGCGGCGTCGGCGGGACCGTCATCACGGACGCCGACCAACGGCTTGGCGACTGTGGCGCCCTGCACCTCATGGTCGTAGCGCCGAATCACCGCCTCCTTGCTGGCCACGTCGGGGTGTGCCAGAGCGCGCAGGAGCAGCTGGGTCGGTGTTTCCTCCCCGGCTGGCTCTCCTTGATCGAGGGTGGGTGGCGACCACGTGCCGTCCAATTTAGGTCGCGGCCAACCGTCGTGAAGAAAAGCCATTGAGAGGTCGGCCACGGGCCTGTCGCCGTAGCGGATACGCAGGCGACCGTCGCCGGCGAACTGCCCGATGACGGTCCACGCCACATCGTAGATCCGGCAGATCTCGCCAAGCCGCGCCAGGTTGTCGCTCGGGACGGCGAGCACCATCCGCTCTTGCGCCTCGGACAGCCAGATCTCCCACGGGCGCAGACCCGGGTACTTCAGCGGAACGTCCTGGAGATCGACCTCGACGCCAACCTCCTCGCCCATCTCGCCCACGGCGGATGAGAGCCCGCCGGCGCCGCAGTCGGTGATGGCGGTGTAGAGCCCCTCGTCCCGGGCCTGCATAATGGCGTCCAGCACGGCTTTCTCGGTGATTGGGTCGCCGATCTGGACCACGCTGCCCACGGTCGTCCCTGTCTCGTGGGTCAACTCGGCGGAGGAGAAGGTCGCGCCGTGGAGGCCATCGCGGCCCGTTCGCCCGCCCAGCACGACGACGTGGTCTCCGGGCTGCGCGTGTCTCCGATGCCGGCCTTTGGGCGCGATGCCGACGCACCCGCAGTAGACCAGGGGGTTGGCTACGTAGTCTTCATCGTAGAGGAGGGCGCCTGAGACGGTGGGGATCCCCATCTTGTTGCCGTAGTCCTCGATGCCCGCGACGACGCCGCGGGCGATCCGGCGCGGGTGGAGCGTGCCCGACGGGACGGCCTCGGCTGCCATATCGAGGGGTGCGAAGCAGAGGACGTCGGTGTTGGCGATCGGCCGGCCCGAGACCCCGATGACGTCGCGGATCACGCCCCCGACGCCGGTGTTGGCCCCACCAAAGGGCTCGAGCGCTGACGGGTGGTTGTGGGTCTCGGCCTTGAAGGAGAGCTCGAAAGTCTCGTCGAAGTCGATGATGCCTGCGTTGTCCACGAAAGCGGAGCGCACCCACGGTTTGTCGACGGTCTCGGTGGCGGCGCGGAGGTAGGTGTTCAGCAGGCCGGGGATCGTCTCCTCAGGTTCGTTCGGGGCCTGGGGCAGCACCCGCGGCATGCCGCCCTCGCAGCGATAGGTGATCTCGGCCCTGAAGGTCTTATGGAGGCAGTGCTCCGACCAGGTCTGGGCCAAAGTCTCAAGCTCTACATCGGTGGGATCTCTGTCCAGTCTCTGAAACTCGGCCTGGATCGCCCGCATCTCGGCAGGCGACAGGAAGAGCACACGTGCGGTGCTCAGCTCTGCGAGCTCTTGGTCCGTGAGCGCCCGAAGGGGAATCAGGTCGACGCTGCCGCTGGCCTCGGCGGAAGGGACGAACTGCGGCGTCATCTTGCCCAGTGTGTAGGTCTGGATGACGTCGTTGCAGAGCAACTCCGTGGCGATGCGACGCAGGTCGTGCTGACGGACAGCTGCTCGGAACTCGTAGCGCGTGCCCGTGGTGGCGGCCTCGAGGCCCTGGATCCCGATGTGAGCGGCACGGTGGAGCAGGTGGGTCGCCACGGGATCGGTCACGCCGGGGTGGAAGCCCACCTCAATCGCGTGTCCGTTGGACCCCAGTCGCTCGCCGGCCTCGTGCATCGGCTCCTCTTCGGGGATAGCCTCCCAGCGGTAGCGCTCGACCACGGGATCGGTTAGGAGGGAAGCCGCAATCCTGTCGACGTCCCCGGGGGTCAGATCTCCACGGAGGAAGTAGAGGTTGCTGATCTGGGGACGCAGCGCGCTCTCGAGTCCGAGTTGTGCGATCTGCTCTTGTAGCTCGACCGCCCGTCCATCCACGCCGCCACACCAGCTGACCTCAACGCGAAACACGCTTGCCACAGGACCTCCGGATTGGCACATCTGGGGGCACGAGCCCTATGCATCCCTACGGTTAGTGGATGGTTCCTCGGCTGATACCAAAATCTAACAGGCGCATCATACAACCGACCCCGCAGGCTGTCAAGGCCGATCGGGCTCCTGGTTGAGGAAATCGGCGACGAGCTGCACAGCCCGCGACGTCAGTTTCGTGTCCTGGGTGTCCAGCCAGTGGATGTCTGGGGCGCTGAGGCTGAACCACGTGTACTGGCGGCGGATGAAGTCGTGTGTGTCCAGCTTGATGCGTTTGACGACGTCGTCCAGGCTGGCTTCACCCTCGAAGTAGGGCTTGAACTGAATGTAGCCCAGCCCCGACATCGCGGGCAGATCCCAATCGTATCCTCGCGAGAGAAGGTCGCTCACCTCTTGAGGCAGGCCCGCTGCGATCATGGCATCGACGCGGGCGTCAGCGCGCGCGTAGAGGGCGGCGCGATCCATGGTGAGCCCCAGCTTCAGGATCCGGTAGGGAGGCGGCTGGCGGCGACGGAGCTCGGAGAAGGGCTCGCCGGTCTTCAGCGACACCTCGAGGGCGCGAATTACGCGCCGGAGGTTGTTAGGGTGGATGAAGTCCGCGGCGTCCGGATCGAGGGCCATCAGCCGCTGCCATAGGGCAGCCGGATCCCTCTCTGCCTCCTGCTCCAGTCGAGCACGGAGCTCGGGATCGGGGGGCACCTCCGGTACGCGCCATCCCTGGAGGAGGGCCCGGACGTACTGGCCCGTCCCACCAACGAGGAAGGGGATCTTATCGCGTTGGGCGACCTCCGCAATGGCCGCCCGCGCGAGCCGCAGGAACCGGGCGAGGCCGACGGTCTCGTCGGGGTCTGCGATGTCGATCAGGTGGTGGCGAGCCCGTGCCAGCTCTTCCTCGGTCGGCTTGGCGGTCCCGATGTCCATGTAGCGGTAGAACTGCCGCGAGTCGGCAGAGACGATCTCCCCGCCGAATTTCTCGCACAGCATCACGCCGAGGGCCGTCTTGCCTATCGCCGTGGGACCTATGACGGCGACAAGGGGAATCAGGTCGCGTGCGGGTTCAGTCAACTTCCTGTTCACATTCCGATTGTACAGGTTCTGCCTTGCGGATCAAGGCATCCGCCGACTGGGACTTGCGCATCCCCGGTGCTGGGCTATCATCGGGCCAAGTCGGTGGTCTGATCAAAGGAGAGCAACGGCAAGATGGAGCAGATCGAGAAGTCAGATACGAAGTCAGACACGAAGTCATACACGATGTACTCGCAGCTGGACGACCGCTGGCAGCGGGTGATGCTGGGAGAGAGCAGCACCACGATTGGCGCAAATGGGTGCCTCCTGTGCGCTGTGGCCTCGGGATTGACCGATCTGAATGTCATGGTTCGCGATCTGCCGGCTGATCCCCCGCGGCTCAACCGCTGGCTTGCCAGAAATCGAGGATTTGTGGCGCCGCGCGGCCAGACGAGGGAGCGGAGTCTCTTCGTCTTTGACGCGCTGGGTCCATTGGGCGTGAAGATGGTCGACTATATCGACGCGCGGAGTCGCCCCGCCCCGATCGATCGCCTTGAGGAGGCGCTGCAGCAAGAGAACCAGTTTGTGGTCATCCACGTCGACTTCCGCCCCGGTGGAAGCAACCAACAACATTGGGTTCGGGCTGTCGCCTGGTATGAAGAGGACGTGGAGGTCATGGACCCTTGGATCAAGGGGACGAGCCAGCAGAGCTATCTGATGACCCGGTACGCGCTCCCGTCGTGGGATGATCCTTCTCGGGCGATTTATCGCATCGTCATCTACGAGCACCTGGATTCAGATGAGGCTTATCCCGCGGCTAGCGCCACGTCTTGGTCGTTTGTCCAGGAAGAGCTGAATCCCTACAAGCCCTACGACCCCTGATTGCTAAGCTTGGGTCCCTCGGGAGCGGGGTGCCTGTCCACCGGGAAGGCTGCTCCTGCGATGACGCTCACGCGCGCCTGAGCAGGTCGACGGGGTCGCCGTCGAGGTCGGGATAGAAGGTGATGCGCCGCACCCTCCCGCCGCGGTCCATCGTCACCGCCACGAAGCTCAGATGCCAGGTTGAGTCAGCGCGCGTATCGTGGGCGCCGAGATAAGCGCGAGCCGTGTTCTCCATATGCGTGAGCTTGCGCGGGGTCAGGGTCTGCTCAGGCGACGGGGCTGACAGGGTTCGGCGGGTCCGGACTTCGATGAAGTAGAGATCCGCGCCTCGCGCTACCACCAGGTCTACCTCTCCGTAGGGGCAGCGCCAGTTCCGATCGACCAGAACGAAACCTTCAGCCTGTAGAGCTTCCGTTGCCAGTGTCTCACCGCGCCGTCCTAGTCCCACTCTGTCGGCCGTCATGCTCCCTCGCGTTCGATGCTGTTCGTGGTGCCCCATCGTACACGGGACCTTGACCGGGGTCAAATCGTTGTTATTCCAGGGCTGTGTGGTATGATGAACGCTTGGAGCCTGGACTAGGACTACGAGGGACGGCACACACGAGACATGGAACGTTGGATACAAGTATTTAAGTGGCTCATACTTGTCGGGGCTGGGCTTCTGGTCGTTGTCGGGATTGTTTTTTGGGTCGTTGACCCCCTGGAGACGGCTGTTGTGGTCACGCCGACGCCTGAAGTGACCCCTGCTGTTGCCCTTACGCCCAGCGAGACACCGACGCTGACGCGAACCCCCACCGCTACGCCCACGGAGCCTCCGCCAACCTGGACGGCAACGCCAACGCGAACCCCGACGGCGACGCCCTCGGCGACACCGACGCCAAGTCCCACGCAGACCCCGACGCCGGATCCGATGGTGCTTCCGGGCCGATCGACGCTTCCGGCCTTCGCCAACACGCCCGTTGTGGAGTCGCCATCCCCTCAGCCCCCACCGTTTCCCTTCGTCGAGCAACCACCTGGGACGGTTAATATCCTCCTATTGGGGATGGACAGGCTGGCAGGGGAGGGGGCCACGCGCACGGACGTGATCGTGATCGCCTCCATCTTCCCGGACGGGCCCGCCGTGAGCCTGGTTTCTATCCCGCGCGACTATTACGCTTGGATCCCGGCTTGGGGCTTGGACAAGATCAACACAGCCTACGTGCGAGGGGGGAAGATCGGGTACCCAGGCGGCGGTCCGGCACTGACCAAGGCCACCATTGAGTACAACTTTGGCGTCCCGATTCATTACTACGCGCTGGTCGACTTCAGCAGCTATCGCACGATTGTCGACGCGGTAGGGGGCGTGGACATCGTCGTGGAGTGCCCGCTCCACGACACCTATCCGGACCCCGAGTCACCAACGGGGCAGACGGATATCGACCTCGAGCCGGGGGTTCACCACCTGGATGGTAAGTATGCGCTCTGGTACGTGCGCTCGCGATGGAACACCTCGGACTTCGACCGCCACAGGCGGCAGCAGCAGGTATTGCTCGCAATCCTGAGCCAGGCCAGGAGCCAGAAGATGCTGACGCGGGTCCCGGAGCTTTGGGATGCCTATCAGCAGAGCGTTCAGACAGACTTGGGGCTAAAGGACGTGATCTTCCTGGCGTCCGTTGCGGCCCGCCTGGATCAGCGCGATATTCACAATTACTTTATCCGAGGCAGCAACCTTCTCACAGCGTGGACGGCGCCGAACGGGGGCTACGTACTCATCCCCAACACGGAGGCTGTCTACGAGTTCTTGCAGGGTGCGATGCGCCCGCTTTCGACCAGCCGCGCGACGCAGCGCGCCTATCACGTGGCGGTGAGCAACAGCTCCTGGTCGCAGGCCCTTGGGGAGGTCGCCGCCTATCGTCTGAGACTCGAGGGCTTCCTTGTGGACTCCGTCGAGAATGCGGGGTATGAGCCCCGGACACGCGTTGTGGACTTCACCACGACGTCGAAGGGGTCGCCGATACAGCAGCTTGTCAGGCTCTATCGCCTGCAGCCGGGCGACATCATCGCGCAGCCCACGGAGGGCAATCCCATTGACTTCCGTGTGGTGCTGGGTGGCAACTACAACCCGTGTGACGCGACGACCACCGCGAGCTGGCGGGAAACGCCCACGCCGTCACCGACCCCGGCGCCTTAGGCGTAGGCCGTAGGCGCTAAGTAGCTTAGGTAGGGCCCATCGCAATAGCGAGAGCGCCTGACGTATTCGGTCAGGCGCTCTCTTCAATGATCCCCAAGCCGTCTCAAGGTGTTGGGACAAAGCCTCCGCAACGGCTGTAATTGGCCAGATGCTCTTCTTCCGTCACGGCGAAGACGTGGCTTCCGTCGTCTTTCTCGCACTCGACCATGAAGAAGAAGTAGTCAGTCTCCGCGGGGCGCGCGGCTGCTCGAATAGCCTGAATGCCAGGGTTGGCGATGGGTGAGGGAGGAAGCCCGATGTTGCGGTAGGTATTGTAGGGCGAGGCGATCTCAAGATCGGCGAAGGAGAGCCCGCGCTTCCACCATACCCCTTCCTCTGGTTGATAGCCAAGCGCATATTGCACGGTCGGATCCGCAGATAGGAACCAGCCTGCCTCCAAACGGTTGTGGTAGACGCCGGCGATGAGGGTTCGCTCTGAATCGACCACGGCCTCGCGTTCCACGATCGAGGCGAGAGTGATGCCCTCATAGAGGCTGAGGCCGTGCTCCTGAAAGCCAGCTTGGATCTCCGCATCGACCTGTCGGCCGAAGTTGGTCAGCATGCGGTCGACCAGGTCGTAGGCCGTGGCTTGGGCGGGCAACCGGTAGGTATCGGGAAAGAGGAACCCCTCCAGCGTTGCCGTGATCGGCAGTTGAGCCAAGACGCTGTGATCCTGCACCAGGGTCGTCGTGCGCCACCCTGTCTGAGCCAGGGCCACGAAGTCGTCGGACGCGATGGAGGTCTGCTCCGAGACGATGGTGGCTATCTCCTCCAGCCGCTTGCCCTCGGGGACCGTCACCTGCTGCTCCGTGGTACGCGCCTCGCGCAGAACGCTGGTGATCTCCGGGATCGTCATCGTCTTGTCTAGAGTGTAGCTACCCGCCTGGATCGCCGCATCTAGGTTCTGCTGCTGCAGGTAGCGTCGGAACAGCTCCGTGTCTGAGATCAAGCCGCGAGCTTTGAGGTTGCCTGCGATCTCGGCTACGCTCTGGCCCGGCTCGATCGTGAAGGTGATCGGCGTAGGATCGGTGCCCGCTGGCGTCTCGAGTTCGTCTCGCTTGCTCTCGATATAGGTGTCCAGGTAAAGTGCCTCTAGCGCGCAGCCCATCAGAAACAGGGCGGTGAGGAGGTAGAGTGTCAGCTTCATCCAACCCTTCATAGTAGTGAAGCTCCTTTCACGTATGCGCGTTCAGGTAGCTCTGCAGAATCACGGCTGCCGCAACGGCGTCGATCCATTCTCGGTCCGGCGCTTTCCCCTGGGCCCGCATAATGTCTTTGGCCTCCTCGGTGGAAAGGCGCTCATCCCACAGCTGAACGGGTATGGACACCTCTTCCGCTAGAGCCCCAGTATAGTCCTTAACCCAGTCAGCCTGCGGTCCCTCGGTGCCGTCCATATTCAGGGGAAGCCCGACGACCAGCGCGTCGACACGATGATCGTCAATCAGCTGGTCGATGTGACGGAAATCGGCTTCCCTGGAAGTCCGGTCGAAGACCTCGAGCGGACGTGCAATCATTCCGAGCGTGTCGCTGATGGCAACACCGATATGGCGGTCACCCAGGTCAAGAGCTAGGTATCTCATCGTTTGTGCACTTTCAGTGGGCGCCGGTCGGATGTCAGATGGTCAGGTCTCATGGGGGCGCCAGAAGGAGGGCCTGCGGTCTCATATCGCCGGAACGTCAGGGCGATAGCTGTCCCGGCGCGATCTGAACCTGCGTCTTGATCGGCAGGAAGGGTACGTACGGGAACCAGGAAGGAGAGACGTTGATCTCCGGGGGCCTCGACAAGGGCAACTCCTCCTGAAGCCTGGCCTCAGCTTCCTCGATCCTGGTCCCTAAGATGCTCTCCTGAACGGTCTCGGGATCGATCTTCGCTGCGGCATAGCCGTAGGCCGTGAGGAAGAAGGTGAACTGCCCCGGCCCAACATCCTCCTCAGCCGCCTCACCGTAGCTGAACCGAGCGTCGGTTAGGGTGTAGCCCTCGGGAAGTTGTGCTGCAAGATGGTGATAGGCGACAGCCTGGGCGTCGCGGGCCCTGACGGCCTCGCCGGTCACCAAAAGGCGCAGGGCGAGACCTAGGACGTCGCTCCGCTCGCCCACGAGGTGCGTGTAGGCCGTCTTGGGCGCGGCTTGGATCATCAGAGACTGGCGGGGGAGGAATCGTCCCGGCTCCTGGGCCGCGAGATCCTGCAATCCATTAAAGGCCTGGGCCATCACCTGCTGGGCCGCAAGGTCCCAGGCGCGGTCGCGATCCTCCTGGGAGACCGTCCGCACGGTCTCGCTCTCGGCACCGGTGATGGGCGCCGGGTTCGTCACGCGAATGGCGAAGCCGACGACGCCCTCGACGAAGTTGATCTGATAGGCATCCACGTTGCCTCGCGGCCCCTCGATGAGGGCTTCGACGGGTGCCTCAGCCTGCCCGAATGGAGGTACAGTCACGCTCTGTGTTGTTTGATAGCGTACCGGATAAGATCCGGACGAGGTTCGCACCACCGTGCCGGCCGGGACGGGATAGTCCTGGCCCAAGAGATTGGTCAGGAGGACGGTGCCCGTTGCCCTACCGGAAAAGGCGTAGCCACGACCGCTCGTCACGACCTCGGCGTAGGCTTCGAATTCGTCGCCGACGCGCTGGGAGGGGATGACGCCTTGCTGAAGGTCCACGCTCTCGGCGGTTGAGCTGACCGAGATGGGGACGATGCGCTTGTAGCTGACACCCGAGGGATACAGGACGATCTCAGCGGAAGGCACCGCCAGTGCAAACGCGACGCCGACAATGGCTAACACGCCCAGCAAGACGCCGCCTTCCAGCAGCAACAACCAACTGGGCGGGCGTTCGCGCTTGACCGACTTAGGCTTTCGGGGCGTCGGCGCCCACCAAGGTCGCCGTGGCTGCTCCACCTCCGGCTGCTCGGTCAACGACGGGAACCTCCCTTTGCGTTCCAGGTACTGGTGGGCAGCGGACAGGGAGCTGAAGACGGGAAGGCCCGCCTCGCGCGCCGGGCCCCGTCGTACCGGATCCTCAATCACCCACGCCATCTCAAGCTGACGGCGTTGAGCGAGTCGGCGCTGAACTTCAAAGTCGAGCGGCTGGGACCAACCGTGGTCGATGTCCCAAGGTAGCGTCACCAACACGCGCTCGTCATCAACGCGCCGTAGAACTTCCCTTAGGGTGTGCCGATCGTCGGTTGGCTTGATTGTGATTGTCTTCACGGCGCGCAGTATGCCACAAGTCCGGAATTTGCCAAGGAGAGCGCGCGCTTGGGTCGTCTGTCATCTGTTCGCGGATTACTCAGGATCCCACCTTATCTCATGGCGTAGGTCTGGAGTTCACGGTAGGGATTGACAACAGGCAGCCCTCGGGTAGACTGTTTTTAGAGACGTTTATCATCGTATTGTCCTTTGCCTGCCCGGATGAGGGCAGGGGTAGGCAAGACGACCACCAAGGAGCAAGGCCGTGA
This sequence comes from Anaerolineae bacterium, assembly GCA_049975205.1. Lineage (GTDB taxonomy): Bacteria > Chloroflexota > Anaerolineae > B4-G1 > SLSP01 > PWVB01. The sequence goes on along the minus strand of JBNGDL010000008.1, from coordinate 82,028 downwards.
ACGCAGATACAGCGGACAGAATCGTGACACAGACCCTTGGCTATCCCCGCATCGGTAAAGATCGGGAGGTCAAGCGGGCGCTAGAGAGGTATTGGAAGGGCTCGGTCGGGGCTGACGCTTTGATGGAGACCTTCTGGGAGACGGCGGAGGCGAGCTGGACAGCGCAGATGGCGGCGGGGATTGACTGCGTCGCTGTGGGAAGCGCAACGCTTTACGATCAGATGCTGGACTGGGCGGTGCGCCTCGGCCTCGTCCCGCAGCGCTTCCGCGCCCTTGAAGGCCTGGATCGTTACTTCGCGATGGCTCGAGGGGTACCGGGTATTGCCGCGCTGGAGATGACGAAATGGTTCGACACCAATTACCATTACTTGGTCCCCGAGATTGATGATGGGGATTACTTAGCCCCGGACTTCGACGACTTCCTCCACCTTGTCAAGCAGGCACGGTCGGTCTTGGGCGACCGTGCCGTTCCCGTGGTCATAGGGCCGGTGACGCTCTTGCAGCTCTCACGTCTCTCGATCGACTTCGCCGCCGCGCTGAAGGGTCTGCTGCCTCGCTATCGGGCGCTGCTGGACACCTTGGCCGAGACCGGTGTCGCTGAGGTGCAGATTCACGAGCCGGCGCTGGTGCTGAGTAACGCGGACGATCTGCGCGCGCACTATGAGGCGGCCTATGCCACCCTGGCGGAGTCCGACATCAGGATCAACCTCGTGACCTATTTCGACGATCTGGGCGATGCTTTCCCGTGGGCGGTGCGCCTACCCGTTGACGTCATCTCGCTCGATTTCACACGAGGTGAGAACCTCTCACTCGTCAAAGAACACGGCTGGCCACTGGACAAGACGCTAGCGGCCGGCGTGGTAGATGGGCGGAGCGTATGGCGGATCCGGCCTGATGAGGTGACCGGGTTGCTGTCAGCGCTGGAGGATCTTGCGCCCCTGCGCGCCCGCGGTCGCCTGAGAGTCGGGGCCTCTTCCTCACTTCAGTTCGTGCCCTATGATGCCCGATGCGAGATCGAGCTACCTCCTGCGCTAAGGGGCGTGTTGGCCTTTGCAGAGCAGAAGCTGGAGGAGATCCGTGCTGTGGCTGACCACGACCTCGGTGGGCGAGATGAGCCGTGGGCGGCCTTCTACGCCTTTGCCCCGGCCGATGATGCCGTGCAGGCACGGGTCAAAGGGTTGAGCCAGGAGGACTTTGCACGGGCGATGTCCTACGAGGCGCGACGGCCTCTTCAGGTCTCCTTGCCGCTCTTTCCCACGACGACCATTGGCTCCTTCCCACAGACGCCAGAGGTACGGCGGCATCGTGCGCGCTTCCGACGCGGAGAGATCACGGCAGCCGACTACGAGATGGGTATTGATGCCTTCATCGCCTACGCGGTCGGCGTGCAAGACGGCATTGGTCTGGATATGATCGTCCACGGTGAGTTCGAGCGCTCCGATATGGTGGAGTACTTCGCGGAGAAGATGACGGGGTTTGCGTTTACACGCCATGGCTGGGTTCAGAGCTTTGGTAGCCGCTACGTCCGTCCTCCCATCATCTACGGTGACGTGGCGCGACCCCTGCCAATGACGACGCGGGAGTTTGTCGTCGCCCAAGCGCTCACCGATCGGCCTGTCAAGGGGATGCTCACGGGACCTGTGACGATCATCAACTGGTCGTATCCACGCACCGATACTTCCCGTGAGGAAATCGCCTACCAAATCGCCCTGGCCTTGCGCGACGAGATCGCGGATCTTGAAGCGGTTGGGGCAAGGGTGGTCCAGGTAGACGAGCCCGCCTTACGCGAGGGTCTGCCCCTCAAAGAGGACCGCTGGGAGACCTACCTGACCTGGGCAGTTAATGCCTTCAGGCTGACCACGGCTAGGGCCAAGCCAGAAACTCAGATTCACACGCACATGTGTTACTCGGAGTTCGGCGACATCATCGGTGCCATCGATCGGCTGGATGCCGATGTGATCTCGATCGAGAACGCACGTAGTGATGATGCCACCCTGCGCGAGCTGGCTGAGTACGGCTACCCCCGAGAGGTTGGGCCGGGGGTCTATGACATCCACAGCCCGGTTGTACCGGATGCTGCGTTCATCGAGGGCAAGGTGAGATCCTTCGTTCGTCATCTTTCGCCGGAGAAGATCTGGATCAACCCAGACTGCGGCCTCAAGACGAGGGCGTGGGATGAGGTGATCCCGGCGCTCCGGCACATGGTGGAAGTCGCCTGGCGGCTGCGGGTAGAGATGACGGACGAGGCGTCTGACGCCTAGGACCAGGGCAAGGGATAGCCCTCTGGTAACCGAGGTGCTGTTGACCTTATGAGGGGGCCATCGACGTCGACGGAGACCTGCTATGACGACCTTTCTTGAGAGACTTGCAACCTCTTCTGACCGTCCATTGCTTGCCGACGGGGCAATGGGCACGATGTTGCACGCCAAGGGTGTGGCCTTCAACGACTGCTTCGATGCCCTCAACCTGACGCGTCCTGCGTTGGTGGCGGAGGTGCACCGGGGCTACATCGAGGCCGGGGCCGAGATCATTTTGGCGAACACCTTCGGCGCCAATCGCTTTAAGCTGGCTGAGCACGGCCTTGCGGACAAGATGGTCGAGATCAACCGGGCGGGTGTGGAGCTTGCCCGGCGCGTTGTCATGGCTGCGTTCAGGGACGTGTTCGTTGCCGGGGACGTGGGGCCTCTTGGGGTGCGGCTCGTGCCCTATGGTCGCGTGCAGAAGGATCAAGCGTACGAGGCCTTCGCCGAACAGATTCGGGCATTGGCGGAGGCCGGCGCTGACCTCATTGTCATCGAGACAGTCACGGACCTTCGAGAGACGGTGGTGGCGGTGCGAGCTGCACACGACGTCTGCGACCTCCCGGTCGTGGCCTCGATGACGTTTACGAGAGATGATCGGACGCTTCTAGGGGACAGCCCAGAGGCGATCGCCCGGCGTCTCTCTGAGGCAGGCGTGGACGTCATCGGCGTCAACTGCTCGGGGGGGCCGGCACAGCTTCTACGGATCGTCGACACGATGAAAAGCGTGATTCCAGAGGGGCGCTTCTGGGTCAAGCCAAACGCCGGTTGGCCCGAGCAGGTCGGCGGTCGCATTCGTTATCCGGCTACCCCCGACTACTTCGGCGAGTATGCTTGGGCCTTCGCGAAGGCTGGGGCTGATATCGTAGGCGGATGCTGTGGCACGACGCCGGCTCACATTGCATCGATGCGTGCCGCGCTGGATGCCGGGCCACCGGTTGAGCTCAGGATCGCAGAGAGGCTTGGACCGACGCAGTCCGTTGGTGTGGACATAGCTCCCGATCAGCCATCGCTTCTGTCTCAGAAGCTTGCCGACGGCGCGTTTGTCTTTGCGGTGGAGGTGGATCCGCCCCGAGGCCTGTCGACGCACAGGCTCATGGCCGGGACCACGCTCCTCAAGGAGGCAGGTGCGGATGTCATCAACGTGGCCGACAGCCCGATGGCTCGTATGAGGATGAGCCCTTGGGCCGTGTGTGCGCTGATCCAGGATAGGTTGGGGATCGAGACGACCTTGCACTTCCCGACGCGCGGGCGCAATCTGCTGCGGGTGCAGGGTGACCTCCTGGCTGCTCACGCGCTTGGAGTCCGAAACGTTTTCGTGGTTATGGGGGATCCAACCGCCGTAGGGGACTACCCTGAGGCGATGGATGACTACGATGTGGTCCCCTCCGGTCTGATCCAGCTGATCAAACAGGACTTCAATGCGGGCGTGGACCTCGCCGGTACCGACATCGGTCAGCCGACGACCTTCTTTGTGGGAGGCGCCCTGAACCTCGTGCCCGAGAACGCAGCGCGTGAGATCAAGGTGATCCACCGCAAGATCGAGGCCGGGGTCGACTTCTTTCTGACGCAACCGGTCTACGATCCGAAGCTAGCACGCACTCTGGTGGAGAGGTACGCCGTGCGCTATGGCGCCCTGGGTCGACCTGTTTTGGCGGGCGTTCTGCCGCTCTATGGCGTTCGCCACGCACTGTTCTTGGACAACGAGGTGCCGGGGATCACCATCCCTCCGGAGTTGATTGCACGGCTAGAGCGTGCTGGGGATCGGGCATCTGAGGAAGGTGTGCGCATCGCGGTGGAGCTGATCGACGCCCTGAAGGAGTGGGTGCAGGGTATCTATCTGATGCCCGCCTTCAACCGGTACGATTTGGCCGCGGAGGTCATCGAGGCGTCTCGCGCGACAAGGTAGCCCGGGGCAGATCTGTGTGGTGTGAGATAGCCACAGAGACAAGCGCTGCCCCCCGGCTACCCCGATCCCTGGGTGTATGCCCTCTACTACGAGTTGAGCATGGCCCTTACGAGTTCGGACACTCGGTTAAGCGCTTCCGGAAGCTTCTCCGGATCTCGTCCTCCGGCCTGGGCCATGTCAGGCCGGCCTCCGCCACCGCCGCCGACCATCTTGGCCAGCTCTCGCACGAGGTTGCCCGCGTGGACACCACGCTCGTCCACCAGCTCCTTGCTCGCAGCTGCGATCAGCAGGGGGCGACCGTTGACGATGGTGCCAAGAATGATGATGCCGCTGTGGACCTTGTCGCGGAACCAGTCAGCCATTTCCCTCAGCGTTTCGGCATCGGGCACGTCGACTCTAGCGGCCAGCACGGGAATGCCATCGATGTGGACCACGCCATCGAGCAGCGACTCAAACTCGGTCCGAGCTAGCTTCGTCGTGAGACGTTCGATCTCTTTCTGAGCGTCTCTGAGGTCGTCCAAGACCCGGCTAACGCGGTCCGGCACCTCATCCACAGGGCTTCCGAGGAGGGCGGCTGCATGCTCCTGCTGGGCTCTCAGCCTCTGCACGATCCGCAAGGCGCCGCGACCGGTCGCCGCCTCGATGCGACGAATGCCTGCGCCGATACCGGTCTCCGATACGATCAGGAACGGCCCGATGTCGCCTGTGCGGGTCACGTGGGTACCACCGCAGAGCTCCTGGCTGAAGGAATGGTCCTCGGGCCCTACGCGCAGGACTCGAACTACGTTTCCGTACTTCTCCTCGAAGAGCGCAATCACGCCCTCCGAAAGGGCCTGGCGATAATCCTCTTCACGTGCGCTGACCTGGTAATTCTCTAGGATGACCTCGGTCACGATGCGTTCGATTCTGGCCCGCTGGTCCGCGGACATAGGTTCGTCGTGATTGAAGTCAAAGCGTAGGCGATCGGGCGCGACGACAGAGCCGGCCTGCTGGACGTGGCTGCCGAGTGTCTCACGGAGAGCGCGATGCAGCAGATGGGTCGCCGTGTGATTTCGCATAATGTCCCATCGGCGCTCGCGATCTACAATAGCCGTCACGGGATCTGCCACCCGCGGGCTGCCGCTGACCACACGTCCCTCATGCACGACCATATCCTCGATAGGCCGTCCCATATCGGTCACAGCGATCTCCCAATCAGGCCCGACCAGGCGCCCGGTGTCCGAGACCTGACCGCCGGATTCAACGTAGAAACACGTGGCCGTCAGCACGACCTCAACAGCATCGCCCTCGTGGGCCTGGGTCACGATCTCATCGTCCTGCAGCAAGCCAGCTACGCGCGCCTGGACCTGCATGGCGCTGTAGGGATCGTAGGTCAGTTCCTGCGCGGGCATCTGCCCTTTCACCCAATCGTAGAGGAGGGGGTAGAGCTGCGCGTGTTCGTCTGCTTCCATCTCAAAGGCGTCAGCTGCCCGACCTCGAGCGCGCTGTTCTTCCCGCGCAGCGCGATAGCCGGCCTCGTCCGCCGTCAGGCCGTGTTCCTCGGCGATATCGCGGGTCACCTCAAAGGGCAGGCCGAGGGTGTCGTGAAGGAAGAAGGCTTCCTTGCCAGAAATCTCGCCCTGGCCTTCGCTTCTGGCCTCCGCGATCATTTCCTCCAAGCGCTCGAGCCCGCGATCCAGTGTTCGAAGAAAACGTTTCTCCTCGCTTAGAATGGTGGCCTTGATGAAGTCAACGCGCGCCGGCAGATCCGGGAAGACGTGGCCCATCTTCTGCACAACGAGGTCAGCGAGGGGTGACAGGAATGGCTGATCGAAACCCAGCGTTCGTCCAAAGCGGACGGCGCGGCGGAGGATCATGCGCAAGACGTAGCCCCGACCATCGTTAGCCGGCATCACACCGTCCCCGATGAGGAAGGTCACGGCACGGATATGATCCGCAATCACGCGGTAGGCTACAAGATTGGCCTCTCGCTCCTCGTCCGTCTGGCCCGCCATGGCCTGCACGCGCTCGATGATGGGCCAGAAGAGGTCGGTGCGGTAGTTCGACGACTTACCCTGCAGGAGTGAGACTAGGCGCTCGAAGCCCAACCCGGTGTCGACGTGCTTGGCGGGGAGGGGCTCCAACTCGCCCGATGCATGCCGATCGTACTGGATGAAGACCAGATTCCAGATCTCGGTGAAACGGGCGCAGTCCCCGTTGACGCGGCAGACGTGATCGGGGTCGTCCTGCTTGTCGCAGGCTTCCTCACCATGGTCGTAGTGGATCTCACTGCAGGGGCCGCAGGGGCCTGTGTCCCCCATCTCCCAGAAGTTATCTTTCCGACCGAAGGAAAGGATGTGATCGGGGTCGATGCCCGTTTCCCCACGCCAATGCCGGGCAGCTTCTTCATCAATGCCGAGATCGCCCTTGTCGTCCTCGAAGATGGTGGCCCAGATCCGCTCGGGTTCAAGTCCAAAAACGCGCGTGAGGAGATCCCACGCCCATTGGATGGCCTCGCGCTTGTAGTAGTCACCAAAGGACCAGTTGCCCAACATTTCGAAGAAGGTATGGTGGGTACTATCCCTTCCGACGTCCTCGAGATCATTGTGCTTGCCGGCGACGCGCATCACCTTCTGGGTGTCCGCGGCCCGTGTGTAGGGGCGTGTCCCAGTACCGAGGAAGACATCCTTGAACTGGTTCATCCCGGCATTGGTGAAGAGCAGGGTGGGGTCCTCCTGAGGCACGAGGCTAGCGCTCGGGACGATGGTGTGTTCACGTTCGCGAAAGTATTCCAGGAAGGTTTGTCGGATCTCGTCACTGGTCCAGCTATGGTCCATAGTTGCTCCTCATCTCGCTACACGTCGGTCGCAGACCGTGCCCGTCGATGTCCCCGTGGAGAGACGACCCGACAAGATCGCACGGCCGCGATAGGATGGAGGCATTGTAGCCGAAAGCAAGGGTTCGTCAAACGATTGCCTACTCAAAGGCTCCCGCTATACTCGTGACAGAATCTGATCATGAGGCAGTTCGCCTGCTCACAAGAGGAGGAGGAGATCCGATGCCAACTCTGCCAGTAGAGTACGTGCCTATCATCGTCAAGACCATCTTCTCCTTGATCGTTGTAGCTGTTGCGTTTGTTCTTACCCGGGTGATGCTCCGGCTTCTGCGCTCCCGGGTACAGGATCAAACGCATATGCACACACTCTATATGTTGGGACGGAACGCGACTCTTTTCATCGCCGCTGTGATCATCCTCCTTATCTGGCTGGGACCCAGCAGCAATTTCTCGGTGGCCATGGGTATCCTGGGTGCGGGCATCGCTTTTGCCTCGCAGGAGATCATCGGTTCCTTCGCTGGCTATCTCAACATCGTCGTAGGTAACATATTTCGGATTGGAGACCGCGTCCGGCTAGGCAACGTGATCGGCGACGTGATAGACATTGGTATGATGCGCACAACGCTTATGGAGATCGGCGAATGGGTCAGAGCTGAGCAATACACGGGCCGGATTGTGACCGTTGCCAATCGCGCGATCTTTTCCGACCCCGTCTACAATTACACCCAACACTGGCCGTATGTTTGGGACGAGATCACGATTCCGATCACCTACGACAGCAACTGGCGCCTGGCACAGAAAGTCATAACGGAACATGGTCGGAAGTACACCATGGATTTCTTCGCCGCTGCACAGGCTGAACTGCAGAACTTGGTGAAGCGCTATCCGATTGAGGAGATGACTGTCGAGCCGACCCTCTATGTGGTGATGACGGACAACTGGATTGAGATGACACTGCGCTATGTCGTGGCGGCAAAGCAGCGACGGACGGTTGCGGCCGACCTGCACCAGGAGCTGCTCCAGCACTTCGAAGCGGAACCGGAGATCACTGTAGCATCCGCCACCTTCGAGATAGTAGGCTTCCCCCCGCTTCGGCACGCGACCTAGCGCGCCGCTTTTCGTCGAGGCCACGTGATGTGAATTGCGCGCCGGGCCAATCCTGTTACACTTTGGGCATGCGCATGTTCTTGGATCGTCGTGTACACGTCTTCGTCTGCGGCCTTCTGCTCTTGATGCTAATGGGTTGTGGGACGCCTGCTGGACCCACAGTGACGCCGGCTCCCACGAGGACGGCGACGCCGACCCCGACGCCCGCGCCCACATGGACGCCGACCCCGACGCCGACGGCAACGCCGATCCCCCCGGCGCACTTGGAGGTCTTGTGGCCGGCAATGGTGTCACCGCTGACGCCTATGCCGATCGAGGCGGCTCTGGTGCCGCCACCAGGGCTCGACGTCCGGGCGGAACTGAGCGCAACGATCATGGATCCCGAGGCCGGCGTCTATGCCACCTACGATCTTGCGAAACAAGAAGGTCACCGCTATCGTGCTCAGAAGATGTTACAGCTGCCGCTAGAGCCAATGCCGGGATATTGGTGGCTGATTGTCCACGTTGAATCCGAGCTGCCAACGGTAGGAGATCCTGCACGGTTCTTCGAGGTCGAGCCGGTTGCGTTCCGTGCGCTGACCTCGACGCTACCCGCCGCTGTGAGTCTGAAAATCCCCACTGCCTTCCAGGAGGTGGTTGCTCAAGGCGATACTGCGGCTGGGGGGCGCGTCTGGCGTCACGGTGAGGGAGAAGTGAGTCTGTGGTGGGCGCCAGGCCCGACCGAGGCGTTACTCGTCAGCAATGCGCTGGTCGCGCTGGAAGCGTCCTACGCAGCGGATGCCCGCTATGAGGCTTTCCCGGCGCCACCGGAAGCCGTGCCTGTGGTCTGGGATGGACGCCCGGGCTTTGAGTTTGCCGAATCGTGGTCAGATCCGGACCCCGGTCCGGGACGCGCTTGGGTCCTTCAGGGCGCTGATCACTGGCTTTACATCCTGCGCATACGAGCCTTGGGCCGTGACGACATTCCACCATTGCATGAGGAGGTGGCGCAGACCTTCACCTTCGTGGAGCAGATCGACTGACCGGATCTCGTGCCGCGTGACCGCTAACGATTAGGACTAGCAATCTAGGACAAGCAACTTAGTAGTAGAGGTTAACAGGGAGGGAAGATGGAGCATCCAACGGACAAACAGATCGAATCGATGTATCAGATGGCGAAGGAGCGCTACGCCCTGCTGGGCGTCGACACCGATGCGGCGCTTGAGCGCGCCGCTACCGTTCCCATCAGCCTGCACTGCTGGCAGGGGGACGACGTGGCGGGTTTTGAGGGCCCTGAGGGCGAGATCGGGGGTGGGTTGGCCGTCACCGGCAACTACCCCGGCAAAGCGCGGACCGCAGACGAGCTCCGGGAGGACCTCGATAAGGCCTATAGCCTCATCCCGGGTACGCATCGGCTGAACCTCCACGCAATCTATGCCGAGACCGGGGGCGAAGACGTGCCGCGCAACGAGCTGCAACCTGACCATTTCGCAGCCTGGGTCGACTGGGCCAAGGCGAACGATCATGGCCTAGACTTCAACCCCACGCTCTTCGGGCACCCGCTGGCCGAGAGCGGATTCACGCTCTCGAGTTATGACGATGGCGTGCGCCGGTTCTGGGTCGAGCACTGCATTGCGTGCCGAAAGATCGGGGAGTACATAGGGCGCGAGCTTGGGACACCCTGTGTCACGAACATCTGGATCCCAGATGGGTATAAGGATCTGCCGGTAGATCGTCTGGCGCCTCGCAGGCTGCTCAGGGACTCCCTCGATGCGATCTTCGAGGAAGAGATTGACCCAACGCACAATCTCGATGCTGTGGAGTCCAAGCTCTTCGGTATCGGGTCGGAATCCTACGTCGTAGGTTCTCACGAGTTCTATCTAGGGTATGCCATCACGCGGGAGAAGCTCCTGTGTCTTGATATGGGACACTTCCATCCTACGGAGAATATCTACGATAAGCTCTCCTCGGTCTTCCTCTACCTAGATGAGATACTGTTACACGTCAGCCGGGGCGTGCGGTGGGACAGCGATCACGTGGTTATGCTCTCCGACGACCTGCGCCGGTTGATGCAGGAACTGGTCCGAGGGGGTTTGGTCGATCGCACGCACATCGGTCTCGATTTCTTCGATGCGAGCATCAACCGGGTGGCGGCGTGGGTCATCGGCACGCGGAACGCTCTCAAGGCACTGCTGATGGCGTTCCTGGAACCGATTGATGCCATGCGCGAGATCGAGGTCGCTGGCAACTTCACAAAGCGTCTGGCGCTACTGGAGGAGCTCAAGACGTTGCCCTTCAGTGCCGTATGGGACTACTACTGTCTCCGGCAAGGGGTCCCGGTCGGGTTGGCGTATATGGACGTCATCCTGGATTACGAGCGTGAGGTGTTGTCCAAGCGCGGCTGAGTGCAGATGCCTCAGTTGAGACAGTAGGCAGAAGGAGGCCACCGTGTGCGGTGGCCTCCTTGTCAGTAAGCGACACGCTGTATGTCGGTGTGCTCCTAGCCTTGTGGCTAGAAGAGGGATCGGGCGTGCGACATCCGGGCAGCAGAATGCGCCGCAGGAGGCTCTACAGCTACCTTTACATCCTGCGCAATGCACCCGCGGCGTTCTTCAATACCATTCTGAAGGGGGATAGAGCGGCTGTCGTCCCTCCCTTAGGATCCGCCAGGATAGCCGTAGCCGGCGCCATAGGCTTTGGCAGCGCCGTTGCCACTGCGGCGGCAGAGGCTCGGAGAGGGCCCTAAGTGCCTCCTGCTGGGCCATCGCTGCTTCGTAGCCAGACTTGATCGCGTCCTCGCTCCCATCGGTGGATAGGATCCCGATATTGGGTAGGCGTATTCGAAGCAGAAGGTCGGGCGGGCACAGCTCCATGCGCGTCTGATTGATCAGCTCCTGCGTCCAGCCAAGGCTCGTCTCCGCGATCAGGAAAGGGAGGCGCCAATCGCGGGCCCGGTTCCCGAACTGGAGAAGCCCTTGTAGCGACAGGCCTCTGGTCCGGGTCTCTTTGGGGCGCGGTTCCAGGTCGAAATGCGTGCTAGGGGCAATCGTGACACCAAGAACACGGTCGGCGCCCAAATGGCGGACGACGTCAACTGGAAGGTTGTTCACGATCCCACCATCCACAAGCCATCTCTCCTGATGCCTGACCGGGGCAAAGAAGATCGGTAAGGCTGCCGTCGCCATCAGGGCTGGGATGAGGGGACCCGCGTCGAGAATCACCAGTTGGCCAGTCTCGATGTCCGTGGCCGTCACAGCGACCGGGACCCGAAGGTCTTCGAACGTCAGGCTCTCGCTGCCGAGCAGGTCGATCAGCAACGTTCGCAGCTTGCGATGATCGAAGAAGCCGTGCCAGGTTCGATCGGGTGATGCTAGATCCAAGATGCGGGTCTTGACGGCGAAGGCTCGAAGATCGGAGAGGCTGACGCCTGCCGCGTAGGCCCCTGCGATCAGCCCACCCATACTGGTACCCGCCATCGCCCCTATTGGCAGTCCCTGCTCCTCCAGGACTTGCAGGACGCCCAGGTGAGCCAGTCCGCGGATGCCGCCCCCGCTAAGTGCGAGTCCGATGGCGGGCTCTGATCTCGAGCGTGCGCTCTTAGCCTGTTCGTTCGTGCTCATATCTTGGTCTCCTCCCCCCTCTTTACGATTGCCAACCGGTCAGGGTTGCATGCATCTCAACAGACTGCCCTCCAGGCGACCAGACCCATGACCCGGGCCGGCCACCTGGAGGGCAGATGGGCTGTTAAGCCAACGGCGTCTACGTGTCAATCCTAGAGCCTATAAGGGTGCCGGGTTACTCCTTCTTGACAGCGATCTTCTTCCTACGCGCTTCCGCGGTCTTCGGCAACGTGATTTCCAGGACGCCATTCTTGTAGACTGCGTCAGCTTCTTCTGTTTTTACGTCCGCTGGAAGGGGGATTGAACGTCGGAACGAACCGTATGTACGCTCCGAGCGATAGTAGCTCTCGCCGCGCTCCTCCCGCTCCTGCTTCTTTTCCCCACGGATGGTCAGCACGTTCTCAGAGAGGTTCACTTCGATGTTGTCCTCGCTGAGACCCGGCAGCTCTGCCGAGACCTTGATCGCCTTGTCGGTCTCTGCAACATCCACGCGAGGCGTGAACGCTGTCCAACCCTCCTCCATATTTGAGGGAGCCAGTCCGAATCCGCGACCGAAGAACTCGTCGAACATCCGGTTCATGTCACGCTGGAACTCCACAATGGGATTCCGCTCCCCTTCTTCACGGGTTGAAGTCTCCCTCTCCCGTCTCCAGGGTATCAGATCTGTAATAGGCATTGCTTCCACCTCCTCTCTACGCCACAACGTGTCGACGGTCTTAGCCAGTGCTAACCTCGATCTTGCGGCTCTCGGGCTTCACCTTGGGGAGCCGTAGGCGGAGCACGCCGTTCTTGAGGGTAGCCTCGATGTTGTCGTGGTCGACCTCGCCGGATACTGCGAATCGTCGCTGGTAGTCACCGACGCGGTACTCGGCATAGCCCAGCCGATAGCCCTCGGGACGCTCCTGATTCACGTACCCTTCGATTGTGAGAACGCCCTCTTCCAGGGTGATGTTGATACTCTCTCGATCAACACCGGGCATGTCGCACACGACCATCATCGCGTCGTCCGTTTCATAGATATCAGCCCGGGGAACAAAGGTGACGCCTGCGCGCGTGCGCTCGGTTTCACTTTGCTCGATCTCCTGCTTTTCAGTTTCCTGAACCTGAAGTGTCGTTTCGTCAGCCATCTTCATCCCTCCTTCGGCTATGCAGCCCTGACCGTGATCTTGCGGGGCTTGCTTTCCTCGCTTCTGGGCAACGTGATGTGAAGGACGCCATCTTCAAAGGTGGCCCCTACCTCATCGGCGTTCACCTCAAAGGGGAGTCTGAACGACCTGCTGAAGCTCCCGCAGGCTCGCTCACGCCGATGGTAGGTCGCGCCTTCGGGTAGATCCTCGGCCGGGCGATCGCCTTTGAGGACCAACGTATCCCCCACAACCGATATATCGATGTTCTCCGGGTCGCAGCCTGGGACCTCTGCTGTAACGATGGCGTCTTCATCGCTGACCCAGACGTTCATGGCCGGATAGCTGGGCGGAGCACTCAGGCCCCCTGTCAGCGGCCATTCAGAAAAGAGCCGGTTCATCTCTCGGCGTAGCCGTTCCATCTCTTGAAGTGGTGACCTTGGCCAACTAAGCATTTTGTCCCTCCTCTTGTCTAGAGTTTGGCGATCCCACCTGGCGCCGAACCAGTCGTTTGAGATTGCCTAGAGACAATTCTGTCTGCCCTCCAACTTCGTGGGCGCAGAACTCGGCCTGGCTCGGGTCGACGGGCATGATGCACGTTGGGGCCAGGTTGGATCCCTAGCAATAGAGAATACCTATGTGCTTGTTGTCGCTGGGGCTGGACTCGGCCGTGTGCGTGACATTGATCCGCCGCGTCACGTTGGTGCGCCGCGGATGCGTAGGGCTTGCCAGCCGCAGCTCATTACTGGTTATAGCATAGGGGAAGGAGATTAGAGCGACATTAACGCAGGCTTAGAATCGCATTAGCGTTCTCTGTCGCCAAAATGCAGTTCGCTTGATCAGCGAACGATGACGGGGGTTCCGACGGCACAGTTGCTCTGGATGAAGTCGTCCTCATAGCCCCCGATGGGGTGGACCCAGCGATAGATCCAACGCGCAGCGTCGATGGAGACGTTGAGGCATCCGTGGCTGCGGCGGACGCCGAAGTCGTTGTGCCAGTAGGCTCCATGGATTGCCGTGCCCGCGAGGTCAAAGAAGATGTTCCACGGAACACCAGGCAGGTCGAAGATGCCACCCGGTGCAGGCTGATCTTCCGGTCGCATGTCGGCGTAGGGGACGTTGCTCATGTGACGAGAGGCCTGTTTCAGCAGGACACAGTGCTCTCCCTTGGGGGTCGCCAGCGATCCACCGAGGCCAGATGCGACCAGGGTAGAGAAGACAACTTCGTCACCCTCGTAGCAGGTCAGGCTCTGCTCATCCAGCACAACGTCGATGCGCTTGTTCCCCACGAATGGATGGATCGGGGCTATCTCGGCGCGCGGGACGCGCCTCATGTGCTCAGCCAAGACCCACTGATGGTTCGTCGACTGCCGAGGAGGGTAGTCATCGAATACCTTGTACCAGCCGGTGCCCGCTTCGTCGCGGAAGGTGTCGATGACGTGGAAGACGGTCCCACCATAGAAGCGGTATTTGCGCCCGGCGGACGTGCTGGGAGACGTGTAGCCTTCCGTATAGATTTGGGACACCTCGCCCCAGAATCCGAAATCGCCGATGGTCTCGATGAAGGGTTGGGAAGGATAGACGCGGATCGGGAGCACCCACGCGCTGTGGACGTAGCCCTCATCAGTCTCGTACCAGAGATCGTTGTGGGCGGAGAAGGGCGCGCGTACCTCACCCAGAATGGGGAAGGACTGGTCCCGGTAGTAGGTGGCTTGCCGCGCGCTCGCGGTTGAGGGCTCCTCGTAGATGACGACCGTGTGGATGGCGCGTCCATGCAGCTCCCACTCGTCTTCGCCAGGTGGCTCTGGCGTGATTGGGATGACCTCCTGGGCCTCGGCAGCCCGAGGGGTCCAGATGGGCAGACGGGGCAGCAGGGCGGTCGTGGCTGCAGCTATCATCCCCTTCAACATGTCACGGCGCGTTGGCATGAACACCTCCGTGCCAAATCTAGCATACCTGACCGCGAGTGCAAGTGATCCAGCAGCCAAGATCGGCGGGGCACACGGGAACGGGCGCTACGTGCGGTGGTGCAGAGACGGTGCATCTCGACCCCATTGCGACTGCGTGGGAGAGTGCGCCTCGGTCTGGGATAGATGACTAGGCCTTGAGCAGAAGCGACGCGGGGATCGCCGGATCTAGGTCCCCGAACTGGGCAAGCCACGTGCGGCGATCCTCTCGAAGGGTCTGGGTGAGGGTGCGATACTCGTCGTCGGTGTAGTAGCGGCGGGGGTCGAGACGCTGCCCATAGTCGGGAATGCCATCGACGTCCGTGGCGACCTCGTAACCCCAGTCGGGATCGATCTTCCATTGGATGCCACCGCGGGCGATCTGCTTGATCAACTCCGTCGAGTCCAGAACCTTGATCTTTGCGCCGATCCGACTGCCGTCGGCGTCTTGGCGCTCCTGTCGATCGACCCCTCGCGTACCCACTCGCCCCGTGTTCAGGAGGAAGGCCTGCGTCTTGGGGTTGGCGCGAAGAATCTTGAGGAAGGTATTCCCCTCCTGGGCGCAAGAGCCGATGATGAAAGGGTTGGTTCCAACGCTGTGCACAGGTTGCCCCGCTCGCGCTGGATCGCCCGCCGCGGTTTCGATGGATTCGCCAAGCATGAAGAAGGCAGCGCCTTGCTCCGGGGTCAACCTTGCGACAGGCGGGACGATATCCTCTCGGCGCGTGATGAAGACCACGATATCGGCGTGGGGTAGGTCGATGGAGTTGTCGGTGTAGGCCATCTCTTGGCGGATTACGATCGCTCGACCGTTCTTGCCGAGGGCGTAGTTGAGGAAGTCAAGATCTCCGTCTGCGTCCAACCAGACATTCTCCAGGATGGCGTGGGGCGATGTCGCGGCGCCGTAGAGCAGAGGTTGGCTGGTCCTTTCCAAACCCTCCGTCTTGATGAAGAAATTGTCTTCTGTGCCGTAGCAGGAGCCGTCAGGTTGCATCATGACGACATCATCCTGGCGGATGGCGACGCCCTCCCCTTCGCCGTCGAGGAAGTGATGATGACAGGTGAGGGTCGTCTTGCCCGTCCCGCTGAGCCCGAAAAAGATAGCTCCCTTTTCCACCAGCTTTCCTTCGACGTCGCGCACGCGGAGCAGTTTCGATCCCGCATGCAGGCCCAGCCCGCCGTGCTGTTTCGCCCAATACATTGCCATTCGGAGGAAGGATTTCTTAACCTCGCCCATGTAGTCGCTGCCTAGGGCGTAGGTTGTGTAGGTTGTTGGATCGACCAGAATGCGTCGCTCCATCACCTTGTCGCGCCATTTGGGTAGCATGACGGTGGTCAGGTCTGCGCGGTCGCGATGGATCATCTCCGGCGGTGCGTCGAAGAGTGACTGCCCCCACATGTAGGCGAGACGTGCGTGCTCGATGGGCACATAGAAGCGACAGTGAAGCCGGAAGTCCGGATGTTGGCCCAAGACGCGATCCAGTTGGATCAGGTGTAGGGTGCCCAAGGACTCCTGGGCCTCCCTCAGCCAGCGCTCCTGCTCGGCGGTAGGCTCTCCAAAGACAATGTCGGTGAACTTGGCGGAGCGGCAGCGGATCCGCGTCACGTAGCGGGCCGATCCATAGCGGGTGGTGCTCTCCTCAATGCTTGCCCAGGACCTCAGCTGTTCCCAGGAGGGGTTGCACACGTGCTTTCTGGCGTGAACGGGTCGAACGAAGATCTCAGACATTGGGCCTCTCTCCCATGGTTACCGCGACATTGCGTCGCGGGCGATTCTAACTCGACGTGCGCGCTCAGCTTTTAGGACGAACGCAATCTGAGCGCTGTGTCGCAGAAGGTTCTGCCTGTGTGGTATCATCATATCGCGTCTGAGGGGTCTATGGAATTGTGGTCTATCACCTCTATGCAAGTATGTATGTCCTATTGCGCTGTGCGGCTGCTAGGATCCTATTGCGTTTCCCCCAATGTATGGGACAATTAGTTGCTATGCGCCCGTTCGTGACGCTCTGCGGCTTCTCAAGGCGTCACGCGTCGGAGTTGGGCGCGCGGAGGTAGACCTGTGGTCAAGCGTGAGTTCACCGTCGACGACGCATACACCTACGACCGCCGGAGCGCGGTGCGCTGGATCGTGTCACACGTGCTCCGGTATCCTGCCTTTCCCATTGCACTGGTCGCAGCGGCAATTGTGAACAACCTGGCCTACGGCGGCATCCAGGTCTATGTGGGCCGAGCCTTCGATCTCATCACACAACCGAGTTGGGCCAACGCAGCCTTGCTCGCTATCGCCCTCAGCGTTGTCGCATCAGCAGCCGCGCAGGGCATCACCGGCCTGCTGCGCAACTTCTCTGTCTCCTTCATCGCGCAGCGCCTTGAGCGCGACGCTCGGGACGAGCTCTACGTGAGTCTTCTGGGCAAAAGCCAGACCTTTCACGGTCGCCAGCGAATCGGCGACATCATGGCCCGAGCGACCAATGATGTGCGCATGTTGAACGCGATGTTCAGCCCCGGGATTATGCTGATTGTGGATTCTACGATGGGACTGGTTGTGCCCACGATCTTGATCAGTCAGATCGAGCCGCGGCTCTTGCTGGTCCCTTTGGTCTTTGCGGTCTTGTTAGCCCTTACAGTCTATGATTATAATCGACGCCTGAAGCCCGTGAGCACGGCGCTGCGCGAGCAGTATGGTGAGATGAACGCGCAGCTGGCTGAGGCGGTCGCGGGCATCGAGGTCGTCAAGGCGAATTCGCAGGAAGAGCAGGAATGGGAGCGCTTTGCCACCAACGCCCGCCGTCTGCGCGATTATGCCGTGAGACAGGGCGAGATTGAGGCGCGCTACTGGCCCGTGTTGGTCTTCGGCATCGCCTACGCTGCCTGCGTTCTACATGGCCTCACGCTTTGGCAGCGCGGTATCGTCACCCTGGGACAGGTCCTGGCATTCGTCGGACTCTTCAATGCATTGCGATTTCCCACGAATATATCGATCTTCACGTTCAACCTGGTTCAGCTGGGCGTCGCCAGCGCCGAGCGTGTTCTGGGCATGATCAAGACTGAGACAGAACTCGACGAGAACGTCGGCGGTGTGGTCAAGCCCGTCCAGGGTGAGGTAGAGTTCAGGGACGTGAGCTTCACGTATGAGGGGCAACCGGTGCTGCAGCACGTGAGCTTCGCGGTGCAGCCTGGCGAGACGGTCGCCATTGTAGGACAGACGGGCTCGGGGAAGACTACGCTAACCAGACTGATCAACCGGATTTTCGATGCTGATCAAGGAGAGGTTCTCGTGGACGGGATCAACGTCCGCGACTGGAGCCTGGCGTCACTTCGATCGCAAATCTCGACGATTGAGCAGGATGTCTTTCTATTCTCGCGCACGCTGGCGGAAAACATCGCCTTCGGCTGTGCGGATGCGTCTCAGGCGGCCATTGAGGAGGCTGCAAAGGAAGCGCAGGCGCACGAGTTCATTATGAGCTTCAACGAAGGGTATGAAACTGAGGTCGGTGAGCGGGGTGTGACCCTTTCGGGTGGGCAGCGTCAGCGAATCGCGATTGCCCGGGCCTTCTTGACCGACCCCCGGATTCTGATCCTCGACGACAGCACGAGCGCTATCGACAGCGCGACAGAGGACAAGATCCAGCAGGCCATGCGACGTATCAGCCGTGAACGCACGACCTTTATCATCACCCATCGCCTCAGCCAGATCCGGTGGGCTGATCGCATTCTGGTGTTACGCAGGGGCAAGCTTGTCGACCAGGGGTCACACGACGTGCTGATGGCGCGTTGTGAACCGTATCGCCGCATCTTCGCCCGCTACGACATCTAGAGTCGCGCCCTCCGGAGGCGAGATGCTTGATCAAGGGAGATCCGAGCTGTGGGATTCATACTAGACGGGCTGGACACTGAAAGTTACGATCGCAACTACAGCGACAGAGAGCTGTTGTGGCGCATCGTCTCGTACTTCCGTCCTTACCGATACCAGATGTTGTTGATTGCTGGTCTGATTTTGCTCACCTCGGTGGCCGGCACGGTGGCTCCGATCCTGATCTCCGAGGTGCTGGATGCTCTGGGTCAGGGACCCTCTGGACGTCTGATCGTACTGGCCACACTGGGCGTGCTTGGGCTGGGGGTCTTTGCCTGGGTGGCGAACTACGTACGCCGTCTCGCATCGGCCAAGGTCATTGGCAATGTGGTCCTCAAGGTGCGGGAGGACGTGTTCGCTGCCACGGTCCGTCACGATCTCTCTTTCTACAACGAGCACCCTTCGGGCAAGATCGTGAGCCGGGTGACGTCCGATACGTATGATTTCTCAAACGTGGTCACCCTCGTGCTCGACCTGCTCAGCCAGGTGCTGCTTGTTGTTATCCTCGCGGGCTGGCTGTTGACGCTGAATGTGCGGCTCACCCTTATGCTTGTTGGCATCGCGCCCTTAGCGGCGCTGGTGGCGCTGGGTTTCCGCCGGATCGCGCGTAAGGTCACGCGCCAGTCACGGCGGATCAACGCTACCATCAATGCTCAGATTCAGGAGAGCATCAGCGGCATCGTCGTGGCCAAGACGTTCCGTCAGGAACAGGCGATCTACGATACGTTCCGGGAGAACAATCGGCGGTCCTATCGTATCGGTCTGCAACGGGATATGACCTTCAATGCCATCTTTCCCGTCCTGGGTCTGTCGTCAGGGCTGGCCAGCGCTTTCTTTCTCTATGTCAGCGGGCTCGCAACCCGGACGGGTATCTCACCGGGGGATTGGTATCTGTTTATGCAGGCGGTGGGCTTCTTCTGGTGGCCGATGACGAGCATCGCGTCGTTTTGGAGTCAGTTCCAGGATGGGCTGTCCGCGGCGGAACGGGTCTTTGCCCTGATCGATGCGGAGCCGAGGGTGGTTCAGACAGCCTCAGAGCCGGTCGAGGACATCCGCGGTCACATTGAGTTTCGCAACGTCACCTTCAGCTATGTGCCCGAGGAGGTCGTGCTGAGCGACTTCTCCCTGGACATCAGGCCCGGTGAGACCGTCGCGCTGGTTGGGCACACCGGCGCCGGCAAGAGCAGCGTCGCGCGCCTGATCCCGCGATTCTACGAGTTCCAGTCCGGTGCGCTGCTGATCGATGGTCGCGATGTGCGGACGCTGGATCTGAGCCAATATCGGACACAGATCGGCCTGGTCCCTCAGGAGCCCTTCCTCTTCTCCGGAACCGTGCGGGACAATATCCGGTACGGCGTGCCGGACGCTGATGACGACCGCGTCTGCGCGGCAGCGACGAAGATCAGCGAAGGCGACTGGGTCGCGGATCTGTCCGACGGGCTGGATACGGATGTGGGGGAGCGGGGCGCCAACCTATCGATGGGACAGCGGCAGCTGGTGGCCCTGACGCGGGTTCTGCTCAAGGACCCGGCGATCTTCATCCTGGACGAGGCAACTGCGAGCGTGGATCCCTTCACCGAAATGCAGATTCAGGAAGGCCTGGACTCGCTGATGGCGAACCGGACGGCGATTGTGATCGCGCATCGGCTGTCGACGATTAAGCATGCCGATCGCATCATCGTGATGGATCACGGAGAGATCATTGAGGCGGGGACACACGAGAGCCTGCTGGCAGAGAGTGGCCATTACGCAGACCTCTACAACACCTACTTCCGTCATCAGTCGCTCGAGTATGTCGAGGCATTGGGGGCCCGGGCGCCTGGGAGCTAAGTGGTGCAGAGTCGTTGATCCTGCTAAGAAGAGCGCCCTCAGTCATCGCGACTGAGGGCGTTCTGTGTACCCCCGACAGGAGTTGAACCTGTAACCTTCTGCTCCGCAAGCAGGCGCTCTATCCAATTGAGCTACAGGGGCTAGCTACCGGATTCGCCTGGATAGACGCTCTATAGTGCGTCCAGGCAGGCTCACCCTAGTGTCGATATGATACCACACCCAGTCAGTCTGTCAAGGTCAACTCATCGGCGGAGACGGAACGGCGTTGGGTCTTGATCGGTCGGCGGCACAACCAGGCCCGTCTTCCTAATGCGCTAGAAATAGAGCTCGTACTCCTGAGGTGTGGGGGCATTGTAGACGTACGCCGCCTCTTTCCGTTTTGTTGCTATCCAGAGCTCGAGCAACTCGGCGGGGAAGGCCGGCTTCAGCCACGTGTCATCCTGCTCCAGACCATTGAGGACGATGTCCAGATCCAGTGGGAAGATCTTGTCCTGTTTGGCCTGGGCATCACTGAAGCCCAGGGCCACAGGATCGGCGCTCCGCAAAATGCCGTCGATCCCGGCAAGCACCATCGCCGAAAGCATATAGTGTGGGCTCCCGGTCGCATCCCCGGTGCGATACTCCACCCTGAGTTCGTCCTGCTTGAGATAGCCGGGAATGCGCACGGCGGCGCTCCGCGAGCCCTTCGCGAGGCTTGCGCTGATCGGGGCCTCATAGCCGGGGACGAGCCGGCGGAAGCTGTTCGTGCTGGGGTTGGTAAAGGCTAGGAGGCCGCCTGACAAGCTGTGCTCCAGGAGTCCCGCCGTATAGGCGAGTCCTAACTGACTGAGTCCGTAGAGCGCGTCCCCCGGGAAGAGGCTCTTTCGCTCCTTCTCAAGAAACTGGTGCACGTGCATGCCGCTGCCGGGCATCTCATACAAGGGCTTGGGCATGAAGGTCACCTTGAATCCTGCCTCCTCGGCTACCGAGCGGACAATCCACTTGGCCATACAGACGCTGTCGGCAGCTGTGGGCAGATCCATGAAGTCCAACTCGATTTCCAGCTGCGAGGCGCCCACTTCGTGATGGTGATACTTCACCGGGATGCCGGCCTGCTCCATCGTCTGGACGATCTGGTTGCGGAAATCGAAGAAACGATCCTCCGGCGGTAGCCGGTGGTAGCCTGCCCGCGGGTGAAACCGTTGTTTTGTGTTGGCCTCCTCGCCCAGGCCCTCTCTCGATCCGATGGCGTAGAAAGCGTGATCCATCCCACTGCCGTATTCGACGGCGTCGAAGACGTAGAACTCGAGTTCAACGAGCAGCTGGGCACTGTCCGCAATGCCTGTCTCCTGGAGATACTCAGCAGTTCGCTTGGCAACGGCGCGCGGGTACTGGTCGAAGCGGTTCCGTTCCGTGGACACCACATCACATAGCATGTGGGCGATCTCGAAGCCTCCACGCTCCTCCATCCACACGGACGTGCAGTCGGGGATGGCGACCATATCGGACTGCTCGACCTTAGCAAAGCCGTAGTTGGATGCATCGAACCCGATGCCGTCACGGAAGAGATCTTCCGAAACGTACCGCTCGGGAAGGCTTACCGAACGCATGCCTCCGCCGATGTCGAACATGAGCAGGTTCAGATAATCGGCGTCCAGGGCGCTTTCGTCGAACTCCTGACATTTCAATAGCCTCATAGCGATTTCCTTTTTCGTCTAGTGCGGTCGCCTGCTTCGGGCTCTCCCGCGGGTTGGTGTCCTGTTCGGGGGCAGCAAGCCACAGCGATAGCTGTGATGCTCGACACCCGCTGCTAGAAGCCGTGCCTATTCACGCAGGGACTTCCACCATTCCTTGAGTCGGAAGATGAGCGATGCCGGCCACGTGCCGTGGCCACCACGAGCCTTGTGTCTGGAGGCCGGTTTCTTATCGGCGGCTTTGGCGTTGATCAATGCCGCAACGATGGCACCTGCCAGAGCCAGAATGCCCCCTAGAACCACAGCTGCATTGTCATATACATCCCGTATGGCGGCCTGGAAGGGGGGCACTGGCGTGGGTGTGGTCGTGGGCACGGGCGTCGGGGCCAGTGTCGGCGTCGCGGTTGGGGTGGGCGTGGAGGTGGCAGGCGGCCCGGACACCTGGACCTCGAAGCTCCCCGTCCACGAGGGATTGGATTGGGTGTCTAGATAGAGCTTGAGCACAAAGACATGCTTGCCGGCTTCAGGCGGGGCCTTGAGGATCCACATCCAGTAGGTCGGTTGCTCTACGGCATTGACCTCGACGAGTTGTTGCGCGGGCTGTTGCTCCGCTACCTCGAAGGCGGAAGACGCCAGTTCGGCCCGCATGGCTGCGCTGATGTAGATGGTAGCCACGTAGGTCTCGAAGGCGTCTGAGGCCCGCTCTGTGCTCTGCGGGGTCACGACCCTAGCGACCCTGGATGGGTCCGCCGAAGCCAGCAGGGGTGGAACATAAACCTCGAGAATCACGGTGTCGGTGGTCCCCGGCTCCATAGAAAGTGGATACTCCAGGTCCATCTGACCAAGTGTAGTGCCGACCGGTCCACTGGACTCAACAACCGGGGCCGGACTTGCGGGGAGGGTCTCCAGCGGTGTCTCGCTCGGCGTAGATGACGGCTCGGGCATCTCTGTGGGTAGGTCCTCAGGTTCTCCCGGGGGTGTTAGGGGCGTGACGGCGCTGCACCCCGAGACGCACAGCTGGAGGATTACCAGGACCGTGGCGACAACGATGATCACTGTTTTCGGAGGCCATCGCCTTCTAGCTGGTGCTTGCATTCGATGGTCTGGCATGGCATCATCCTTCGCAACGACTTTCGTATCCTATGCCAGCAGAGGCTGTGTGGGTCGACCCAGCATCTCTGAAGCTGGCGGTGCGCAGTGCTAAGGCTCAGAATACACTGGTCTGAGACATGTGCAACTTTACTGCGTCATGAGGCCATTCAGCAGAGGCACACCAGCCGGTGATCCAAGGGGTTGAGCTCTGGGGTCGCGATGATCCCAGAAAACAATGTCCCACCAAGGCTGGTGGGACAAGGACCTACTAGAAGGCGGAGAGGCAGGGATTCGAACCCTGGGTGGAGTTTAACCCCCACAACTGCTTAGCAGGCAGCCCCAATCGTCCACTCTGGCACCTCTCCACGTCGATGTGCTTGTTAAGAATGCCCTCCCACTCTCAAGGCGGAGGGAGTGGGATTCGAACCCACGGTGACCTTTCAGCCACAACGGTTTTCAAGACCGTCGCCTTCGTCCGCTCGGCCATCCCTCCGGGATCGCGGCACGAGCGAAGTATACCATAGGGGACCCCTTTGTCAACGCAAGGTTGCATCCGGGGGTCGATTCCGGTACAATGAGTTGGAGGATAAGGAGGTCGCCGGCTGCGGCGTCAAAGGGGAGCACATCCTGTGATATTGTGGCTAGAAGGAGCGACGCTATGACGACTGAACAGCTTGAGATCACTGAGGCCGAACTGGTTGAGGCTAGGGTCGAGATCCAGCCCGAGGCCAGGGCTGAGGTGCGAGCCATCATGCAGGGATCCACGCCGCCGATTGATCTAGACGACCCGTCTCTCTACTTCAACCGAGAGCTCAGCCTGCTGAAGTTCAACTACCGCGTCCTCGTCGAGGCCCTGGATGAGGACCGGCATCCCCTGCTAGAGCGCGTGAAGTTCCTCTCCATTTTCTTCAACAACATGGATGAGTTCTTCATGATCCGTGTCTCCGGCCTCCGGCGGCAGTTGGCGGCCGGGGTGGTGGAGGCGCCACCCGATGGCATGACGCCTGCAGAGCAGCTGGCGGCGATACGGCGGGAGTTGCTGCCGATTCTGGAGGAGGCCATGACCTGCTGGCTGGAGGACTTGGAGCCGAACCTCAGGGCCGAGGGCATTCACATTCTCCGCTATCGGGAGCTCAAGGGCAAGCAGCGACGCCTGATGCGCCGCCACTTTGAGCGTGAGATCTTCCCGGTTCTCACGCCGCTGGCGTTCGACCCGGGACATCCTTTCCCGCACATCTCGAACCTTAGTCTCAACCTGGCTGTCGTGGTCGAGGATCCGGTGAAGGGACAACGGTTCGCTCGCGTCAAGATTCCCGGTGTCTTTCCCCGGTTGATTCGGGTGCCCGGCGAGGACCGGGCGGAGACCTATGAGACGTTAGGTCTGTCGTCCGTCGTCGACACAAACTTCGTCTGGATCGAGGACGTTATCACCGAGAACCTCGACATGCTCTTCCCGGGGATGAAGGTGATTGCAGTGTATCCCTTCCGTGTGACGCGTGATGCGGATATCGAGATCGAGGAAGACGAGGCGTCCGATCTGCTTGCCTCTATCGAGGAGAGCGTCGGTATGCGCCAGTTCGGCTCTGCCGTTCGCCTTGAGGTCCACAAGGCAATGCCCAGGGACATACGAGACATCCTACTGGACAATCTCGGTATTGCGCCCTACTTGCTCTACACTGTGGATGGGCCGATTGGACTGTCGCAGCTGATGCAGCTGACGGAAGTGAACTTGCCAGAGCTTAAGGATCCCCCATTTATCCCCTACGTACCAAGCTCGCTGTCGAGTGGCAAGAGTGTCTTTGGAGCGATCCGCCGCCACCGCAACATCCTCCTCTATCATCCCTATGACAGCTTTGGGCCGGTTGTAGATTTCCTGTTGGAAGCGGCACGCGATCCCCAGGTCTTGGCGATCAAACAGACGTTATATCGTGTCGGGCCCAACGCGCCCGTGGTTGCGGCCCTCCTGGAGGCTCGGGAAAACGGCAAGCAAGTGGCGGTTCTGGTCGAGCTGAAAGCGCGCTTCGACGAGGAGAACAACATCGTCTGGGCCAAGGCTCTGGAGCGGGCGGGCGTGCACGTGATCTACGGCCTGGTTGGATTGAAGACCCACGCGAAGCTTTGCATGGTTGTGCGGAGAGAGCACGATGGCATCATGCGATACGTTCACCTCGGCACGGGAAACTACAATGCCACGACCGCCCGCATTTACACCGATCTCGGCTACTTCACCATCGATCCTCAGATCGGGGCGGACGTTGCCGATCTCTTCAATGCTCTGACCGGGTACTCCCGGAAGGAGGAATATCGCAAGTTATTGGTCGCTCCAGGAACGATGCGTGAGCGTGTCATTGAACTGATCGAGCGGGAGATCGCGTCACACCGCGAGCACGGAAACGGCTATATGGCGCTCAAGATGAATCAGCTTGTGGACCCAGATTGCATCCAGGCCCTCTATCGCGCCTCTCAAGCTGGGGTCAAGATCGATCTGCAAGTGCGTGGGACGTGCTGTATTCGCCCGGGCCTTCCCAACGTTAGCGACAACATCACGCTCTCCTCGATCGTGGGGCGCTTCCTGGAGCATCCCAGGATCTACTATTTCTACAACGACGGCGAAGAGGAAATGCTTATAGGAAGCGCAGATCTGATGCCGCGGAACTTGGACCGCCGCGTCGAGACGCTCTTTCCCGTGGAGGACGAGCACCTGTTGCACGCGATACGCGACCGGATCCTGAAGGTCCATCTCAAGGATAACGTTCAGGCTTGGCAGCTCCTACCGGACGGGAGCTACGAACGGCGCAGGCCAGGGCCCGGCGAGGAGCCACTCAATTCGCAGCTCTGGATGGTGGAGCATCGGGGCATCTGGCATCAGGACGAGTAACACAGAGACTAAGGGCAGAGCTCCTGGACCAGATCGGAAGCTGTGCGTAGAAGCGAAACGCGCCGGGTTGTCGATCCCGGCGCGTTTGAACTGTCGTGATGCTCGCGGCTAGAGGCGCTTCTTAATCGCCGAGGTGAGCGTTTCCGTCACGTCATCGATGCCCTGGTTGCCGTCGATGTTGACCAGGATGCCCTGCTCTCGGTAGTAATCAAGGACGGGCCTAGTCTGTTCGTCGTAGACCTGCAGGCGATTCCGGACCACCTCTTCCGTATCATCGTCTCGCTGGTAGAGCTCGCCCCCGCACTTATCGCAGATTCCCGGCTCCTCCGGCGGGTCGTACTTGACGTGATAGGTCGCCCCGCAGCTGCGGCAGACGCGGCGTCCGGTGATCCGGGTGATTAGATCATCTTCATGCACCTGGATGTTGAGGACGAGATCAATCTCGTGGGCCTCTACCTCCAACGCTTCGTCGAGTGCCTTTGCCTGGGTCACGGTTCTGGGGAAGCCATCCAAGAGGGCGCCCTTGTCACAGTCAGGGCGCGACAGACGATCGAGGACCATGGCAATCGTGATGCCATCGGGCACCAACTCACCCTCTTCCATATAACTCTTGGCTTCGAGCCCCAGCTCCGTCTCGTTCTTCAGATGATAGCGGAACAGATCCCCGCTTGCGACGTGCGGGAGTTTAAGGCGCTCGCTCAGGCGCTCAGCCTGGGTGCCTTTGCCGGCCCCTGGAGGGCCCATCAAGACGATATAAGTGGGTTCTTGCGACATACGATGCTCTCCTTTACTTGGTCTAGATTGTCGTGGGTGTGGTGCAGCTCTGGCCTCGAGGGCAGCCATTGCATCGTCGATCAGCTGGGCTGGACCTGCTGCCTGGAAACGACGCCAAACGTCCGGTGCACCCTTGAGGAGCGCGTCAATCTCGCCCTCCAGAAATCTCAGGTAGGCCAGCAGCCCATCCTCTGAATCTCCGGGGCTTTCAGAAACCGGGGTGGCGTCCCAGAGGGCATCGGGCTGCCTCGGAACCTGCCACGTCCCATACTGGATCACGGCCTTCAGGTGATGCGCGGCCACGATGGTGTCCTGGAGCTCTCCCAGGTAATCCTGGAGAACCTTCAGCGACTCGATGGCGTCTCTGGCCTCTGGACCGAGGACGTCCTCAAAGAACTCCAAGGCGTAGCGGAGGCGTTTGACGTCGATACGAAGCTGATGGTAGTCGATGAGAGACGTGTCGGGGTAGCCTACGCGCGCGCCGTCCCGTTCGACGATTGACAACTGCCTCTCAATGCTTTCTTGGACGATCTCGCTGACGTGCGTGACAGGCTTCCGATCAGGAACGCCCTCCTGGAGCCGGCCCCAGAACTCCTGTTTGAAGGCCGAGTAGTCGGGACCGCTCAGATAAACTAACATCGCGTTGCGGCGCCGCGCGTACTCGACGTTCCAGATCTCTGTCAGGCGGGCTACCGCCACCGGATCTGTTCCGGTTTTCTCCAGGTAGGCCTCAGTCCCATAACGGAAGACGTCCATGTCTCGCACGTCGCCCAAGACGCGGGCAGTACGGCGCAGCCTTCTGCGCGCTCGCCGAGTCGCCTTTGCATCAAGGTAAGGTTTCGCGACCCGCAACGCTGTACGCATACGGCGCGTCGCGACCCGCATATCGTGTAGCTCCTCAGGGTCCTCGCCGAGATAGGTGCCCTGTTCGTGTATCTCCATCCGGAGGTAGAGGGGGCGCAGCAGCTTGGTGACTGCTTCGCCCATCGTATCTGTAACCCGAAGGCGACCGATGGCGGCAACGCCTATGCGAGAGTCTCGCCGCGCCATAAGCGCCAGTCCCCGCTCGTACTTCGAGGTCGGCTGAGCAACCAGCCCCAGTAGTGCGTCCAAAGACGCGGTGATTCGGTCGAGATCCTCCTCCGAGCCTGCTTCGACCAGCTCGATCTCGAGCTCGGCAAAGCGCTGACTCTGACTCCCATTCCGGATCTCGACGCGGTCTAGGCTGAGGTCCGCGATACGGGTCCCTGCCTCGGTCACTAAGTGGCGGATTCGGCGTTCCTGCTCGATGCGAAAGAGCGCGATGAGTTCCTTCTGGTCGATGAGTTCCATAGCGAGCGCCCGGACAGGGCTGTCGGGCCACGTTGTCGGGGTGCGGGGGCACTCCCCAGCGAGTTCGACGGCCAACTCCTCGCGCCGATGGACCGGCCCCGTTCCCCTACCCAGCGCCTTCAGCGTCAGAATGGAACGGCTCGCCTCCTGGCGACATCGGCAGCCGTAGCCGGCGCTCGTGATCCGGTAGTCACGCGTATCGAGATAGGTGTCGACAATGTCTAGCACCCCGCCATCACGCACGGTGAATCCGGCGATCTCGGGCAGCCTGGCGATTGCGGCATAGGCGTCGGCGTCCAATACCGTGTATTTGGCCTCTATCTCCATCGCGGTTGTCCCATCTCTCTGGAAGATCTGGGGATATAGACCCATTATACCATAGGCTTTCGCCTTATCATAAGGGCGATATACTCGTCCGCATGCTCCCACGAAGACTTGATCCGCCGGCGCACGAGAGTCTAGCTGAGGAAGCGGCGGCGTTTCTCTCGCGCCACGGTTGCGACAGGACGGCGATCCATGCTGCTGCGGTGGCCGAGGTGGCTCACGACCTAGCCCAGCAGTTTGGGGTAGAGGAGGGGGCGGCGGGAGCAGCAGGCTGGCTGCACGACATCAGCGCTGTGGTGCCCTCGTATGCCCGGCTTGCGACTGCAAGGCGATGGGGCCTGGAGATCCTGCCGCAGGAGATTGCGGCGCCGATGATTCTGCATCAGAAGCTCTCGGCGGTGATGGCCCGGCAGCTCTTTGGGATTCGCGATGCACGCGTGCTCTGGGCGATTCGCTGTCATACGACGCTACGAGTGGACGCCACCCAGCTAGACAAGATCGTCTTCGTCGCCGACAAGATCGCTTGGGATCAGCCAGGCAGGCCTCCCTATCTGACAGCCCTAGAGGCTGCGTTAACCTCCTCCCTTGACGCAGGCGTGTGCGTTTATCTCAGCAGCCTGTGGGCGCAGCGGACGTCACTGCCGGTGGTCCACCCGTGGTTGGAGGCCGCCTATCGGCAGCTGTGCACGACCCAGTCGAAGGGGTTTCGCATCCCTTGAAGCGGCGCTGCCGGTTGTGATCCGGTTGGGCCCTCTAAGGGCTATGGCCCGACCTACTGGATATTGCTCAGAAGGACTAGGAAGACGACGAAGACGAAGTAACCTAGGATGGCAGCTGCCGCCAGCAGCGCGACGAACGCGCCGCCACCGATGCCCAGCCAGGACCAGCGCTTGGTGCGTTCCTCGTCCACCGATTGCCCCGCCATCACCAGCCCGATGATGCCCAGGACCAAGGGCACAGCGGGTAGGCAGTAGGCAAACTGCCCGCACGTCAGGCACGTGAGCAACACTACGATGCCGCTGGCGAAGGCTCCCAATGCGGTCAGGTCATAGCTGTTGCCCCGAAAGGTCACCTTGGGACGATCGCGTGGGGCAACGCCGGTGGGCGCAGATTCCGCTGTGTTCTCTCTGAGTTCTGTCTCCGATTTGACCTGCTCTGCGGTTTCCTGATTCATTCGCGCCTCCTAGTCTGTCCTCGTGTTACCGTCCGTCTCTGCCAAGATCAACCTCGTTCGCCGACAGCGTCGGGGTACGTCTGGGAGTTTCAAGGCCTTCAGAACCTCGTCCGGACGACCCGTGGCACCGGGTTGCGCATTGAGCCGCATCCACAGCTCCAGCCAAGGGGAGGGGGGCGATGGCCTGACCGTTAGGCCCTTAATCAGCGGGCGCAGGTCGTAGGTCTTGCCCCGGTGCCGCCGTCCCCGTTTGGGGAGGAGCACAGACTCCGCGGCGAGCAGCTCTTCCACGGCTGACTCCACCGTGCCGCGGTCGACGCCTCTCAGCCATAGACAATACTCCGTCTCCACCAACTGCTCGGAGAGGGCCGGCGTGCTGTCGGGCACCGGAACGACGTTGAGGACGGCGAGATCTGGGGGCGTCATCCCCTCCAGAGCCTGGTAGATGGCGTCCGATGCCCAGGGGATCTCCAGGGAGATGTCCAGGAGGTCGGCATCGCTCCCACAGCCGACAGGCAGGGGCGCGGCGAAGTGCATGCGAGGGCGGGGATTGTAGCCCTGACTATACTTCACCGGAACCCGGGCCCGGCGCAGGGATCGCTCCCACAACGTACCAAGCTCCAACACGGAGACGTGGGCGAGGCTGCGGGACGTAGCAAACTCGATGCGGTGGCGGTCGGCGGACTCGGTCGGGGTCTCTCCTCCCGGTGTTCTTCTGCGGGGAGCGGGAGGTGGGCCTCCCAGCTCGGTCGCGGTCTCTCTCTCCAGTGTTTTCCTGGGGGGAGCGGGAGGGGGGCTGCACGGCTCGGTCAGCGGATGACTGGACATTGCCATTCCTCCGTGCGCTGATCCGGAAAGTGTTGAAGGATACCACAAGCGTGGCACCGTTCCCGGCAGTCGACCAGCAATTTCCCCTCTTGGCTACGCCGATAATCCTGCAGGAAAAAGCGTTTCTCAACTCCGCTCTCCAGATGGTCCCACGGGAGCCGTTCCTCGTCGCGACGACGACGGTAGAGGTAGAAGTCAAGCAGCGCATCCCCGTCCTCGAAGTGGGCCCGCAGGATGCTAGAGGGCAGCTCTCGTATGGCCTGATCCCAGGCATCGAGGTCCCGCCAGTCGTCCCAAGCGTCGAACTGGGCGCCGAGTTCCCACGCTCGCTGTACGACGGCGTTGAGGCGTCGATCACCCCTCGCCAGCAGCGCCTCCAACTGCGAGCCCCGATAGGGATTCCGGGACAGGTGCAGTCCCCTTCCTCGGATTCCCTGCATCAGCATCTCCTGACGTCGTTCGATCGTGGCCTCGTCCGCCAAGGGCTCCCACTGGAAGGTCGTGTGAGGCTTGGGGATGAAGGTGCTCACGCTTACGTGGACCTCGGTCTTACGACCGCCAATGCGATAGCCGATACGACGCACCTGATGGGTCAGGTCGATGATGGCCTCGATGTCCTCGTCGGTTTCGGTAGGTAGGCCCATCATAAAGTAAAGCTTGATTGTGCGCCAGCCGTGGGAAAAGACCCCTTCGGCAACTTCCAACAGTTGTTCTGTCGAGATGTCTTTGTTGATACGGTGGCGGAGAGCGTCGCTGCCGGCCTCGGGCGCGAACGTGAACCCAGAGCGGCGCCCTTCGGTCAGCATCTCTGCTAGCTCGAGGGAGAAGGCGTCGATCCGCAGGCTTGGCAGGGCAATCGAGACGTGACGTCCGGCAAAGCGTGCTTGCAGTTTCTGGATTAGCTCCTCGATGTTCGAGTAGTCCGCGGAGGAGAGCGAGAGCAGTGCCAGTTCCTCGTACCCTGTCTGGTCGATGACCGCTTCGGCGTCGCTGACGATCTCGTCCACCGGACGCTCCCGTACAGGTCGGGTGATGGAGCCGGCCTGGCAGAAACGGCAGCCCCGGGTGCAGCCGCGGTGAATCTCTAGGACGGCACGATTGTGCACGGTATCGATGTTTGGGACGAGCTGTCGCACCGGCGTCGACGGCAACGTCGGCATGATTCGCTTCAGCACCTCGCGGGGAATGCCAGGAGCCGTGGGTGCCGTCTCTTGCAGCTCGCCGTTGGCAAGGTAGGAGGATTCGTAGAAGCGAGGTACGTAGACCCCGGGAATACACGCCAACTTGCGCAACCGTTGATCCCGGGGCTGGCTGTGCGTTTCGCGGACGGCCTGCGCAAACTCAAGTATGACCTCCTCAGCCTCGCCGATTACGAAGGCATCGAAGAAGTCAGTGATCGGCTCCGGGTTGAAGGCGCCATGCCCGCCGCCCAGGATGATGGGATGATCGTCGTCGCGATCGTCGGATCGGATCGGGATGCCGGCGAGATCCATCAACTCCAGCGCGTTGGTGTAGAGTTGCTCGTAGGCCGTGCTTATGGCCAGCACGTCATAGCTTGCGACGGGTCGCAGACTCTCAAGCGCGTAGAGCGGGATCGACGCGTGGCGGAGCTCCTCGATCATGTCGGGTGCCGGCAGGTAGGTCCGGTGCGCCAACGTACCAGGCTGTCGGTTGAGGATATCGTAGAGGATCATGAGGGCGAAGTTGGACATGCCCAAGTCGTAGATATCGGGGAAGGCCAGACATATGTGAAGATCGGCTTCGGTCCAGTTCCCGACGACCGCGTTGTACTCTCCGCCCACGTAGCGTCCGGGCTTCTGGACGCGGTGCAGCAGCGCCTCGATACGCTCCCACGACAGAGGCTGCAGCGGTGACGGATCCTCCCGCATCGCGGCCTCGGGGTGGGAGCTAGCAGGCATCAGCGTCGCCTACGACTTTTAGCCAGATTCTGCGATGGCGCGGTCCGTCGAACTCGGCCAAGAAGACGCCCTGCCACTGGCCCAGCTGGAGCTCATGGTCGTGAAGGAAGATGAAGTGATCGTTCCCGACGAGGATCGACTTGATGTGGGCCGGGCTGTTGCCCTCGGCGTGCCGGTAGGGGAGATCATCCGGCACGATGCGGTTAAGGACCATGGCCACGTCGTTCTCCACCGTGGGATCCCAGTTCTCGTTCAGGAAGATGCCGGCGGTTGTGTGCGGGCAGTAGAGGAAACAAATCCCCTCTCCAATGTCAATTTCGGCAAGTGCTTCCTTGATCCGATCGGTGATATCAATTAGGTCGACTTTGCTGCGTGTTTGAATCTCTATCTTGACGAACATAGGGTCCTTTCCGGCGGGGATCCTTCAGCTCAAAAAGTCACGGAGCTTGCGACTACGACCTGGGTGGCGCAGCTTCCGCAACGCCTTTGACTCAATCTGGCGGATGCGCTCGCGGGTCACGCTGAAAGCCTGACCGACCTCTTCCAGCGTGTGCGGGCGTCCGTCTTTCAGACCGAATCGCATCTCCAGCACCTCACGTTCTCGTTTGCCCAGCTCGCCCAAGATGCTCTGTAGTTGCTCGCGCAGCATGTGCATTGAGGTTGCATCCATCGGCCCGGGCAGGTTCTCGTCCTCTATGAAATCCGAGAGTTCGCTGTTGTCCTCGTTGCCCACAGGGCTCTCCAGCGACATAGGCTCTTGGGAGATGCTGATGATACGTCGCACCTTAGCCATCGCGCGGCGCATTCTGCGGTCAAGCTGGGGGTTCAAGGGTAGGTTGCTCTGCCGAGCAATCCGAATGGCCTCAATATCCTTGGCATCTAAGACATCCATCTCCAGTGCCAACTCATCGAGCGTGGGATCGCGACCCAGCTCCTGCATCATCCGGCGCTGGATGCGCATAAGTCGGTTGATCGTCTCGACCATGTGCACCGGGATGCGGATCGTGCGCGCCTGGTCCGCGATTGCTCGGCTGATCGCCTGGCGAATCCACCACGTTGCATACGTTGAGAACTTGTAGCCACGCATGTAGTCGAACTTTTCGACGGCGCGCAGAAGGCCGATATTGCCCTCTTGGATCAGGTCAAGGAACGAGACGCCACGGCCGATATAGCGCTTAGCAATATTGACGACGAGCCGGAGATTGGCCCTCACCAGCATCTGCTGGGCCTCCGCCGCCATCACCTCGACGTGTTTCCACCAGTCAAAGATCCCGTCGGGATCGGGCAGGCGCTCCCGAATCTGGTTGACGTTGGGCCAGCGCGGCCCGCTCATCGATTTTTCCTTAATGAACTCCAGAATCTCGGGAGGGAAGAGGTACAGGGCGGTTGCGGTGTTGATCATCTCTGTGACGATGGGCCGCCATTGGGGATCATCGCCCCACTGATTGGGGCCCATGACATGGTAGAGAGGCGAGGGCTCCGGCGAGATCAGAATCTGTTGCTGGCGCAGGATCTCGTCCAGATACTCGGCTGCCTCGGGGATGACCAGGTTCTCGTGCTCGGCGAGACGACAGCCGTTCGCCCAAGCGGTCCGGGCGCTCGTGTAAAGCTCCAGCAGCTGATCTTCCATCACGTCAGGCTCTGCAGCCACGACGACCGCCTCACAGGCCTGCTCCAAGCGCTCGGCGGCCTCGCGGATCAAGCAGATCCAGACCTCTTGATAGGGCTCGAGCAGGTCCACGCGACCGATCTCGCGCAGGTACATGCGCACCGGATCGTCGACCAGGTCCTGAAGGGCAGCTGGCTCGGCCTGTTGTTCCTCTATCTCATCGAGCTCGTCGGCAG
This sequence comes from Anaerolineae bacterium, assembly GCA_049975205.1. Taxonomy (GTDB): domain Bacteria; phylum Chloroflexota; class Anaerolineae; order B4-G1; family SLSP01; genus PWVB01. The sequence continues at coordinate 47,706 of JBNGDL010000008.1, read as the reverse complement.
AGGGCTCCTCGTCCCATTCGATTTCAGGTAGGAGCTCGTCGCTTTCGTCTTCGTTGAGGAGGCCGTCGTCCTCCAACTCCTCCTCGTCATCGATCAGGTCTTCGGAGAGCTCGATTTCGTCGTCCCATTGGTCTTCGTCAATATCACGCGGTCGACGTTTCGTTCGTTGTGCTCTAGCCATAGCTATCCTTGGGCCTGGACCGGACGCTGGGTCAATGCCTGGTGAATCTTGTAGAGCTCGTTCGTCAACTGTCTGACTCTCAATCGAATGCTAGCCACGGTATCATTATCCCCCTCGTTACTGGCAACGGCAAGCGTGCTCTGTGCCTGTCGATTCTGCTCGCGTAACTCCTGCTCCCGGACCCGAAGGATGGTCCGTATCACATCACGTTCCCACTCCGTCGTTGACATCTCAGGCAGCACCTGGGCCATCCACTCCCGTACTGTCGCAAGCATATCTGAAGGTAAGAAATCCTCAAGCTCAAGCTCGGGATGCTCGGAGAGCTGCAGCCACGAGCTCCATATCAGACGGTAGTGTGGTGAGAAGTCACGTTCACCCAGCGGATCAAGCTCATAGGACTTCAGAAGCCGGTTGACGCGTCCGAGGAGTCCTGGGTGGTGCATGAGCGCGAGCAGGACGTGCGCCTCTAGGTCGGAGGGCTGGCGCGTCTGGTGCATCTCTCGAACAGCAGCCTGCGTCCGCACGGCCTCAGCACGCCCCATCGCGCGGAGGCGGTCCAACAGCGTGCGGGGGTCGAGTGCGAGCCGCTGCGCAATCTCTTGGACATAGGCCTCTCGCTCGATGCTATCGGCGATGTCGTTGAGCAGGGGCAGCATTGCATCCACAATTTGCGACTTTCTCTTCGGTTCGCCTGGGTCGCCTTGGGCAAGCATATGCTGGAAGTAGAACCGGACTACAGGCTGAGACGATGCGATGAGCTTCTCCCATCGCTCGGGGTCACGCAGGACCAGCTCGTCCGGATCGAGCCCCTCTGGCAGGGTGATGACGCGGATGTCGGCCTTGAGCCGGCCCTCATAGCCGACCAGGCCACGAGGGTCGAAGACGGCGTCCCAGTCGCGGTCGAGGGTCTTGCGCGCGGTTTCCAGGCCCTGCAGGGTGCCGTGAATGCCTGCGCTATCGGGATCGAGCGCGAGTATGTAGCGGTTGGTCAGGCGCTGGAGCTGCTTGAGGTGCGCCTCGCTTAGCGACGTTCCCATAGGCGCCACGACATTCCGGTACCCCGCCTGGTAGGGGATCATGACGTCCATGTAGCCCTCAACGATGACCGCGGCGTCGGCTTCCCGAATTGCACGACTAGCGAGGTGATAGCCAAATAGAACCGTGCTCTTGTCAAAGAGCGGCGTCTGCGGGGAGTTCATGTACTTGGGTTGTTGGTCGGCGCTGAGAACGCGTCCGCCGAAGGCAATGGGTCGACCGCGCCGGTCGTGGATGGGGATCATCAGCCGATCGCGAAAGCGGTCGTAGGTGCCGCCATCCTCGCGCTCTACCAACATCCCGGCTTTGATCTGCTCCTCCACGCTGAAGCCTTTGCCGAGGAGGTGGGAGCGTGCGCTATCCCAGGCGTCCAGGCTATAGCCAAGTGTGTAGGTTTCGACGGTCTCTCGCGTAAAGCCCCGATCGCGAAGATAGGCGCGGGCGGGGCCGGCTTGCGGCGCGGTCATCAGCAGCGTGTGATAGTAGTCGACCGCTTCAGCCATGAGCGCTCGAAGCCGGTCAGCCTCGTTTTCGGCCTCTATCTCCCTGGGCGTCCGCTCGCGCAGCGGAACCCCAGCCTGTCGGGCAAGCTCCTCGAGGGCCGTGCGGAAATCAAGCCCGTCTAGCTCCATAACAAAGTTGTAGATGTCGCCACCTCGATTACAGCCGAAGCAGTGCCACCTCTGGCTGTCGGGGAAGACGTAGAACGAGGGCGTTTTTTCCGTGTGGAACGGGCAGAGGCCCTTGAGGTAGCGCCCCGACTTCTGGAGTTGCACGTGTCGGCTGACGAGGTCGGCTAGGTCAAGGCGTTCCTTTACTTCGTCAACGACGTTCATAGTTCAGCTGAGGGGAAAACGATCCGTCTCCTGCATTCTGACTGAGATGGGTCTGGGCCGAAGCCGATGGTGAGGGCTGCAGCACCCCTTAGTGTGTGGATTGGGACGACCTCACGGCTTCCAATGGGCTTCAGCGGAGCTCCATCTGCCAATCGACAACCTGGACTTGATAGTAGTGATCCTCTATCCAATGGACCGCATTTTCGAGGACAGCATAGATATGACCGGCTTCGGTTGCCACAGCAACGACCGCGATGTCCGAGGTCTGCCACACGTCCTGGTGGTCGATCTCGGCCACAGCGACCTCAAACTGGCGTCGCAGCTGGTGCAAGAGTGGTTTCAGGACGCCACGCTTTTCTTTTAGGGATGCTATCCCGGGCAGATACAACCGTAGCGTGCATGCACCGATGATCATAGTCGTAGCAGGGCTCCAAAGCTATCGTGGTTAAGCGTGTGCCGGGTACTGATCCTGCTGAAGGGCCCGCATTTCAGGACCCGGCTTTCGGGTGCGACGGCACAGCAGCCGAGGCGCAGATGTGTTGAGATGGGGTGGCTTACGCCTCCTTCTCTGCTGCCTCAACAGCCTCGTCGGCGGTCTCTTCTTCCTCGGTGGCGATACCTTCTTTGAAGCCACGGATGCCCTTACCCAGCTCGGACCCAATCTTTCCAATGCGGCCAGGACCGAAGATGAGAATGGCAATCACCAGGATGAGTATCAACTCGGGGACACCAAGATTTCTGAACGGCATATCGTCCTCCTCAAATCATGGATCTGTCAGGTGAGAAGATGATACTGGTTTATGTCAGAAAATCAAGGGCGGATGACGCGGTTAGGCGAAAGCGAACGTAGATGGTAAAATCGCCGATGATATCCAATGGGAGGCTCTTCCTGTGCTACAGATTACCAAGATGTTGACCGACGAATATCGCGAGCTGCTGAACAGCTGTGTTCACTGTGGTCTCTGCCTGCAGGCGTGTCCAACCTATGCCGTCTTTGGCACAGAGATGGATGCGCCCCGAGGTCGCATCGCATTGATGCGGGCGGCTGCCAGTGGGAAGATCAGCCAAGAGGACTTTCTCAACACCTTTGCTGAACACATCACCCTTTGTCTGGAGTGCCGTGCGTGCGAATCGGCCTGTCCCTCAGGCGTTCAGTACGGCAAGCTGATCGAGGGGGCACGTATCGCGCTAGAGGAGTTGCGAGAGCCGGGGCCGGGTGAGCGTTTTGTGCGATGGCTGGGCATGGCTCAGTTGATGCCGCACGTCGGACAGATGAAGGTCCTGGCCCGTCTGATGTGGCTCTACGAGGCGCTGGGTCTCCAATGGGTCGTGCGGACCCTGAACCTCTTGCCGAACCCTCTTCATGCGATGGAAGGTATCCTCCCCCCGATCCCGGCCCGCTATCCAGACTACAGTCAGCCTGCCCCCGCCATTGGTGAGAAGCGCGGAACGGTCGCCTTCTTCTACGGGTGTATCCAGGAGGCGTTCCTGGCCAACATCAACGCCGCGACGGTGCGGGTGCTGCAGCACAACGGCTATGAGGTCCATTTTCCGCAGTCTCAGACGTGTTGTGGTGCGGCGCAGTGGCATACCGGCGGGGAAGAGCTGGCGAAGCGGCTGGCCCGTCAGAACATCGACGCCTTTGCTGCGTACGAGGTCGTCGTGAACAATGCCGGGGGATGTGGGTTGACGCTGAAGGAGTACCCGGACTTGCTCAAAGATGATCCTGACTACGCCGAGCGGGCCGTTCGCTTTGCCGAAAAGGTTGAGGATTTCAGCGAGTTTCTCTACCGCAATCTCCACAAGCCGCCTCTGGGTGAGCTGCGGCTTCGCGCTACCTACTCGGATTCGTGCCATCTACGCCATGGTCAGGGTGTGATCGATCAGCCCCGCGCCTTGCTTGAGATGATCCCGGGACTCGAACTGGTTGAGTTGAGGGACCCGGACCGGTGTTGCGGCAGTGCGGGGATATACAACATCGTGCAGAGTGAGACGGCCAGCGCGGTGCTCGACGCGAAGATCGAGGACATCGCCGCGACAGGCGCCGATATCGTCGTCACGAGCAACACGGGCTGTCATATGCAGCTGGTGGCGGGCGTGCGGCGTGCTAGGCTCCCGTCGAAGGTGTTGCACCTTGCGGAGGTCCTGGACCTCGCCTACGCCGTGCAGGAGCGCAGGAATGGAGAGGCGCTGGCGCGATTGAACAAACCTCCCAAGTACCCCAAGCCGATCTTCGGTGGCCCGGCCCTGCCGGAGCGCTGGCTAGCGTGGCAGGCGCGCCGGCTCAAGCGGCGGTACGATACCCCCCTCATATCTCTGAAGGAGCACCTCGATCTTGGCCAGGTGATCGATGATCCGGTGGAGTTGCTCACCTACGTCGTTGATGGCGGCTTAGATCAGGGGGTTCCCATTGGCGTTGTCTTCCCGTACTCGACTGAGGACGTGCAAGCCATTGTGGGGTGGGGGAAGGACCACAGCGTGCCCGTGGTTGCACGCGGCGCCGGGACCGGTCTCGCAGGCGGTGCTGTGGCGCTTCGCGGCGGCTTGATTCTGGAGTTCTCACATCTGAAGGGACTTGTGGAGCTCGATGTCGAAGGCCGGAGTGCGGTGGTGCAGCCCGGGATGGTCAATCTCGTCCTGGACGAGATCGCCAAGGGCGAGGGCCTTTACTTCCCACCCGATCCAGCCAGCGGGCGGGCCGCCACGGTTGGGGGCAATATCGGTGCAAATGCCGGTGGCCCGCACTGTTTCAAGTATGGCGTGACCACCAACTACGTTACGGGGCTCGAGGTCGTTTTACAGGCGGGCCAACGGGTCGAGCTGGGCGGTAGGGCGCTGGACTATCCGGAGCTCGATCTTGTTGGGCTCTTCACCGGGGCTGAAGGCACCCTGGGGGTCATCACCGAGGCTAGTGTGCGGCTCGTACGCAACCCGCCGGCGGTGAAGACGCTCCTGGTGGCGTTTGATTCCGTCGCTCAGGCTGGCGAGGCGGTGTCCGCCGTGATCGCAGCCGGGCTGACGCCGGCGACGATGGAGATGATGGGCCAGCGGATGATGCGTACGATTGAGGAGTACACGCATCCAGGGCTGCCCGTCGAGGCAGGAGCGGCCCTCATCATCGATGTCGATGGCTACCCGGAGAGTGTGCAACCCCAGATTGAGGAGGTCTCCACAGTGCTCCGAGCGCACGGCGCCCGAGAGATTCGCGTCGCGCGATCGGAGGACGAACGGACCCAGATCTGGTACGCGAGGAAGAGTGCGGCAGGCGCAATGGCGCGCCTGGCCATAGACCATTACACGGTGGATGGCTCCGTACCGCGAAGTAAGTTGGCTGATACGCTGCGGGCCGTCATCAGTATCTGTGATGAGCTGGATCTCGAAGTGCTCTTCCTGCTCCACGCTGGGGATGGCAACCTGCATCCCATGGTGTTGGTGCCGGACCCTGAAGACGTGGTCTTCCTGGCACGCCTCCACGAGGGTGGGCGCCGCATGGCCGAACTCTTCGTTGCCCAGGGTGGGACGATCAGTGGTGAGCATGGCATTGGGATCGAGAAGCAGGAATTCATGCCGCTGATGTACAGCGAGGAGGAGCTTGCTGTGATGCATGAGGTCAAGACCCTCTTCGACCCTGACCAGCTCTTTAATCCGGACAAGGTCTTCCCCAAGGGCCAGGTCTACGGTGCGTGCACGCTGGTTGAGGAGGCGACACCAGCGATGGAGGAGGGTAACATTGTCGCCCCCGGGAGCGCCGAGAGTGCATCAGCCGTGATATGTAGCCTGGGCGCAGCGGGCCGCAGCATTCGAGTGCGCGGAGCAGGGACAAAATCCACGCTCTTTCCACCGCCCGACGTCACGTTGAGTACTGCCAATCTGGCAGGTATCAGCGACTATGCCTTGAGCGATCTCTACGTCAAGGTCGGCGCAGGTACGCCATTGCGTGACCTACAGGAGGTCCTGGCGGAAGACGGGATGTGGGTTCCACTTGCTTCACCCTGGCCTGAGGCCACCGTGGGCGGCATCGTCGCCTCTGGCTTCAATGCGCCGCTGCGGATGCGCTATGGCGCTGTGCGGGATCTCGTACTGGCACTCACGACCGTCCTTCCCGACGGTCGCGTGTTGCGCCTGGGCCGTCCGGTGATGAAGAATGTGGCCGGCTACGATCTCGTGAAACTTCACGTGGGTGGCTACGGGACGCTGGGCCTGATCACGGACGTGACGCTGCGGCT
>JBNGDL010000008.1:0-41328 GCA_049975205.1 Anaerolineae bacterium | reverse complement strand
GGGCATCTTTACGTGCGGGGTGCATTTGACCTTGATGCGGTGCGAAGCGTCGCGATCGACCGCGGCGGTTATGCGGTCGTGCTGAGGGCGGCTGTAGAGGAGATGGATGCTGGGACGATCTGGGGGTTCAGACCAGGCGCCCACAAGATTATGCGAGAGATTCAGGCGCAGTGGGATCCCGCCGGTGGCTTCAACCGTGGCATCTTCACGGTGTAGCTGCAATGTGCTGCACCCACCCATATGGGACAACGGGCGTCTGACTCAGGGGCGCTGCGGCGTTCACGAAGGATGTTGCAGGTATTGAGGGGCTAACACGATAAGGAGAAAGGCAATGGCTAAGAAGGCAACCGATGGGGATGTAATTCGGGTTCCTGTGGACGTGGTGCGCCGTTTCATGGAGGATGTCTTCAAGGCGCAGGGCGTCTCGGAGGAGGATGCTGCGATCTGCGCTGAGGTCTTGATCACCTCGGACCTACGGGGTATTGAGTCCCACGGAGTGGGGCGGTTGAAGTATTATTACGACCGGATTCAGGCTGGCATCCAGTTCCCCGAGGCCCAGATGGAGATCGTTAAGGAGACGGAGACGACGGCCTTGGTCGACGGGCACCATGGGATGGGTCATCCTACAGCCTACCGGTCGATGGCGATGGCTATCGAAAAGGCGAGGGCCTACGGCATCGGCGGCGTGGCCGTGCGCAATGCGACCCACTTTGGGATCGCGGGTTACTATGCGCTGATGGCAGCGAAGGCAGGTACAATCGGACTTGCTTTTACGAACGCACGCCCCTCGATCGCGCCGACATTCAGTACCGAGCCCATGCTTGGTACGAACCCTATCGCCTTCGCTGCGCCAACCGACCTGGGCTTCCCCTTCTGTTTCGACGGGGCCACCTCCATCTGCCAGCGCGGCAAGATCGAAGTGGCGGCGCGGGCCGAGAAGCCTGTGCCTGCCGGCTGGGTGATTGACGATGAGGGAACGCCAATGACCGACCCGGAGGCGATATTGGCTGCGATCCCGAAGTTCAGGGCTGCGCTCTTGCCCTTAGGTGGCCAGGGCGAGACGTTCGCCGGGTACAAGGGCTATGGGCTCGCGACGATGGTCGAGATTCTCTCAGCCGGACTGTCCGGGGGCCCCTTCATGAAGGACCTTCTGGGCTTCGAGGAGGATGGATCTCAACGTCCGCACATGCTGGGTCATTTCTTCCTGGCCATTGATGTTGAGCATTTCGTGCCACTGGAGCTCTTTAAGTCCATTTCTGGCAACATGATCCGGGCTCTGCACGATGCGCGCAAGGCACCTGGCGAAGAGCGGATCTATGTAGCTGGAGAGAAAGAGCACGAGAAGATCCCGGAGATCCGTAACAAAGGGGTGCCCGTCAACGCGAATCTGAGGCGCGATCTGCAGTTCCTGCGGGATGAGCTGGGCGTTGAGGGCTACACAGCGTACTTCTGAGCGCTAACCGCGAAGCTATCGATTGATGACATCGGCATAGCGGCGCTTCTGTAGTGTCATAGCAAGAGGAGGACACGATGGCGGATGAGAAGAACTTGGTCTTTCTTGCGGTCGATCTAGGTGCGGAGAGCGGACGGGTGGTCGCCGGCCACTTCAACGGTGAACACATCGATCTCGAGGTGATTCACCGATTCCCCAACGGGCCGGTCACGGTACGAGGCACCCTCTACTGGGACATCCTCAGGTTGTGGTCGGACATTAAGATCGGCCTGGGGAAGGCGGGGGAGCGATATGGCGACCGGATTGCGGGCATTGGACTGGACACATGGGGCGTTGACTACGGTTTGTTGGCGGCGGATGATAGCTTACTGGGTAACCCCTATCACTATCGAGACAGCCGTACGGATGGCATGATGGAGGCAGCCTTCAGGAAGGTGCCGCGAGCCGAGATCTTCGAGCGGACCGGTATCCAGTTCATGCAGCTGAACAGCCTGTATCAGCTTGTGGCGATGGCGGAGGCCGGATCGCCACTCCTCAAAACGGCGGAGACCTTTCTTACCATTCCTGATCTGCTCAACTTCTGGCTGACCGGTAGGAAGGTGAGCGAGTTCACGATCGCGACGACGACGCAGTGCTATGATCCCCGAGCTAAGGACTGGGCCTACGAGACGCTGGATCGACTGAGGATACCCGGTCGCATTTTTGGCGAGATTGTACCACCGGGGACGGTGTTGGGTCCGCTGCTTGAGTCGGTAGCGGAGGAGACGGGCCTTGGCGCAGTCCCAGTTATCGCGCCTGCCACGCACGACACGGGGTCGGCAGTGGCTGCCGTGCCAATGGATCCCGAGAATGCGATCTATCTGAGTTCCGGCACCTGGTCGTTGATGGGCGTCGAGGTAAAAGAGCCGATCATCAACGAGAAGATGCTCACGTACAACCTGACGAACGAGGGTGGGGTTGAGGGGACCTTCCGCTTGCTCAAGAACATCATGGGGCTCTGGTTGGTGCAGGAGTGCCGCCGCGAGTGGCAGCGGACCGGTGAGGATCACGACTACGGCGAGATGGTGGAGATGGCTGCAGCAGCTCCAGCCTTTGGTCCGATGATCCTACCCGAGGACAGCCGCTTCCTACCGCCCGGCGATATGTGCATCAGGATCCGGTCGTTCTGTGAAGAGACGGGGCAAGAGCCACCTCAGAGCAAGGGCGCCATCCTCCGGACGGCATTGGAAAGCCTGGCCCTGGAGTACCGTTGGGTCGCCGAGCGGCTCGACGAGCTGACCGAGAAGCGTCTAGAGACGATTCACATCATCGGTGGAGGCGCGAAGAACGAGCTGCTCGACCAGCTCACGGCGGATGCGACGGGGCGTACGGTGGTCACCGGACCCTTCGAGGCCACGGCGTTGGGCAACGTGATGGTGCAGGCCATTGCATTGGGGCATCTTGGATCCGTGGCGGAGGGGCGCGAGGTCATCGCCGATTCATTCGATCTTCAGACCTTCAAGCCCGAGAATACGAGCGCTTGGAACGCGGCGTACGAGCGATATCTTCAGCTGCGTGAGGCGTAGTTCGAACGTGTGTCCGCCCTAATGGGTTTTGACGAAAACTCCCGGCCCTGATGAAGGGCCGGGAGTTTGGGTGCTCAGGCTGTGATTACTTCTCCAGCGGTACGTGGCAGAGCCACCAGTCCAGGCAGCCCTCCATACCACGGCGTTCCTCCGCCTTCTCCTCGGTGGAGGCGGGCGGCAGGATCACGTCGTCGCCGAAGAGCTCGTTGTTGGGCCAGTCGGCGGGCATCGCCACACCCTGCTTGCCAGCGACCTGGAAGCCCTTGATCATCCGGACGATCTCGCTCATATTGCGACCCAGCTCAGCCGGGTAGTAGAGGATCGCGCGGATCGTGCTCTTGGGGTCGATGATGAAGACGGCTCGTACCGTGGCTGTCGGATCGCCGGGATGAATCAGACCCAGCTTGTTGGCAACGTCGCCCGTATCGGCGATGATGGGGAATTCGATCTTCAGGCCAAGGTTGTCCTTGATCCATTCAGTCCACTTTATGTGCGCGTGAACCTGGTCGACGCTCAGGCCAAGAAGTTCCGTGTTCAGTTCCTTGAAGGTGGGATACAGCTTCTGGAACGCGTAGAACTCGGTGGTGCAGACGGGGGTGAAGTCGCCCGGGTGGCTGAAGAGAATGAGCCACTTGCCCTCGTACGCGTCGGGCAGCGTCATCTTGCCGTGGGTTGTGTTCACGGTCATCTCAGGAAACTTATCGCCGATCAGGGGAATGCCTTTACCTTCCATTGGGTAGCCTCCTTTGGGTATAGTGAGTACCTATTAAGAATGGTTATACATAACATATTATATGCAAGATCCTACAGCTTGTCAAGCGGGCTCGCTCTCATTAATCTCTGCAATTGAGACAGAGTCTCCGGTAGGCGTAGGGCAGGCGGGCGCTAGCCCTGGCTAGAATGTGAGGACGCGCCAGCCCTGCTTGAGCATCTGAGTGAGCGGCGTGCCCATGTACTTCACATCGATCCCCAGCGCGCTGAGTTGGTCGCTCACGCCGTACGCGTCGGAGCAGGCTTTGCACGCCTCGATGACGACGCCATCGGCGATCATGGCGCGGATACGCTGCTGGAGGGACTCGTCTCGGGTCAGTAGCTCAGCCGATGGGCCCCAGACGATGAGCGTGACGTGCTCAAACCACCCTTGTCGCTTGGCATTGTGCGTGTACATGAAACAGACTTTGTGGGCTACGGCGGGATCGCCGCTGCTCCAGATCACTGCGAGATGATCGATAGGTTCCATACTCATTGCTGTGCGCTTCCGTTTCTTGCCATGGGTTGGCCTTGGTGCCGCCGCGGTCTGACGTGCTAGGTGGTTCGCGGTCAGCCCACGCTGTCAGGTCATTCGGCGGCGGACACTCCTACTGAGTCTTAGCCACCACGTTCAGCTCTGGGAGCAGAATGTAGGGCAGGCGGAAGTTGTTGTAGACCCACGCGCTCTCTTTGCTGATCGCGGCAATGGTGCCGAGGACCTCGTAGATGTTGCCCGCGATGGAGAGATCCTTGACGCGGCCCACGATTTCGCCGTTCTCGATTTTGAATCCCAAGCTTACCGGATTTGAGAAGGCGCCGGAGATAACGTTGCCTTGCCCCAGGCCCAGGACGTTGTCGACCAGCAGGCCTCTCTCAATGCCGGCAATGATGTCGGCTATCGACGTCGCTCCTGGCTCCACGACCAGGTTGGTGGGCGACGGTCGGGGCGGTGAGAAGAGGCTACGCTCGCCATTGCCTGTGGGCTCGGCACCGGCTTGTGCAGCAGTCTTCAGATCGTAGTAGAAACTCTTCAGGGTGCCGTTCTCGATGAGGGGCGTACGGCGGTGCGCCACACCCTCGCCATCGTGGCTGGCGCTGCCAAACCGACCGTCCAGTGTCGGATCATCGATCAGCGAGAAGGCGTCATCAACTAGGTGCTCTCCGAGTCTGTCCGCGAGGGGAGAGACGCCCTTGTACACGTTTCGCCCATTGAGCCCTACCATCAGAGGCAGGCCCAGGACCAGGGCCCCGGTAGGACTGAAGAGCACGGGCATCTTGCCCGATACCATCGTGGCGGTACGCTGGGCAAGCCTGAGCCTCTCAGCCAGCTGTCTCGCCGACGTGAGGGCGTCCTCTTCCCAGACTGTGGATCCCGAGAGGTTGAACATGATCAAGACGTCGTCCCCCTTGACGCGGGTCACCTCGATGAGCAGTGAGAAGGGGGTGCGTGCCACATCGACATCAGCCCCGGCATGGTTCCTTACGATCCGGCGCTCGACGCCGCGCTCTAGCCTGACGTCGACCAGGGCATCTGAGTCGGTTTCGGTGATGAGCGCGATGATCTCCCTGCCGATGTCCACGAGCTTCCGGACGGGCAGCTCGACGATGGTGCCGTCGTAGGTCTTGACCTCAGGGCCGGGCTGAGCGTCGGGGAACTCAATGCCTACCTCGTCGCCGAATGCGGCTGATGCCACAGCGTTCTTAATGGTCTTCTCCACCTCGGTCATATCGCTGGTGGCGGCGAAGCCCAAGCGTCCGTCCTTGATAACCCGCAACGCGATTCCGCGGGTCTCCTCGACCTCGCTGCCTTTTGGCTGGTTAGCTTGGAAGCGGACCGTCGTAGTCTCACTCTCCGTCGTCATCACCTCAGCTTGGTCTGCGTGCTGCAGGAGTCGTTCCAGTATGTCCATCACTCACCTCCGATGACGACGTTCTGAATCCGGACGTGCGGGGCGCCAAAGGTGACCGGCAGTCCGCCCTGACCGCCTTTGCCGCATCCGCCTCCCGACTCGCTCCATACAAAGTCGTTGCCAACCGCGTCAATGCTCATCAACGTTGTGAAGAGATTGCCGGCGAGAATGACATCTTTGACCATCTCAGCAATCTGTCCATCGCGGATCATATAGGCGTAGCCAGCGCTGAACGAGAAGCTCTCCAGCTCCGTCTGGCCGCCAAAGGCGTCACAGGCGTAGATACCGAGTTCTATGTCTCGGATCATCTCCTCAAAGGGCGTGTCGCCCCCCTCAATGGCCGTGTTCGTCATACGGACGATCGGAGGATGCCGGTAGTTGATCGCTCGCGCGTTGCCTGTGGGCGATTCTCCCAGTTTCGCGGCTGTCTCTCGCGAGTGGAGCCTCCCAACGAGCACGCCGTTCGCGATGAGGTCCGTACGGCTGGTGGGGGTACCCTCATCATCGTACCTGTGCGTACCCCTAAGGCCCTTCAGCGAGCCGTCATCGAAGACATTGAGAATCTCTGGTCCGAAGCGTCTCCCCAGCACCATCATCTCCTGCGCGCGAGGGTTCTCGTAGATGAAGTCGGACTCCGACAGATGCCCGAAGGCCTCGTGAATGAAGACCCCAGCCAGGTGCGGGTTGATGATGACGGGATACTCCCCGCCTTTGACCGGTTTGGCGCTCAACAACGCGACGGCACGCTCTGCTACCTCCTGAACCAGCGCTTCACGACCCCGGATGAAATCAAAGCCGTTCTGTCCTGCCCGGCTCTCAAAGGCCTGTTGCACATTTTCCCCATCGCGGCCAATCGCGAGCGCCATGATCGCGATTGAGGGTCTTGTCTCCTCGATGTAGGTACCCTCGGAGTTGGCGAAGACCAGGCGCGTATAGCGATCGCGGTAGCTGCACGCAGTATCCACGATCTTGTCACTGTACCCAAGAAGAATGGTGTTGTAGCGTCGGGCCAGCTCGGCCTTGTCGGCGAGGGGCACATCCCGAAAATCATCGTCGAGCTCCACGTCGATGCTGTCCTCTACAACGGGGATCGGCGCCAGGTCGATAAGCTCCTCAGCAGTCCCGACCTTCGCACACTGATAGGCCTGCTCGACCTTCGTGACGAGATCCTCAGTGTCGTTGAAGGTCGCAATGCCCCAACCTGCATCTCTGACCAGGCATCGGACAATGCCGCCACCGTCAATGGCGGCGCTCACGTTCTCGAGCTCGGGGCCTCGGTAACTGACCACGGTGTTCTCGGTATTCTCAAGGCGGATCTCCGTGTAGTCCGCTCGACTGGCTCTCAGCGCAGCCTTGATCTTCTCATACATGCTTTCACTCCTTCTCACCCGGTGCTTGGTTGGTTACCGCATCTCCTGACCGCCGGTGACGTTGATCGCTTGTCCAGTCATATAAGCTGCCTGATCCGAGGCGAGGAAGACCACGACGTTGGTGACGTCCTGGTAAGTGCAACCCCGGCCCAAGGGTACCTGGTTCAGGTATCGCTGGCGCACCTCTTCCTCGGTGATCCCCCATTTCTCGGCATACTGAGCGTAGAGAGAATCAACCCATAGAGGGGAATCCAGCAGGTTACCGGGGCAGATGGCGTTGACGCGAACGTTGTGCTCTGCCAGCTCCAGCGCGAGGCTCTGCGTGAGCCCAATGCCTCCGAACTTGGACGCAGCATAGGCCGAGTTCTTGTAGCTGCCCTTTTTGCCGGACTTGGAGTTGATCTGGATGATGGCGCCGCTCTTCTGAGGCTTCATCACGCGGGCCGCGTGTTTGGCGACGAGGAAGTATCCGTAGAGGTTGACGTCGATGACGAACTTCCATTTGCCCGCCGGGAACTCGTCGATGGGTGCCGAGATAAGGACGCCAGCGTTTGAAACGCAGATGTCAAGCCGCCCGAAGGTCTCCACAGCCTTATCGATCATTGCCGCGACGTCGTCCTCGTTTGTCACGTCGGCCTTCACGGCGATGGCACGGCGGTCGGTTCCCGATTCAATCAACGACGCAGTCTCGGCAGCGCCCTCCAGGTTGAGGTCTGCTACAACGACGTGAGCGCCCTCCTGGGCGAGCCGTTGGCAGATTGCCCTGCCCAGGCCTTGGGCGCCACCTGTCACAACCGCGATTTGGTCTCTGAGTGGTTGGTTCATGGTTTCTCCTTATGGGTCAGTGATCAACTGGACGAGGCCGCGTTTGCCATTGATGAGCCACGTCGGATCCTGTGCCTCAAGTTCCTCGACCTGATCAGGTGTCAAGCCGACGATGATCTCACCTTTGAGGGTACGCAGCACCAGGAAGGGCCTCGGGAAGTAGCGTGTGATGGGCTCCATTGGCGTCGTAGAGGGCCAGTGACGGTCGTCGAGGAGCCGCCGATAGTTGACGTCCCCCTTTAGGATTACGAGGTCGGCTTCCTTGAGCGCGGCGATCACATCCGCTGGCATCTCCCGGAATCCGAGGCACCGAGTCCAGAAGGGGTGCGTGGTCAGTCTTAACCGACCACCCGCTAGCTCTGCATCCAACCGCTCTCCGAGGGCGACGACTCCATCAGCTGGGCCCCTCTTCAGGCGGGTTAGCATATGCCGGACGTCCTGCGGCATGGCATCTGAGACGAAGAAGGGATGGCTCTTGAGGTGGAACGTGACAGCATCAGCCCAGCCTCTCTCGAGGAGGTAGTCGGCTATCACGAGATCGAAGAGGCTGTCTGCCCCGACGTTGTCGCTGATGAAGGCGATGTCGTGCGCACCAGTGCTCAGGTATTCGCGGACCTCGGACGTGTTGTCGATCAGAATGTTGCCGCGATCCACCGCGGTGTCGCCCATCGCCTCCTCACGCACGGTGAGGTTGCTGAGATCGGCGCGATTCCCCCACAGGCAGGCGTGAAGCAGGGGCTCAAACCGCTCCTCAAGCGGGGTCGCAGCGATCCGGGCCCAAGCGGTGGCAAGTTGCTCGACCGCGCCGGCCTCTTGCGCCCGTTTCTGCGGCTCGAAGGGATCGAGCCCCAGCCACGGCCCGGGTTGGAAGTAGCGCACGGCCTCCAGCAGACGCCGGTAGAAGAAGGTCTCGGCGAAGTACCAGGGTAACTCGAGCCAGGTTCGGCCTTCATACCGAGCCCAGTGTCGATTCCAGAACTCGACATCGCCTGCCTGCTCGCGGAGAGGCTGGATCCCGGCCCCACGCGCGCCATCCTGCACGATCTCATCTTGAAAGGCCCGAAGGGCTTCGATGATCTCCACAGCGTAGGCGTTGTCTTCAATGACGCGCGCGATGATCTGAGGCTTGCGCTCGACGATCGTCTTACGCGCGAAGGAGCCCGGCTCCGACGTCATCAGCGGCGGCGGCAGCTCCGGCATCTCTATGTACCCTTCGGTCATATTACTTCAACATCACGCGCAGCAACTCGGTCTCTGCCTCGACGGTCCACTCCGTGCCGTTTCTTAGCTTCTCGTAGACGCTGGGGAGCGTGTTCTTCAGGTCAGCGATCGCCGTCAGCGGGAGCGGTTTGATGTGTGGGTAGATCACAATCTTGCCCGGGTACTCGGTCTCGGCGACGGCCTTCAGCCCGTCCCATGCAGCCTCAAGAGACCCAATCGCAGCGACGGAGCGGTTGGGCGACAGCTCGTCGGTCTCGGCCAAAAAGAGCATCGAGCGCATGTTGTCGATGGTGGAAGCGGAATGCCCTATGACCCGCGTCTGCTTCAGGAAAGCGCCGCTCAGATCGATCTGAGCATATTTTCCGCGCGGCACGCCAGCGAAGATGTTCATCACGCCCTCGGGCGCTAGGTAGGTGGCGGCATCGGCGATCACCGCGGGTACGGGGGCCAGGACGATGATGTCATCAAAGCCTGACTCGCGGAACGGCGCCATCTCCTCGGCGTATCTCTCTTTGTTCATCGGGTTCAGACAGAGGAACTCGATGCCCTTCTCCACGGCCTCAGGTTCGAAGCTGTTCCGGAGATCGTTCAGACGCTCGTCGCTAATGTCGGTGCAGACGATGGTTCCGGGGCCTTCGGCAGACTCGATCGCGCGCTGCACGTGCATGCGACCCATCGGACCGCCGGCACCCACGAACCACGCCGTGCCGCCAGGCCTGAGCGTCGAGCGAGCGGGCACGTCTGCGTAGGCGCGGGCGATGTCGGAGCTGGTGGAACCGACGTAAAGCCAACGGTTGTAATGGATCCGGCCGACATCTAGGTTCACCGGTCGGGCCATCGGGGTATCGTCAACAATGGCCATGATGCCATAGCTGGCAAGGTTGGGGCTGGCGCGCTCGATGATGTCGGGATCTGCGCCCAGCACGACGATATCATCCACGCCCTTGCCGCTGCTGCTTACCATCTCCGCCGGTGATACCGGTGAATCGTCAGTCTCCACGGCCGAGGGATCAGGAAGCTCGGGCACATCCACGACCTCGATGCCGAGTCGGTCGGCCTCCGAACGCAACCAGGTGTCGAAGGCCTCAGGCACCTTTGTCAGCATCAGCTTGGCTGGATGCGCCTCGCTGTCAAATCCCTTGCTGATCGTATAATTCTCCCGTGCGCGGTCCGTACCGATGATCCACAACGTTCCCTTGGGCCGCAGCATCGTGCGGTAGCGCAGCTCATAGGCGGCGATGACACAGGCCCAGGGCTCCGTGAGGGCGGCCTCGGCGTAGCCCGTCTCCTTCGCAACCGGGATTAGGTAGTTGCCGTGATCACCATTCAAGACCCGTTGATCGATCACGGTATACTCGGAGAGTCCTCCCTGGATCTCATAGCCGTAGGCATAGCCGATGCCGTCGACGTAGATGTCCGCCTGAACGATGAAGCGATCCCCGACCTCGTACTCATCCTGCAGCGCTTCGCCGACCCCCACAACGGTAAGGCTAACCTCGTGGCCTAGCACAATGGGATCTTCCTTCATGTCTCGGTAAATGCGCGGGTGATCTTGACCGGCACGGATGACCTTGATATCCGAGAAGCAGTGCCCACAGGCATCATGGCGAACCAAGAGCTCATCGGGACCGTAATCAGGCATGGGCACCTCGATGGGCTTGCGGTCCACGCCCAGATTCTCGAACCCGGCGCCGTAGAGGGGCCAGACTCGGTTCTTGGCTGGCAGCGGCGCGCTTCCGCGCAGGTATTGTTCAAACTTGTCTAGCGCTTTCATAGGCCCACTATCTCCTTGTCGTAACTTAACCGTATCGGGTGTATTTTTCCACACAATGCATCATCCACCGCATCCGCCCAACCCCGGTACCAGCCGCGAGCGACCCAGCGGTCGTGACATTGAGGCCACCGGTCTGACCGGCTTTCTCAAAGTCTGAGATGACCTGTGCCTTGATCTCCTCTGGGCTCCCGTTTCGCAGCAGGAGGGGGGGCATCTGTCCGTTGATGTAGGCATCGGGCATTTTCTCGCGGATAAGGCCGGCGTCGACCTCAGGTCCATAGTTGACCTCGCGAATGCCGAGCTCGTACTGGATGTCGAGCAGGTGGCCCATCGCGCTGTCGGAGTGCTGATACCGACGCGCGTCTCCTGGCGCCATGGCGTTCAGAACGCGCTCTAGAACGGGGACGCAGTACTCGCGGTAAAGGGACCGGTTGAAGAGCGCGCTGTTATCGTCCGTGATCCACCAGCCGGGGTGCGTATTGTTGCTGAACTCCCGCAAGACCGTATTGAACTCGACCATCTTCTCGGCGAGGATGTCCCTAAACCGATGCATCAAGTCTGGATGATCCATCATCCAGTAGAAGACGGTCTCGACGGGCAGCACAGAGGTCATGATAGTGGCTGGCCCGCGGCTGCCCGTCCCCAGCTTCGGCATGCGTTTCCCCGCTGCCTTGCGCCGGTCCCATTCTTCGAGGAAGGGCTCCGGCAGGCTCCAGGTGGCGATGTCCATCGCCTCGGCCCGATCAAGGATGCGGGAGAACTCATCGGGATCGTCGGTGGCGGGCGTTAGCCAGGGCGTGCTGCCCTCATGATAGGTGAACTCGCACTCGAAGAGGTTTTCAATGCGCTTGGGGTCGTGCTCCCAGGTGTCCTCGTTGAAGAAGGCTCGGCCTACGTGCTCCAGCGTCACGGCATTGACTTGCCGGTGCAGTTGGTCCCTGTAGGCCTTATCTTGGTAATAGCGAAGGGTGGAGGGTACGTCGGCAAATTCGAAGATCCAGTGGTCATCTGGCGAGAACGAAAGCGAGCACCTTGGCTTGTCAAGCGTGAAGCTCTGACAGCGAGCATTCTCGGCCCAGAAGGCCTCGGTATCCAGGTCCTCAGTGAGTTCCATGAACTCTGGTTCGATGATTGGCATTGTGAACTCCCTATGCGTCGTACGTAGCATGCGTCCGGGCGTCAGCCACCGACCACGAAGCTGCGCTCCGTTGCGCACTTAAGCAATTCTATCCCGGTCCGTCGCCCCTGATCTCCTAGCTAATGCGAAGTGCTGGACCTACTGGGCGTTTCTGCGTCTCATGAGCTACGTCTCAGTATGGACCAGAACGTCCTCAGGGTCCGGCAGGCTGCCAAGCTCCTGAAGCTTGCTGAAGCCTTCAGGTCGCGGCGCGACCTGGCGTCCCACCTTGGAGTAGAACAAATTGCGGGCTTTGCGCGAGGCGAAGTGATCCTTGGCCCAGGCGCTTCCATAACCCAGGCCCAGCGCGCGGGCCATCGCCGTGTGCCCGTAAATGAAGTAGGCGCCCTCCAGGAAGCGATCCCGTACAGGCGCGAGCTCTGGTGCCGCGAAGTCATCGATCAGGGGCTTGCCGTATGCGTTCATCTCCGTCCCGACGTTGATGGGCAGCTCCAGGGCGTCGGCAAGGTCCACGACCTCGTAGAGGTTTTGAAGCTTGAGCGCTTTCTGTTTGGGATCGTTGATATTCCAGTTCCTGTCTGGGATGATGTTGAGCGCGACCGCACCTTTGCGGATCATGAGGCTGAAAAGCTCCTCGGCGGACTGCTCGCCCTCTGAGGTGCCATCGAGCCACGTGATGCAGGGCAACGCGCCAGACGCCGTGATGACTTTGTTGACCTCCTCGATAGTCGGGAACGTGTCGGGGCCCGGTTGCACGTACCCGACGCCCCCCCGCTTCATCAGCTTCGACCGCACCAGGTTCTGGATCTGGGGCCCGTGGTCGATGACGGCGGCTACCCGCTCCTGCGATACGCCGAGCTTCGCTGCCCAGAAATGGACAGGGTCGTAGATGGTGCTGGCGGCGGCCTGCACGTAGGCGGCGCAGATGTGACGTTCTGTCGCGTTGCCGGACGGTGTCAGGGGCAAGACGTCGCGCTCGTAATCAATCGTCACGGGATCGAGGTAGGTGTTGACCCGGCTAACCAGATCGCGATTCCGCGTTGCGGCACGGTCCTGCATCGTCTGTAGGATCCTGCGCGCACGCTCCTCATTCTCGGGCACTTGACTCGCGATGAAGCCGATGCCCATATGGTAATAGACGCCCGGCTCTCCGGGGGAGTTGATCTCTCGCGTTGAGAACTCGGGTACGTAGGCACGGGTCTCCATCCCGGCGCTCGCACGTACCCGGGCGCGGTCGCAGGCATCGAGGAACTCGTCGACGCCATCAAGTACGTCGAAGTCGACGATGCCCATCAGCTTGAAGCCATGGCGTTTCGCCAGCCAAGCGAGGGCGGTCGGGGAGTATCCATATCCGTTGTAGGAGAAGAAGGTGTGGCAGTGCATATTTGCCACATCCTTAGGAGGCACTATCTGGATTCTCCCCTCCTTGGCGAGGCGCAGAAGCTCCGTTAAGGCTGCGGACCGCACATTGAGGTCGAAGTCGTTGAGTTGTAGCTCCAAACTGCTGATCAGGTCATCCATCGCTATCCATTCCATAGATTCGCCCACGCTCTTTGACGCGGGCTCTAGCCAAACTCCTCGCGCATGCGCTCGCAATAGTACTGTACGTTCTCCCATTTCGCGTCGGGCGCCAGTCGATGATCGGGACAGGGAATGTAGCCGCCCAGGTCAACCAGCGGCTTGAGGCGTTCGATCTCGGCGTCGACGGCGGCGTAGTCCCTGCTGAAGACAACCTTGTTGGCGCCACCGACGCCCCGCAACTCACGTCCGTGCTTCTCGCGCCATGGGGCGATACTGGACCCCCAGGTTCCGACCTCGATGGGGAACATCGTGTTGACACCGTTGTCGAGCCAGACTGGTACGAGCTTGGTGACGTCACCATCGCTGTCCAGCGAGACGATGTCAATGCCATAGCTAGCGACGAGGTCCGTAATTCGACGATAGTGATGGCCCACTTTCTCACGGAAGACGCGGGGACTGACCAGGGGGCCGCTCTTGAAGGAGATATCCTCCCAGAAATGGGCGAAATCGAAGGGCGCGGGCCCACCGTTCGGGCACACCAATGCCAGGGCGACCTTCGTGCACTCGTAGCAGAGGTCGGCCGTGGTCACGATGATCTCGTCGAAGAGCACCGGATCGTCCACCATGAGATAAGAGAGCCCCACGATGCCGAGCCAGTTTCGGATGACCCCGAAGAGACTGCCGACGTGGAGGCAGTAGGGGTCTTCCCACGCGCCCGCTTGGAGGTACTTCTGGCCACCCTGGTCGAAGCGGACCATCTTGCCGTCGCAGTTCACGTAGGCGTGGGTGATCCTCTCGAGCTCGAACTGGAGCTTGGGTAGATAGAGTGCTTCCCAGGACTTGCGGTCTCTGAGCAGATGTTCAATCTCCTTAGGGATGGAGGTCGCATCATCTTTTTCGAGGATGACGGTACCCTCATCGTTGAGCACGTGGCGGGACCCGTCAGGGAATTCCTCGACAACTTTGGTTTTGAAAGGGGGCCTTAGCCGGGTGTCGGGTGAAAAGCAGGTATTCCAGTTGAAGTCGAACCCCAGCTTCTTCGCGATCTCAGCGTCGATAGGATTGCCATCCGCCCAGTGGCGTGCTTGATTATCGGTGATATGGCCCTCCTCGGCCCATTTGAGCAGGGTCTCGTCCCAGTAGCCAAAGTGGACGACCGGCATACGGTCGTAGGGCTCGTAGTGCAAGATGGCTCGGACGCGTTCGCGATTGTTCATCGCTCAGGGTGCTTCCGTGCCGACCTGGATCATAGCGCGGAGCACGCCATCTTCGTAGGCAGCGACCAGTTCAAAGGCTTCCTGAATACGCTCTAGCGGGAAGTGGTGGGTCGCCAGCGGCACGATATCGATCATCCCTGAGTCCACCATCTTGATTGCCCGCGGATAGGTGTGCTTCATGCGTCGGACGAGCTTGATGGTAAGGCCCTTCCGACGAACTTGCGACGCGGTCATCAGCATCCGGTCGTCCGAGGGGATTCCGACAACCACGACCTTCCCGCCTGGACGTGCGACACGGGCTGCCTGGTCGGGCGTTTCCTTGGCCCCCGCGGCCTCGAATGCGACATCGACCCCGCGACCGTCCGTGGCGTCCATAATCGCGGCCACGACATCCTCCTCGTCGGGGTCGTAGACGGCGTCGGCGCAGTATTCGAGCGCGAAGGACTGGCGGACGGAGATGGGCTCCGTCATATAGACCTCCGACGCTCCGGCAACGCGGGCCATCGCTGCAGTGAGTAGACCGATAGTGCCGGCGCCAAGCACGGCGACGCTTTGACCGGCCTTCAGGTGCGCCAAGTCCACCGTGTGGATAGCGATGCCCAACGGCTCGAGCAACGCGCCCTCTTCGGCGCTGAACCCCTCTGGAAGCACGAAGCAGTTGTCGGCGGGCATCACGGCGTACTCGGCGAAGACGCCATCGATGGGTGGCGTGCCGCAGAAGCGGACGTTCGGACAGAGATTCGGATGGCCGTGTTGACAGTACTCACAGACACCACAGGGAATAGCGGGTTCCACGGCGACCAGTTGACCTATTTCCAGTCCCTCCACATCCTCTCCCAGCCCGGCGACCCAGGCGGAGAACTCGTGTCCCATCGTGATGGGCTCGGTGACGACGGCATCGCCGATGCCTCCTTCGAGGTAATAGTGGACATCCGAGCCGCACGTTCCGACGGACGCGATCTTCAGCAGGACTTCGTCCGGCCCGGGCTCGGGTATTGGGGCGTCCTCAATCCGCAGATCGCGTATGCCATAGAGCTTCGAAACCTTCATCTTGCGCTCCTTATTCATTTCTTAGCCTCTCTCTCGCGATAGTTCTTAGTTAATCACTCGCCAAGTAGTTTGCGTCGGTAAGCTTCGTCGGGGCGTGTGTGGATGCGGCTCACATTTTCGGAGGAGAGGAACCGCGGCCCGCCGGCGGTATAGGCCCCCAGCAGCACCCGCGCCGTTTTCGCCATCATAGCGGTGATATTCTCGACCTGCTCCGCCGTCCGGCCTAGCGCGATCAGTCCATGGTTCTGGACCAGGACGACACGAGGGCGCTCCCCATAGGTCTCAATGTAGTTGTTGATCCGGTTCTTGATCTCGCGTGCAAGCGGGATACCCGGGTCTGTATAGGGCACCAGAACGGGCGCCGGACCGCACACGACGATCTCGTCTGGAAAGAGACGCCCGGCGAAAGCATCCTCGAAGGCCTGGGAACAGGTCAGCGAGTTGACCGCGGTCGGATGGGTATGGCCTACGAAGTTGACGTCCTCCAGGCTGAGGCAGAGGGCGTGAAAGACGGTCTCGGTGGAGGGTCGGACCTCGTTGTTGGGGGCGGGCCACCGTCCGGTCTCTCGATCGACGCGGACGTCCAGCAAGCGTGCTTTGATCTGCGTGTCACCGAGGTCGTTCTCTTTGAGGATATCCAGCGCTCGATCCAGAGAGACCCGAACGAAGCCCTCTTGTGTGATCGTGGGGAGCTGATAGCCACTGGCCTTCACCCAGAAGGTTCCATCAGGGTTGAGCGCCGAGGTGTTCCCCTCACCGAGGATGACGTAGTCGTTTGCGGGGTCGCCAAGACTCCGCGACATGGTGGTGAGTTGTTCCAGGATTTTGTTCATCACTATCTCCGTGTCTGAAAGGTTCCATAGTCATTCTACTCTAGGCAGAGGCGCTGTCAAAGGTTGAGGCGCATTGCTCTCCATGATGGCGCCTCTATAATCAACTCATATCTGTCCTGACACTGACGGAGGAGGTCGCTAATGACAGCGTCACGAGAAGACGACCAACGCACCGAGAAGCTGGCGTATTTCGAGATGCTTGCCGATATGGGTGTGACCAAGCATATAGGCAGCCTCAAGGCCACGAAGGAGCTGGTCCGTCATTGCCACATCGGCGAGTCGACGCGGGTGCTGGACGTCGGCTGCGGCATCGGCCTCACACCGTGCTATCTGGCCAGGACCTACGGAGCCCGTGTCACCGGGCTGGATTTACTGCCCAAGATGATCGATCGCGCGAGGGATGAGGCACGTCTCCGCGGTGTCCTCGACCGCCTGATGTTCGTCGTCGGCGATGCTCAAGCGCTTCCATTCGCGTCGGGTCAGTTCGATACAGTCCTTGTTGAGTCGGTCAGCGCTTTTCTGACGGATCGCGCTCTGGGGTTTCGGGAATATGCGCGGGTGACGAAGCCGGGTGGGTATGTGGGCGTGACCGAGTCCACCTGGGTCGAGCCAATCGGCCAGAAGGATGAAGACTTCATGGTTAGCGTCGGTGCTGAGGCGTTGGCTAAGGAGGACTGGATGGCGCTGATGAAGCAGACTGGACTTGCGTTGGTTGCTGCCGAAGCCTATCCCGTGGATATTGGCGAAGAGGCGCGGGGGCGGCTGGAGCGGTTTGGATGTGGTGGAATGATCCGACTCCTAATGAGAGCCCTACCTGTTGCTGTGCTGAACCGTAATGCCCGGGCCGTCCTGAAGCGAGCTACCAGCTCTATGCCTAATAGGGTCTTCAAGGCGATGGGATACGGAATCTACGTGGGGCGGAAGGTTTGACATCGCCACCTATCGATTGTATAATGAAAACAAACGAAAGCAATCGGAACCCATAACATGTTCCTGGAAGAGAGACGTCAGGCCATCCTTACCATGGTTCAGCAGCGAGGTCGCGTCGCTGTCAGCGACCTTAGCGAGCATTTTGGCGTCTCGGAGGTCACGATCCGCGCTGACCTCCAGGCCTTGGCCGATCAGGGCTTGGTACTCCGCACGCACGGAGGTGCAATCCCCGCAGGCTATGGCCTACAGGAGCTCTCCCTCGTCCGGCGCCGCCAGCAACAGGTTGAAGCGAAGAACCGAATTGCCGAGGCGGCGTCCGATTATGTAGGCCACGGGGAGGCGGTCTTCGTTGACAGCAGCAGTACGGCGCTGGCTATCGTTGATCACATCAAACACCGCCGAGACATCACTGTGATTACGAACAGCCTCGTTGTGGCGCAGGAGCTGCTTGGGCTTCCGAACGCGACGGTGGTGATGCCCGGAGGCACATTGCATCACGACACAGCGTCGTTGATTGACGCCAGCGGACTGGCGTTGTTAGCGCGCTACAATATTGCCAGAGGTTTCTTCGGTGCCCATGGCTTGACGGTTGAGGACGGCCTCACCGATGTGAGCGAACCTGAAGCCAACCTCAAACGGCCTATCGTTGGGATGTGTCGTCACGTCGTTGCCGTTCTGGATGCGACGAAGTGGGGGCGGTCGGGAATAGCCTCGTTCGCCAGTGTGGAGGATATCGACACGGTGGTCACCGATGAGGAGGCGCCCAAGGAGATGGTTGCGCAGGTTCGCGACCTGGGCGTCGACGTTATCTGTGTCTAGACCTACTGTAGGAGAGGTGCTATGAAACGTTCGACGATCAACCTGCTGATGCAGGACGCAGTGGGGTTTATGGCGAGTCACCAGTTTCACCTCCCACCTTTTGCCTTCTGGTCGCCTGAGACTTGGGAGTGCAAGGGGCCGGAAGTGGCGGAGATCGTACGGAACGATCTAGGCTGGGATATCACGGACTTTGGCGGCGACGATTTCGAGCGGTGCGGGTTGCTTCTGTTCACGCTCCGTAACGGGCATCCGAGTAACTGGGATGCCGTAGTAGAGGAGATAACGTCCGGCGAGATGTCCGTGATGTCAAGGGGTACGGGCAAGCTCTACGCCGAGAAGATTATGATCGTTGGGGTGGAGCAGGTGACGCCTCTGCACTTTCATTGGGCCAAGTCAGAAGACATCATCAACCGGGGCGGGGGGAAGCTGATGA
Source organism: Anaerolineae bacterium (assembly GCA_049975205.1). GTDB lineage: Bacteria > Chloroflexota > Anaerolineae > B4-G1 > SLSP01 > PWVB01. The sequence continues at coordinate 22,519 of JBNGDL010000008.1, read as the reverse complement.
TCCAGCTCTACAATGCGACGGAGGATGAGGAGCTTGATGACACGCCGGTGACTGTGAGCATGGACGGCGTGCGAAGGACGGTCGAGGCTGGTGGCACTGTCGTTCTCTCTCCGGGAGAGAGTATTACGCTGCCGACCCGACTGTACCACAAGTTCTGGGGCGTTGAGGATCGTGTCTTGGTTGGCGAGGTCTCGATGGTCAATGACGACGACAAGGACAATCGCTTCTATGAGGCAAAGGGCCGCTTCCCGGAGATTGAGGAGGACGAGGCTCCGCTTTACCTTCTGCTCACAGACTACGCCAGGTACTACCGCGGCGGATAGTAGGTTTTGGTCGCTCCCAGTGTCGCTGTCCGAGAAGGGGAGGTGAGCCATAGAGATGGAGACTGATACGAGCCGGCCTGCAGCCGTGATCTTTGGGGCGGGCAGCGTGGGGCGCGGTTTCCTGGGTCAGCTGTTCAGTGAGTCAGGCTACGACGTGGTTTTTGTCGACGTGGATGATGCCCTCGTGACGTCGCTTCAACAACGCGGCGTCTACACCTTGCGTCTTGCCGGCGTCGTCAAGGTTGAGGAGCGGACGATAGGGCCTGTTCGGGCTGTGGATGGCAGAGACGTAGACGCTGTGGCGCGCGAAGTTGCACAGGCAGCCGTGATCGCGACGGCGGTAGGGGCAAGGGCGCTTTCCGCGGTTGCGATCCCGATCGCGAGCGGCTTGGAACGACGCTGGAAGACCGCGGACAGCACGCCTCTCAATGTGATCGTTTGCGAGAATCTGCACGATGCGCCGGGTATCCTCAACGGCCACGTCGCAGCGGCGCTGCCTCAGGATCAACGAGGCCTTCTGGACGGACGCGTTGGCTTCGCGCCTGCCGTGATCGCGCGCATGTCACCGGTGCCGACGGCCGAACAACGGGCGGTGGACCCGACCTTGATTGTGGCGGAGCCCTACAAGATCCTGCCTGTGGACGAAGACGCTCTTGTTGGGGAGGGACTGGACGTGGTAGGCCTTATGCCCGTCTCGCCCTTTGAGGCTTACACAGACCGAAAGCTCTATATCCACAATGCTGGTCACGCCATCCTGGGTTACCTTGGCTATCAGGCTGGTCACGAGTACGGCTACGAGGCCCTTGATGATCCTGGGGTCCGGTCGCGGCTCGACCAGGGGCTCGGTGAGGCCAGGCGCGCTCTGATCGCAGTCTACGGATTTGAGCCCGTCGCCCTTCAGGAGCACATCGACTATCTCTTGGTGCGCTTCGCCAACCGCGCCCTGGGGGACCCTGTAGCGCGATTGGCTCGGGATCCCCTGCGCAAGCTCAGCCCGAGCGACCGGCTGGTCGGGGCAGCGCGGCTGGCTGAGCGGAATGGCATCGAGCCGAAGGGTCTGGCTTGGGGGATCGCCGCTGCGCTACGTTACGACAATTCGGACGATGGTCACGCGGTTCGCTTGCAGCAACAGATTGAGACCGAGGGTATCGCTCACACGCTGGCAACTGTGTGCGACATCGCACCCGATGAGCCCCTTGGGAAACTGGTCCTGGCGCGCTACTATGAGCTGGGTACATGATGACATCACGTTCATTAAGGAGAGGAAGAGGTATGGACAAGGAGCAGATGCTGAAGGAAATGGGTAAGGAGCAGGCCCTGGAGTTGTTGAAGGAGATGTGGGCCATCCGTATGTTCGAGAATCAGGTCTACGATCTTCTAGGTCAGAATCTGATCAAGGGCGCTTCGCACCTCTACGCGGGTGAAGAGGCTGTGGCCGTAGGAGCCATCTCTGTTCTGGAGGAGGAAGACCTAATCACCAGCACCCATCGTGGTCATGGTCACTGCTATGCCCGCGGCGCAGTGCTTGCCAAGACCCAGGAGGAGCATCAGGAGCACTATAACAAGATGCTCGCCGAGCTCTGCGGTCGCTCGACGGGGTATTCGCGAGGACGCGGTGGCTCAATGCACATTGCCGATGTCGAGCATGGCAACCTTGGGGCGACGGGCATTGTCGGCGGGAACATCCCTGTGGCCACCGGAGCCGGCCTCGCTCAGAAGATGAAGAAGACGGGCAACGTCGTGCTCTGCTTCTTCGGGGATGGGGCGGCGAACACGGGCAACTTCCACGAGTCACTCAACATGGCCTCGCTTTGGGACCTCCCGGTTGTCTACATTGTGGAGAACAACCTATATGCGATGTCGGTGCCGCTGGAGAGCGCTACGTCTAAGCTTAGCATCGCCGATCGAGGGTGTGCCTACGGGATTCCCAACGAGGTGGTAGACGGTATGGATGTGCTGGCGGTCCGAGAGGCTGTTGCCCGTGCCGTCGAGCACGCCCGAAGTGGCGAGGGGCCCTATCTGCTTGAGACGAGGACCTATCGCTGGTACGGGCACTCCCGTTCCGATCCTCGTGCTTACCGCACGAAAGAGGAGGAGGCCGAGTGGAAGAGCCGGGACCCCATTCCCAACTTCGCTTCGATGTTGGTCAACCTCGGCATTGCGACCGAGGCCGAGATCGATGAGATAGAGGAGAAGATGGAGCAGGCGATCGAGGAGGCCACGGAGTTCTCGTTGAACTCCCCGATGCCGCCGGCGGAGGAGCTGGAGAAGTACGTTTACGCTCCGTTCAAGTGGACGCAAGTCGACATCGAGAAGGAAAGAAAGCTGCGAGAACGCGTTCGAAACGGCGGGCCGAACACGCACGTTGTCGAGTACCGGCAGGCTATCCAGGAAGCGCTCCGTGAGGAGATGCTGCGAGATGACAACGTCTTCTTGATGGGTGAGGATATTGGGCTCTACGGCGGGGCGTATGGTGCGACACGAGGGCTCTACGAGGAGTTTGGTGGTGAGCGCGTGCTCGACACGCCGATTTCCGAGGCCGGGATCGCCGGGGCCGCTGTCGGAGCGGCGATGGCCGGCATGCGCCCGATGGTGGAGATCATGTACGTCGATTTCACCCCACTGGCTATGGATCAGTTGGCGAACCAGGGTGCGAAGAACCGCTTTATGTTCGGCGGCAAGACCACGGTGCCGGTTGTGGTGCGAACGGAGGGTGGCGCGGGGCGGAGCATTGCGGCTCACCATTCACAGTCCCTTGAGGCGCTCTGGACGCACTTCCCGGGCATTTATGTTGTCATGCCGAGCACGCCCTATGACGTCAAAGGACTGCTGAAGGCCGCCATTCGGGATGACAACCCGGTGATGTTCATCGAGCACAAGATGATCTACGGCGAAAAAGGACACGTGCCTGATGAGGACTACATCATCCCCTTTGGTGTGGCCGACGTCAAGCGAGAGGGGACAGACGTCACTGTCATCACCTATTCGCGGATGGTCTACCGTGCGCTAGAGGCCGCCGAGAAGCTGGCGGAAGAGGGGATCAGCGTTGAGGTCATCGACCTACGCACGCTCAAGCCTTTGGATATGGAAACGATCGCAGAATCGGTTCGGAAGACCGGGCGGGTCGTCGGTGTCACCGAGGCCTATCCCACGAATTCCTTCATAGCCGAGATCGCGGCCCGGGTCCAGGAGGAGCTCTTCGACTGGCTGGACGCGCCCGTGGTTCGGGTCTCAGCAGCAGACGTGCCGGTGCCGATGAGTGAGACGCTGGAAGACGCTGATATTCCCGGCGTCGATGCGATTGCCAACGCAGTCCGCAGGATTGTGTGAGGGAGGATATCATGGTCTATGAAGTGATCCTACCCAAGCTGGGGCAGACCGTCGAGGAGGGCCGCATCGTCGAATGGCTCAAACAGGAGGGCGATGAGGTCAGTCGTGGAGACGTTCTCTTCACTGTCGAGACAGACAAGGCTGTTCTGGATGTGGAGGCGACGCGGAAGGGCTATCTGCGCAAGATCCTCGTGCCAGAAGGCGAGATGCGGTCCGTCCTAAGTGTAGTTGCTTATATGACGCGCTCACCCGATGAACCTCTGGAAGAGGTCGCCGAGGAACCTACTGCGGCTGCCGGGGAACCAGAGTCTACGGCGGTCGAGGAGAAGGCGGAGCCTGGGCCTGTCCCGGAGGCCGAGTCGGCGCCTTCGCGCGAGGGTCGGATCTTTGCCTCCCCGCGAGCGCGCAAATACGCTCGGGAGTACGGCGTCGATATCGCCGACGTCGAGGGGACAGGCCCCAACGGGCGCATCATCGAACAGGATGTTGTCGCCTATCTGGAAGCGCAACCGAAGATTACGCCTGTAGCACAGCATCTTGCTGATGAGCTCGGCGTCGATCTGAGCGCCGTGAGCGGCACAGGGCCGCGCGGACGTATCACCAAGGCCGATGTGCTGGCGGCGGCGCCAGCGGAGGCAGCGCCGGAGTCGGTGGAGCCGGAGCCCGAAAAGGCACCGGAGCGTGCGCCAACGGCGGTGCCAGCGGAGGTAGCGTATCTGGGCGAGGTGCCTCTCACAGGGGTCCGTGGCGTGATCGCTCAGCGGATGCATGAGAGCCACGTGACGACGGCCCCGGTGACCCTGACGATGGAGGTGGACGCCACTGAATTCGTCGCGCTAAGGGAGCGCTTGAAGGTCAAGCTGGCAGATAAGCTTGGGTTCAATGTCGGCTACAACGACCTACTGATCAAGCTCGCTGCCAGGGCGCTGCGCGAGTTCCCGTACGTGAATGCGCGCCTTGATGAGGACGTGATCCGTCACCTGGACGCTGTTCACGTTGGTCTTGCCATCGACACGGAGCGAGGGCTGCTGGTGCCGCACGTCGCCAACGCAGATCGGAAGGGTCTCGTCGAGATCGCCAAAGACGTGCGGGCGATGGTGGAGCGTGCTCGAACAGGGCGGTCGTTGCCCGACGAGCTCTCGGGCGGAACCTTCACCATCACCAACCTGGGGATGTACGAGGTGGATGGCTTCACGCCGATCGTCAACTACCCTGAGACGGCGATATTGGGGGTCGGGCGGATCAAGCCCACGCCTGTCGTCTTTGAGGGGGAAATCGCAGTGCGGCAGATGATGTGGCTGAGCCTGACCTTCGATCACCGTCTGGTTGATGGGGCGCCCGCTGCGCGCTTTATGCAGTACGTGAAGCAGCTCATCGAGGAGCCATATCTGCTGCTAGCTTAAGGCACGACAGGTCTTTGGACGCGGTGTGAATGAGAGCGGGCGCGCTTTAGCGCGCCCGCTCTGTTCATGGGACGGGATTCAGAGGTGCTTCTGCCGGATACCGGGGCAGCGCTAGAATGTCTGTGTCAGCTCGGTTACCCGGTCCTAAGCTATGGCGCTCTAGAGGAGCTAGCGTCGGCGTCCATGACAGTGCTTGAACTTCTTGCCGCTGCCACAGGGGCACGGATCGTTACGCTTGGCTAAGGCAAAAGCCTCCTCAAGCGCTCGGTCCTCAGCATTGATCATCCGCATCACGTTGGCAGGTGGACGTTGATGTCGTAGCTCCTCGACCATCATACGCATCGGGCGGTCGATGTGCGTGAAGAAGGCTTTGTAGCCACTGCAGAGGTAGTTGAGGCCAGGTTCACCGTCAGGCGTGACGAGAATGCGATTCTTTGGGCAGCCGCCGTTGCAGATGAACCGTACGTCGCAATCGAGGCACTGTTGAGGTAGGGTGTCCAGCTTGGCCTGCCCGAACTTGCGTTGCTGCTCAGACGCAACGAGCTCAACCATCGGGGTCTCCATGATGTTGCCCAGGCGATATCGTGGCTCCACGTAGTGATCGCAGGCGTAGAGATCCCCGTTGTGTTCCATCGCAAGTCCCAGGCCGCACGTCGGCTCAAAGACACAGAGACCCGGTCTTTGGCCCGCCCACGCAGCCAGCGCCACGTCGAAGATCTGCACGAAGACCCGTCCGACGTCGTGTCTCACCCATTCGTCGAAGACACCGATCAGGAAGTCACCGTACTGCACCCCGGTCACGGAGTGGGAGGTGACTTCAAGCCCTTCCTGATGGCCAGTCTCGTTGTCCCGTCGAACGATAGGGATGAACTGCATGAACTCCGCCTTGGCTTCATCTCGGAAGAACCGGTATACGTCGGTGGGGTAGGGGGCATTGGCGGCGTGGACGGTGCAGAGGATGTTGTACTCCACGTCGTGGTCTTGAAGGATGCGCAGCCCTCGCATCACCTTAGTCCAGGTTGGGTTGCCCCCCTTGTCCACGCGATAGGCGTCGTGCATCGCCTGCGGACCGTCGAGGCTCAAGCCGATGAGGAAGTCGTGCTCTTGAAAGAAGGCGGCCCAGTCCTCGTCGACAAGCGTGCCGTTTGTCTGCAGCGTGTTGATGATGCGCGTGCCAGGTTTCCGGTATCTCTCTTGATAGGCCAAGGCTCGCTCGTAGAACTCGATGCCCATCAAGAGGGGCTCGCCGCCCTGCCAGCCGAAGGTGATCTCGGGCACCTGCTGAGCTTCGATGTACTGACGTGTGAAGCTCTCTAGCACCTCGTCCGACATGTAGAAGTCGCTGCCCGGATACATCCTCTCCTTGGGGAGGTAGTAGCAGTAGGCGCAGGCGAGGTTACAGATAGGCCCGCGAGGCTTGGCCATCACGTGAAAAGCGCGCGGAGCTTCGCTAGTCTGACTCATGTTCCATCCTGATATGCAGATGCGTTCTTGGGGCTCTCCGTGTCAGGGCTGCTGGGCTCAACCAGCTGTTCGGTCTCAATGATCCGCCGGGTGTGGGTCTCGCCTCGCATGATCAGTGACTTCGTGGCAACTCTGCCGCTACGATAGCGGACGCCGGAGAGCACGGATCCATCGGTGATGCCCGTGGCGGCGAAAAACGTCCGATCGTCAGCGGCAAGCTCGTCGACGGTGAGTACGTGGCTCAGATCGTACCCGCCCTCCACCAGTGTGTCTCGCTCGGTCTCGCTCTGCGGGGCGAGCCGGCCCAACATAGCGCCGTAACCCGCTTTCACAGCACAGGCTGTGATCAATCCCTCGGGATAGTTACCGATCCCCATCATGATATCGACGCCGCCTTGGGGGAAGAGAGCCTTTAGAGCGCCAACGAGGTCACCCTGCGTCCGGAGCATCACCCTAGCCCCGGCGGCTCGGATTTCCTCGATGAGGTCCCTATGACGGGGGCGGTCCAGAAGGAAGACCACCAGGTCGCTGACTGCCTTGCCTTGCACCCTGGCAACAAGGGCGAGTGTCCAAGCGGCGGGCGCATCTAGGCATTCGGGTACGAGGGCTGACGCGGCCTCTGGGCCGACCACGATCTTCTCCATATAGATTGCGCCGGGCACCTGCCAGAAGGCGTCCCGCGGCGCTGCTGCCGCAACCGAGACCGCGTCGGGGTGGCCCTGCAGCAAGAGCTGGCGGCCTTCGATGGGGTCAACGACCAGGTCCATCGGCATGCCCGAGCCGGAGCCCAGTTTCTGTCCAGGATGCAGGGGGTCGCTTGTCTTCAGCTTGTCAACCTCGCTGAAGAGGATGCGACCATCGAAGTCGATCTTGTCCAGCGCTTCCTCCATGGCTCGAGCAGCAGCGGCATCACTCTCCTCTGCCTTGCCGACACCCATCCATCGTCCCGCGGCTAGGGCCGCGGCCTCTGTTGCTCTCGCAAGATCTAGGCCAAGGTTATGACTCGCAGTTCGGTTCATTCCGGGCCTCTCCCAGTTTGAGATTTCTGACGCAGGGACACTACTGCCTCAACTCCACAGCTGTGAGCAGCTCTTCGCTTTCCCAAACTGACATACCCCCTTCCATCGCTCTGGCATCTGGGTAGCCTTGGTCAAGCAGGAACGCTGCGGCTCGGAGGCTGCGCCGCCCTCCCTGACAAACGAGGACGACGGGCTCATCCTGAGGGACACGGGATGGTGACGCGAGCAGCTCGCCGAAGGGAATTGAGATCGCTTGGGGTATGTGTCCTTGCTTGTACTCACGAGGCTCACGCACGTCGATGATTCGAGGTGGCTCGTCGCTGTGCAATACGCTCCACAGATCTTTGGATTCGATCGTCGAAACAGAGCCTACGTCGTAGTCAAGCGTGTAGGAAGGACACGCCAGGTCCAGCCTCTTGGGCAGATTCTGGCAGTAGCGGAAGACCCGCACAGGGCACTCATAGATGCAGATGGCTGGATCGAGAACCCGGTGGAAGAGAAAAGGAATGGCCTCATCGGGGTCCAGAAAGTGGTCCTCACCCACAAGGCTCCGGAAGCCTGTGCTCTGCATCAGCGCTCTCACCGCCTGATGGACGTGGACGAAGTAGACGTCGCCTCCTCGGTCGCGATACGTGCGTACGATTTTCTCAAGCGCATGGATGCCGCTGATGTCACAGTGCTCGACAGGGTACATCCGTAGCAGTAAGTACCGTTGGGTTGGGTTTTCCTCAAGATTCCGCTCGATGCTTTCTTCAATATGGCTCACCGCGCCGAAATAGAGGTCACCCAGAATCTCGACGACGCCTAATTGGGTACACGACGGCATCTCTGGACGCGGTGTGAAGTATCGGAAGTCCTTGCTAGGAAGGACGACCCGAACTCGGGGCTTGCTCGTTCGCAACAGATAATAGATGACGGACAGAACTATGCCCATCAGCACGGCATACTCCAGCGGAAGCGCTAGAGTTGCCACAAGCGTCACCAGCATAATGGTGCGATCGCCGTGATTGCTGCGCCAAATGCGCACGATCTCGTGGCGCTCGACAAGGCTGTAAGCCGTGACGATGATGACACCCGCTAGGGCCGGAAGGGGCACAAAGGCAGCCAAGGGCGCCAATACTAACATAATGAGCAAGACGAATGCGCTTGCGAAGACGTTGGCAAGACTCGTGCGAGCGCCGGCCTCGTAGTTGACTACAGAGCGCGTGAAGGATCCCGCTACAACATACCCCGAGAAGAAGCCGCTAACCACGTTGGCCAGGCCCTGGCCAAAGAACTCTTGGTTGCTGTCAAGACGCTGCCCTGATTGTGCGGAGATACTGCGCGCGATGGACAGGCTTTCAACGAGCGCAATCGCCGCAACGGCGAGCGAGCCGGCCGCCAGTCGAGCGATGAAGCTCGTGTCAAAGATCGGGAGGGCTACGAAGGGAGGTAATCCACGGGGTATCTCGCCAACGACTCTCACGCCCTGGGCGTCGAGTCCGCCCAGCGCTACGCCGACCGCCGCCGCGACCATTGCAATCAATGGGGTAGGAAGCCTTCGGTTGACCCGTCGCAGGACCAGGATGATAGCAATTGTGCCCGCTCCGACGAATAGACTGACCAGGTGAGTCTCGGAGAGATGCTCCAAGAGCGCCGGTATCGTCTCCCAGAGGCTCGGCATTGAGGGCACCGTGAGACGGAGCAGATGGCGCATTTGGTTGATGGCGATCAGCACGCCGGCCCCGGCGGTAAAGCCCACGATTACGGCGTCGGAGATGAAGTTGACCATTACACCGAGTCGGGCGATCGCCATCGCGATCTGGATGGCACCTACAATCACAGCCATCATACCGGCAGCAACCAGAAAATCTGGCGTGCCTGGCTGTGCGACGGCCAAGAGCCCCGACAACACCAGAAGCGACGTTGTGTTGGTGGGGCCTGTCTGCAGGTGGTGCGAGGATCCCCACAGTGCACCGATCACCGCGCCGATGACGGTCGCATAGAGCCCGAACGCCGGTGGTAGCTCGGCGATCAGCGCGTAGGCCATGGCTTGAGGCAGTACGATGACGGCGACCGTGAGTCCAGCCATGACGTCGGCTCGCAGAGCATCGACGGGATACTGGCGCAAGGTTCTGACCGGCTTGACCAGGAACTCCAGCAGAGGCTTCATCCCTTGCTGCAGCCAGGCCAGGTAGGTGACATTGCGTTCGTTGGAGGATGGGTCCCTCTGCTGTGAAGGGGAACGGTGGGACGATTCTCCACGCACGGCCTCTGACTTGGTCATATACTAGGTCGACTCCCAACTGCTGAAACACGCGGACTTTCCGGGTCTCTGTCCTGCCGCGGACACAAGGTGTCTGCGGAACAGACGGTAAAGGACAGGCCAACATCTTGACGCTGTTGCCTATTCTAGCGCAAAAACCTCGATCTGGCAGGCTCGCGTCTTGATTCTGGATTCCTGCGCGGCAGAAGCGGAGGGGCCATGCCACGGAGCCACGGCCACTTGCCTTCGACTGCTAGGTGGTCAGCTTTGGGCTTCCTGGGGCGAGACACTCCTCTGCCCACCCGCACGCGTCGGTGCGGGCTCGATGACAGGGACTGTCTCTCCTGCTTCTTGCATCCGCCGCAAGAGGCGCTGGCGCAAAATAGCCTTTACCTCATCGTGGGAGTCGAACTCGATTAGGTTGAAGAGCTCATGGGGGTCACTCTCTAGGTCGTAGAGAAACTCCTCGACGTAGTGGTCGCTATCGGGATCTAGCCATCCGTCGCGCTCAGGGGCGGCCACGCTATATTTCCACCGCTGGGTACGGACCGCGCGTCCTACCTGCGCTTCACTGATCTGAAGGAAGACCTCCTCCGGCCAGTCAGCGGTGTTGCCCTGGAGGAGCGGCATGATCGAGCGACCGTGCATCGTGTCCGGCACGTCGAGGCCGGCTGCATCCAGGAGAGTGGGTGGCAGGTCGACCAGGCTGACCAGCTCGGACACGCGGCCACGCCCTTTGAAGCCTGGACCTGTGATCGACGTGGGGATTCGGATGGCGCTCTCGTGACAGGACCGTTTGTACTCGCTGTTGCGCGTCTTGAAGTGGCAGCCATGGTCGGACGTGAAGAGCACGATCGTGTTCTCATCCAGACCCAGGCTCTTGAGGGCGTCCAGCACGCGACCAAAGGCCTCGTCGAGCCGCTTGATGATGCCGTAGTACCCGGCTATGTGCTGTTGCGTAGAGCCACCTAACGCCGCCAGGTCCGGGGGGATCCAGCGATTCTGGTAGGGCTCGCGGTAGCCGTCAGGAGGCACAAAGTCGTCGAGGCGATTCTGGTGATGGGGTTCGAGATAGGAAACGAAGAGGAAGAACGGATTGGCCTGGTGGGCATTGATGTAGCGGATCGCAGCATCCGTTTGGGCGTCGACGCGATAGCCCGGCAACTTGACGGCTTGCTGATCGCCGTCGTACATTACGGTGTCGTATGGCTCTGAGCAGAACTCGAGCACGTTGGCCCCGAGCCAGAACTCGTAGCCGCCCTGTTGGGACTTAGGGACGGCCTGCTCTGAGGCAAGGTGCCACTTCCCTATATACCCGGTCGCGTAGCCAGCGTCCCTGAAATGGTGTGCAAGCGTCGTCTCATCTTCACGTAGCGCGATCCCGTTGCGCCAGACGCCGGTGCTCAGGGCGTAGCGGCCTGTCTGGAGGCTAGCTCGCGCCGGGCCGCAGACGGGCTGACACGTGAACGAGTTATGGAGATGTGTGCCTTCGGCAGCCACGCGGTCAAAGTTTGGTGTCAGGCCAAGGGGATTGCCGTGGACACCCGTTGTGTCCCAGCGCTGCTGATCCGTGAAGAAGACGACGATGTTGGGGCGGTTGATCTTGTCTTTGGACATGTTCTTCTCCTTATGTCTCGTCTAGTCCGGTGTCAGGGCCTAGCCGCTGCGACAGCAGCGTGACTTGTCTGATTCCATCATAGTGACGCAGGTTGCGATTTGGTGATGCTTGCTTGCACCTATTGGGATAGAGTCTTGAGCCGCACGATATGGATTGTGACACCAGTGGCTATGAGAAACAACAAGACACGGAGCCAGGTGCTTTCGACGACGTGTAAGGCACTGAATCCCATTGTCGACCAGAGTAAGGCCAGACTTGTGATCTTGATCCGAAGAGGAACAGCTCGGTGCTCCCGGTAGTTGCGGATGTAGGTGCCGAACCAGCGATGATGGAGGAGCCATCCGTAAAGCCGGTCTGAACTGCGTACAAAACAAGCCGCTGCCAGCAAGAGAAGCGGGGTCGTCGGAAGCAATGGGACGAAGATGCCCACTGCGCCGAGTCCCACGGCCAGGACACCGACGACCATCAGTACAGCCTTGTTCAGCGCTGCCTGTTCATCTTGCTTCCGAGTCTGGGGCTCGCACTCCACTGTTCTCTTCCTGGGATTAGTCTCCATATACCGTGTCTCTGGCAGCTGCCAGCTCGCAGGCCAGCAGGATAGCATGTAACATTTCGCGAGCAACCGCGGGGGTAGAACAGCGCAGGCCCTCGCTGCTGCCATTAGAGCTTGAAGGGCCTGCGCCGTGTCTCGTTCTTGCCTTAGCTAAGCGTAGGATCTGGCGCTACGGGCGGGTGAATGCCTCGTTCGCCACAGACACGACTTCGCCAAGATCGGTGATCGCATCGTAGAGCATCTGCAGGACGAACTCGGCATTGTGGGTGAACGCACCGGGATCTTCGTGGATGTAGTGGTACGTGTAGGTGGTTCGGACCAGCCGCGGTGTCCATTCAGAGTACTGGTTTCCGAAGTTCACCTCGTCATCGTCCGCTTCGCCGTTGCCGTTGTTGTCCACGAACCAATAGGGGAAGCTGTCGGCGTAGATGATGGGAGCCCCGATCTCATCACTGGCGTAGGCCTGAATGGCCTGGTAGAGTGTCTCGTGGAAGGCGTTGATCTCCTGTAGGATGCCCTCTTCGGTGTCGCCATCGCCATCGTAGTCCGTTCTCGACCTCCGGATGTCAAAGAGATCGCCGTAGTTCACGACGTTAGAATGGCAGGGCGCACACGCATCCGGGTTGATCGCGGTACTGTGAGGGTCATGGCACTCGGTGCAGACGTCATAGTCCGCCACGTGTCCGTACCGACCAGCGTAGTCCTGGCCCTCGTATTGATATCCGACGTTGACGTCGCCGCCGTTGCGCGTGGCAGCGGCAATCGCGTAGTGAACGTTGATGAAGCCTAAGTCCTCGGAAACTGCGTCGTCTGCGATGCCAGCGGTCGCTCCATTGACCGTTGACGTGCTGGTGCGGCCCTGATGGCAACGCCAACAATTGGCCTCGCGGCCCCGCCCCGTGATCTCCGTGTCCCCAGGGAAGATAACGCTGTCCAGCGTATGAGCAGGCTCGTTGTGGCATCCGTTGCAATAGAGCACGCTGCCAGTCTGGGCAGTTGCATCAACCTGCTGGGCGGTTGAGCCGTCCACGCCGAGATAGTCGAGGTAGCCGTAGAGGCTATGGCATTTTGCGCACGCCTCGGGGACTACGGGCGGCTCATCCTCATCCCAATGGGTCCAGGACTCGGAGGCCGTGTCGGCATGGCCGGATTGCGACCATTTGTCGGTGATCGACTCGATAGATTCCGGAGCCTCAAAGATACGATAAGCCCATATGGCTCCGCCGATGATAAGCGCAATCGCTACGACGAATGTGATGATCTTTGGCCACGTCATATGTTCTACCCTCCTCGTCCGGTTGACCTGTTATGCTTCGAGGCAATCGTGCCCGCCTCGCGACTACCACTTGCATAATCGCACCTATCATCATAGGATAGAAGCCGGAGTATGCAAGTGCTCTTCCGTATGATGCAACCGTCGAAAGGAGAGTTGGGTAATGAAATATCGAACTAGGAGAGTCATCTGGCTCACGCTGTTTGCACTGGCGGTGCTGGCTCCCCTGCTGATTATGGTGCTGGCTCCGCGACCGGCTGGGCGGCAGTTCTGGCGGGATGCGGCTGTAGCCCTAGGTTTCCTAGGGTTGGGGCTGATGGGTACTCAGTTTATCCCCGCAGTGAGGTTGCCGTGTCTTACTGACGTCTATAACCTGGACACGCTTTACAACGTCCATCATAATCTCACGCGGGCCGCGTTCTACTTGGTGCTGGCCCACCCGATTATCCTGCTCCTGCAGAACCCGTTTAACTTTGTGGCCTTCAACCTTCTTGGCGCACCGTGGGAGCTTCGAGCAGGGGTTCTTGCTTTCTTGTTGATGCTCCTAATTGTGGCGACCTCGGTCTGGCGCCAGTGGCTCAAACTCTCATATGAGGCTTGGCGCATACTTCACGATCTTATGGCTGTTGGTGTCATAGGACTCGCTCTCTATCATATCTTTAAAGTTGACTACTATACTTCATCGCCCATTCAGCGTTGGCTGTGGATTCTCTATGGCGCGCTTTGGGTGGCGATGATCTTGTACATTCGCGTGATCACGCCCGTGATTCTCTTGCGGAAGCCGTGGAGGATTGCGGACATCATCGAGGAGCGGGGCAACACATGGACCCTCGTCCTCGAGCCGGAGGGGCACGCGGGCATGGAGTTTCGGGCCGGTCAGGCGGCATGGCTAACGATAGGAGAGTCGCCCTTCGGTATACACGAGCATCCTTTTTCCTTCTCTTCTAGCGCCGAGCATCCTGGACGCCTGGAGTTCGCCATTCGCGAGTTGGGAGATTTCACCTCTCGGATTAGCGAGTTCTCGAAAGGCACTGCGGTCTATGTCGATGGCCCCTATGGAACATTCGACCTTACACATCATCAAGCTTCTGGTTATGTCTTCATAGCTGGTGGCATTGGCTCAGCGCCGATTATGAGTATGCTGCGAACGCTGGCCGCACGTGGCGACGAGCGCCCGCTTAGGTTCTTCTACGGCAACCGGACGTGGGACACGATCACCTTCAGAGAGGAACTGGCGGAGCTCGAGAAAGAGCTCAATCTCGAAGTGATTCACGTGCTAGAGAATCCTCCGGAGGGGTGGGAGGGGGAGATAGGTTTCATCACGAAGGAAGTGCTCGCGCGTCATGCGCTCAAGGGGTGCCCCAAATGCGTCTGCTTCATCTGTGGCCCGTTGCCGATGATCAGGTTCGTGAGCGGTCAACTTGAGCAGCTTGCTGCAGCGGAGGGTATGACGATCTGCCATGAGCGCCATGCCGAGCAGTACGAGATGGCGTAGGCCCGGACGATTACGTCACAGCGTTTTTCGACGCCTTCTTGCGCTGAGGCACGCGCGTGAGAGGTTGCGAGATGTCTGTGTCTGAGAACCACGTTGTCGCGGACCTGATGGGGGCCTGCGGCCTCTATTGCGGGGCCTGTTACCATTATCGAGCAGGTCGTCCTCAGGGACGCCATCTTCTGAGCGAGAGGGCGCGTGGAGGGCGTCCCTTGACCGGCTACGTGTGCAACGGCTGCCGCTCTGAACGCCTCTACATCCACTCCGGTTGTCAATCCTGCAACATCCGCGCTTGTGTAGATCGCCGAGGGCTCCAGCACTGTGGCGAGTGTGAAGAGTCTCCCTGCGATCGGCTGCGCTCGTTTCAGCACGATGGGCGTAAACACCATCTTCCGGTGGTCGAGCAGTTGAAGGCTGCGACTGAGCTCGGCATGGCGAGGTGGCTCAAGGTGCAAGCTCGGCGCTGGCAGTGCGCTTCCTGCGGAACGCCGTACAGCTGGTACGAGGAGACATGCCCGCTTTGTGGCTCGGCGTTGGCCTCATATGGCAGGGACGAACCGACACGATCGTGAGGGTGGTGGTGCTGGTCCAAGACGGGTTGCGTCTGTTCCAGCTTCTATTATAATACATGTGTATTAGAAATTACGCGCATCTGCGGGTTGGTTGCGGCTGTAGCCGTCGGTGTTTCACGGTTGGCGGGTCCGGATCAGCTCTGAAGAGGGTGGCGGTCCTCATAGTGATCGCCATGATCCTCGTAGCTTGTCTGCCCGCTGTTGGTTCATCTATCACGCCAGGAGTTGCGACTATGGGTCACGGGCAAGAGCCCACCATCCTAGCCTACGTCGGCACGTACACGAGGGAGGAAAGCGATGGGATCTACATCTATCGTTTTGACCCCGTTACGGGGGCACTGGAGCTCCTAGGATCGGTTGAAGCGGAGAACCCCTCCTTTCTGGCCACTGGCCCTGAACAGCGATTCCTCTATGCGGTTAATGAGATGGGTGAGTTCAGAGGAGAACCGACCGGCGCGGTAAGCGCCTTCTCCATCGATACCGAGACGGGAATGTTGACCTTGCTGAACCAGCAACCGTCTCAGGGTGTGTCTCCGGCTCATCTCAGCGTTGATGCAGACGGGAGATTCCTCTACGCTGCAAACTACACCAGTGGCACCGTCGCCGTTTTCCCGATCCAACGAGATGGCAGCCTGGGACCGGCGACAGACACTGTGGTGCATGAAGGTAGCGGCCCGGATCTGAGACGACAGAAGGGCCCGCACGCCCACTCCGTCACACTGGACCCGAGCAACCGTTACGCCTATGTGGCGGATCTCGGTATTGACAAGGTGATGATCTACAACATTACAGAGGAGCCGGGGCGGCTGATCCCTAGCGATCTCCCGTACGCGGAGGTGGAGCCAGGATCCGGTCCGCGCCATTTTGCATTCCATCCCAGTGGTCGCTTCGCTTATCTCATTAATGAGATGGGGAACACCGTGACGGTTTTTTCCTTCGATGGTGAGACTGGGGCCCTTGATGAGCTTCAGACTGTGCCAACGCTGCCGGAAGGGTACTCGGGACAGAACACGACCGCGGATATCCACGTCTTGCAGACAGGTAACTTCGTTTATGGTTCAAACCGCGGCCACGACAGCATCGTGGTTTATCGCGCGGACCCGGATGATGGCACGTTGAGTCTGGTCGCGCATACGCCTACGGAGGGTGAGACCCCTCGCAACTTCGCGATCGACCCCACGGGCACGTTCTTGCTTGTGGCGAACCAGGACAGCGACACGGTTGTCGTTTTCCGTATCGATCCCAGCACTGGTAGGTTGAGCCTCACGGGTCAGGAGGTGTCTGTGTCGATGCCGGTCTGCGTCAAGCTGATCGTGCAATAGGTAGACGCCTGCGGCGGTTGGTGTGTGCGGGATTGACGATATCTTGTTTTGGTCACGACACAGACTGTTGGAGATTCTGCTCGAGAGCCTTGGCATGCGGGTACTTACTGCAGGAGCCGGGGCCCGGTACGTGGATCTCGACGGTCGTGCGTAGCCTCGCGCGGGCAGATCGCTCGCGTGAGATAAGTGCAGAAATGGTTACATTAGCTTAAGGGAGGCATATACATGGTTAAGGTCGGCATAAACGGACTTGGCAGAATTGGGCGCGCAGCGATGAAGATCATCTTGGAAACGCCTGGCCTGGAGTTTGCTGGCGCAAATGACATCGCCCCGCTTGACAATATCGCCTATCTCATCAGGTACGATACGGTCTACGGGCGGTACGAGAAATCCGTCGAGGTCCAGGATGGAAACCTGGTCATTGACGGCGTGACCTATCCCTACTTCAGTGAGCGCGATCCGGCGAACATTCCCTGGAAGGACGCAGGGGCAGAGGTGGTCATCGAAAGCACGGGCTTCTTCCGGACGGAGGAAGATGCTCGGAAGCACATTCAGGCTGGCGCTAAGAACGTTGTGATCTCAGCGCCTGCAAAGAGCAAGGAAACCCCGATGGTTGTCTATGGGGTGAACACGGAAGATGGCGACGCTCAGGTCTATTCCTGCGCGAGCTGCACCACCAACTGCATCACGCCGGTGGTGGAGATCATGCATCGTCGCATCGGCGTGGCCAAGGCGATCATGACCACGATTCACGCCTACACGAGCACGCAGGCTATCGTTGACGGACCCAGTGGTAAGGACTTCCGCCGTGGTCGGGCTGGCGCGGCCAACTTTGTGCCTACGACGACCGGCGCGGCTGTCGCGACGACGAAAGTCGTCACGGATCTTGCTGGGAAGTTCGACGGTGTGGCAATCCGGGGACCGATCCCTGTTGGCTCGATTGCCGATATGATCTTCCTGACGGAGAGGGACACCACCGAAGACGAGATTAACCAGATCTTCCGCGAGGAAGCCGCATCTGATCGCTACAAGAACGTGTTGGCAGCTAGCGATGAGCCCCTGGTCTCCTCCGATATCGTCGGTGATCCTCATGCCTCGATCGTCGATCTGCCAATGACGCGGGTGGTTGATGGCAACCTGGTGAAGGTCATGAGCTGGTACGACAATGAGTGGGGATTCACAAACCAGATGATCCGTGAGATCGCCGCGATGACGAAGGATTTCCACACGTCCTAGTGCAGCTCAGAGAGGTGCGGGTTCTCGCGCAAGCGAGGCCTGCCCAGAATGAGGGCCTGTAGGCACCGCGTCTTCAGGTCGACAGGGAGTAACGATGCCGGGGATGCTGCGCAGCATCCCCGGCGTTTCAGATAGGCGGGCGCCATGAGATCGGTGACTCCCGTCCCGCGCCCTCGCGAGGCCGCTCGGGATGCTTATGATGCTTATGATAAGCTCAGTCGCTGGTACGACGCGCTGGCCGGTGCGGCTGAGTCGTCCCTCAGAGAGCTCGGGCTGCAGCAGCTGGACGCTCAGTATGGCGAACGGGTGCTCGAGATTGGGTTCGGCACGGGCCATGCGTTGTTGACGCTCGCACGGGCTGTCGGGAAGCATGGTCACGTCTTCGGCATCGACATCTCTGATTCCCAATCGGAAGCCTTGCCTTTGTTAAGAACGAAGGCTGCTTGAGCTGTTCCGGCTTTCGATCACAACACTAGAGGAGGGACAACGTGGACGACCAGATTCGGGATCTGATCCTGACCTTTCAGGAGAACGAAATCACCGAATATCATATTTATACACGCCTGGCGAAGCGGATGTCAGATGAGCATAACCGCGAGGTGCTGCAGCATATCGCGGAAGATGAGCGTCGTCACTACGAGGAGTGGAAAGAGCACACGCAGACAGCGGTCAAGCCCAATCGAGTCAAGATCCTCTGGTATACACTCCTGGGACGACTACTCGGTGTCACGTTCGCGCTGAAGCTGATGGAGGAAGGCGAGGAGGGGGCCCAGGAGCACTATGCGGAGTTAGTCGAGACGGTGCCGCAGGCCGAAGCCATTCTGCACGATGAGGACACGCACGAGGAAAACCTGTTGGAGATGCTGGACGAGGAGCGCCTGCGTTACACCGGCTCGGTCGTGTTGGGACTCAACGACGCACTGGTTGAGCTCACGGGGGCCTTGGCTGGGCTGACCCTGGCGTTGCAGGATACGACGTTGATTGCATTGACGGCATCGATCACGGGTATCGCAGCCTCTATGTCGATGGCTGCTTCTGAGTACCTCTCGACCAAGTCGGAGGACACCGCGAAGACGCCGGGTCGGGCTGCGCTCTACACCGGCATCGCCTACGTGCTTACGGTACTGGCGTTGGTCGCCCCCTATCTGATCTTTTCCAACTACTACGTCTGCCTTGCGATCTCCTTGGCTATCGGTGTGCTCATCATCGCCGGGTTCAACTACTACGTCTCCGTGGCGAGGGGCGAACCATTTCGACGGCGGTTCACCGAGATGGCAGGCCTCTCGCTGAGTATCGCGGTGCTGAGCTTTGGCATAGGGTATGTCATCCGTACCCTGTTTGGTGTCGAGGTCTAGTTGCGCTTGGTGTTGACCGAGTGAGGCGTGCGCCGGTGGACTTCCTCGAGGCGCTGACGACCGTCTATCTTGAAGCACCCTGTCGGGTCTTGGCCAATGCGCTATGGAAGACCCGACGGCAGCTGGAACAGGGCGACTTTGAGCTGGAGGTTGCCATCGATGGCGACCTTATCTCGTCGTTAGCTGCGTATGGCAACGAAACGCTGAGCGTGTTCTGGACACGGCAGCGTGACAAACCGCTGCCCGATAGTATCCTGGCGCTCGTGCAGTTGGCGGTGATCCACGATGACTACCTGGCTCCTGCGATGCGTAGTAGCTTCCGGCACCGGGAGCGCTACTTCCGTCTGATCCATTTCTTAGGCTTGTCCGAGCAGCCCTTGCTTCCTGTGGGGTTCAGCTTCGTCTGCGTAGGAATGCCGCAGGAAGCCCCCGTGGTTTCTTCACTGATCAGCCAATGCTACGTGGACCTCAAGCCCTCCGTCAGGGCCATCGTCGGGTGGACGGAGTATCCGGTCTACGCCCCGGATCTCTGGGTCTGGATCGTCGATGAAGAGAACCGGGAACCCGCCGCCTTGGGGATCGCTGAACTCGACAGCGGTGTTCGTGAAGGGTCGCTCGAGTGGATCCAGGTGCTCCCAAGCTATCGAGGGCGAGGCCTGGGCACGGCGCTCGTCTGGGAGCTTCTGCGTCGTTTCCAGGGGTGCACTGACTTCGTCACGGTGAGCGGGCGCGTAGGCGGTGCGGGGGACCCCGAACGTCTGTATCGCCGGTGCGGTTTCTGTGGTGATGACGTGTGGTGGGTGCTTCGTCGCTGATCATGCACTGGCCGCTTTTTGTGGTCGTTCCCAGCTTTGTGTATACTGGAGTTTCCAATAGGTTGGATTAGCAAAGGAGGATGGTATGGAATACCGATCGTTAGGACGAACAGGCGTGATGGTCTCTCCGCTCTGTCTTGGGGCCATGAATTTCGGCGGGCCGACGAATGAGGAGACCTCGATCGCGATCATCAACCGGGCGCTTGAGGCGGGGATCAATTTCATCGACACCGCCAACGTCTATAACAGGGGTGAGAGCGAGCGCATCGTGGGCGAGGCACTGAAGGAGAATGGGCTGCGCGACGAGGTAGTGCTGGCGACAAAGGTCCACGGGCAGATGGGGGAGGGGCCAAATGAGCAGGGCAACTCTCGCTATCATATCATCAAGGCCTGTGAGGACTCCCTCAGACGGCTTCAGACGGACCACATCGACCTCTACCAGCTTCATCGCCCCTCGCTGACCATTCCGCAGGATGAGACCCTGCGCGCCTTCGACGATCTCGTGCGGGCGGGCAAGGTGCGATATGTCGGATGCTCCACTCACCCTGCGTGGATGGTGATGGAGGCCATCTCCATCAGCGAGAAGTTCAACCTCGCGCGCTACATCAGCGAGCAGCCGCCCTATAACCTGCTTGATCGGCGCATTGAGAATGAACTCATCCCGCTGGCACAGAAGTACGGGTTGGCTATCCTACCGTGGTCGCCGCTCGCTGGCGGTGTGCTCGCCGGCAAATACACGGTGGAGATGGTTGAGAAGGATAAGTACCCAGCAGGTACGCGCGCGGAGCGTTCGGGTGATTGGTTCCGCTCGCGGGTGACGCGTGAGGGCGTGACGGTGGCTGCAGAGCTTCAGAAAATGGCAGAGGCTCGCGGTATGAATGCGGCACAGCTCGCCACGCTCTGGTGCAAGGATCAGCCGGGTGTTACGGCGCCGATCATCGGGCCGCGGACGATGAAGCATCTTGAGGATGCGCTGGCGGTGCTGGATAAGGATCTGCCCGACGAGGACCGACCGCTCTTCGATGAGTTGGTGCATCCGGGTAATGCTGTTTCCGATTTCCACAATAGTAATCCCTGGATGAAAGCCCGCATCAACGCCTGACGAGATCGAAGAGGAAGGGATGCGCGTTAAGCTAGCCTACGGGCGAGAGGGACTCTGGATCACGCTGCCAGAATCACGGTCAATCACGATCATCGAGTCCCAATACGTCGCGGGCCTTGAGGATGAACAAGCCGCGCTGAGGGCAGCCTTGGCGTCGCCCGTAGGTACGCGCTCCCTCACTGACCTCGTGGATCGCGGCGATAGCGTTGCTGTCGTTTTCAGTGACATCACTCGCCCTATGCCCAACGATCGCGTCTTGCCTCCCTTGCTGGAGGTTCTGGAGGCGGCTGGGGTGTCCAAGGATCGAACCCTGTTGATCAACGCCTTGGGTACCCATAGGCCGCAGAGCCGCGAGGAGTTGGTGAGGATGCTTGGCGCTGAGGTGGTGGCCTCTAATCCCATCATCCAACACGATGCGTGGGATGACGAGAACTTGGTCGACGTGGCGTGCAACACAGCCGGGCGTAGGGTTCGGGTCAATCGCGCCTACGTTGAAGCCGATGTTCGGATCCTCACCGGGTTCGTCGAGCCGCACTTCTTCGCTGGAGTCAGTGGTGGGCCCAAGGCGGTCCTGCCGGGAATCGCGGACATCGAGTCCATCTTGGACAATCATAGCGCCCACCTGCTGTCCCATCCAGGGGCAACGTGGGCGGTGACGGACGGTAACCCACTGTGGGAGGAGATACGGGACGTCGCCCTAGCCACCCAGCCGACGTTCATCCTGAATGTCACTCTCAACCGGGACCGCGAAGTGACCGGCGTCTTTGCCGGCGATATGCTGACCGCGCATCGGGCAGCGGTCGACTTCGTCAGGGAACACGCGATGCAGCCCGTTTCCGCGCCCTTCGATATCGTGATCACGTCCAACAGTGGCTATCCGTTAGATCTCAACCTCTACCAGGCCGTGAAGGGGATGTCAGCCGCGGCCCAGATCGTGAAGCCCGGCGGCGACATTATCATCGCGGCTGAGTGCTGGGATGGGATTCCCGATCACGGAGAATACGGGCGGCTACTGCGGGAGGCGGACACGCCCAGAGACCTGCTGGCGCGAATCATGGCGCCCGGGTTCCGTTGCCACGATCAGTGGGAGGCGCAGGTCCAGGCCCAGATTCAGCAGAGAGCGCGGGTTCACGTCTATGCTGATGGACTAACCGACGAGGAGCTTCGTGACGCGATGGTGATCCCATGCCGGTCAATTGAGCAACGGGTAGCGGAGCTGCTTCAGGACAAGACCGAGGCCCGAATCGCTGTGCTTCCGGAAGGTCCTCAGACAGTGCCGTACGTGGCCTAGCGACTCCGGGCTTAAGCGCTGATCAACTGGGGGGTATCTCTGAGGGAGCGAAGCCCCGGCCCCGAACATCGCGTGCTGCGGTGAGGATCACAAATGCTTCAGGGTC
>JBNGDL010000007.1:36498-109942 GCA_049975205.1 Anaerolineae bacterium | reverse complement strand
CGTTTTTCAAACTCACACTCATAAGTAGAATAAGCATAGAATCATACGAACCTGAAGCGGAGGAGGGCTGTGCGCTATGTTTGACTTCAAAATCACTGAGGATTCGTCGAAGAAAGCGTCCAAGGAAAACTTATACGACGTTGTGATCATTGGCGGTGGGCCAGCCGGATTGACCACGGCAATCTACGCGTCACGTGACGGTATGGACACGCTGGTCCTCGAGAGAGAGTCCACCGGAGGTCTTGCAGCAACCACCGACATGGTTGAGAACTACCCTGGATTCCCGGATGGCATCAACGGGATGGAGCTCATGGAGCGCTTCCGCAAGCAAGCGGAGCGGTTCGGAGCGGAGATTGTCGAGTTCGAGGAAGTCACCCAAGTCAAGCCTGTTAAGAAGGGCCTGATCGAGGTCACCACCGATGCTGGCGAGATCTATCGAGGCAAGACAGCAGTCATTGCGACGGGAAGTCGACCGAAGAAACTCAACATTCCGGGAGAAGACGAGTTCTACGGCAAAGGTGTCTCCTATTGCGCCACCTGCGACGGGCCCCTCTTCAAAGGAAAAGACGTGGTCATCATCGGCGCGGGTAACTCGGGGTTGCAGGAAGGACTCCAGGTACTGGAATACGCCAGCAAAGTCACGTTCCTAGAGTTCCTCCCGTACTCTCGCGCTGAGCAGATCCTACAGAACCGCGTGCGCGAGCATGAGAAGAGCACCGTGCTGTTCAACCAGCGCGTCACGGAAATCAGAGGAGACAAGACGGTGACCGGCGTAGTGGCGGTCGACCGGGAAACGGGTGAGGAGAAGGTCTATCCAGCCGACGGCGTCTTCATCTACGTGGGATATACGCCGTACACCTCATTTGTTCGCGACCTCGTCGAGCTAAACAAGTGGGGATACATCAAGACGGACGAGCATATGCGGACCGAGGTGCCTGGCCTTTATGCTATCGGCGACGTTCGCGCAGGTAACCCCGCGCAGTTGAGCGTATCGGTAGGGGACGGCACTAAGGCAGCGCTCGACATCAGAGAGTTCATCCTGAATCTTCAGGAGTAGAGGAGGTGTGTTGTGCAACCCAATATCGGTGAACGCGAGCGGCTCTTCAGAACGATCTTTGGCGTTTTTGGGATGCTTCTGGGGTTTCTCTTCATCCAGGGCGTCGTCGGCACTATCCTGGGCGTCGTCAGTGCCGTCAGCTTCGTGACGGGAATCACCGGATTCTGCGGCATCTATAAGCTATTGGGGATCTCGACTCGAACACCAGAGGAAGAAGCGGTGCAAGCGTCAGAGCCCAAAGCTGAAGTTGAGGAAGCCGTGGGGTGGGAACCAGAGCCACAAGCAGAAGAGCCTGAGGCGCAAGAAACCCGGTGGCCTGAGGTACAGGAACCGACGGCCTCGGCGGACGAGGAACAGGCCTGATGCTAATCGAGGACGTCTCAGCTGTGCAGGCGGAGCCTGTGCAAGAGGGCATCCGTATCCGATGGCTCATCACAGGCGATGAAGGGGCGCCGAACTTCGCGATGCGAATCATCGAGATTGACCCGGGGATCACCTTCAAACCACACCATCATCCCTACGAGCACGAGATCTACGTCCTGGCTGGAGCAGGCGTGGTGACCGGCCCCGATGACGATCTCGGTGCGATGGCGCCGGATAAGTTCCTGTTTGTTCCCCCCGACGAGGTTCACGGCTACCGCAACACCGGAAGTACGACCCTGAAGTTCATCTGTGTTATTCCACTTTAAGACTGATCAAGCGAGAAGAAAGGCGGGCTGATAGCGTGAAGGCGCAAGTGACGTGGGCAGGCCCAGGGCTTAGGCTGGTGGGCGAGACACCTGAGGGTCCGGCGATCGTGGTTGATTCGGCGGGCGGGACCTATGGTACGCACACGGGATTGACCCCGGTGGAATTGGTCCTCGTGGGACTCGCCGGGTGCACGGCGATGGATGTGATCTCGATTATGGACAAGAAGCGACAACCGCTCACCAACCTCCAGGTGAAGGTTGAGGCTGAGCAGGCAAATGAACATCCAAAGGTCTTTACGAAGGTGCACCTAGAGTACACAGCCTTCGGAGACGGTATCGACGAGCAGGCCCTCGCACGGGCGATTGAGCTCTCCGAAGAGAAATACTGCTCCGTACAAGGCATGATCAAACATACGGCTGAGATCACACACAGTTACCGTATCGTGGAAGGCCCAAACCCGACCCGACCCGGCTCCCTGCCGGATGTTGAGGCTTAGGGCGCAGCTTGCATCAAGCGCCGGGATCAGTCCATCGAGCTCGCTGAGAGCTGATTCAGAACCTTACAATGCTGCGTCTGGGAGCGCACGAGTCCATCGCTGGCGGCCTCCATCGCGCCCTGGAAAGGGCCGAGTCGGCAGGTTGCGACGCGGTGCAAATATGGACCAAGAACAGCCGGCAGTGGGATGCTCCACCCCTCGATTCAGACGCTATTCGGTGTTTTGCAGAGGCGAGGGCTTCGCGGGACATCCACCCGATTGTGGCCCACGCCTCATACCTGATCAACATCGCATCTCCGAAGCCCAGTCTGCATCGCCGGTCCACGGCTAGCCTCATTGAGGAGGCCGAGCGCTGCGAGCAGCTCGATATCCCATTTCTGGTTCTGCATCCGGGGGCGCATACCGGAGCCGGTCTGGACACCGGTCTCGAGCAAGCTGCGAGGGCCCTTAGAGAGACCCAGCAAGCGATTCAGAGCTATCGACTCAGGATTCTGCTCGAAACAACCGCGGGTCAGGGCACGGCACTAGGAGCGACGTTCGAGGAGCTCGGTCGCCTGCTTGACACGGTGGACGGACGCCGGAACTTCGGCGTATGCCTGGATACCTGTCACGTCTTCGCAGCCGGGTACGAGCTCAGGACGCCGGAGGGGTATGACATCACGATGACAAGCTTCGATCAGCAGATCGGACTAGATCAGCTGTACGTTATCCACCTGAATGACAGTCGCTATCCGCTCGGCAGCCACCGCGACCGGCACGAGCACATTGGTGAGGGGCATCTCGGGCTAGACGGCTTTCAGTACATAGTCAATGACTCGAGACTGGATGGTCGGCCGGGCATACTGGAGACACCCAAGAGCGATGATCTTCATGAGGATAGAGAGAACCTAGCACGGCTGAGAGCTCTAGCCGACGGTAGTTCGCCGGAGCGTATCCGGCCCATCGGCGAGGCCGTGGTCACGACCGATGAGACAGATATTGTGGGGGAACGATGAAGGACAAGATTGTCACGATTTTGAAGGAAGAATGGTTGACCATCGGCATCGTGCTGGCGCTGGTGGTTGCGTACACAGTGCTCCGGACACCCGGGGATCAGTTGGGCACGATGGAGGAGATTCAGGCTCGGCTGACTGACGGCCGTCCGACGGTGATCGAGTTCTACTCGAACACCTGCAGCATCTGCCTCGCGTCGAAGCCAAAGGTGGACCAACTTGAGCGTGATATTATGGACGAGGCGGAGTTGCTCAGACTCAACGTTAGGGATGGCTTAGGCCAGCAACTAGCCTATCAGTGGCAGGTGACCGGCGTCCCGACCTTCTTTGTATTCAACGGCGAGGGCGAGGTCGCCTACAGACGGGCAGGGGCTCCTGACGTCGATCAGATCAAGGAAGCAGTGGCAGCGCTCGTGACAAGAGGGGTCCAGCAGTAGAGGGAGGCAATGGGCAAGCGCCGTGACTACGGAGATCTAGTCCGAGACGGCGCGTCCGGATGACGCACGTTATCAAGAGCTGTCCTTGCTCATTGGCGAGCAAGATGCGGTAAGTGTAAGCTTGTAGCACTTATCAACGCTGGTCTCCCAGGACCTTTAAGACCGATCTGGGAGGAGGGCTATGGTCAAGGCCGGACATCCTGTCCTGGTTCCTGGCGCGCCGATTCCTCCGCCTTTCCCACTGGCTAGATATCGTCCACCTCAACTCCAAGGCGTCGTCAGGCAGCTGCTCAACTCGGCGACAGAGCCGGGCGACCTCGTGTTGGCTGTCAACATCAGCGGTGGCCTTCCGGCTGCAGAGGCCCTGCAGTCGGGCTGTCGTCTTCTCGTCCTGAATCGCAATCCTGTTGAGTCCCTATGGATCCACACCGACCTCAACCCGGTCGCCCTAGAGGAGGTCCAAGCTGCTCTTACCGAGCTTGGCGATCTACGAAAAGGAGACCGCCCGCTCTCGAACCACATCCGGGAGCAGTATGCGTCCCGCTGCCCGCTCTGTCGGGCGCAGGGTGTCGCGGAGTGGTTCGCATGGGATCGTGGAGCAGGTAGGCCCTTCTACAAGAGCGTGATCTGTCCCAAGTGCGACGGAGCCCAGGAAGGGCCGGTCGACGACCGGGACGTAGCCGTGGCTGGCGAATTTCCGCCTCGTGAGACGCCTGCCTTCCACCTCGGTTTGAGCCGCATCGCGCGGCCCGACGATCCCGTCTACGCCCACGCAGCTGATCTGCTCAGGCTCTACACTGAGCGCAACCTAGGTGTCCTCCTTGATATCCTAAACCGCCTACCCCAGCTGCACGTGACTGCGGATGCGCGCACAATCCTCATCGCGCTGATCCTGGAGGCTATGGATCTGGGGAGCAACCTTTCTGCCTACGCCGCACCCACCGAGAGGCTTCGGACCCTTCGTACGCCCCATCGATTCCTCGAACGCAATGTGTGGATGGTATTGGAGCGAGCTCTCAAGACTTATGCGGCCCAGGCAGGCCTGCGGGTATCAGGCCAAGCCGCCGACAAGCCCACTCTGCCAACGCTCCTAGCGGATAGCGCGACGATGTCCGTCACCTCTGTTCCCGCTCTCTTGGCCCAGACGAAGCCAGCATACCTGCTGCTCGGGCGCTCTATACGCGAACTAAATCCAGAGCCGCTTCGCGGCGCCGTACAGGCCCTGATCTTGGAGATCCGTCCCCCGGACGCCACCTGGTGGGCTCTGTCCGTCTTGTGGGCAACGTGGCTGTGGGGACCACGGGCAACATCCGAGTTGAAGGGATTCCTCCAACGAAGGAGACTCGAGTGGGAGTGGTTTCGGAAAAGCCTGGCAACAGCGCTCTCCTATCTGAAGCCGCTCCTTTCCCAAGACGCTCTCATCCTCGCGGTTTCGCCCACAGATGGTGTCGCACCGGTCCGGGCCTTGACCTACGCGGCCAACAGGGCCGATCTTGAGATCCAGCGCTGGATCACCTCGGCACCAAACGGATATCGGCTCCTGCTAAGGGCCACGGAAGGTGGGAGCGACTCCCGGGGCGACTCGAGGCCTGGTGAGATGGATCCCGCCGCGATGCTCGCCGACTTTCTGGCCCAGCGTGGCGAGCCGACGCGGCAGGATGATCTCGAGGCGGCTTGCATTCTCGAGTCTCGGGAGCCGGACCTTACCGGCGTGGATCCCGAGGCCTCAGCGCAGTTCATTGCGCTCGGGGATCACCTGCTCTGGTTCCGGAAACCAGTAAGAGTTGAGAAGCCCCTGGCAGACCGTGTGGAGTCCGAGGTGCTCGAGCTGCTCCTACAGCGCGAGCAGTGGACCTATGCGGAGCTGACGGCGAGACTCTACGAACGCTTCCACGGCCTGCTCTCGCCGGAACCGGAATTGGTCGCAGCCTGTGTCGACGCCTATGCTACGCGGGAGCCCGGCGGCAGGCTGGCCCTGCGGCCTGAGGATGAGCCCGGCCGCCGCAAGCAGGAGACACAACAGCTCAGGGATGACATCACCTCTCTGGGAAGACAGCTGGGCTACCGTGTTTCACGCCGCCTCAATGCCGATATTGTGTGGCAAGACGAGGATCAGCAGAGCTACGTTTTCCGTTGCTCCACCACCGCAGTCCTAGGTCCACACCTCCTGAAACCGCCCCCCTCCGACGGGCACCGGTGCTTGGTCATCCCCGGAGGCCGGGCGGCATTGACAGCGCTCAAGCTCCGCCGCGATCCGCGTCTAAGCGAGCTCACCCACGTCGATAACTGGGCCTTCATCAAGTTCCGGCACCTGCGGCGTATGGTCGACGAGATCAAGCAGCGGTCAGAGATCGAGGTCTACCTTGGACTGGATCCCATTGTTGAGCGGGAGAGCGCGCAGCTGACGCTCCCTCTGCAAATAGAACCGCGGCAGTGAGTGCTACCACCGCCGCGTCCCCAGCCTCCTCACCCAGCCGCCGATTCCTACAACTGAAAGCCTCCCTTGGCGACGACGACCTTTTCCTCATAGTCTCGGGTATAGGACAGCAGCCGCTGCTTGAGCTCGCGCCACGTCTCTGAGGCGAGGAAATCTTCCAGCGTCTGCAGGTCGCTCGTCACGAAGCCTATGCGAATCTGCGGCCAGTCTCCATAGGCTGTGAACCATGCATCACTCAGATCGAATCCCGCTGCCTGCATCTTGGGGGGCAAATCCTGCGTCACAAAGGCAAAGCAGGGCTCCTCCTGCCCGGCAGCAATGTCCCAGGTGAGCAAGAGCTTAATCGGTAGATTCACCGTCCAACTCCCTTAGCATCTCTTCGGCCTGTTGAGCCCACATTGCTGGCGGATCCGTATCTAAGAACTGTCGCAACGTCGCCTTAGCCTGATCGAGCTCGCCTACGGCAGCATACGCACGTCCCAGTGCAAAGAGCGCCTCTCGCATCTGTGGTGCCTGCTCGACAGCATCCTCAAGGAGGTCGACAGCCTCTCTCATCTCATTCCGCAGCATATAGACGTTCGCAAGGCCCACAAGGGCCTCAGGCTTTCGAGGCGCGATCTCCAAAGCTCGTCCGAATTCCGCCTCCGCCTTCGCCAGCAGCGCCGCATCCGGCTCCATCGCATCCACGGGGAAGGCCTGAATCAAATAGGTCGCTCCGAGTTGGTAGTGGGTGTCAGCATCGTCGGGGTCCGTCTCCAGGGCGGCCTGGAATTCCTGCAAGGCAGTATCCATGTCTCCCATCTGGTAAGCCAGCACCCCTAAGTTGTGATGGACGGCCCCCGCGCGGTCGGGCTCCAGCGCCAAAGACTGCTCAAAGTTCTCCCTGGCAAGCTGATAGTCCCCGAGGTTGAAGTAGACCAAGCCGAGCTTGAACCGAGCCTCCGCATTCTCCGCGTCTTCCGAGAGAATCGTCTCAAGCTCAGTCCGTGCACTCTCGTAGTTCCCGGCGTCGATCTCTGTTTGTATCTCCTCCAGAGTAGCCGCCACCTGGGCCTCCTGATCCGATCGGCATCCCGCACTGACTCCTAGAACGAGCCCCAACGCGATGATCATACCCAGAGCATAACGACGGTGCATCTTTACCTCCTCGCAGAGCCGTCACTGCGGCTCAAGCAGCACCACCTGCAACTCATCAGGCTCCCCACCTGAGGTGACCCTTAAGCTGGGTACCGCACTCGGATCGGTGACACCCATCTCCTTAAGGAAACCCGCAACCGGCTTACGCTCGATCCTCAGCCCTGGCACCCTGTACTGCATGGGAACGACAATCTCTGGCTCGATCAGGCTCACGGTTTCCGAGGCCACCGCTGGCGTCATGCCTCCCGGCATCCCCACCGGCACCAAGAGCACGGT
Organism: Anaerolineae bacterium; assembly: GCA_049975205.1. Lineage (GTDB taxonomy): Bacteria > Chloroflexota > Anaerolineae > B4-G1 > SLSP01 > PWVB01. The sequence goes on along the minus strand of JBNGDL010000007.1, from coordinate 102,420 downwards.
AACCCGTCCCATCGCCTCGACTTCCGCCTGGGTCGGTGCCCGAGTCAGTTCACCAAGATGGCAGACCGCTACCCCATCATAGTTTATGGTGTAAACAACGTTTCGTTCCGGTCTGGTACCTCGCTTGCGCGCACGGGAGGAGGCCACGCCTGTGATGAACACACCACCAATCTCATATTCACCGGGGGCAGCCAGCGTGCGAGGTGTCCCAAGAATCCTGGGCCATGTCGCTTCCCGTGAATCCTCGAGCAAGAGGCTCGAGGTCACAATATCTACCTCGGCTTGGGGCAGCCGCAGACCCGTCTGGCTTTCGTCGAAAGGGTCGGTCACGATAGATGGGCAACCCCGCTCCGTCAACCGGAAGCAGCCGAGGCCATGCCACTCAATCTCCATAGTCCAAGACTCCTATGCTGTGCACGTAACTACGTACGATTATAGCGCGAAAGGCCCCTGCGGCAAAAGCCCACGCCCACACATCGCTTTGTTGTGGTGCCCATTGTTCCTCAGGTATAACCGTGCTATAATGCATATGGGGTTCAAAGTCAGAGGATGGTATGAACAAACACGCGGTGCAGTTCCTCTCTCCGCAGAGATCTCAGCAGCTCACCGAGCTGGCCGAGCGCGCTCGGTTCGGCCTATCGCGCTACACCGGCGTCCCCATTGACTATGACGCCGTCGGACTGCAGGCCCTTGATGAGTGGGTAGAGCGTTACGTCCGCCAGTTCCCCCGCCCCTCCCAGGAGATCCAGATGGTGTGGTGTGCTTTTCTGGGCGAGACCTTTCGCCGCCGTCACGATGGGCAGTGGAGTGTTGACAACGCCGGACCCCGTCCCCGCCTCGGCATCGTCTGTCCGACCCAGACGCGGGATCCCCTCTTCATAGACGTGATGGGGCAGATCTCTCAACGCATCCGGAAGGGCATGGCCGAATCCCTGGCCTTCTACTACACGATCAAGGGAATAGAAATCAGGTCCGCCTAGAGGTAGATCGGCTTCTGTCTATGCCAGTCGCCCCAGCGTATCGGACAACGCCTCGGGTGTCGCAACTCGCAGCGCCACATACTCGACCCCCGGATAGTGCTCATCGAAGAAAGCCTTCAGATCGCCAGGCCAGTTCTGCGGATTGACCGCAACGACACGCCGCTTGGTAGGTCCGGTCCCGGCGTCATCGGCGCTTCCACCAATGGTCCACCGACGCCGATCCCAAACACCGCTCTCTCTGACTGCGCGCAACCATTCGCCGCCTGCGCCGGGCGGCAGGAGCAGATAAGTCCTCTCGTATGGCTCTCGTGGGGGCACAAACCCCGGACTCAGGGCCGCAGCTTGTGGATAGACGTGGAATCTTACCGAGTTGCTTACTTCTTGACCAGAAGCGACCCTGACTTCATAGTCCCCCTCTTCAACAGCGACAGCTCGGCTCACAGCACGAGCGTCAATGACCCGCACCTCTTTATCAAAAATGCGATCATCTGTGAAGCTCACCGTGATCGTCTCCGCTCCCAGGCCGCCCGTAGCGGAGACTTCGAAGGGCTCCCCAACGACAACTCGCTCCGGCCTGATCGAGACGTGCAACGGCGAGGCAGGGTCCGTCGTGATGTCCATTCTCATATCGTCGAAATAGGCATCGCAGTGCTTGAAGGGCCACAGAACTGAGCTCCTGACGAAGAGCGTGACCGTGTCGGCTTCAGCTGTGACCTCCAACGGGGGGATCTGAGCAAAGATGTTGTAGATGTGCGCTGCCTCGCCCCAGACGACGCTGTCCGCCCACGGGTCTGTACCCCCAGCAGGATCGATTCCCACCCGGAAACTTGCATTGCGCAGGCCACCCTCTTGCCCGTGCTCGCCTGGATCGTACTCCGAGGCCCGGATGAAATAAGGCTGGCTTCCGGCCCCGTCACTGGTCCTTGGATCATCGTCCGTGCTTGACCAAGCGTGCGCCCAGCCCGTGCCCCGCAGGCGGGCACCGGGCTCAATCCCAGAGACCTGCTGATAGAGCCCCGCATCGTGGACACGGAAAAAGGTGAACAGCTTCGTCGCCCGAGAGCCGCTTCTCACACGCAGCGGATCCAAGAAAGGGGCCTCCCGATTGATGACGTGCATCTCCGGTCGGGCATACCCGGACTGGTTGCTCGGATCGTGCGGAACGGGCATTCCTTCCTTCCAGTAGGCCACCCAATGCTCTGGCACGAAGATCTCAGCATAGGATTGGCCAACATCCGTCTTCCGCCACCAGCCCTCCTCAAAGCCCGGGTTCCTCAGAAGATTCGTCATGTCCTGCTCCTTCTACTTCGGGAGTCCTCGCTAAGCCCAATGGGCCTACCTACCTAGCTGTTCGGTCCTCGGTCGCCGTCGTCGGACTTGGCAAAGGCTTCAAGCCGGCGAGCGACGCGCCCGTGTACGGTATCTGGGGGAAACTCGCCTGACGCATTTGGTACGCCTGCGAGCTTCCCCGTCAACAGCGTCAATCCCTCATCCACCGTGTCGACAGGATAGATATGGAATTCGCCCTTCCGCACGGCCTCGATCACATCCTCCTCCAACATGAGATTCTTCACGTTGGACGTCGGGATAATGACGCCTTGGGTTCCCGTCAGCCCACGTGCGCGGCAGACTTCAAAGAATCCCTCTATCTTCTCGTTCACGCCACCGATCGCCATCACGTGGCCGTACTGATCAACGGCGCCCGTCACCGCCAAATCCTGACGGAGGGGCAGCTCCGAAACCGCCGAGATCAGAGCGTACAGCTCGGCGCACGAGGCGCTGTCCCCCTCGAGATCCTCGTACACTTGCTCGAAGCTCAGGCTCGCCTCCATGGACAAGGGACGGGAGACGCCGTATTGACCGCCGAAATAGCCCGTCAGCGTCAAGACACCTTTCGTGTGAATCGGGCCACCGAGGTCGATCTCGCGATGGATGTCCACGACGTTGCCGCGACCGACGTAGGCCTGGGCCGTGATGCGGCTAGGTACACCGTAGCTACTGCTCCCGTAACTGACCACGGTCAGCGCGTTGACCTGCCCAACGGCACCGCCCTGGGTCATGAGGACAAGACGGTCTTCCAGGATCGCTCGCAGAGAAAGCTCTTCCAGCAGGCCGACACGTCGCCGCTGTTGCTTGAGCGCCCTCTGCACATCGGCGCGGTGCACGGCTTGCTCACCACCTTGGCGAGCCCAGTAGTCTGCCTCCCGCACGAGGTCGGCGATGTGTCCGAACTGCGAGCTGAGACGATCCTGATGCTCGACCCACCGCGAGCCAAACTCCACGATCCGCGCCGTGGCCTCTGGCGTGAACGGAAGCAGGTCCTCGCGATGGCAGAGCATGCGAATGAAACGCCCGTAAGCCCGTTCGGTCTCTAGAGTGCGGTCCACCTCGGTATGGAACTCCACCTGGACTTTGAAGAACTTGGCGAAGTCCTCGTCGAATCTGTAAAGCCGGTAGAAGGCCTCAGGCAACCCCACAAGGATGACCTTCACCTCGAGCGGTATCGGCTCCGGAACGGGTGTCACCGTCCGGATCAGCCGCTGACCATCGGGCGACTCAACCCGCACGGACTGTTTGGAGAGTGCCTGCTTGAGCCCAGTCCAGGCGTCAAAATCCTCAACAAGGCCTGTCGCATCCACGATCAGATAACCACCGTTTGCCTTGTGCAGAGCGCCGGCCCGGATCAGCGTATGGTCAGTCACGCTCATGCCGTACCGCATGTCATATTCGACGGCTCCCAAGAATCGCTGTACAGACGGTCTCTCGACCAAGACCACCGGCGCACCCTGCAGTTCGCTGTTGTCCACGAGCAGGTTGACCCGGTAGCGTTTGCTGATGGGGACATCGAGAAGCGAGCCACCCTCGGTATCTGTTCTGACCGTATCACCGGAGCGAAAGAACGAGACATTCGCAAGGATATCCTCCCGCACTTCCTCCAAGAAGGAGAGGACTCCGGGTTGGTCGGCATAGGCTGCGCGAAGCTCTTCTAGGAGAGGACGGATCGTGTGGTCAGCGACCTCTCGATCGAGGCGATCAATGTCCCCCTGAATCTGCCGCTCGTGATCTCGCAAGTGCCGCATAGCGTCGTCCAGAAGATCGTCTAGGTACTCAAGGTTCTCCTGAACCTTCGACTGCTCTCCCACACCAAGTTGGCTGATCGCCTCAGGTGACAGGAGGTCGCCATCCCGCACGGGAGCGATATACAAGCCGGAGGGCGATCGAACGAGCACGCAATCGCGCTCGCGACAAGCGGCGTCTACCGAGGCCAGGGCCTCTCGCTCCAATGCCCGGTACTGCTGCTCTAACTCCTCCCGCGCCCCCGCGTAGCGGTCGGTGTCAAAAGCCTGCTGCAGTCGCTCCGGCAACGTCGCGCTAAACCGCTCCATAGCCGCACGGAGCTTCCGCCCCCTACCTGGGGGCACCTGCAAAGCACGAGGCGATCCCGGCTCCGCGAAACGCGTCACGTAGAGCCAGTCATCCGGAACCGGCTCTTGTGCAGCCTTCTCCTCAACCATCCGCTTGATGATCGAGCGGCGACCCGAACTCGTCGGACCCATCACGAAGATGTTGAAGCCCGGACTGCTGATATCAAGGCCAAACCGAACCGCCTCCACGGCCCGATCCTGGCCGATGATGCCGGGTTCGTAAGGCAGGTCATCCGTCGAGTCGAACGTGAATATCGAGGGATCACACTCCCGACGCAATCGATCGGGGGACAGCGCCTCGATTCTGGTCAGATATACTTCTCTTCTCATAGACTAAGAAACCGTCTTTGGCGCGTGGCCAACCCCATAAGAAAAAACGGAGACAGGATACACTCACCTCGGCATCCTGCCTCCAGACGAATCCAGAACCCAAACAACTTACATCTTGGACCGCCTAGCGTCGCCCAAGGTGCATCGGCATCACCACGTGTGTAAAGGCGTCGTCCCCCACCGCCCGGATCAGGCCGGGATTTGTCGGGGAGTTCAGCTCTAGAGAGACCTGCGGTGTGTCCAGTGCCGAGAAGACGTCAATAAGGAAACGCACGTTGAACGCGATGTCCAGCTTGTCCCCTTCGATGTCCGCCATCAACCGCGTCGAGCCCTGCCCCGACTCAGAAGAGTCCGCCGCAACCGTCAGCGTGTCATCGCCTATGCTCAGAGTCACGATGTTGGCCACGTCGCGCGCAAAGATCGCAGCACGCTTGCAGGCCTGAAGGATCTCCTCCCGCCCTACGACGACGCGAGTCCGGTGGGAAGAAGGGATGATCCTGCGTACATCTGGGAAGCTCCCGTCAATCAATTGCGAGTTCAGCACCGTGCTGGGCATCTGGAACAGGATCTGGTTGTGAGGCCGGGTGGTCGAGATCTTGATCGGCTCCTCCAGCCCACCAATGATCCGCATCAGCTCACCCAACGCCCGAGCTGGGATGATGACGCTTAAGGGCGCGGGCACGGGTTCGATCAACGGTATCTGGCGCATCGACAGCCGGAAGCCGTCGGCTGCCGCCAACGTCAAGGCGTTGCCCTCGAACTCCGCCAAGACACCGGTCAAGACCGGATGGCTTTCGTCCGTGGAGGCAGCAAAGGTAACCTGCACCAAGCCCGTGTTCAGATCACCCGCCTCCACGTGGACGCCGTTATCATCATCGGCCTCCGGAACCAATGGAAACTCGTCGGCCGAGATGCCCCGGAAACTAGCGTTGACCGAGCCACATTGCAGCTTCATGGTCAGCGTCGATTCATCCAGCGTCAGGTTCACCTGATCGGGCGGCAGAGAATTCGTCAAGTCGATGAAATTCCGGGCTGGTACGGTGATCTCGCCCTCAGTCTCGACCCGCGCACCGACCCAATGCACAATGCTGAGCTCCATGTTTGTAGCAGCCAGCCTCAGTTGACCATGGTCGGTGGCCAAGAGCACGTTCCCCAGTATCGGCATCGTCGTGCGAGACGGCACGGCCCGACCGGCAATGCTCAATCCCTTAGCGAGGTTTTCCTGAAGGCAAGAGAGTTTCATCGAGGGCCTCCTGATAAGACAGTGTTTAGATTAGACCAACTGCACCAAGTATACTCTAAGGCCAATCAAAGCACAAGAGTTGAGATCAGCCGCCGTCAGCGCCGACAGCTCGTCCATGCGCCTGTTCCCTAGCCCGGACACCAGCGTCAACCAGCTCCGTGGCAGCTGTCGCCAGCCCAACGAGGAGCCAGAAGAGCGTCACTGAATTGTGAAAATCCAAGCTGAAGAAGTAGTGGTCAAAGATCCCGCTTACGACACCGCCAATAATCGCGGCGTGGACCCCGAACCATAGGGGCTCCAAGTCTGGATGGGCCTCAATCTGGGTTCGCCGGCTCCAGAAGCGCCACAACACCATCCCCAGGACAACCAGAAAGGCCAACAGACCCACTAACCCCATCTGCGCAGCGATGATCAGATAAAGGCTGGCCACCGCCACATAAATGTCCAAATCAGGCGCACCGGAAAAGCCAACCCCGAACACAGGATAGCGCCGGATCAGGATCAAGGCATCCTTGTACTCCCCCATACGCATCTGCGTGGAGAGATCTTGCCGCTGAAATCCCTCCATGAAATGGACAACCAACCCTTGAGTATAGGGCAGCAGCAAGAAAAGTATCACCGCCACCGCCATCAAGGGCAGGAGTGTGCGATAGCGCATCACACTGATAGCGAGGACCGCGCACGCTACCCCCAGCATAGCGCTTCGTGACACCGTCAAGACAAGCGCTCCCCCCAGAATCCCAAGAAGCCCTAGGAGCGGGACCTTCGGGATCACGGGGCGCTTGGCGAACAACTGCGGGATAGAAAGGGCAATCCCAAAGTTGACCAGGCTGCCCAACACGTTGGGGTGGATCGAAGTCGATGTCGCGCGTTTCATCAAACTGGGATCATCGCGAATGTACCAGATGACGCCGGGCCCGGTCGGATACCCAAAGCGCCCAAGCGCCGACAGCGCACGAATGGCCAGCTCCTCAGGGATGAGATAGAGCACAATTCCCAGCGCTGCAGCAGCCGACGTTCCCAGAATCAGCCAGCGGACCAGGCGTCCAAGCCGACCCACATCCTGCACCGTATTGACCACCAGGAAGAAGATCCCGATGCTCATCAGCGTCTCCGCAAAATGACGGATGAGATAGGTCGTGAGGGACCCGTGGGAGAGCCCGGCCACAAAGGCAACAACCGCAAATAAGGCAAAGGCCAGGACGCTCCCGCCAACGGGTGTGGCGACCAGTCGCTGTTCATCACTCAAGAGGAAAGCCAGGAGCCATGCGCCAAACAGAGATAGGAGCGTGAGATCGAGAAACGTCGGCGTGAACCCGATACTGAACGGCAGAGAGGCAAACGGGAGTAAGGCGACCACGGCAATCACGCCGAGATAGGCCACTTCCAGATCGTAAAGCACCCAGATGACGTACACAAAACCGGCAACCAGCACGGCTACGGGGATCGCCCCGAGCTCCGCGATGAGCCAGCCTCCTCCCACGCTGACCAGGGCAAGCAACAGCACCGCGACCGCAACCAGTATCCAGCGATGACGGCTAAACACCAGCCAGCGAAGAGGACTACCCTCTATGAGGTTCTGAAGCAGCGTACGCCAAGCGATCATCATAATGTGAAGCGATTATACCGCCAGCCAAAGGTCGGTCAAGGAATCGGTCGTCAGTTCATAGAGGGATGATGGCTTGCAGAGTTGCAGAAAAAACCACATTGCAGATAATCGTAACTACTTGCAATTACACAAGATGTATGGTAATCTTGTAGCAAGGTTAAAGAAATCCACGCCACTCATACCTGGAGGCTAGCTTATGTTTGACAAACTTCTCGCCACGGGCTTCTCGGTCTTCGCCCAGACGATGGTCAAGATCCAGCCCGTATGGGACAGGTATAAGGCCCTCATTGGTTTGATCGTTGGTGTCCTCATAGGGTGGTTTGTGCTTGGTTGGTGGATCTTCCCCGTCGAATGGAGCAATGCGACGCCGGGTCACCTCCACGAGCGCTACAAGTCAGCCTATCTCGCCTACGCCTCCGAGGAGTATTTCCGGACCAACGACCTAGAATTGCTCCAATCACGCCTGGGACTCGACCTGGCGAACTACGAGGGCGTTCGGGTCAACAACGTCCCCTGGTTAGCAGAAGAGGACCTCCTCACAGAGGATATCCAGGACTCGCTTGACAACGCGGCACAATACGAGCTTGGCAGCTACGTGTCACCGCTCAGTCGCTTGCAGCAGATGGCGGCGCAAGAACAAGGACTGGTTCCGGAGGAAGCGCCCGCCGCGGAGGAGGACACCACGAGCGTTACGCCGCTCGCCAGAATATTGCGGATCGTGGGCATTCTAGCTCTCGTGCTGCTTGTCGTGGGTGCAGCGGGGGTGGGCTGGTACATGTTTGTCGGTCGACAACGCGAAGGCGCGCCGCAGAAGGAATCTGCAGTCGCGGACCGCAGAACGGTGCCCATGGGTGCGGCGGAAGTGACAGGCACAGAGGAAGAGCCTGTCAAGTCATTTAACACCCCCTACGTCTTGGGCGACGATTATTTCGACCCGTCCTTCAGCATTGAGATTGGATCTGACTTCCTGGGTGAGTGCGGCATTGGCATTTCGGAGACCCTCGGTGCTGGCGATCCCAAGAAGGTCACTGCCTTCGAGGCCTGGCTTTTCGACAAGAGCGACATCCGGACCGTGACGAAGGTCCTGGCTAGCGAGTACGCTTACAACGATTCGGATCTTATGGCCAAGCTAGAACCCAAAGGTGAGGTCGTCCAGATGCGCCCGGGTCAAGAGATCATCCTTGAGACGACCGCGATTCGGGTCAAGGCACGCATCAAGGAGCTGGAATACGCGCAAGGTGCGAATCTCCCTCCTAATAGCTTCGTCCAGAAGGTCAACTTCGAGATCCAGGCATGGGTAAAGCAGGCTGATCAGGTACCGGGCGTCTAGACCACCCCAAACGCTCTAGCACAGACTCCCACCCGAGCGGGTGGGAGTCTTCTCTTTCCCAGCACGCCCCTACGGTTCTGGAGTACCGATGACCTCGGCGGTCGCAGGCGGTGTATAGCCAGGCCCAAACTTGAAGCGCGCAGACCACGGCACAAACTCACTCACGAACTCATCCTCGTACATCACGTTCCCCTCCGCATCTCGCACCACCCGTCCGAGAATGGCTGTCAGACCGCTGTGGGACTGCTCAATCTGGGTCGCCGCACCGGCTGGCATCGAGGGATCGTACTCATAGACAGGAGGGCCTGCTGGTACGGGATCCCCGGACTCTGGACCGATTTGCTCGACGGTCCGCCCATCAGAGGTGCTGTAAAACAGAAACCGCAACCGAGCGTTTGCCGCATCCACTTCCGTCCGAATCAGGATGTGATAGGGCGTGTCATTCTCGAATCTCAGGTCGACCAGCGGGGAATAGACTGTGGCGTCAAACCCCGGCCCAAAGCCCCCCAGCTCGTAGTAGCCCACACGGTACGCGTGGGGCCAGCGCTCGATGATCGGATACCCACCGAAGTAGGCAGCTCGGAACGCCGTTGTCGCCACCTGACAGATACCGCCCCCAACGCCTAGAACCGTTTCATTGCCGATGATCACGTAGGACTCGTCGTAGCCGGCCTCAGACGTGACCTCTCCGAGATACTCATTGAACGAAAAGAGCTGGCCGGGCTTGACAAGAATGCCGTCGAACTTTGACGCGCCGAGCCGAATGTTGCGGTCGCGGGCCGACGATGACCCCGTGAAGTAGGACTCGCCCACGGCGACTAACTCAGTGATACCCAGGTCCGCCGCTGTGACCGTGTCCGGTGTCTCTGGCGGAATCTCGTTGATCACCAGCGGCACCCAATGCTCACCCGCCTGAAGCATCTCATTGATGCGGTTGACCGAGGCTGCGACGTCAACTTCGCGGCCCATCTTGCTGGGGTTGGTGACCCTCAGCTCAATGCTATTGCTATCGAACTCGAACGTAGCATCGACGGGATCTCGGTAGAGCGCCGTCGCTAGCGGACCGAGGTACTGCGCTAGAGCAGCCCCCTGCAGCCCCACCTGCACGTTGCCCTCTTCGATGTGGATAATCAGCATGTCGGCCAGCACATCGGGATCCACGGTCCACGGTCCGGGATCACCCTCCTCTGGATCTGGGACCAGCAACGTCAGAGGGCTCTCCAGAATCTCTTCCGCCATACTCAACGCCTGCTGCGCTTGATCATCGCTAATCGCGGGCGCAAGTTCCGTGACCGGCAGCACAATCTCGGCGGGTTCCAGCGCATAGAGGTGTGGAACGAGCAGCTCGAGTGTCCGTGAGACCTCGACGCGGCGTCCAAGACCCCCAGGCTCCAGGCGGACGTCAGACCCCTCGAGCCGGACGGCAGCATCCTCCGCAGGACGCGAGAGCTCCGCAGCCACCGCTTCCACTGCCTGTCGCGCAACCTGGGGGTCCCACGCTAGCACAGGCGATAGCCGAGTCCCATCCAGCATCACAGAGAGCCGCTCTGAGAAGACGTGACGCCCCTCCGCCGTATGTCCCGCCTCGTAGGCTCGGCTGAGCGTGGCTTCCGTGTTGACAGAGATACCCAAGTCAGCCGGTGAATAGGACCACCGCTGTCCCTCGGGGCCCAGGAGGACGATGCTTGGCTGGCGCAAAGGGAGGGTTGTCTCGAGATAGCTAGAGGCTTGATCCGGTGTCATCCGTCCCAACGAGAGATCCCAGACCCAGACACCGGGAACAAAGCGCGATTCCAGCCCCGGGCCGAGGAGCCATCCCAAGGCCACAACCGCGATCAACTCAACCACACTTAACACGATCAGCAAACGCGACATGATAGTCACCCCACGCTATTATCTGAGGTTACCTGTACATCGACCTGGAGGATGCCACATTATGGCGGCGTAGCAAGGTCCAGTTCCATCAGGCAGAGTGCGAAGGCACCCCAGAGACCAACGTCACCGCCCAGTTCCGCCCGAACGATGCGTGTCTGCTCCCGATAGGCCAAGGGCGCACGCGCGTTTACCGTTTGACAGATAGGGCCAAAGAGGAGGTCGCCCGCCAGCGTAACGCTGCCCCCCAGGACAAAGAGAGAGGGGTTCAGCATATACATAAGGCTAACGAGCGCAGAGCCAATATAGAGACCCGCCTCGCGGAAGACAGAGACGGCCAGTGCATCGCCCTCTTGACCAGCCCGACTCACCTGTTTCGCTGTGATCCGTGAGAGATCGCCGTCTACCCAATCCAAGAGCACCGAAGCCTCACCCGCCGCAATTCGCTGCCTGGCTCGCCTGCCGATGGCCGTCCCCGACGCCAGCACCTCAAGGCATCCGACATTGCCGCAACTGCACTTTGGACCACTTGGATCGATGGCCATATGCCCAACCTCGCCCCCCAACCCATTGCCGCCCGTAAAGAGCCGGTTGTTGAAGATCATACCGCCACCGATCCCGGTGCTGATTGTCATGTAAATCATGTCAGCGACGCCCTTGCCAGCGCCAAAGCGGTGCTCGGCCAGCGCCGCAACATCGGCATCATTGCCCACAAACGAGGGCAAGCCCAGCTCCTCAAGCAACAGATCGCGCAGGGGCACGTTCACCCACCCGGGGAGATTGGGAGCAAAACGCAACACTCCGCGTTTGAAGTTGAGTGGACCCGGGGCCCCCAGCCCCACGGCGACAACCACGCCCTCTGATGGCCATACCTGCCGTATCGCGGAGATCACGCGCTCGAATACCGGATCAAACCCCTCCATTGCTTTGGTCGCAGTGGCATAGCGCTCCTCCATCTGGCCGTCTTCAGTGAAGCGAGCCGTTCGTATTTGAGTCCCACCCAGATCAACGGCAATGAAGTAGGATGAGGTCATCACTAGTCCTCCACGAGGTCATTTGAGCACGCTCTGATTGCCATATGCGGCCTCAGTTTACTGCAAAACACACAGACGACTAGCTTCGCGCCGTTATCTGCACAACTGGGTCTTGCAGGTGGGCCCTTCCTGGCGTATACTGAAGGTGCGCCCGCAGACAAAACCAAGCACAAACCGAAAGTGGGGCGGCGATGAAGATCCTGCAGTTTGACGATCAGACCCTGAAGCTGCGCGCGCGGAGTGGCCCCCTACTCTTGATACTGGGCATCCTCCTGATCCTGTCCACCCCTCTCTGGATCTACTTCCTTGGACGCAGCGCTGACCTCGTGTGCGAGCGCACGCCGTCGGGCTCGCCCCGGTGCGCCATAGAGCGATCCCTCCTTGGGGCCAGGATGAACTGGCAGCCGCTTCCGGAGCTCACGACCGCTGTCGTAGACGAGCACGAAGACAGCGACGGCGACGCCCTCTACCAAGTCGTCCTAGAGACCGCCTCGGGCCGCATTCCCCTGACGAGTCACTCTGGCTCCAACTACCGGCACCGCGCCTCAGTGGCGGAGGAGATCAACGCCTTTCTGGCCGACGCGGCGCAGCCAAGCCTGAGGATCAGCGACAGAGGCATCACCGGTCTGATCGTAAGCGGGGTCATTGGCCTCGTCGGCCTAGGGTTGACCATCGGTGGTGTCCGCGCGACCAAGACAAGCTGGACCTTCAGTTTGGCCGAAGGCACGCTGACTCGCTCTCGAGCCACGCTGACGGGGGCAAAGACGCGCACCTATCTACTGGACGATATCGTAGAGGCGCACGTGGGTGTGAGCAGCGACGACGATAGTGACACCTATCGTGTGGAGCTGATGACGCGTCAAGGCGAACTGATTCCCCTGACCGGCTTCTATAGCAGCGGATACCAGGGGAAAGATGAGACTGTCCGCTTGATCCGCCGGTTCCTGAACCTCAGTTGACTAAGGAACTCACCGGTCACAGCACACCGCCCTCACATAAAGTGAGGGCGATGTCATTTTTCGGGGAAAATAGGTGCTGGATTCAGTGGCCTCCACAGGTTGAGCACGAATGACTGCTGCAGGAAGCACAGCCGCTGCTGGCGCTCTCTGACAGTCCACCGTTGCCGCCACCGCCCCGTGCGGAGAAAAACAGCGACAGACCACGCTTCGCGTGATAGCCACCGCATTCAGGGCAGGCAATCGGCGCGTCAGCATCCTTCATAGCTCTTCGCGCCTCGAACTGCACCCCACAATCCTCACACTGGTATTCGTAAATCGCCATCTAGCACTCTCCGAAGACGTCGCCTACACGTAGACTGTGATAAGTCCGCTAGACGCTCACACGATTGATCATCTCGGTGAGCTCCTCGGCTCTCACATAGCCAGCAACCTCTATCTGCTGCTCCTTCACACCCTCGACCGAGGCTATAGCCCGCTTGATGTCCAAAGCAAGGCTGTGCGCCAACGGACACAGCGGCGAGGACGGTCGAAAACGGTAGGTGACGACGCCCCCCTTCTCGTCAACCGAAAGATCCTCGACCAACCGCATCCGCAGCACATCGACACCAGTCTCAGGGTCGATAACGTCGACCAACCGCATCAATATCCGCTCTCGTATGGTCGTATCGGTGTCCATATGACCTCCACCGGTATTATACCAAAGTCTGGCTTCCTGTCACCACCACATGATGCATCCGTCCTAGCGACCAGCCGCGATCAGCCCCGATCAGTCGACACAGTGCCGAATCACCACGAAGCGCTGCCTAGACCAGCCCCAACTTGTCTCGAATGATGGACCAGCCTTGTGCCAAGGCCTGCGAAACCGGCCCATCCGTATACGCGGTCACCGGCACCCCTTGAACCATAGACTCGGTCATCACCGTGTCGTATGGAATGCGGGCTACGATGGGGACACCCTGGTCTTCACAGTACGCCTCGATCTCTTCAGCGCGTCTTGGGCTCAGATCTACCTTGTTGAGTGCCACAAACGAGGGCACGTCAAAGTGGTCAGCCACTCCCACGACTCGGCTCAGATCATGAACGCCGGAGAGCGTCGGCTCAACGACCATCAGTGCCACATCCGCACCGGAGAGCGCGGAGATGACCGGGCAGCCAATGCCAGGCGGTCCATCGACGAGAACGAGACGGCGGCTGTCATCCAGTGCTCGGAGCCTCGCTTGCTGCTTTACCATAGTGACCAGCTTACCCGAGTTCTCTGCCCCAGCGAGCAGATGTGCATGATACAGCGGTCCATATGGAGTCTCCGACTCGTACCAGTACCCACCCAGTTCAGTGGTCATCGTGATCGCTGATACAGGACATCGATAGAAGCACGCAGCACACCCCTCACAAGCGGTGTCATCAACGGCGTAGACGCCCTCATCTTCCACGAAGCTGATCGCATCAAATCGACAGGCATCAAAACAAGCGCCGCAGCCAATACATAGATCGGCATTGATTTCAGCGATGTCTCCTCCCATGAAGTCGTGAGACGCAAGACGCTCCGCCGCCAGGAGAAGCTCCAGATTTGCGGCATCAACGTCGGCATCGGCGAGGCTCAACGAGATCTCCTGGGACGCCAGGTGCGCAAGCGCCGCAGCAATCGTCGTCTTTCCCGTCCCCCCTTTTCCGCTTAAGATCACGAGTTGTCTCATCGTGTCCGTCATCGGTCCCTCCCCTCGATCAACGCAACCACGCTTGCATAGAGATCGGCAAACTCTGATCGATACTCAGGAAGGGCTTCCACCAGAGGGATACCATCCGCATAGGTCTCAGCTATGCGGCGATCGAGAGGAATGCGAAGTAGGATTGGAACCCCACGTTCTGCGCAAAACTCGTCAACGCTGCCGTCCCCCACTCCATCCCGGTTGATGACCACGCCCACGGGGACACCCAACTCCTCGCTCGCCACGTCAACGGCGATGCGCAGATCATGAAGCCCAAAAGGCGTAGGTTCTGTAACAAGCAGCGCGAAATCCGCACCACGCATCGTCTCAACCACCGGGCAGGCGTTGCCAGGAGGAGCGTCAAGGATGGTGACCGACTCGCGGGAAACGCTCCGCATCTTGCGCTTGAGTTGTCGAATAATGGGTGTTGCCATTGCCTCCCCGACTATCATCTCGCCCTGTCCGAAGCGAAGTGCCGGCTGCTCCCGAATCGTCCCCCACGAGAGCGTCCCTGTCGGACTCAAGACCTCGTGAATGGCGCCCTCGGGGCAGTTGTGCGTGCAGCTGCCGCACCCGTGACATAGCTGCGGGAAGATCAAGAGCTGATCGCCGAAGACCGCGATGGCGTGGTAAGCGCAGACCTCAGCGCAGCGCCCGCAGTAGGTACAGAGGTCGAAATCCACCTCCGGCAGGCGTATCCCGACCTCCTCAGAGCCCTCAATGACGGGCTTCGCGAAGATCGCCGCGTTTGGTTCCTCGACGTCACAGTCCAACAGCTGGCACACTGCATCCGAGCCGTGCACCGTTTGCTCCGCCAGGGTGAGAAAGAGGCTCACCGCAATCGTCGTCTTGCCGGTGCCACCCTTGCCACTCGCAATAGCTATGCGCATGCCGCTGCCTCCCTGCACCCACCGCCGCATAGGCAGTCACCCGCAACCCGTCCCCTGAGCCGGGTAGAAGCGCGATTTAGGGCCAGGACAATAGGCCCCTTGACAGCCCTCGTAGTTTGCATCATCAGTGACTGTGGCTCCCGTGCTCATCACACGCGTCGCCCCCTCGGCCGGGACAAGGTGTGGCGTCCTCTAGCTCGCCGCCCATGGCCGACTCTAAGGAGCGCCGCACGGTGCTGTCAGCACCGGTATAAGCCTCTATGCCGGCCTGCTGAAACAGCGCCACAGCTCGCCGTCCCATACCGCCCGCAATGATCATCGTGGCATCGTACGCCTTCACGAAATCCGGGACCGCACCCGGACGATGATCGTGGTAATGAGGATTGTCCAGGACACGCACCTCTTGAATGGCGCCATCCTCCACATCCACAAAGGTGAAGTAAGGACATCGACCAAAATGCTGGGCGACCTGAGCCTCAAGGCCGCGATTATCTTCTGAAGAGACTGCGATTCGCATCAAGCTTTCTCCTTTGACTGCTATTGATCTTGCTTAGCTCCACGCCTTCGACGTCGCTGTTGCCGCCCCCCTTGCCCTGGGCCTCCACATCGCACACCGAGTGGGCGCTCGGGGGTACGCTCGGGCTGGACGGCTGCCGACTGTTGCGGAGATTCCACCGGAGTCACGGATCGATCCTCCACGATCTTCAGCGCTAGCTGGGCGACGTTGGATAGGAAACCCAGCACCTGGCGAGCGATATCAGCTGCTCGGGTGTGCTGTTCTCTAACCAGAGTGGCCTCCCGTTCATCCAGTGGCACGATTGGAGCTCCTCTAACCTCAACAATCTCCGTCGAGCGCCTCTCTGCCCTGGAAGTTTCTTCCTGTCCATCTGTCAGTGGCATTCCTAGCGTCGCCTCCCTCCTCCCCCAAAGTGTCCGGGTCCGCTTGGTTGACCGACCTCAACAAGCCGGTTCGCCTTCAGCGCCGCCACCGCTTCCTCAACCGACATGCTTTGCGCCTGGTAGACTCTCACACCCGCTGAGCGCAACACCTGAAACGCATTAGGCCCGACCCGCGCGGCAATCACAGCATCAGCGCCCGACTGGATAACGACCTGGGCCGCTTGGACGCCCGCCCCGTGGGCGCTTGCCAGACCGTCGTTCGGCTGTGAGTCCACAGCGCCGCTATCAGTGTCCACGAACACAAAATACGCACAACGTCCAAATCGGGGGTCGATCATCGCCTGCTCGCCCGGACCGTATGCACCAATTGCTATCTTCATCTCGTCTCCGCCTCCTCTGTTGTGTTCAGTCTAATATGCGCGTGATCGCTGAGGAAACTCCCCAGCATGCTACGCAACTCCTCAATCTCACCAGACCATGCATCTAGCGCGGCCCTGCCCGCAGGCTCGAGCCGATATACCTTCTTCGGAGGGCCCTGAGCCCCCTCGAGATCCCAGTCTGAAGACACCCAGCCCCGTTCTTCCATCTCCTGCAGAATGCGATAGACGGTCTGGGGGGGAAGATTCTCGATACCGTACCGCTCCGCCAGCCGCTCGACAAGGCGATAACCATGCGTCGGCTCCTCAGCCAGCAATAACAGCATCATTGGCTCAACGATACGGATCCGCCTCCCCCAACGGCGCTTGGGGCCGTAGCCTCGACCTCTGCGTTTCCCTCCCCACGGCATAGTCAATCCTCCTCTATAATCATATCGTACTATTGACCGATTGTCAATACTGAGATTCTTGACTAGTCTGATCGGCGCCTTGCGGGTCTGAGATGACCGGCTATAATGCCCGCGATGATCACAAAGCGACAGCTAGGTTGGCTCCTCATTGCTCTGGGCGTCGGCGCGGTTGCCGCGCTGCTGCTGGTCGGTCGACTCGGCCTCGGCGCATGGAGCGGCATCGGACCTCTGGAGCTGGCACTGCTGCTTGTTGGAGTGGTCATCGCAGCCGCCGGCATTCCTCTGTTGCGCCTGGGCGACCGGCCTGCCGCTATCGAAGGGGAGCCAAATGACCGCATCGACCCTGACCTGCTCGAGGCGGTGAATCCTGTGCCCTCACCCTATCGCTGGTCGGGCTGGCTACTCCGAGGACTGGCGATCCTGGCACTCCTGGCATATCTCCTCGTCTACGTAACCTACGCCGTGGATCTGTTCCGATGGCCCTACGACTACGATCAGGGCGAGAGCTTTGAGCTGTACGACGCAGTCCTGCACAGTCAGGGGAGATGGCCCTACCAAGATCCAGACACCTATCCCTTCTACGCTTCCAACTATCCCCCGGTCTTCCACTTGATGAACATCGCGGTCTTCCCGATCTTTGGAGAGACGCTGCTCTCAGGTCGGGTGCTTGCCTTCACCATCACGCTCCTTACAGCTGTGATGATTGGCATGACGGTGCGACGCAGGACCGGGGGCATCTTCATTCCTGTCGCCTCCGGTCTTTCCTACCTGGCCTCCAACTTCGTCTACCACGTTGGCCCCCTGTGTCGCCAGCACCTGACCATGGTCTTCTTCGAGGTCCTCTGCGTCTATTTCATCGCCGGCGCTGTCGGGCGCGCGCAAAGTAGCACACCTCAAAGAAAAGGATACCTGCTCCTCGGTCTGTCTTGTCTCTTCTTAGCAGGGTATTCCAAGCAGCTTGCAGTCTTCACGGCAGCTGCCGTCTTCGCCTACCTATTCTTGCTGAAGCCACGCCGAGCGGTTGTCACGGTCGCAGCCTTTGGCTTGGCATTCGCCACAGTCTTTCTCTTGATCAACGAGCTTACCGACGGGTACTGGTGGATCAATACGATCTCTGCCAACGTAAATACCTATTTTTATCCTCAACTAATCGGACTCACGCGATCGTGGCTGAAGATTCACACCGTGTTCGTCCTGCTAGCCGCAGCGGTGGTCATCTACGAGGTCTATGTTGGCCAGATCTCCATCTACACCCTCTGGTTCCTCGCCGCGCTGGGGACCGGAGCGATGTCCGGCAAATGGGGTGCGGGAGAGGCATACTGGGTGACCTCCGTTGCCGCAGCGATCATCCTCTCAGGCTTTGCTCTTGGCAAGCTGAGCGCTTGGGTCGTTACGACTCGCCCTCGGTGGCACGGAGCAGTCTTTGTTCTCGTGCCCCTGCTAATCCTGGTTCAGACCACGCGCATGCTCCATCTGCCGACCGCAGGGCCGATCTGGGGGCCTATCGCCCGCGCTCTCGGTGTGGCTGGACAGTCAGCCTACGCAGACTATGCCTATTACGACGCGGTGGGGTACACGCAAGTTGGCCACCTGATGTTGCCCCGCGACTACGAAGGCGGTGCCAGAATCATGGAGCACGTCAGGTCAACCGACCTCCCGGTGCTCAGTGAGGAGGCTGCCTTCACGATGCTGGCGGGGAAGCCCGTGATCACAAACCCCACCCAGCTGCTCAATCTCTACAACAACGGCCTCCTAGATACCACAGCCCTGGAGAGCATGATTCGTGAGAAGGCCTTCGGCTTGGTCATCATGCGCGCTCAGTTCTATCCGCCACCGGTCTTAGCCGCGATCGGCGAGCACTATGGGCTCGTGGAACACGTGCCTATGAACGGGTTCCACTACATCGTGATGAAGCCGTTGGGCACGGCTGTGGCCCCAGAGGAATGAAACGACCCCCGCGCAGGCAGGGGTCTTGTCCTTCTTATGTGGTCTACGCCAATGGAATGCCTACGGCGCATCCCCTTCCTCGAGCTCCTGGTGCCCCACGTAGTCCGAGCCCAGGATCACGACAACATCGTAGACGGCAGACGGATTCGCACCGTTGACCACTGCAGACTGCGGCAGCTCCAGCATCGATACCAGTTTCTGAGCCGTCATCGGCTTATCCCTATTTAGGATGATCAGCGACGAATCGTAGTCCTGCCGATCGGCATTGCTGTAGTCCGCCACACTGATGCCGTTGGCCTCAATAAACTGCGTCGTAGCATAGGCTAGACCTGGCGTCAGCGTCCCGTTAAGCACTGCAACGGTCGCGTCCTCGTCCTCCACCGTCTCACGCTGATCAGTCCCTGCCTTCAGGCCAAAGACCTCATCGCGGACCTCTCGGATCTCGTCGCGCAGCGGGACAAGGACCTGCATCTCATCGGGTGTCTCAGCAAAGAGCGTGCAGCTCTCATCGATCACACGAAAACGGATATCGTCCATATCCATCTTAGTCATGACGAGGTTGGCCAAAGCTATGATCTCGTCAAGCTGGAGATCGGGGTCCACCTTGACCGAATCCTCCATGACGCGCCACATCTCTGGCGCCTGGCTCGCAAGCTGCGGCAGCATCTTCCTATCGCTGACACGCTCCAGAATGGCTCGGATGACCTGCTGCTGGCGTCTCGCACGATCGAAGTCGCTACTCGACAGATTCCGAACCCGCGCATACTTCAACGCCATCTCACCATAAAAATGCTGCTTCCCGGCGTCAATATGTAGCCGCTCACAGCCGTAGTCCGCCGTAGGATAACAGTCATCGTCAATCGGTTCGGGCACGTCGATCTCGATGCCGCCGATGCGATCCACGATTTCGATGAAGGCCTGGAAGTTCACGCGGACGTAGTAATCAATCTCGACACCGAGGTTGTACTCCACTGTCTCCACAGCCAAAGCCGGCCCGCCACCGGGATGGTCCTGAGAGTCGCCAATGAAGTGAGCCGTGTTGATCCGGTTCTCCGTATAGCCCGGAATGGGAACCCAGAGGTCACGAGGTATGGACAGCACCCCAGCCTGCATCGTCACCGGGTCCAGCGTGGCCAAGATGATCGTATCGGTGCGCCAGAAGTCCTCGGTCTGTTGCCGCTCATCGATGCCCAAAATCAGCACCGTAACGCGGTCGGTCCCGGTCCAGATGGGAAGCGCCTCGCCCTCCACACGCTCGACATTGGGGCTCTCCTGATCCGTCGGTTTCCCAATCGTGAAGTCCGGCAGAAGATCAGAGCCGGCTATCTCGTCCCGGACCCGCACGAAAACTATATAGGCTGAGACTGCTGTACCGATCAGGTAGATCAGCACCAACCCCAGTCGGATCAGAGGCTTATAGGGCAGCCGAGCTTCTGTGACCCTATCTTTCGCAGCTTCAGCCATCGGCTCCCTCGCAAGCTCCCATCGGTATGGACCTAGATCCTGCGGTGGATACCATGAGCGTTACGGAGTTCAAGGCTCTGGCACCTCGAAATCAATCCCGAGCACTACGACGATGTCGTACGGCGACGCCGGATCGTCTCCCTGCACCGTAGCCGTCCCCGGCAGCTCGAGCGCCTTGAGCAGCTTAGCGACCGTCTGGGGTTTATCGTGATTGAGGACGATGAGCGTGCTTGCATAGTCCTGCCGGTCCGCGTTGGCCACCCGATCTATCGTGAGCCCATGCGTTCTCAGATAGTCAGCCGTCGATCCCGCCAACCCAGCTTGCGTCGTCCCGTTCAGCACCGCGATGGACGCTATCTCTGGCGTCGGTGTCGACAGTGGAACGGCCGTCGCATCTTGACCAGCCTCAGTCCGCGGCGTGGCAACAAAGACATAATCGCGTATCTCACGCATGCAGTCTCGCATGGGTATCAGAACCTGGGCACCGTCAGGCGTGACATAGGGCTCCGTGCACGTCTGATCAATCACGGCAGAACGGACTTCTTCTTTCTTGACGTCCACAGCCAGGTTCGCCAGCGCAAGCATCTGATCGAGCGCGATATCGGTAGCAACAGAGGACTCAAGCGTCCGGTAGATGCCAGAGGCGTTCCGAGCGAGGTCGGGTAGGAGCTCGTAGGTCGTAACGCGATCCAGGATGGCCATCATCACCTGCTGTTGTCGCCGGGCTCGATCGAAGTCATTGCTGGCGTGCCGTGTCCGCGCATACTTCAACGCCATCTCCCCGTCGAAGTGATGCCATCCCTCCTCAATGTACAGGGGATCGTAGCCGTAGTTGTGGTCCGGATAGAGAGGGTCGTTGATGGTCTCCTCGACGTAGACATCGATGCCGCCGATCCGGTTAACCAGCGTCACGAACGCCTCGAAGTTGACACGCACGTAGTAGTTGACCGGGATGCCGAAGTTGTACTCCACGGTCTCCACGGCAAGCGCTGGCCCCCCTCCGGGATACCCATAAAGATCGCCCAGAAAGTGCGCCGTGTTGATCCGCCCGTCCTTGTGGCCCGGGATCGGAACCCACAAGTCTCGAGGAATCGACAGGATCCCGGCCTGTTTGGTCGGTGGGTCAATCGTCAACAGCATCATCGTATCGGTTCGCCAGGGTCCGGTCTCTTGCGAGCGCTCGTCCACGCCCAAGAGTAGCACCGTGACACGATCCTTGCCGCTCCAGGTGGGCAGAAGCTGCCCGAAGCTGTAACTGACATTCTCGCTGGGCTGCGTATTCTCCGGTAGACTGGGCGTGATACCGGGCGTCGCGAAGCTCGCCCTGACCCAAGAGACAACAAACAGCACAACCGCAATGCCGATAGCGATAAGCAACGTCAGTAGAATCGCCGTTACGATAACTGGCGCACCTTGCTTTCGCCCTGCTGATCTAGATCCTCTCACCATACCTTCCATAGTTCAATAACGAGACTCAGGATACCAACTCGGGCGTCATTATACCACGCAGACTCAAACCAGACAGACCCGCACCCCTTCGCCGGCGTCCGGGCCTTGAACCTCGGCGCTGCGAGGCACGCGACTTACCGGCGCGCCTCAGTCGGCGCGACCGCCCCCGACCAAGGCGTGGACTTCGGTCTCCCACCGGTCCATCGCTGGCCCGAGGTCGTAGTGCCGGGACACGAACTGACGTGCCGCAGCACCAAGACGGGCCCTTAGCGCGGGGTCCCTCAGCAGACGCACCACCGCATCAGCGAAGGCCGCCGGCTCATCCGCAAGTAGCAGATGCTCGTCAGGCACCGCCGAGGCCCCGTGATTTGAGACGGGTGTTGCCACAACCGGAACCCCCAGGGCCATTGCATCCAACACCTTCTGCAGCAGCCCACCCGCGACCAACAGCGGCGACACGAAGACGGCTGCCGCACGGTACCACGAGCTGAGATCGTCCACGTACCCTGTCACGACCACGCGTTTCCCGTCAGCGCGGGCAACCAGCGAGTCCGGCGGGCTCCCACCCACGACGTAGAAGCGGGCATTGGGCACTGTTTCAGAGATGCGATCCCAGACACGATCCAGAAACCACGTGACGCCGTCCACGTTGTGGTCCCGCGACATAGCGCCCACAAAAAGGACGTTGGCCTCCCCATCGACAGCCGGAGAGCCAGAGGAGTCAGAAGTGACTGCGGGGGCCAGAGGCACGATCAGTATCCGATGACCCCCGCACGCCGGCGCAAGCAAGCGCCGATCTCCCTCGGAAATCGCCAACATCAGATCGTACTGACGGCAGATCCAGGGCTCCAACCGCCTCAGGATACGGCCCATCCCCTGGACGATCAGGCGCCGCAGACCGGAGAGACGGGCGGCGCGCTGCTCCAACAGATGCCAGTTCACATCTTGGGTGCGGTAGGAGGCGGGAGGGCGTCTCAGCCCGAGCGCTGCAATCGCCGTCTGCGTCGTCTCAACGTGGAGAAAGTCCGGCTTCGTCTCCCGTATCGCGCGCCGGATCGCGCCCCGCAGGGCAAGATAGCTCCGCACAAATGCCAGTAGGCGGGGACCTGGTTGCGTCCTATGATGGGGAACCGTGTAAACGTGCTCGCAAAGGGCACAAACCTCATCGAGGTGGTCGAGCTCATCATCCGCGATCCGGGCCACCAGGGACAGCTGATGTCCGCGGGCGCGGAGTTCGCGCATCAGAGCGTAGAGCGACTCGCCCCCAGCGTGGCCTACGGAGGAGGCGGGAAACTGCTTGTAGGCAACGAGGATGTGAACCATTGTGTATTATTGTGGTGGTACACGGTCAGCTCGACCCTGGAACCCGATGCCCAGCTGCCTGATGCAAGATGCCATTACACCGCGATAGCCTGAACGATCACCTCAGGGCGGTTTCTCGCATGGCGGTAGAAAAAGTCCGAGATGGCTCTCTCAACCATCTGCTCGACCGTTGATGCAGGCGTGTTCTGGCTGATCCCGCGCATCGCCGAATCCAGCACTTCAACGAGATCCGGAATCAGCCTCTCCATAACATCATTGCTCGCAATCGCCCGACCGGTTATCGTCGGTTCGCCCACGATCCGACCGGTCGCCTCGTCGTAGACAAAGGCCACCGAGCAGACACCTGTCTCCGCCAGCTCTTCACGACGACGGATCAGATCTTGGCTGATCGCGTCGCCTACCCACGTGCCATCGACGAAGACATAACCCCCGGGCACCCGTTCCCCAATCTCCATCTCGTCTTCGGAGAAGCGTAGAATGTAGCCATTTTCGACGACGGCGATGTTCTCCTTCGGCACACCTACCTCTCGAGCCAACGAGGCGTGGAGATTGAGATGTCGCAGCTCTCCGTGAATCGGAACGAAGAACTTCGGACGCAGGACGCTGATCAGAAACTTCTGCTCCTCCTGGCTTGCATGCCCCGAGACGTGAACCGGGGCAACAGGATGGTAGACCACGTGCGCACCCTTCTGGAAGAGCCGGTTGATCACGCGATGAACGGTCTCTTCATTGCCCGGAATCGTGTGCGATGACAGCACCACCGTGTCGCCAGGGATAATGCGGAGTGATGAGTGACGTCCCGTGGCTAAGCGGCCCATGATCGAGCGCGGCTCGCCCTGAGCACCTGTGGCGATGATGGTCACCTGATGAGGCGGAAGGCGGTTGATCTCCTGAAGCGGGAGGATCAGATCGTCCGGCACATCCAGATAGCCCAGCTGTTTGGCCATTCGCACATTCTTGGCCATGCTGGTGCCTGCAACCGCCACCTTCCGACCAAAGCTCTGGGCAACCTCCATGACCTGCTGAATGCGCGAGATCAGTGAGGCAAACGTCGCAACAATCACGCGTCCTTTGGCGGGGCGGAACACATCGGCCAAGGTCGTGTTCAGTGACTGCTCCGACAGCGTCCGACCTGGATGGTCGGCGTTGGTGCTGTCTGCCAGAAGCACAAGCACCCCGCGCTGGCTGAACTCCGCCAGCTTGGCGATGTCCGTCGGCCAGCCGTCGACCGGCGTATTGTCGAACTTGAAGTCTCCGCTGTGGACAACCAAGCCCACCGGCGTCGTGATGCCCAGTCCGACAGTATCCGGGATGCTGTGGCAAACGTGGTAAGGCTCGACTCGAAAGGGCCCTATGTGCAGCACATCACCAGGCTGCATCGTCTGCAGCTTGACCTGTTTTTGGAGATCCCGGCGGAGCTTCACCTCGATCAAGCCTCGGGTCAGCTTGGTCGCGTAGACGGGCGCATTGAACTCCTGAAGAAAATGCGGCAGCGCTCCGATGTGATCCTCATGACCGTGGGTGATCACGACACCTCGAATCCGGTCCGCCTTCCCCCGAAGATACCGATAGTCCGGGATGATGTAGTCCACACCGGGCATATCGGACTCCGGAAACATCATACCCACGTCGATGATGAGGATGTTGCGCCCATATTCCAAGGCCATCATATTCTTACCGACTTCCCCTAGTCCACCCAGGGGAACGATCTGCAAACGTTCCATAGACTCACCTTCAATAATGACCGTAGTGTCCGCCGCGCCCCTGTTGATTCTTACCAGGACAACCGCACCTGACCATACAGGCGGGGAGATACAGAGTCCTTGAGAGCGCTCAGCCCGGTCTTCACACCACCCGGGCCGCGGAGTAATCCACATTCAATTAAAAATGCACACCTCAACGAGTACCACGGCATGGTAACATACTCGAATCGCGTGTCAACCAAATCCGCAACTCAAGGCTGCTTGACAGGGGCGTGCTTTGTGTTACGATAGCCACAGTGACTGGCCCCCATCGTCTAGCCTGGTCTAGGACACAGGCCTTTCAAGCCTGGTACATGGGTTCGAATCCCGTTGGGGGCACCAACGATCAAGCCCGGCTTCTCGCCGGGCTTTCTGCTACCTCTGCCAATCAATCAGCTACCCTAAAACGGATGCGATCACCAGACGGGGGACCCAAGGTGTCTGATCGTCATCAGGAGCAGTCCCTAAAGACCTCCCTCAGGGAATCCGCAGCGAGGATATGAGGACAGGGCTCATTGTCTTCATCGGGCCAACGGATCAGGCGAATCTGACCCTCTGCGAGTTCGATCCCCGTGATATCGCCATCGTCATAGCAGCAACAACCCGGGTTGAAGTAGCACGGCAGCTGGAAGTGGATGCCGTTTCTTTGCCCCCCGGACTCCTGTGTCTTCATCCTGACCCACTCTAGCCGGGCCTGCAGGCGGGCCATCTCCTCTCGCTGTTCACGACTTGGAACCTTTCCAGCCTCAGCCTCAAGCGCCGCAAGGTGCTCTTTGATCTGTGCCTCGTGCGAACGGGACTTGAAAACTGGCTCGTGCGTATGGGAAGCAACCAGCAGTAAACTCTTCTCCTTCACAGACCAGGCATACATCGCTTGGTTCAGCCTATCCCGGAGATCCCAGCTCGTTGCTGGCGTGTTCACGGAGGCGCCAGTGAAGCGCTGGAAGGGGCGCCAAAGATACCGGATGACGCGCCGCGAGAGCCAGGACCACTGGCTGCTCTTCGTATCGCCCTGGTGTCCGTGGACCAGAAACAGGGAGCCTAACCGGTTGCCGTCGTCCTCGACATCTACGAACAGCGCCTCGTAGATATTCAGTGGCCGACCGCCATAGATTGGATCGAGCAGCAGACGGACGCGTGGCTCATACTGCCATTCATCGTCGTGGTTGCCCCACACGCGGCAGTAACGGCCGTCGCGGTGGAACTGAGCTTCTAGCTCCAGCGTGTGCCGGTACTCGCTGAGAATGGTCGCAGGCGACTCCTCCCACAGCTCCTCAGCATCACCTAGCACGACGAGGCGATGTCCCATTCTGAAGTAGTACGCAAGGGCAGCGCAGTACGCACGTTCATTCTGGCGGAAGTCATCCGCTGCATTCCGGGCGCCACGATGAAGGTCTCCGAAGATGATCATCCGGTCTGTGGCTATGTCAAAGCGGGCTCTCGCGCCCCCTGCGCCGCCGGACCGCGCCCGGCGAAGGGCGTCATCCATCTCACGGGAGACGTGTGCTACGTAGCTCTCCATCGACCTGAGTCTGAACATCTAGGAAGACCTGAAGATCACTTTCACGCGTCCAAAGCACAACTCATCGCCATCCCGGAGCGGATAGGTGTATCCCGGCGTCAGCAGTTCGCGGTTCAGGTAAGTATGGTTCGTGCTATTCAGGTCCTCGACGTAGAACCGCTGGCCCTGTACCTGAATCCGTGCGTGCTTGCGGGAGACACCACCCTCGTCCCCCCCGTGGTCTGTAAGATCGATGTCCGGGAAGATACCACTCAGTGGATCCTCGCGACCGATCACCCATACCAGCGTCCCTGACACAAGATCGAGCGTGACGTTGCTCCCGCGCACCACCAGCGCACCCTGAGGCTTCGGGCGTAGCGCGTCGTCGGAGGGCGTTGGCGCTTGCAGCGCTCCTCCCGCCGACGCCTGCCATCCCCGCTCCTGTGATGCGACGGTCGGTTCGTAGACTGGAGCCTGATCCGAGGCGGGAGGGGACGACAGCGCGGTCTCGTCACCGGAGGGCGGCGACACACGACTCACCGGCGCCCCACACATATCACAGAAGGCACTGTCGGGCTCCAGCAACGCACCGCACTGACCACAGACCAAACCACCCTGAACAGAACCCGCACCGGGAGTAGGACCGAGCTTCTCCGGTCGCCCCCCTGCCCCAGCGGGTGCTATGACCGTCACCCCATCCATCGCACAGGGTCCGCGCTGGGCGGGAGCGGGCTCCTCGCTGAGCGAGGCCCCGCAGTTCGTGCAGAAAGGGTCTTGTGAAGCGTTACGCGCACCACAGACCGGGCAGAGGCGCGGCCCTGCGGCCATGCTGGAGCCTACAACGGTTCGACCCTGGTCTTTGGACGAGGGCGCAGGATAGGAGACCGCGGGGCGTCTTAAAGCCGCGCCACACTCGTCGCAGAAGGTAGCTCCCTCCGGCTGTTGTGCTCCACAATTCGGACAGATTGGCATAGAATCAACTCCTCTGAATTCAACCGCAGATCCCTTTCACACCTAAATGGCGCGATCCTTGTCAACGCCGACAGGGCTACGGCATCCTCGCTACTACGGGCGGAAACCTGGGCCTGCTCGCTGCGTTGGCGCATTGGCCTCGTCTTGCCCCGAGCTGCCTCGCTCCGTCTTCTGTGCGCGAGCGCTGATGAGCCGCGTCTCGCCACCCAACCGACGAAACTGGAGACGCGTCTGGCCTGCATCGATGACGGCATCCGGGGGCAGAACGATCCGCTGATTCGCAGGGACGACTGCGCCATTAAGACGGGTCTGGTTGGTACTCTCCTCATCCCGGATATAGAACTGCCCTCCCTCCTCGATCACGGAGAAGTGAGGGTTGGACACGTATTGGTCGTGCAGTGCGAAGTCGCTGTACTCAGGATCTCGCCCGACCCGCACCAAGCTCGTTGCCAGACGGAACTCAGTCCCCGTGCGAGGTCCTCGCGTCACGACAAGCTTCCCCCGTGCAGCGGGCAACCCACCGCCAGCGCCTAACCGTTGTGTGACCCCTCTCACGACAGCCGTGGTACCCTTCACGACCTGCTTCGCCACCTGACCTCGGGTCCGAATCAGCAGCACGGCGAGCACGACAATACCCACTGCCAGCACGCCGAAGAGTGGGAGGACCCACCAGTTCAGCGCCACGCTGCTGGCGACATCCTCTGTGACCGTCTTCAGCGTCTCCTCTTTCTGCTCCCACGTAATCTGGATGTCCAGCGGCTCCGTCGCAATAGGCTCCTCGAGATAGGGATCGGTCGCGCGAGCAATCAGGGTGAAGGTTCGCGTGACCGGCTCGGTCGCCGGCGTCTCGAGATCCGCGACGTCCCATTCAAAAGCGTAGTCCGGACCGGCACTTGTAAGACCAATGCGCTGCTCGTTCGCGAAGTACGAGACCTGCTCCGGCTCTCGCGAAGCGCCATCCTTGAAACTCATCTGGACGCTCAACGGGATCGATGTGGGCAGGAACCCCAGCGCTGTCTCGGAATAGGGCACGACAATCTGAAGCTCCGGAGGTGCGACCCACGCGATACCTGGCCTCTCCAGGTGAGACGTGATGCTCTCAGCATCCGAAGCTGACCCACCTGGCGTATCAAGCACCTGAATCTCCACCTGGTACAGGCCTTGAGGCCGGATCAGAGGAAAGGTCAGGCGGTAGGCCTCCCGTTGGGTCGTGATATCCTGCAGACGGGCGAGGACCTCCTCGTGACTCTCCGGACTGTGCACGAACAGCGCTCCCTGAGTCTGTGTGGCCATGGCACTTAGGCTTATGGAATCACCCGTCCGACCCCGGTCACTCATTTGGACAGCATAGATGAGGATATCGTTCTCCGCAGCTTGATTGACGATCAGAGTCTCGTGGGACTCGTCACTGAAGTCCCGATCTATCCCGTCGGAGAAGACCAGGATGATCCGCCGTCGATGTACCAGTTTCTCGCGTATCTGAGGATCGGGGTTATCGGTGATCCACGCTATCGCTCTGTCGAGCCCGTCATAAAGGGGCGTCGTTTCGTTCACAACCTCTGTACGCAGCCCATCAAAGGCGTTGCTGATTACGTTCGGATCGTAGTCTGTGAAGTTGATGACTGGCGTGAGTCCGCCTTGTTCCTCGCCGCGGATGCCGATGAGCGCCACCATATCCGCCGTGGCAGTCCCGTCCACCGTCAGCATCTCGAGCAACGCGGATGCAAGGTCAACGCTCCGACCGATCCTGGGATCACCCCGCTGGGCTATCCCGCCACGGTCGATCACCATGACCACAGCCAGTCCGGTCGTGTCTATCTCGACTGCGGTCTCAACGTCTACCTCAGAGACCTGGGCCGCGAAATTCGCTGGCTCCAGATCGAGAAACGCACGGCCTGTGAGCCGGTCTACGACGGACACATAGAGATGAGCGTTTGGGGGCTGGGAGCGGGTATCCGGCGTCCCAAGGATGTCCACGACCGGAGGCTCGGGCACGCCCTCCTGTGCTGCCGTCGGCATCGCCGACAGCAGGGATGCGAGACAGATGAAGGTCGACAGCACACGCCGTATGCGCATCTCAACTGCCTCCATGTCTTCTGTCTTGATTCAGCACCGGCGGTCAGGTCCGCACTTGAACGATCACGGCGGTGATGTTATCCTCGCCGCCGGCCCTATTCGCAGCCGCGACCAAGCGGATGCAAGCATCTTGGGGAGAGGCTGCAGCCATCCAGATCCGCCAGATCGTCTCGTCAGACACCATGCCGCTCAACCCGTCGGAGCAGAGCAACAACGCTTCGTCGACCTGCATCGGTTGCTCGAAGAGATCGATCTCCACCTCCGGCCTATCGCCGATCACGCGGTAGATGACGTGACGCTGAGGATGCACAGCCGCCTCCTCACGCGTGATCTGACCAGTCGCCACCAGCCGCTCCACCAGCGAGTGGTCCACCGTGACCTGGGTGATGCCACGGTTGCTGAGCAGATAACAGCGGCTGTCTCCCACGTTAGCAATTGTCGCCCGCGCACCCATCACGAGCGCCGCGACGAGCGTCGTGCCCATGTCAGATTTCGCAGCCATCCGCTCCTCATATACCGCCTGGTTGGCCTGCCGGACCGCAGTCAACAGCCACCCTGCCGGGTCGGAGAACAGCTGACGGGAGGAAATGGGGCGGGTCCCTTCCTCTGTTGTCAGCTCCCCAATTGTCCGAGCCGTCAACTGGCTGGCCACATCCCCTGCGTCGTGCCCACCCATACCATCGGCGACGAGAAAAAGCCCCGCCGCCTGATCTCGCAGGCGATGGATCGCCCCGAGGTCGACCGAGAGAAGAGTATCCTCATTGACAGAGCGAATGGAACCCACATCCGTGCACTGCCCGACCACCAGCGTCACGCGCTTAGGCTCCCGCACTTGTTCCAACAGGTGCTCCAGCATAACAGCAAACTCCGCAGCGCTCACCTTCGCAGGCTCACGGTGTGCCTTGGTGATCAACTGGTTCAGAGCATCAGGCCAGCTCTCGGGCAGAGCCGCGTTAGCCCTTCCTGTCCCCAGCTGTACCAACAAGGTCGCCAGCTTCTGCACATCGACGGCGTGCGCCTCACGGATAGAGGCACGCTCCTCAGCGGACAAGATCGTGACGCGGGTCAGCCCCGACCACCATGCTCTGTCGCCATCAACCGAGACGTGGTCGATATCCACAGAACCAAGGGCAACATCGTGCTGATGCAGATAAGCGAGAGCCTTCGCCAACGAGACACCCCACGAGAGCGTCTGGGCCAAGTCACGTGGACCGGGCACGGTCTTCACAAGCGGCGGGGAGAACTCGGGCATAACACGATAAGCCCGCTTGGGACCGTGAGGAGCTTCCACGAAGACCGCAACCGGCAGCAACAGGCCCGGATGCCTCAGGTCAAGCTGGAGTAACTGGCCTTCAGAGCTGAACGCCGCAGGATCGTCCCGCTCCTGCACGAGATACCTGAGCTGAGCTGGGGAGATCTCGGACAGATCGGCCCCACAATATGTGCACCGAATCTCATCCGCGTCTGATGCCACGCCACGGCATGCCGGACACATCTTGACCGGGTAGAGATCCTCAGCCAGGTAGACCGCGTGGCTGCCGCTTGATCCACGGACCTCACGTATCACGTAGCGGTTGTTAAGCACAGTACCTTCAGCCAGTGCTGAAAAGCCGCCGCTTAGATCGGGATGCGACGCTTCAGGCGTCCCCGCTAGCTGCTTGGTCCCCCCACCCTGGCGTGTCGCGGCTGCAGAGGTTGCCTCCGGCGTCGTCTTCGAAGAGACACGTCGTCTGCGAAGTCGCCTTGCCAAGACGACGGTGGTCAAGACAAACAAGAGCCCCAAGAGCACCAAAAAAGGGATATGTAAGGTTGCGCTGAGAAAGCGAAACGAAGAACCCGTTGCCCGTTACCTGTTCCAAGGATCCCCCTTGCAGACCATGTTACCCACCTACGATAGTATCGATCTCAGCAAAGCACAAATCCTTCAGGCTTACCGTCCCGAAGACTCCCTGAGGATCACATCAGCGCCGATCGACCGGCAGGCCGCACTTCGGGCAGAACCGGCTGTCCTCTCGCAACGCGGCACCACAGTGACGGCAGAAAGCCGGATTCGAAGCGATCGCCAGACGCGTGCCACACCCGGGGCAGAACCGAGCCCCCGATCGCAACGGAGCCCCGCAGGAAGGACAGTGTGTCTCAGATTCTGACTTGGATGTCGGCCGCTTGGCAGAATGAGCATCCGGCGTCCTCAAGTCGCCCTGGTCTGTCTCCCATCGCTCTGTGGATGGCAGCGAGGGCCCCTCGGCGGGCCTCTCTGAAGGCCGCATCGGCCGCGCCGGCGCCACTGCCAAAGGCGGAGCAGGCCTCGGCGGCTCTGATGATGGCGTCGACCGGGTCCTTAGTTCGCTCAGAAGAAGGTAGCCGCCGATGGCAAGGAGCCCCGTGCCCCCAATGCTCAGGCCTCCCACGAGAAGCCCCACTAAGACGAGAGGCCTCTGCCGCCGGTCATCCGTGTCATTCTCAGGAGCAGGTAATGCAAAGGCGACCGGCGTTGGCGTGACGTCTGTGGTCGGCGTCTCAGTGGCTTCGTCGGCGGGCGCTTCGGGGCTGGCGATGACCGCCGCAGCATTGGGCGGCGGGGGCAGCTGCAGGCGTCCAAACCCGTAACCGGTGTCAGGCCCGGCCGGTCCCAGATCCTTGGCCGACGTCAGAAGCAGATCGGTCAGCTCCTGTCGCGTGTAGCTCGGGTAAGCTTGCCACACCAGTGCAGCCACACCGGCCACGTGCGGCGCCGACGCCGACGTTCCATCAAAGCCGTGGGCCCCATAGGTAATGCCCGAAATCCTCGTCGGACCCGAGATCTCGGGCTTCAGGCGCTCGTCAGTAGTCGGCCCCTGAGAGCTGTAGCGGGCGAGGCGGTCATCCTCCCAGTCCACTGCCCCGACGGTCAAAGCCCCAACGGCGTCACCAGGGGAGTTTACGCTATAGGCCGGGACCGGGTCCTTGATCTCGACCCCGGGACCGATCGCAAAAAGATCAAAGCCCATCGCGCGATCGACATCATAGGCGTAGACGGCAGCATAGACCACCGACGCCGAGGACTGCATAACCACCCATTCGGCGGGTTGCTGTCCCAAGCCCCCATCCTGCAGATCTTCAGAGGAGGCCAGCACGTTGCCGTCGGCATCGAAAACAAACAGCTCAAGATCCTCGGTGGGCCGTTCCCAATCTTCGTGCCAGACAAGAAAGACGCGCAGATCCCCCTCGTTGTAGATTGGAAGGAGCGACGTGTCGAGTTCAAAATCATGATAGCCATCACCGTCCTGATCGATGAAGGTCGCCCGGTGATGGACATCTGCTTCATTGCCCGCAGAGTTTACCCAAAGCACACCCGTCGCGGCAGTTTCATCAACCAACTCTGCGTCCCAACCCGTGCCATCTCGCGGGCTGAGCACGCTCCCGGCTGAATGGCTGATGATGTCGACTTCATGACCTCGCAGCCATGCGACAGCCTCCCCCATTGCGGCATCACTGCCATCATACCAGGCGAGATATAGGGTCGCATCGGGCGCGAGCTCGTGCACAATCTCGGCACAGGCAGTCCCGTGGACCTCCTTGTCGTCAATCCATCCGAAAGTCTCCACCTCGACATTGTCAGGAAGCTCACGCCCCAGGAGGCGTCGGTACCCTGCAAAACCCAAATCGAGTATGCCGACCCGCAGCCCAGCACCGGTGAAACCTGCCTGGTGCCAAACTTCCGCGCCAACCGCGCGGACCCCCTCGCCCTGCTCCGTCTGCTGGTCGGACTGCCGTTGACCTGGCAAACGCACTGCGATCACGTGCTGAAGCTCGGTGAGTTGCTGGAAGACGCTATCGACATCCTCCGATTGCATCGCCTGCTCGATCAGGGCGACCGGCACGGCGATATTGACACGATCACGAAATGCACTGACCACCTCCACACCAACACCTTCCAACTGATCAACGAGCGGCTGTGGCGCGTCAGTGTCGAGGACAAGCGTCACGCGCAGATGCTGCCCATCGGGGGTGAGTAAGCCCCGGCTCTTCGCCAGCTCGGAAGCAGCCTCGACCCCGCCCTCCTGATACGCCACCACGAACTCCTTGTACACCGTCGCCAGTTCCGGGTCACTCAGCACGGAAGCCAGTTGAGGATAAGCCTCCGCGAGGTCGTCGATCGCTATCGGCGGTGTCAGCTCGATTCCAGGGCCATCGGCCAGAAGCTCCCGGCGCGTCCGCTCGGAAGACCACGAAAACGCATTCGTGAGCAGCGCGACCCCTACAAGGATGCCAAGAACCAATAGAATCCCGCCACTGACCAACAATGTCCTAATCAGCCGTCGTCGTTGTCCACGCATATCTTCAGCCTCTGGCTATGCACAACCCTCAATACTCAGATGAAAAGAACAACCACTTCCCACCAAGCCCAATACCGCTGCAACCTGGTCCAGACCGAGCCCTGACATTGCCGACTTATCCGGGTACCGTTGTCGCGAAGAACGTAGGTCGTGCCGGTGTCCGTACGAAACACGGCCCCTTGCTCAAAGATCTGGAGAGTCGCCCCAAAGCCGTGTTCGACCTCGGTTGCGTCCCCCAGGCCCTGACGGAATTCGATTCTGTGCACCATATCTTCCCGAATCCGCTGACCGGCGTCGGGGGGGACTGGCTCAGAGCGATATCGGGACAAGAGAACTCGGGATCACCCCCAACAACGACATGATGCGGTAGCGTTGCTGCAGGAGCGTTCCCGGTGCCAGCGTCATCGCCTCCTCCTCAGCACAGCTCAGCCCGGCGGTTCGACACCTACGACGTGCTCCAGGCCGCTCAGCTGATTCAGGGCGCTACCGGGGTCATTCGCACCCGCCATCAGGAGGCCCTGGGGTATGGCGATCTGGACCCGCTCGCCCTGGGTCCCCAGCACCTCTATCCCCAATGACTGCAACCGCGCAACCGTAGCTGTTGAATCCTCCGTGTCCAGTACAAGCGTCGCACGAATGTCCCCCTCAGGCGTCAAGAGGCCCCGGTCCCGCGCCACGGCGAGCACGCCTTGCTGTCCTTGCGCCTCCCAGGCCACAGCGAGCTCCTTGTAGACCGTGCTCACCTCTGTATTGTTCAAGATTGGGGCAAGCTGAGGATACTGCGTGGCCAAGGACTCCGGCGAGGGCGCCCTCGGTCGGGGCGTTGACGTCGCCGTGGCAGTGGATGTCGGCTTTGCCGTCGAGGTCGCCCGGGGCGCAGGCGTCACTGTAGGCACCGCTGTCGGCGAAGGTGTCGGGGTGACCGTTGCCCTTTCTGTCGCCGTTGGCGTTGCCGTTAGCGTGGGACGGGGCGTCGCGGGGGTCACAGGTTCGGCCTCGCACCCCGTGGACAACAGCACACTGATCAGTGCGACACTCCACGCCCATCGACGTCGCATCATCCGATTTCTCCCGTTGCGTCTGTCCCTAGTCGCCTTTGACTCTCGATTGCACCACCATGGTAGCAGCCATCCAAACCAGGGCCTGTGCACCGAGGGCGCCCCACGCTGTCAAGAGATGCTCCGCGTCGTGCTTCCAGGGCAGGTCTAGGTTCTTGATCGCCGCCGTCTCGCACACGATCCCCCGTTGCGTCATCCGCGTGCCCTCCGCCGTGGGAACATCCTTCTGTTCCCATATCTTGCAGACCCGGCCCTCGTCGTTCAACTTCCGCAGGTCCACGGTAGCACCCATCGCATCCATCGTCCAGTAAGACGGCACGAGCTTGGACGCCGGATTGTCCCCCAGTGGGAAGAGTGTGCCCGAGAGGATAATCTGGGTAAAGAGCTGGATCAGGATGATGTAGAGCACCACGTCCTGGCTAGGCACAACGGCCGAGATGAACAAGCCGAACATAATGCTGGCGACAACCGCGATAAGCAGTGTCACGAAGAGCTCCGCGGCGCCGAAGGCAAAGATATCCAGAATAGGATCGATGCCCAGATCCAGCTTCAGCGCCAGCACACCGAGCACGCTGGCTACCTGGATGACCGCAAAGACGCCGAGCACCAAAGCCTTGGACAATACGTACGCCCCCACCCGGAGGTTGACGGACCGTTCGCGACGGAAGATCGGGCGTTCTTTTACTATCTCATAGGCGGCCCCGAAGGTGCCCGCCTGCGTCAAGGCAAGCCCGAGCATGGTGACCAGCGTCTTCGCATCGGCGTAGGGCATGTAGTCGGCAGATCGCTCCAGATCCTCCCCGTCGAGCACCACGGAGGACAGATCATCCTCCCGAGTCACATTGAGGGCCTGCAGAAGCTCCTGTTTGAGACTTGCCTCCGTCGCCGCGCCCCCGACGAACGCCGTCTTGTCACTTACCAGCATAAACAAAACGGCAATGAGCGGCATCATCAAAAGCAGGATGAACAGCGTGCGCAGGTCGTGACGGATCAGATCGAACTGGCGCCGGACAAGCACAACAAGCTGACGCAGAACCGAGTCTCGAGTCCGCTTGCGGCGCGCAGGCGCCGCTTCCATCCCAGGCCGAGCTGCGTCCAAGCGCGCCTGCCTGTTCACGACGTAACGTTGGTGAAGGTCGCTTGCGCGGTAGTGTTGCGCCCAGAGAAGCCCTGCAGTACAGACCCCAGGCGATTGACCTCTTGCCTCCTCGGGTAGTCGCGCCTGAATCGCGTCCCAATAGGGCCTCAGTTCCGAGGGAAGAGCTCCTCTGAAACCGTCGACCGGTTCTGACAGCTTCAGGTAGATATCAGCAAAGTCTCTTGCCTTGAAGAAGGCGATAGCCTCATTGGGAGGGCCGTAGTAGGCGAGGTTCCCTCGCTCCAAGAAGCCGACGTGATCGCATTGCTCGATGTTCGCGGTGGCGTGCGTGACCAGCACCACCGTCCGTCCTTGATCGGCCAGCCGGTTGAGATCGTACATCATCTTCTTCTCGAGCCCGGGATCCAATCCGGAGGTCGGCTCGTCCAGGAAGAGGAGATCGGGATCTGCCAGGAGCTCCACCGCGATGCTGACGCGCTTGCGTTGCCCGCCGCTCAGCACCCGAACCGGCTTGTGCTGGTGCGCTGTCAGCTCCACCAACTCGAGGACACGGTCGATCCGCTCCTCGATCTCGGCCGACGTCGCATCAGGCAGACGTAGCCGCGCCGAGTACCACAGCGCGCTCCGCACCGGCAGCGTCTTGTGGATGATGTCATCCTGTGGCACATAGCCCATCAAGGTCCGATAGGCCGCCAGATTTGGATAAAGCAGCTCCCCATCGATCAGCATCCGACCGTGGGTCGCGGGTCGGAAGCCGTTCATCGCCTTGAGGAGCGTGCTCTTGCCCGCACCGCTGCCGCCGACCAGCGCCGCGAACTCGCCTCCCTGTACGGAGAGCGAGACGTCCTGCAGGATCATGCGACCACCACCGACCTCTACGCCGAGCCCGATCGCATCCAATCGGTGGCCCTGGCTCACCGAGGTCGAGAGCCGGTCAGCGTCCCCGTCGTAGACCATCTTGTACGGTCCCAACTGGATGACGTCGCCCTCCTGCAGCCGGACGACATCTAGGACCCGCTGCCCGTTCACAAAGGTGCCATTGACGCTGCCCAGATCGCGGATGGCGTGCCCGCCCTCCTGTCGCACGATCTCGGCGTGGCGGCGCGAGACCGTGGGATGATCAAGCGTGATCTGGCTCGCCGGATCGCGCCCAATCAGGATGCGGGCGTGCTGCGCGAGGCGGTGCATACCCAGCGGATAGGTATGGAGAGCCGGGGCCGCCGCGCCCTTCAGCACAATGCTGATGGAGTTACCCCAGACATCGCCCACACGCAGGGTCTCGCCCTCTCTCCAAGGATGCGGAGAACGGGGTGTGATCAAGCGTCCTTTCAGCATCGTCCCGTTCGTGCTGTTGAGGTCCGTGACCCTCACGTCACTTGGCGTGACGTCAAGTGCGAGATGGTGTCCCGAGACCGTGGGGAAGTTGAGGACGATGTCGTTGTCCGGTGCCCGCCCGATGTGTACCACCGACTTGTCGAGAGCGTGCTCCTCGGACTCGCCGCCAGGCCAACGAACAACGATCTTCTGCTCGTGGATACTCCCATCCTGGGCCACCGTCACGCCTGCGACGGTTCGACCGCAGGCAGGGCAGAAACGCGATTCTGGGCGCAGCGGGACCCCGCAGTGAGGACACAGTGAGGGCGGATCAGCCGGTGCCACAGCCCCCAGCGCTGATCCGCACTTCGTGCAGTAATGCGCCTCGGAGCGATTCAGTGCGCCGCACTGCTCACAGCGAATCATGACGGTCGTTCCTCATTCCTGTCAAAACCTTGTCCCGTCAAGGGATAGCCTGTGGCTCCCTGCCCAGATGGAGAATGAGCGTTGTCTCATCACTCTGCACGTCCAGGACGTAGAGACCCTGCGACCCAATCTTGTCGACCAAGAGCCGCTTGATGTCTGCGTTGATGTCGTCCAACACGCCATCGGGCACGAGCCGGTTCAGCTGCAGCCTCCCGAATCGGGCATCCAGCAGCACTACCTCGATGCTGCTACCGTCTTCCGTGGCCCTAAACCCTACCCTACCCTCGAAGACTGGCTGAAGCGGACCAACATCAATGCGCACGACGAAGTCAGCTACCCCGCCCGGTCGAATGTCCATCTTGCCCGCCGAGAGGGAAACTGGGCCCGCCATCTCGTTGGCGCTCTGAACCATGATGCGGTTGATATAGCGCTCCTCAACCACGGCCTGAATATCGTAGACCGCTGCGGGCGACGTGCCTGGTAAGGACTCTGGGTCGCCATGCAGCAGCAGCAGAACACCAGCCGCCAGGGCGACGCCGACGAAGAACCCCAGGACCGCCCCAACCAACGCCACAAACCACCGATTCCGAAGCAGTCCTCCACCCCTAATCTGCGTCATCGCCGTCTACTCCCATCGCGCCGTCAGGATCACGTTGGTGTCGTCTGTGACAATCGTCAGCAACCGCGAACCTGGGCCCAGTTCATCTTCGAGTCCCTGTTGGATCGCGCCTGTGATGTTCTGCCCGAGATCGACCTGATTAACGTTGAGCAGTTCAAGGATGTCGTGTCCGCCGGTCTCCACGCGGTCCACCCAGACCTGGATCTCACCACCCTCAACCCCGATCCCGGCGTGGACAATCACCTCAAGGTCGATGAACAGGAGATCGAAGCCGATCGTCGTGACGAGCTTGTTTCCGGGCTGCACATCCACAACAGCATCCCCCTGTACCCCCTCCGGCAGCGCCTGGGCGAGCATATCGCTGATGTACGCCTCCCTCACCAGGATCGTCAAATCGGCTTGCGAGGGATCGACCTCCGGCGACGGCGGCACCGACCTCCCAAAGGCTGGCAGAAGAGCGAGCCCCATCACGAGGCAGAAAAACACAGCCCCTGAGAGCAGCGCCATCACGACCCCGACGAGCCAGGCAGGGCGGCGCCGCACGCGAGCTCGTGACTGTTCCTCCACCCGACTGGCCTCGGGCGCAGCTTGAGGGCTCACGATCGCTGGTGCGGGCGTGACCGTCGGCAGAGCTCTCTCACCGGCCCTCACGGTGTGGGCCGGCGGCGTCGGCGCTGGAACCCCATCTCGAGGAGCGGAGATAGCGGTGCCGCACTGCGGGCAGAAGCGCGCATCCGGTTTGAGGATGCTGTTGCAGACTGGGCAACGAGAAGCAGCCTCCGTGAGTTCCAGAGGCGGCTTAGTCGATAGGGGCTGACCGCACCGCCCGCAGAACCTCGCTCCCACGCGGTTCTCTTGGCCGCAGTTAGGGCATCGCATAGACTCGCTCCTTACTGACCGAGGGTCCTGACGGCATCAAGCGTGATCTGCAGCAGCGTCCGATCTCCAATGACCTTCGTGCTCGGCGTCTGCGATCCGGGAATGACGACATCAATGGACACGATAGACTGCTCCTCACACCAGGTCACAGCCTCGCCGGAGGTCACATACTCCGCCCAGGCATACTCGACGTCATAGCCGGTCACGTTGGCGTAGGACTGTGCTGCGTCCAGCGCCGTGGCTCCGCCCGGATAGACCTCACCTTTGTCACGACGCACTGAGGAGTGTAGGATCATCACGCGCAGCCTATCGGAAGACGACCTTAGAGAGAGCAGATAGTCCCTCAGCGCCTGGGTCTCGGGCTCCGAGAAGGGTGCCGCGCCTCCCGCGTCGGGCTTCCCCTCAGGGTATCCCGGCACGGCGGCGTCGCGCAGCCAATCACTAGAGCCCCAATTGCGGTTGAGGTCTACGTCGCGCGCGTTGTAGCGGGAGTTCAAGGTAAGGCCATCAGGGTTGATGGAAGGCACGAAGTGGTACATTACACCCATCGGTATGTCGCCCTCATTCGAGCGGTAGTGGTCGATCAGTGCCTGGACCAAGTCTCGCGTGCCAGCTTGATCCCCCTGAATGCTCCCGACCACGACAATGTCGGCGCCGTCCTCGTAGCCGATCGTGGTGACGGCCAGCGCCCTCCCCTGAACCGAGAGCCCAAGGCTATCCTGATCAACCTTTACCACGGGAGGCGGCGGTGTATCCGTGTCGACCTCAGCCGGCGTTTCTGTTGGCGTTACCGACTCCTCTGAGGCGGTGGCACCCACCGTGGCCGTGGCCTCGAATGTGGCTGTGGCAGCGGCTTGGGTCGGCGTCACGGTCGGCGTGACCGTCGCGTCGGGCCTGAGATAAGGCCAGACGACGAACACCCCAAGGCCAACACAGATGCCGAGCAACGCGATACCTGCCCCTCCCGCTAGCAGCGCCATCCGCAACCGCTTCCGATCAGAACCGGCCTCACTCGGCGCGGAAGGCTGCATGACCTGCGTCCTCTGGCGTTCCGTAGGCGGTTTATAGGGAACGAACGAGGGTGGGAAGAGGTCGTCGCGCATCTCGGCGATACTACGATACCGGAGCTCCGGGCGCAACTGGGTCGCTCGAACGATAGTGGCGGCAATGCGCGGGGGTATACCCGGCATCAACGAGGTCGGGTCAGGGATAGGGAACGGACTCATGGCACTGACGGGATCAAAGCCTGTCACCATGTGACACAGGAGCACGCCGAGGCTGTAGATATCCGTCTGTGGCCCACTCTGACCCAGACCACCATATTGCTCCGGCGCAGCATATCCCGGCGTTCCGAGTAGCGCGGTGTCGGCTTGTTTGCCCGGCTTAAAGAAGCGCGCGATGCCGAAGTCGATCAGCTTCACCTGGCCCTCAGCGGTGACCATGACATTCCCAGGCTTCAGATCGCGGAATATGACCTGTGATGGCTGGTTGTGAAGATACTCGAGGACGTCACAGAGCTGTCGAACGATGCGCAGAGCCTCCTGGACCGGGAAACGCCCCTCTGGTGCCTCCGAGAGCTTCGTGGCCAGCGTCTTGCCCTCGACGTAATCCATGACGAGGTACCAGTTGCCACCCTCCCCAAAGAAGTCGGTCACGGCGGTCAAGCCGGGATGGCGAAGCTGGGCGAGCATCTGAGCCTCCTGCCGGAAGGCCTCGATGGACCACTCTCGATCCTGTGGCGCAAGGGCGCTAGGTGACATCTCCTTCACGGCACACTGACGTCCCTGTAGCCGCATGTCTTCGGCGATGTACACAGTCCCCATCCCGCCTCCCCCAATGCGACGGCGGATGAGATACCGGTTTTGAAGTTGCGTATTAGGTTGCAGCATGGGCCGCCCCTCCTCCCCCTAGACTACCTGGTCACGATCTTCCATGGGCGCCGCATCGCCTTACGCCGCGGTGCGCAACCTCCGCCCCTACTCCATAGCCACAATAACCACCGAGATGTTGTCATCGCCACCGGCCTCATTGGCTGTCGCGACGAGGGCATAGCAGGCCTGCTGTGGGCTTCGGGACTCCTCAACGATCTGCTGAATCCGCGCGTCCGGGACCATCTCCCACAATCCGTCAGAACAGAGAATCAGGCGATCGTGGCGCCGGAGGACAAGGTCGAAGGTGTCAACCGCGACTTCCTCGTGATGGCCTAGGCTTCGATAGATCTGGTTGCGCTGGGGATGGCTGCGCACTTGATCGGGCTCTATGATCTGCGCATCGACCAGCCTGGCAACGAGAGAATGGTCCTCGGTAATCTGCTTCAGAACCCCATCGCGCAGTAGGTAGGTGCGGCTGTCACCCACATTCACGATCGTAGCGCAGTTGCCGAGGATCAACGCGGCGGTCACCGTCGATCCCAGATCGCTCCCTGAAGCCTTGGCCTGTCGAACCAGGGCCGCGTTTGCGGCCTTGACCGCTTGTGTCAGCAGCTCCTCCGCCGGACCGTCGCTGCCCAGCAGGCGTGTCCTGCCCGCAAGGTCTGGCAAGACCTTCGTCCTCAGGACCCACTCTGTCACAATCTCGTTGACCGTCCGGCTCGCAACGTCGCCGGCCGCATGGCCTCCCATGCCGTCCGCCACCAAGTAGAAGCCGATGGGCACGGAGCGCCCCTGAAGCTCCTTGTTGTAGGTAAAGGTGACGACAGCATCCTCGTTGTGGCTGTGCTTCCGGCCCGGATCTGAGGCCTGACCGTGGTTCGGGGTCAGCGGTCGCGCCGTCAAAGCCGGTGCCGGCGTCGAGGTGAGATCGTTCAAAAGGGCCATTGGGGTAGCATACGCCCCCTGCAGAGCCTGCGCGACGTAGGGGCACAGCGCAGGGGCTGCCAGCGAGGGATGTGAGGGTATGCCTTCCACATCTGATGTCAGGTACAACAACAGGCGGCCCAGGAAAGCTACGTCACCGGCGATCTGCTGTGATCGCGACGCCCCGCGCAGCACGGTGCATCCACTCAGGTCAGCCAGCTTCACAGCACCCGCGCCCCCAAGCGTGATCACCTTCTCTACCGTCGCCTCCCAATCTGAGGGCTCTGGCCCCGCCAAGGCCAGGCCTTGCTGGTGCAAATAGGTCATGGCCTTAGCCACCTGGGCCACGATGCCCACAGCGTCCTCCGAGCTCCGGGGACGACGCCCGCGAACCAGGACACCCCAGTGACCCGGGTGCACCCCAACAGCCCAAGTAGCTCGCGGCGACGAGAGAATTTCACGTTGGGTAAGCACATGCGGGTGGCCCGCCTGTCCCAGCCGCAACAGCAGGTCGATTTTCTCAGCGGAAAGCGGATCTCCCGGAATAGGACCCCGTTCGTGGATCAGCACCGTCTCAAGGGGTGTCCGGCAGCGAAGGCAAAGCCCATCTCCTGGTACGGAGCCATGACGCGTTCCGCACTCAGATTGCGTGCAGATGAGGTCTACCGCATCATAGTAGGCCGATTCCGCCAGCTCCCATCCCTCCAGTATCTGATAATGCTCATGGAGGGTGCCGGCAGACAGCGGATGCAGACGAGACGCAGGTCGTTCCGTCGCCACGATCTCGCACCTTGCTTTCGAGTTGCGGTGCCTTGATGTGCCTCTGAGCACCCTGTTTCGGCCACGCGATCACCGATCTCCCTGAGTGTCACAGCGGAGCCGACGTGAGCCGCGGGTCGTCGGGGCGAAGGAACTCCGGGAAGACGGTACCCTATGATATACGACTTCAGAAGCCCCGCAACCGGGTGCTCGACCTGGGGGACAGCCCTTCCTTGGGTTTCCGCTTCAGCACGACGTACTCGAGGCCGCGTTCGGCACAGAAGGCGCGCTTTTCCGGCTTGTCGCCGTCCTCATTGACGACATAGATATCCGGGCGGATCTCGGCGACATTCGGCGCTGCATCCATCCAGCCAATCCCTTTAGTGAGGACTGCCTGGGTGACATAGCGGATGGACTGCACCATGTAGAGGCGCTCAGCTTCTCCGAGCAGCGGATGTCCTTCCTCTTTCAGATGGCGGACGCTCTCATCGTTACCAACGGCGACGTATACGTCACCTAGCTCCGCCGCCTCCTCGAAGAACCGAACATGACCAGAGTGAAGCCAGTCATAACAGCCCGTCACGATCACCTTTTTCCGCGGTGTAGGCCGCTCCCACCGCTTGACAGCGGGCACAGGGAAGCCCACCAGCCGGTCGTCTGGAACAACGACATACTCAATCCCCGCACTGGCACAGAAGGCTCGCTTCGCGACGCTATCCTCAGCGTGAGGTACCATCCATATATCAGGCTCCCAGGTGTCTACCTGTGGCAAGGCATCGGGGTCGGCCTGCTGA
This sequence comes from Anaerolineae bacterium, assembly GCA_049975205.1. Taxonomy (GTDB): domain Bacteria; phylum Chloroflexota; class Anaerolineae; order B4-G1; family SLSP01; genus PWVB01. The sequence continues at coordinate 58,822 of JBNGDL010000007.1, read as the reverse complement.
ACGACCGGCACGAGCCGATCAACATAGCGGATAGCTTCGAGCATGTACCGTCGCTCAGGCTCTGGGAACTTCGGAGGCCTCCCATCGACCGCCGCAGCGACAGCGTCCGACCATAGCCAGACCCAGAGCTCTCCATGGCGCGACGCTTCGTGGAGGAAGCGGACATGCGAGGATCGTAGATCGTCGAAGCTCCCCGCTACGGCTACACGTTTCATAAATCCCCCGTCTGTCTCGGCACGATCTTCAGCACGTAGGCGTGCTCACAAGGCGGCACTTCCGGCAACTTGACCGTCAGGCCGCCCCCATCCCAGGCCCAAGGAAGCTCGCCGTCGGCACCCAGCATCGTGATCTTGGCTATCCCACGCTGTCCTAACGCGTCCGCCTGTTGCAGAGATTTCAGCGTAATCTTCTGACCAGGCCAGCCCATCAGGATCGCAAAGAGCATGTCGCCCTTCCGTGTGTAGCGCACGTCTTGGGCCGAGAATGGCTCCTGGTCGTCTTCTCGGAACGCCTCAGGCACGCCGGTAGGCCCTTCGCCGAATGTGATCCAGGGTCGGGTCCCATAGATCGCCTCGCCGTTGATCCTCAGCCAAGCCCCAACACGCTGCAGGAGATCCTCGACCTCCTGAGGGAACGTACCGTCCGGCTTGGGACCGACGTTGAGCAAGAGATTGCCGTTCTTGCTGACGATGTCCACCAAGTCGTGGATCACGACGGTCGCGCTCTTGAACACGTCCTCCTTGATATAGCACCACGACCTATAACTGACCGAGGTGTCGGTCTGCCAGGTATCCTCGCGGATTGAGTCAAGCTTCCCGCGCTCGATATCCAGAACTGCGACACCGGCAGGTATCTTGTCCTTGTACTGCAGCACCGGCTCATATCCGTGCGCGAGGGCGTGGTTATAGTAATAGGCCACGACTCGCGGACGCCATGGCTCGAACTCATCGCGGTGCCAACCGAAGTCGAACCAAAGGACGTCCGGTGAGAACCTGTCCACCAGCTCCCGGGTCCGCGCGTACCAGTCCAGAATGAACGGATAGCTCACCGGCTCCTCGGCCTTCCGCGGAATCCCATAGAGCTTGTGATGATCGGGGTTGTTTGTGTCGAACGCCTCGGAGAACGTGTAGTAGCGTGCATTGAAGGCACGATGCGAGGAGACCCCGAACTTCAGACCGGCTTGACGCACCGCGCCCGCCAACTCGGTAACGATATCGCGACAGGGCCCCATCCTAGCCGCGTTGTAGTTCGTGAAGGCGCTATCATACATCGGAAATCCGTCGTGGTGCTCTGCCACCGGCACCACATACTTAGCACCCGCAGCCTGAAACAGGTCCACCCAGGCCTGTGGGTCCCAACTCTCGGCCTTGAACATCGGAATAAAGTCCTTATAGCCAAACGCGTCCTGCGGGCCCCACGTTTCACGATGGTGGATGTATTCGGGGCTGCTCTCGATGTACATATTGCGGGGATACCACTCATTCTGGTATGCTGGCACCGCGTAGACGCCCCAGTGGATGAAGATGCCGAGTTTGGCATCCTTGAACCAGTCAGGGACCGTGTAGCGTAGAAGGGACTCCCAGTCTGCTTCGTAGGCTCTCATAGTCGCGTCCTCCCGATCGCGTGGTGGTTCTCCCAGTCTGCTGTCTCGTCGCAGCGCCAGCGCTTGCCGAGACCGCTACGACGCGGAACGATGGCCTTGCTCCCGGGTTGTACCCGGAGTCGACGTCATCTTACGTCGGCAAGAGGGCATTGTCAACGCTCGTAAGCTGACAAGTTGACACCTTTCCAGCTAACCATACACTCTAGCCGTGTGGACGGCGAACGAGGCGCTGGTCCGTTCAGCGCCTCGACATTGGAAGAGGAGCGTATGTCAGATCTACATTTCACGCACGAAGATTGGGAGCGCGTCGAGCGGGACACGCTCGCCTGGTGGGCCGGGGAGCTGGAGCGACCCCTGGTCTACCTGGCGGAAACGGATCCGGTTCCGCCTACGCTCCAATATGAATTCCTTAGCAACTATCCCCTAGAGATGAAGCCGGACGAGATCGTGGACCGCCACGCTCCGGCGCTGGCGGCGACGCGCTACTACGCCGATGCATTTCCGCAGTGGTGGCTGAACTTCGGCCCCGGCATCATGGCGGGCTTCCTCGGCGCTGAGGTGCATAGTGTGAGCGAGCCCTCCGAGACTGTCTGGTTCAGCACGTCCGAGCCACAACCCGTGGAGGCCCTCGACTTTCACTATGACGCCAACAACACCTGGTGGCAGCGCGTGCAAGCGCTGACCCGCGCCATCGCGGAGCGGTGGGAGGGTCTGGTCCAAGTCGGCCATACTGATCTCGGCGGCAACCTCGACATCCTCGCATCCTTCCGCGGAACAGAGGGTTTGCTCTTCGACCTCATCGATCACCCAGACGAAGTCGACCGCCTGGTTGCCCGGATCACGGAGCTGTGGCTCCGCTACTATGACGAGCAACATCACCTGATCCAGCCTCGCTGCCGCGGCACATCTTGCTGGACGCCGATCTGGTCGCCAGGCAAGACCTACATGCTTCAATGCGACTTCTCCTATATGATCTCGCCGGCGATGTTCGAACGCTTCGTGATGCCGGACCTGGTCGCTTGCTGTGAGTACCTCGACCACGGCTTCTACCATCTCGACGGCAAGGGCGAGATTCCCCACCTTGACCTGCTCCTCTCGATCGAGCGGCTCCGGGGCATCCAATGGATCCCCGGTGATGGCCAGCCGCCGCCCCACAAATGGCTACCCCTCCTCAAGCGCATCCGCGACGGGGGCAAGCTCTGCCAAGTCTTCGTATCCCCAGAAGGGGCCAGAACCATTGTGCGGAATCTGGGTGGGCAAGGGTTCATGCTTGTCATCCAGCAAGCTAGGGGCACTTTCCGGGATCCAGAGCGCGCACGGGCTTTTCTACAGGTACTCGCACAGGAAGACATCTCTCTATAGGCAAAATCGGAGGCAAAACGAATGCAGCAACTCAGTTTCGACAGCAGGTGGCGATTCCATCTTGGCGAACCGGAAGGCGCTCGATGGCGCGAACCGGACTACTCGACCTGGCGCGTCGTCGATCTACCCCACGACTGGAGCGTAGAGCTGGACCGAACGCCGCTCGCCCCTAGCAAGGCCTCGGGCGGCTACTTCCAGATGGGTCGCGGCTGGTATCGCAAGACCTTCAATGCCCCGGCTGAGTGGCAGGGCAAGAAGGTCACGATTGAGTTTGAGGGCGTCTATATGAACGCCGAAGTTTGGCTCAACCACAATCTCCTCGGTCGACATCCATACGGTTACACCAGCTTTCACTATGACCTTACGCCCTATCTCAAGATCGGAGAGGAGAACGTTCTGACCGTTAAGGTCGACAACGACTGCCAACTCAACAGCCGCTGGTACTCGGGGTCGGGCATCTACCGGCATGTCTGGGTCTACGTCGCCAATCCAGTGCACGTAGGCCATTGGGGCGTCTACGTGACGACGCCCTCCGTCTCGGAGGACGTCGCGGACGTCTCCGTCGGGACCACGCTCGTCAACGAGGGGGACACCGAAAAGCCCGTGCTCGCGCGCTCCCACGTGGTGGCGCCCGAGGGTGCCATCCTCGCCAGCGACGAAGCGGTGCTCCGACTCGAAGCCAGTACTCAGAGCGTCGTGCACCAGCGGCTCGAGGTCGCGATGCCGCGGCTCTGGTCGCCAGCAGCGCCACACCTCTACAGCCTCATAACAGAGATCGTAGTCGACGACGAGGTCGTGGACACGACGACGACCCCCTTCGGCATCCGATCGATCGCCTTCGATGCCAAGAAGGGCTTCTTGCTCAACGGACAGGAGATGAAGCTTCGCGGTGGCTGCGTCCATCACGACGACGGGGTGATGGGTGCGACCTCTTACGATCGTGCCGAGGAGCGGAAGGTCGAGCGACTTAAGGCCAATGGCTACAACGCCATCCGGTGCGCGCACAACCCACCAGCGCCCGCCTTCCTGGACGCCTGCGATCGCCTAGGGATGCTCGTCATTGACGAGGCCTTCGACTGCTGGCGTGAAGGCAAGAACCCCTACGACTACCACGTCGCCTTCGCGGACTGGTGGCAACGCGACCTGGACAGCATGCTTCTCCGCGACCGCAACCACCCCAGCATCATCATGTGGAGCATCGGTAACGAGGTCCACGAGCGCAATGGTCGCTCTGACGGCGCAACAATTGCGCAACAACTCGCCAATCGCATCCGTGAGGTGGACCCGACACGCCCGGTCACGGCTGCAGTCAACGGCGGTCACGACCGTTGGCCTTGGTCAGATACCGACGCCATCTTCTCTGCCCTCGATGTCGGCGGGTACAACTATCAGGAGAAGCAGTATCGGCCCGACCACGATCGCCACCCGGACCGCATTATGTACGGCTCTGAGTCCACAGCTGGCGAGGCCCTGGAGCACTGGGAAGCCGTCGAGGAGCTGCCTTACGTCATCGGCGACTTCGTCTGGACCTCGCTCGACTATCTGGGGGAGGCCGGTATAGGGCGCGTCTACTATGAGGATGAAGGACGTACCTTCCTCGGCGACTACCCGTGGCATCAGGCCAACTGCGGCGACCTCGATCTCTGCGGCTTCAAGCGACCTCAGTCCTTCTACCGCGACATCCTCTGGGGGACTGGAAACCAGCTCTATATCGCGGTCCATGCCCCGCACCCTGAGGGCAAGGAGCCCGTCATCAGCTATTGGGGATGGCCGTTGGTCAGTGCCGACTGGACCTGGCCGGGGCACGAGGGCGAGACCTTCCAGGTCGACGTCTACTCCGCCTTCGAGCAGGTAGAGCTCTATCTCAACGATCGATCCCTGGGCAAGAAGCCGGCAGGGCGTGACAAACGCTTCATCGCGACCTTCGACGTCCCTTACGAACCGGGGTCCCTGACCGCCATTGCCTACGAAGGGGATCAGCGCGTCGCCAAGTGGGAGGTCCACACGGTCGACGAAGCCGTGGGTATCCGGCTGACGCCTGACCATGAGGAGCTCGCCGCCGAGCCGGGAAGCTTGAGCTTCGTTACCGTCGAGGTCGTCGACGAGTTGGGACGTCGCCATCCGAAGGCGGATCACGAGATCTTCTTCACAGTGCAGGGTGAGGGCACCATCGCGGCTGTAGGCAATGGCGACCCTCTGAGCGAGGAACGCTATCGTGGCAATCAGCGTAGCGCATACGAGGGACGTTGTCTCGTCGTCGTCAAGTCCAATGGTACGCCCGGCGAGATCACCCTCCGCGCACAGGCTGATGGCCTGGAGGCCGCTCAGTCAACGATTCAGGTCGTCGCCTGAGGCGCCGGTAGGCCGCAGACAGCGGCAAGTTCATAAATAGGCCTCCCAGAGGGTGGATCTCCGGGAGGCCTACTTCATCCAGGCCGGACGGACACGCCCGGCTCCGACTAGGCCCCGTGGCATAGAGGCACATTTCGACGCCACCTAGTGCTGGGCGGGGCCTCCCAGGTCACCAATGATGACGTCCGAGGGCTACAAACCCGCGATCTGATTGTCCGCTCTCATCGATTCGGTATAATCACCCCATCTCGTGGCGGCAGAGCCAGGGTCGCCAGAAGACGAAAGGAAAACAGGTGCAGACCCTTCGCAGGATCGCAGCAGGCTTATTGGTCCTCGCCGTACTTGGCGCTCTGGGCGCAGCTGTGTCGGTGGGCGCGCACTACCGGGATCGAATCTACCCCGGTGTGTCAATTCAGGGCATAGACGTTGGCGACCTAACCGTCGCAGCGGCCCGTTCGCGCCTAGCCTCCGCACTCCCCGTGCCCAAGGATCTCGCGGTGACCATCGTCGCCGGCGAGGAGGTATGGGACCTGACGTGGGCCAGGGCTGGTCAGAGCTACGACCTCGATGCAGCGGTCGACGCCGCCTACCAGATCGGTCGTGACCGACCGTGGTGGTTAGGAGCAATCCTCGTCCTCAGACCATCGCAGGTCTCGATCACCGTACCCATCTCACCAGCCGATCCGGCACGCGTCCAAGCCTACATCGAGGAAATCGCGGCGGCTGTCAAGATAGCGCCTCGTAATGCTAGTCTCACCATCCTGGGAGGCCAGGTGCGCAGTGGGCCTGCACATGACGGTCAGGAATTGGACGTCGAGGCAGCTACCGCTCAGACTCTGACCGCGTTACGTGAGGGCGCCGGGCGTGTCGAGTTGACGCTTGATGTTGTGCCGCCCGCCATAGCCACGGCAGAGCCGACACAGAGCCAGATCGAGGCAAGGCTGTCTGAGTCTCTGACGCTCGTCGTCCAGGATCCCCTGACGGGGGATCCAGAGCAAGGAGGTTACTACGCGGAGTTCACCGCTGAGCGAGATCAGATCGCCCAGTGGCTGCGCGTCGTGCAGGATGAGGGCGGGTTCCGCCTCAGATATGATACCAATGCCATCCGTACTTGGGTCGGGACGATCGCCCCTCAACTCGGCGAGGAACGCCTTCTTGACGTGGAGGCGACGAGCGCGCGGGTGGCAGATGCTATACGATCGAATGCAAACAACCCCGTCTACGCTGAGGTGCGCCATCCGCCCAAGACCTACATTGTCCAGCTAGGCGACACCTTCTATGATATTGCCTACAACCACGGGTTCTCCCAATGGCAGCTAGAGCGGGTCAACCCGGAGGTCGACCCAGGCCTCATCGATGTGGGGCAAGTGATCACGGTTCCCTCAATCGACATCCTCTTCCCACATCCACTGGTCCGAGGAAAACGCATCGAGATCGATCTCCCCACCCAGACCCTACGGGCCTACGAAGAGGAGACGTTAGTCTATGAGTTCCGAGTCTCCAGCGGCATCTCTACAACACCGACGCTCGCGGGGCAGTTCCAAATCCTCTTCAAGGAGGAGATGGCCTTTGCCCAGCGTTGGAGTCTGGATATGCCGTATTTCATGGCTTTCTACGAGGAGCGCGAGGATTTCTACAACGGCATCCACGAGCTGCCAATCACGTCCTACGGACTCCGGCTTTCAAAGGGGGTTCTGGGATATCCGGCTTCCTACGGCTGCATCATTCTGGACATCGGGGACGCCGAAACCCTCTACAACTGGGCCGACATCGGGACCCTCGTCAGGGTGACCGGGGTTGCGCCAGGGACACCCTTCGGCCAGCAGACGCTGCTCGACGTCGCACCGCCGACCGGCGACGAGCCGTGACCTCGGTGGCGAGCAACTGACGACGCAAGCTCCTCTAGTGACCGGATGCGTAAGCGCCCGGCTTCACACGGCTGCCCAAGCCCCAGCGACCAGGGATCGGATCCCCGGGGCCTGGGACAACCGCGCCGTGCGCTGCTCGTTCAGATCGAGGCAGCTTCGTTTGACTCAGAGACTTCCGATATCTAGCTGAGCGCCAGCGTCGCCGCCGTCACCGAAGCCGCCGGCAACCGGATGGTGAAGGTTGCACCATTCGCAGCTAGCGCCATCGAGGTCGGCTGGACAGCTTCTGGACGGTCAAATGTGTTATGCGCGTGGATTTCCCCGGTCAGTACGCGTGCCTTCACACCATCAGCAACCGCGCCGCCCAGCAGCTCCACAGCGACCTCGACCTCTTCTTCAGCGTGGCTGTTCGTGAGCGTCACAAAGAGTTGGTTCCCCTTCAGAGACGCGCTGCCCGAGACAAGAGGTAGGTCTCCTTCGCCATCGTCTGACTGATAGCTCACGGCCTCGGACTCAACGGTCATACGCACCGAGGATCCACCCTGGTGAGGAGCATACATCTCGTAGATGTGTCCCGTCGGCGTTACCAACATCTTGTCTTCCTGCGTCAAAATCATCGCCTGGAGAACATTGATCGTCTGAGCGATGTTGGCCATCGCGACCTTGTCTGCGTGACGGTTGAAGATATCCAGCGTCGTTGCGGCCACGAGAGCGTCCCTCAGTGTGTTCTGCTGATAGAGAAAACGCGGATGCGTGCCCGGCTCCACCGGATGCCACGTTCCCCACTCGTCGACGATGAGCCCGATCTTGCGCTCAGGATCGTAGGCATCCATGGCTGCCCGCTGCTGGACCACGAGTGGTTCCATCTGCAGCCCTTTGGCGATGAGTTCGTACCACTGATCCACCGTGTACGCCGTGGCCGTTCCGGCGGTACCGCAGTAGTAATGCGCCGCGAACCCGTGAATGTTGCGGAAATCCCAGTAGTCTTTGCGCAGCTTGCGGAAGAACCGCACCGTCCATTCGATGTCGTTGCCCGAGGGGCCACAGGCGATCACGAACAGCTCATTGCCAAAGCCTCGCACGAACGTCGCGAACCGCCTGAACTCCGTGCAGTAGTCCTCCGGCGAGAAACTGCCGCCACAGCCCCAGTTCTCGTTACCCACGCCCCAATACCTGACATCCAAGGGCTCGGGGCTGCCGTCCGCCGCTCTTCGCTGCGCCAGCGTGCTCTCCTGGTCGAAGTTGCAGTACTCCACCCACTCCCGCAGCTCCTGCGCCGTGCCGGACCCGACGTTGCCGACGATGTAGGGCTCCGCACCCACCATCCGGCACAAGCGGACGAACTCCTGGGTGCCGAAGCTGTTGGGCTCGACGACCTCGCCCCAGTGAATATTGACGCGGCGCGGGCGATCCTCGCGAGGTCCTACGCCATCCTCCCAGTGATAGTCGTCGGCGAAGCAGCCGCCGGGCCAGCGGATGACGGGCGGCCTAAGCTTTTTCAGTGCCGCCACAACGTCGTTGCGGATGCCCCCGGTGTTCGGGATGGCAGAGTCCTCCCCCACCCAGATCCCCTCGTAGATGCATCGACCCAGGTGCTCAGCGAAATGCCCGTAGATGTTGGGGTTGATCGTGGCGACAATGTCATTGGGGTTGATCGTGATCTTTGCCATAGTTTCCTCCTCTGCATCTCCCGAAGAGTCATTGTTTGGGCCAGCGTGGCCGGCCCACATCTTCGACATTCTCTCTATCCGTTCAGCCGGTTACAACTGCCAACTCGATATCAAGTAACTCGGCCAACTTCCGAATCTCGCCCAGCTGGTGTCCCACGCCCAGCGCGAAGTGGTGCGTCGAGCCGGTCTCCGTCCACGCCTGGCCAAACTCACCTGGGCTCATGTCGCCGAACTTCACCCGCGTGTTTGTGTTCCCGATCTGGAGAATGGGTCCAGGGACCGACTCACCCTCCGCGGCCACTAACTTGAAGCGCCCATCGCCGGTCTGGGTGAGCCCCAGCATGGTGACCGGTCCGTTCTTGACGTTGAACTCAACGGAGACGCCGTGGCCCGCTTTGCCGTGGAACAGCTTCATCCCGCGCAGAATCGGTTTCTTGTTCCCAATACCAATGTGGCCCGGCCCATCGTGGCCGGCCACCACAAAACCGCCCTCAAAGTCCAGCAGATAGAGCTCACAGAAGGAACCCCCGGCGTTGAAGTGCTCCAGGATAAACATCGCCACACAGGTCTTCAGATCGGCCTCACCCGCACAGGGGATGCCGCGCGCGGTCAATATTGAGTTGCCCAGGATCATCGAGGCACCAATACGTTCGTAGAGGTTATTGTCCCAGCCTCGATAGTAATAGGCAAGCCCGTCGAGGTCGAAATCTGCAACGAGTCGATCCTCTGCGCACGCTACCTGCGCAGCCCATCGGAGATCCATCGGGTTCACCTGCTCAGTAATGGCATCGTAGCCCGGAGGCGGCATGTGAAACATCGCCTCGGCCTCAGCCACCTTGGCGTCAATCTCATCCTCCGTCACCGCCTCGACGCGCGCGGCCAGGTCGCACATCTCAAGGATCTCGACATGCGTTCCCAGACGCCCCTGATGCATCGTGAAATCGGTGTACATGTCGAGCATTCCCGGATAGTAATGCCCTAGATACCCAAGACGGCTGTTCATCAGCGCGCGCTTGGTCGCCGCAGCCTCAATCCATTCTTGGACCTCGACCCAGACCCGCTCCTCGAAGTCACCCCCGACGACACAGTGGAAGGGCAGTCCGCACCGCTGGAAGGCGCACGACACCTCAGGAGCCGTCATCGCCGCCCCGATGAGTGTGAAGTCCTCCGTTCCCATCGTCTCGTAGTCCACGGTGGGCACCATCTGCAGGGCTAAGGTCAGGTAGGGCGCGATGTTGCGCTGCGCGATCGGCACAAGCATGTGGGAGGCCGTGTAGGTCATAATCTCGCCGATCACGAGATCGACCCGTTCTCGGGCGAACAGCTCTCCTACCTCGATGCTGCGCTCAGGACGATCGACCAACCCGCCCTGAACGACCTCGCAGCCCATCGCCTCCAACTTCGCCACGTGCCGGTCCATCGTCGTGAGGACGGCGGGCTTCAGATCAGGGAATTGGGGCCAATAGGCCGCTAGACCACTCCCGAAGTAACCAATCCGAGGCTTCGGCCTACGGTCTCTTTCCACGCGTATCCTCCTGTTCGCCTACTAACTACACAACCCTCGTACCTCTGATGTCCTTGTGCCCAACTCAGGACAACCTACTCCAGCGCTGTGATCAACTCATCGGCGCTCTCTTCGTACGGCATGAAGTGTCCGAGAAGGGACCATCCCCAGAACGGATCGAGGCCCCGTCCCTCTCCCGTCTCAGCATCATAGTACTCCCGATTTCCAGATCGCTTCACCAAGTCGTGCGTGACGTATGCGACAAGCGAGGCAAGTTGGCCATAGCCGTAGCTCCGCAGCCCCTGATAGATCATGTAGTTGGTTGGAATCCAAACCATCGCGCGCCAGTTACACCCAAGATCCGCTGGATAGTGGTCGCGACTGTACCACCGCTCGGTCTTCGCCAGCGCCGCGACGGGAAAAGGTGTCCAGAACTCACGCGGGTTGAAGAGATGCTCGAAGACCATGTGCCGGGCCTGCTCTGGCGTGGCGACCTGGGCCCACAGGGCGGCGAAGGCAGCGACCGACTTTACTCGAATCCGAGACTCATTGACCTGGTTCATGGCCCCCCACCCTGCGTGCTGGCTCTTCGTGGTCTCACCATAACGTGCGTTTCCGTCGTAGAAGAAGCCATCCTCCTCACTCCATAGCTGTGCGCGAATCCGCGCCGCCAGGGCCTCAGCCTTTTGCCGGTATGCCGTCGCGATCCCCTCCTCGCCGGCCTGCGTGGCCAGGCTCGCGAAAGCCTTGCACTCTCGAACAAGATAGGCATTCAGATCCACACCCTCGGAGAATCGGTCCAGCCAATAACCGCAGCGCTCGTGCTGGTTGTCCATCCCTGTGTGGGGTGCACTCATCCACTCACTGAGCCCGTCCCCCGTGCTATCCATCTCCTCCAGCCAATAGTCGAGGTACTTGCGGAGGCGCGGGAAGTAGCGGTCGTTGAGAATCCATTCAGTCTCGCCGTAGGCCTTCACAACCAACACCGCGATCTGCGACAGGAAGGGTTTGACGTGCTCTGGGTCATGGTACTCGTTGCTGGGCACGGACCGCGAGATCAGGCCGGTGGGCTGCTGATGATCCAGGAAGATCGTCACGCCGTTCTTGATGTAAGTACTCGGCCATCCCATATAGATCTGAACGATGCTCTCAAAGTACTGGTCCCAGTCATAGAGCGTCTGATAAGCATAGCCGGTGAAGTAGTCTCGCTTCGTGTCGGGCTCCGTGAAAATGCCCCGACGCATCAAGGCGTCCTCTTCTCCCAGCTCAGAGCGCAGAGCGATCAGGTCTGGATCCGCAGCCAAGGCGTTGCTCATCGATCCTCCAAAGGCAACTGAATCGGCTGGTGGGTTTCGCCCGAGCGGTAGGCAGCCAGAAAGACCTCAAGGTCCCGCACACCTTCCTCGCCGGGAACGTCTGGCTCGCGATCCTCGAATACCGCTTCTGCGAAACGCTGGAAGTAGGTCACGTAGGCCCCGTCGTCGAAGCCGTGGTCGAAACATAATTGGGTCCACGTCCCGGCCTCTAGGCCGTCACCGCCGACCTCTGTATAGATAAGCAGGTCGTTGTCCTCAAACACGATCTGCCCAGCCGTGCCGAATATGCGGTTACCGGCTGCCCGCGTGCCCCGTATGCCGCTCTTCGATGCCCCTGGCGCGCAAGAGCCGGCCATGAACGTACCTAGCGCACCGTTGGTATAGCGCAGCGTGACCGCAATGAAATCCTCAACTTCGACCGGCGTCCGGTAAGTATCATACTCTGCGAAGACACGCGTGACCTCAAGACCGGTAAGATAACGCAGCCGGTAGATGTCGTAGATGTAGTTCATGATGAGGATGCCGCCACCTGACTCGCGCTTCGACTTGCGCCAAGTGGTCTGCACCCGCCCGGTATACCCACCCGTCCAATAGCTATCTGGCTTGTTGGCGGCGCCGAAGACGTGCGTGGCCATCACCTCGCCGATCACGCCATCGCTGATAAGCGCCTTGGCCTTTGCCGTTGCCGGCTGGTAGCGCACGCTCCCCTCCTTCGAGGAGAGCATGACGCCCGCTTCCCGACAGGTAGCAATCAGGGCCTTCGCGCTTTCCAGCGTCGTGGATATCGGCTTCTCGACCACCACGTGCTTGCCAGCCTGCGCAGCTTGCACGCCAAGGGGGACGTGCGTATCGTGGGGCGTCGAAATGACCACGGCGTCGACCTTCGGATTTCCCAGGACATCCTCCAAGGATGTGGAGCACGGGATCCCGAAGCGCTCTTCGTAAGAGGCAGCGATCTCGGGCAACGGATCCATACCCACTACCATCTCCACGTTAGGTGTCCTCTTCAGCACACCACCCGTTGATGCGTAGGCGATCTCGCCCAGGCCAATCAGACCAATACCGAGTTTTCGAGACACTTGACTTCTCCTTGATGGTACGACAGGTTAGTGGCAGCCGCAGTGCAAGCGGCGGCGTCTTAGCTACGCGATTTGCCCCCTCAGGGGGAGACTACGGGGGCTCCGCGGCTCTGGCGATCGCTCCCATAGATGTGCCCGATACCCTAGCTCCCTGAGACCTGGTACCGGTAATCAAAACGCCGCGGCGGGGCGCTATCACCACCCACGAAGAAATCTGCGATATCGCCACTGCCGCGGATATTGTCCGCCCAATGGAAATCGAAGGCCATCGGGTCTTTCTCTAGACCGAGCAACCTTCGCGGAACCGCCACCATAAGCTGGTTGCCCTCCACTCTGTACTGCGCCTCCCCGACCGTGTGCCAGTCCCAGCCGCCGTCGCTCGCCTTCACCGTGGTCCGGCTGCCGTCGAGCACGTCAAGATTCACGACAAAGTCGTAGCCCTCCCAGCCCGTTGCCTTGTCTTGGTTGCCATTCACGAAGAGGAGCATCCAATACGGATCGGTATAGGGCGATATCGGGCCACGGGTCCGCGCGTAGAAAGTGACCATGTCAGCGTCGTGCGCCACCTTGAGCAGAGCGAACTCGTTGCGCCCCGTAGTATCGACGTAAGGCCCGGCGCTGCCCCACCCTGGTTCGTGCCGGTGTAGCGTATCGTAGAGATGCTCTCGGTACGCAGGCTCCACCTCCGTCCACTGGTCAAAGGAGCCATCCAGGTCGATGCTCTGCGGCCCAGGTACTTGTGGCAGCGGTCTGACCCCTTTGTAGCGGCGGATATTCGCTATCATCTGATAGTAGTAATTGTCAGTATGCCCGCCGCGCATCGGCTCGGCGTCTCGGCTGAACTCCTGATTGTACTGGTCGATGAAGTAGATATCGCCGACCTTCAACGGCTTGCCAGCCCGCCCTAGCTCCGCGCCAGGGAAGAAGCTCCACTTGGCTTGCAGCGCCTCATACGACGGATCGTCGCACACCATCGCCCCTGCCGTCCACTCGTTCCAGCCTGTGATGAAGACAAACTCAGGATCGACCTCCAATGCCCGCTCCCACTGCTCCTCGAAGTGCAGCCCGTCGGCAGTGTAGGGCGTGACGTCGAACTTGTCCGTCTCGGGCTGGTGACCATTGTGAAAACTCCGACCGATGCCGGAGAGTGGATGTTGCCCGATGGCAACCGGGACTTGCTCCGGCACCCCTTGCTCATCCCATCCGATGCATTGAGGATAGTGTGCCACCCAAGGCCAACGATGGTGACCTTCATCACCATACCAAGAGAGCGAATCCCAAGCCCAGCTCCGGCGGAGCGTGAAAAACTCCTGAATGTGGGGGGCGAATATGACGTCGTTCATGTCGCCGCGGACTTCACCATGCTGCCCAAAAAGGAGCAGGGGCTTGCCCTTCCACTGGAACCAGAGATCGGCGTAGCGCCCCTTGCTGTAGAGGCTCTCCCAGAGCTCATAGGCGGATCGCTCACTCGCCAGGAAGCAGATGTCTGGCGTCGGCTCCCCTTCTCCCCGGACATCGCGGAAGACCTCGCAGACGGCCTCATAGCACTCGGGGAAGGTTCGATCGTTCGTCACATCAAAGATCAGCGTATCGACCCCGGCGTCCGCGAGCGCATAGGCATGCTTGCGGATGACCCAGCGATCGGTCGACCGATAATACCCGTATTCAGGCTCGCCCCAGTGATGCGAGAAGCCAGGCCAGAACTGCGGGCGCTCCGGATTCTCTGCCAGGAGCTTGGTGACATCGCGTGGCGGCTCCGGCCCTGTGTAGCCTCGGGCGATGAAGTAGAAGATACCGACAAACCGGTTCTCTCGCGGCGCCCCACACACGCTAAATCCGGGCAATTCTCGTCCCAGCGCGTCCGTCGCGACCCACGTATCACTGAACAAATCGTGTCTTGCCATCCTATCTCTCCCCGAGTATACGGAATTCCCTCATACCCACAAAGCCTCAATCCTCAATCTCTTGTCGCCTATCACTTCTCCCCTACCCCTCTGCTTCCTACCCTTCCCGTTCCATCACCGCCATCAGGTTCACCGCGATCACGTCGGGCATGATCACCATCCCTCCATAGTTGCCCGTCGTGCTGTTATGCGTATCGGCGAAGCAGTCGTCGAAAACACCCCGTTCATAGTCGGCGTAAGTCGAGGGAAGGTTGTGGGGCAGCCAGTGCTCTTCCTCGTGGTCGACCATCCAACGAAGGGCTGCGATCGTGATACCCTTCTGATAGGTATGCCAGTCGAGCTCACGGTCGATCTCTGCCCAGTCGATACCCAGGCTCTCGGACTGTGCAAAGGTCTCCAGCACCTCCCACTGCACGTGATCGCGAACCCAATTGGCGAAGTACCAATCGCTAGAACAGAGACAGGGCTTAGTATTGTACATCATCGGCATGCCCTTGGGCTGCCAGAGATGCGTGAAGGGAAGCAGCGACCGGATCCAGTGGACTGCCTTCTCGAGGTAGCGCTTGTCACCGAACGTCCGGTAGCCCACGACGTACGCATTGGCAGCGTGCCCCGCCGCCAAGAGATTCGGGGCGTGGAGTGGCGTCTCCCAGAAGTCGCCGCCCTCGGGGCGCTCCATTGACATGCAGAAGTCCAGCGCCTTCCGTGCACCCTCGGTGAACTCGCTCCGACCCGTGACCTCGCCCAACTTCAGGAGCTCCATCGCCGGCAGGATCGTGATATCCAATGCAGTATCGCCGGCGAGCCCCATCGGTTCGAGGAACTCCCGCGCCACAACGAAGTCATCTTTCTGGTAGTGCAACCCATCAGGGTCAAAGGGGAAAGACCCATCGGGCCGTTGGTAACCGAGTAGCTCTTCGCCCCGCGCGAGCCACTCCTCGCGGCCCTCCCCCTTGACCAGCTCCCAACGATCGGCGTGATGCCCCCCATGCGCCTCACACCAGGCTACCTTCTCGGAAAGTGCCTTTGCCAGGTCGCCTTCACCATGAGTCTCAAGATACCGCTCCACGAAGCGCGGCACGCGCGGCCCGATGGCGTCTCGCTGGGGCATCCCAAAGCCGCGACCCGGATGCCAGAGGTGGGTCGTATAGGCCCGGGCGATACGATCCAGGGCCTCCGTCAGGGGCCATCGAGGCTCAGGCGGCTCAGGCATTCCGTGGCGCTTGACGAAGTCCACCACGACGTTCAGGCTAGTCCCCTTGGAGAGGAAGATCTCCGTCTCGAACTCGATCCGTTGCCCAGGGTGGAGTTCCAGCGGAGGGTCGGCGTAGACCTGGTTCTCATGCGCCTCAACGTCAACGTCTGGCACCATCAATCCCATCAGGTGGTTATTGAACCGATCGACGAAATTCGGCGACGCGAAGACCGGCTGAGGAAACTGGTAGCGGTAGTTGAACCAGCCGGTGGCCCGTTGATTAGGATCCCACGCAAGCCCGATGCCGGTACTTTGATAGCTCACCGCCATCACCGGCGCCGCGACCTTGTTTGGATGCGGCACCCATTTCCTGGCCCAGGGATCCTTAAACCAGTCGCTCCCACTGGACCACTCCTCATCCACCAACCATTCAACCCCGGGGAAGATGGCGTCATCTTTCGCCGTGCCGAAAGTGTCCTGCCCAACCTTGAGCCACGGACCCCTTACATAGCGGGCATAAACGTTGCCATTAACGACGAACCGCTGGCCAAGTCTGATTACGGGTTCGTCCTTTAGCAACGTGATTCGGACCTCACCCTCTACAATACGCATGTCGAGTGGATAGGTGATCCACGGTTCAAAGGAGGTCCCCTTCAGCTTGTCCTGCACGATCAGCGAGGCGACCTCAAAAACGAGCGTGTCGCCCTCAGCGTCGGACGCCTGTCGGACCTCCTGAGCCTCGAGCCGCATTGGTATCTCCTGATCGCGGAGCAGCACCTCTCCGAGGTGGTCCAAGATGGCGACACATCTGCCCTCCCCGTCGAAGATCTCGCCCCATCCCCATCCGGTTAGGCGCTTGTGCAGCTCCAGGCGCAGGTGTGCATTCTTCAAGACAATGGACTCACCACCATAGCTAGCATTTCGGTAGACTGGCATTCTCGATTCTCCCTGTCGTCGCCCCATCCCTGATTCTCAGCCCACGGGCAAATCGTCACATCCAACTTTGCGGCCCACCCTCCAGGTCAACAGCCGCGTTCATTCTGTCAAGGCGCCTAATCCACCCGGAAAGGCACAGTGACCCTTACCGGGATCGGCGCCGACAGCGGCTCATCCAGCTCCGTCTGAGACAGCGGATACCGCGTCATCGCCCCCTTTGCCGTGACGGTTACCACATGAGGGCCTGAGGCCACATCCGAGAGCGAGTGCTCGAACACCGTGCCCTGCACGTGCTCCCCAACGACCTGCCCATCTAAGGAGACTATGAAAGCTTCTACAGGTTTCCCAAGAACAGACCAAACCACAGCCAAGCTCAGGCCACGCACCGTCGCGCCCCGCAATGGCTGGCTCACGGCGAGCAGGGTTCCGACTGCCTCCGCGCCATCCCGATAAAGAGCCATCAGGGCCTGTGTGAGGTTCAGATAAGTGAAGCCCCATCCGCCATCGCCCCGATAGCCCGGCGCGGTGAGGGAAACAGGTTCTAGGTCATCGCTGAGTTCCACGCTATAGGTATCGACGTAGATCGAATTGTTCGGCCCATAGCCCTGGCCCTCTTGCTGTCCTGTGAACTCATTGAACTGGTGCAGGAGGACGACCTTAGGGCGGTGCGCAAGGGCCTGCCGGAACGTCTCCAGATACGTCGCGCCGCCACGGCGGCCTCGCGCCAGCGGACCCGTCCACCCCTGCGCATTGAAGAACGACGGCGTCACCGTCACAGCCTCGGCCTCACCGTCCCTGTAGGTCACCGGCGGATCTGCAACGCCGTCCATCCACGACCAGTAGCCCAGTTCGTGGTGGCGCGTCGTCTGATTCTGTGACGACATCCACCGGACGGTGAAGTGTGCATCATCAACCGGGGGCTGCTCGGCACGGAAGGCATCGAGCTCGTCATCGCTCATCCCCAGTGTCTGTTGAAAGAAGGGAATCTCGAACGCCGACGCAGCTGTGCCGTCAGGATGCGCGACGGCCCCCGTATCGAGAACGACGACGAGCGGCTTGCCCTCAAGCTCCTGCCAGAGGCCTGCGAAACGCGGATTACGCAGATAGGTGTGGTAGACCCAGGCAAGCTCCTCATTGAGCGCTCCCATCGTCGCGGGCGGACCGTTGCTCAGGCCAGGCATAAGGGCAACCTTCGGCACCGGCAGCCCCTCGTCTCGCATAGAAGCGAGCACCTCCAGTGTCAACTCGGTCGCGTGAAGGATCCTGTTCACACCACCGCTGCGCTCGTCCCAGTGATCGCAGCCCCAGATGTGGTTGGACCAGTCCGGCATGATGAAGTCCACACCGAGGTCCATGAACCACAGGATGTGCTGCCGCGTCACGTCAGCGTTGAAGGAGTCGTAGAACCCGACCATAGGCACGGACTGGGCCGTACGCCAATGGGCTATGCCCGTCGTGAACCAGGGCTCCCACTGCATACAGAAGAGCGTCTCCAATGGTTTCCGGGCCGGGAAATCCCGCCAGACAACCTCAACGTGCAGGACATTGCTGTGTACGCCATAGGCCGGGATCCGCTGCCCCACCATCAACAGACTGGGGTCTGAGAGACCCATCCAATGTTCGGTATCCGAGGCCAGAAGCACAACCTCCACGAACGCAGGGCCTGGGTCGGGAAGCGGTAGATGCAGTGCGATTGTTCGCTCTGTCGACACCAGTTCGTGGGCGCCCCAGCGCCGCCCGTTCACGAAGGGAAGCAGGACGTAGCCGAACGCAGTCTCCGGGAGGCCATCGAGCACGACGTCGATGTGAGCCGTCCGGCCCATGGGAACCGTGCGCGTGCCCGCACTACTGCAAATCCTCACGCTCGACGTCAACAGAACGGTCCTTTCTCCTGACGTGGTCGGAGAAACCTCGGGCAGGATCCGCAGAGAATGGGGAGGAGGCTGGACAGCCTTCTCCCCAGACAACGACCACGGAGTGCTGCAGGATCGCCGATGGGACGCCTAGCGAGCACCACAGGCCTGCAAGGATGCCTGCATGTGACCGCGGCTCTCCGCTGCGATCACGCAGCACTGCTCCAAGGTGTAGGCTTGCGCCTTCGTTCCTATGATCTCAAGGTCGACAGGGCCGTCGTAGCCATGCTCGTGAAGTACGCGTAGATACCCCACCAAGTTGATGTCGCCCCGACCGTTGGCCTGCATCGCTGGCTCGCCAGGACGCGGGCCACGGCCTTTGCAGTCTCGGATGTGCACGTGCTTCACACGCGAGATCACCGCGGCTATCGCCTCAACAGGATCCTCACCAGATCTCCAAATGTGTGACGGGTCCATGTCGATCCCAAACGCCGGAGAGCTAATCGCCTCCATAGCGCGCAGCGTGGTGCGAGTGTTATAGATCGCCGCGCCCACGTGCGCCTTGACGCAAAGCGTCACCCCATACCGCTCGGCCATCTCAGAGAGCTTACCCAGTGTGTCGACCATCTGCTGGAAGCTGGACTCGTCATCCGCCTTACCGCCCGGACCGCAGTTGATCACCGGTATCCCAATCTCAGCCGCAGCCTGGAACGCCGTCTCCATCCGCACCGGATCCTGAGAGGGCTGCTCCATGGCCAGAAGCTCCAGCCCATAATCCTTCGAGAGTCGCTTGATCTCTGGCGCCAGCGCTTGCCAACGATCGAGCACCATATGCTCGCTCATGCCGTCGATGGCCGATAGCTCAATGCCGTCGTAGCCGGCCATCGCCGTATACTTGAAGGCAGTCTCCATATCAAAAGCACCAAACAGCACAGAATTGACTCCAAGCTTCACAATAACCTCCTCACGCTAATTGCTTCAACGGAAACGTTACACGACGTCCTTCACGGGCGGACTGATAGGCCCCCAGGACCATCTCCACCGAGACACGACCATCCTCGGCCGTGACCGGTGGCTCAGTGTCTTCCTTGATGCAATCGACGAACGATCGCGGGACTCCCGCGATGCGTTCGCCGTGGCTGGATGGTATCGGGATCCCTAGGCCCTGCCACTGCGGATTCACGCGCGTGTACAGCTTTAGCGCGACCGCGTCCGGCGGCGCCAGATGCGTCGAGACGGCGTCATCGTAATATTGCAGGAGCACGCCCTGGTCACCGTAGACCTCGGTTGTGTTCTCCCCTGCCAGCGTGACCGACGAATTGACCAGAACTACCATCGCGCCACTGGCATACCGATAAATAGCGACGCCCGTGTCGTCCGGCGCCACGTCCGTGACAGTATTGTCGATCTCGGCCATGACGCTGATGGGGCGTCCCATAATCCAGTGAATGAAGTCCGTCGCATGAGACGCATCGTCCATGAACATGCCCATGTTCTTCTCAGGATCGAGGTGCCACTTCGTCGGACCGTTCACGAACGCCTCGCTGAAGAGCACTGGGATGCAGTGACGACGCCGCAAGAGACTGATCTGACCGAGGACACCGCTCTCCACCACCTCCTTGATCTTCTGATTGGAAGGGTCGTGGCGCATCTGATAGGCCATCACGAACTTGACGCCGGCCTTCTCGGCAGCTTCCGTCATCCGATCGCAGTCTTCCAGCGTCAGAGCCATCGGCTTCTGACAGAGTATGTCCTTGCCCGCCTCCGCCGCAGCGACGACCATCTCACGATGACGGTTCGTTTCGCACGTAACGATCACACCTTGGATTTCAGGATCATTTAGCACATCCTCGAGATGCGGCGTGTAGCGCATGTCATAGGCACTCGCTGCCTCTGCCCCACGGGTCTCGTTGTCATCCCAGCACGAGACGAGCTTCACATCGTCGTAGGTGAGCATCCGCTGGCAGTAGGCCTGGGCGTGGCCGTGAGCGAAGCTGATCACACCGATGCCGATTTTCGTCGTCATAGCTTACTCCAGGGTGACCACGGAGCCGGTCTCAAGGGAATCGATCGCCGCCTGGAGCACCTTCTGCGCTGCCAGACCATCCGCGCCGGAGGCATCGATGTCCTCTGGGTCCACGCCCTCACTAACCTGCTTCAGGAAGGTATGAATGCGATTGCGGAAGGTGTCTTCGAAGTCGCGATGCCCGCCAAAGACCGGGTTCGTGTACTGCTGCTTGATGAAGTCGCCGGCGGGATAGAGCGTGACCTGTCGCCACATGTCCTCCAACACGAACCGTCCTTTCGTCCCGGCGACCTCGCACCGCTCCATCGGATGTCCACGCTCGATGTCATAGGAACCACTGAGCGTCCCGACAGCGCCATTCTTGAACTTCACATTAAACGAAGCCGTCGACCAGATCCTGCGTCCCGGTGCCTTCGTCGCGAAGCACTGCACCGCCTCGACGTCGCCACAGAAATGGCGCATCACATCCACCGTATGGGGATGGAGCGACTTGATCATATAGTGAGGCGAGCTCTCGTTAGGGTTCATAATCCACATCGCCATATTCACAAAGAGCAGGTCTCCGAGCAGCCCCTCGTTCTGCCACTGCTTAGCGATCTGAGCCGCCTTCGTGAACCGGTGGTTCAGATCGATGCCATAACAAAGCCCCTTCTCCCGACCCTTGGCCACCATCTCCTCGGCCTTGGTAATCTCATTGCAGATTGGCTTCTCTCCAAGAACGTGGCAACCAGCCTCAAACGCCTGCAACGTGGGCTCGTAGTGATCGCTGCCGTTCTCGTACCCCGCCGTCGTGATACTGACCAAATCCGGCGACAGCGCATCAAGCATCTCTTGCGCGTCGTAGAACGCTGGGACACCAAAGCGCTCCGCCGCCGCATCCGCCCGCTCCTCGATGATGTCACAGACACCAACCAACTCTACCAGATCATCCTCTTGGTGAATCATTGCGTGTCGATTACCAATCGGGCCCATCCCAATCACACCGACTCTCAACATCGTGAACCTCCACTCATGCTCGCTTCAGCAACTCTTCTTCCTCCGCCTGGGCGTCGCTGGGTATCTCGTACCCATACTGCGCCATGGCGGGCGCCAGGAAATCGTAGTACGTCGTACCCGTGTCGGACCGCCAGCGGCCCACGGCCTCCGACTTGACCGGAATCCGCGCCAGCTCAAGACCTAGGAACGCCTCGAGCCGAGCCAACTGCTCGTCTCTGTGCAGGACGAAGTCCTCAAACCGCACCTCGATCCAGTGCGCCGGCTTTGGCGTGGCCTGCATCAGGTCGTACTGGTACTTCCACGAAATCGCCCGCCGGCGACGCTCGTCCTCGGTGGGCGGATAGGGGATCCCGAACTGGCCCAGATCGTCCGTGACGTGACGCCCCAGGATACTGTCTCTGGGATTGCGGATCCAATGGATGTACTTAGCGTCCGGAAAGAGACGCTGGATCCACGGATAGACCAGCGTGGTCTCCGGGATCTTCCATCCTTTATGTTCCGCCGAACTCTGCAAGACGGTCCGTAGGTACGACTGGATCAGGTCTATGAACGCCTGCGGAATCTCACTTTCGCGGGCCGCGTCCCAGTCCCATACCAGCCCGCCGTGCCACGTCACGTACTGAGAGAAGACACGGCACGCCTCATACATATCCTCGGGCG
>JBNGDL010000007.1:7763-36398 GCA_049975205.1 Anaerolineae bacterium | reverse complement strand
TGCCACGTCACGTACTGAGAGAAGACACGGCACGCCTCATACATATCCTCGGGCGGCAGCAGATCACCCGACCGGTTCAGTGGCTCGCCCATATGAACGCCACTCGCGTACAGCGTATGGGAGATCATCCGCGTCCCTGAGTGTCCGCGGCCAATCACCGTTATCAGTGACATAGATACCCCCTCAGCAGAAATGCTCCTAAGCCAACAACCTGGGATCCCCGTGGACGGTGGGCAAGGGGTGAGGCCTCACCAAGATGCCACCCTGCTCATAGGATTCCATCGCGGCCCACGTGTACTCCAAGGCAGCCAGAGCGTCGCGCCCCGAGGCCCGCAGCTTGTCCTTCGCCACGCCATTCGTGACGTCCTCTAGGAAGGCGTGAATCCGCCGAGGGAAGGTCTGCCCGAAGTCCTTGATACCCGACTCCGTCACCACGGGCGACGGGGAGGCCCCCAACACGAGGTTCTCCGGCTGCGCAGCATCCTCTGTCCCAGGTGATGGCCAGAAGGTGATCTTCTCGATACAGTTCTCGATGCAGAACGTACCGCGCGTGCCAGCAACCTCCACGCTCCACCACCCACCCAGCCCGAAGGTCGCATCCCCACGCTGACTCAGCAAGTAACCCACGGCGCCATTCTGGAATCGCATATGGATACTGTTGATCGACAGCATCAGATCCCCTGCCGCCTTACGGAAGCTGGGGCGATCCAGGAAAGCCTGCACGTGGGTCACATCGCCACAGAAGTGGCGCATGATGCTAAAGGGGTGCGAGAGAAAAGCCTTCACGTGGAAATAGGGGAAGCCGTCGGAGCGAGGCGCGCTCGAGTAGCTGTACGTCTTCTCCCCACCGGGGAACCCCATCTTGTGAAGACAGTAGACCAACTCACCAATCTGCCCATTCTGCATATAGGCCTTGGCCTTCTCAGCTGGGGGCGTGAAGTAGTGGTTGAGGTTGCATCCGAGGTAGAGGTCTTCCTTAAAGGCTTTTGCCACCATCTGGCGGGCCTCGTTGATGTCGTTGGAGATAGGTTTCTCCACCAACACGTGCTTACGGGCCTCCAACGCCTCCATCACCGGCTCAAAGTGCCAGCTACCATTTTCGTAACCACCGGTAGTGACGTCGACGACGTCGAGGTCCTCATTGCGCAGCATGTCGCGCAAGCTGTAGTACGCCGGCACGCCATACTTGGCCGCAGCATCGTCCGCTCGCTCCTCGACGATGTCACAGACCGCCACCAGCTTCGACAATGGATCCGCTACGTGTGCTTGCGCGTGGGTATTCCCAATGCCGCGCATCCCGACCAGACCAACTCTGAGTGCCATCTTCACGACTCCTTATCTGCTTCTGCTAAGTGTGATTAGGACGGTGTGAAATCCTTAACTGACGCCCTCCAAGACCCTGGGTCGTCTAACCTGCCTCTAGACCGTTCAGGCGGCGTCCTCCGTCTCTTCAGATTCCTCCGAGAGCGACTCCTCAACGACTGCCTCTTCCTTGATCTTCGACTCTTCTGACTCCTCGGTCACCGCGACGTCAGCCTCTTTCGCCTCCTCTTCGTCCCCACCCGCCTGCAATTTGGCGGCCTGTTGCGGGTCTCCAATGTGCAGCGTGTCGTAAGCCTGCTGCGAGGTCTTGAATGCACCAACGCCCTCGTGCCCATGCCAGTCGCCCTGGTGGTAGATCGGATTGGGCAGACCGGTCTCCTGCTCGCGCTGGGCGATCCAGCGCTCCATCCGGCCTCGCAGAAGATCGACCACGCCGGGCTCTGCTTCGGCTAGATTGTGATCCTCGTGAGGGTCCTCGGCGAGATTGTACAGCTCGACGGGTGGCTTGAAGTGGAAATCCGGCTCCAGAGCCACGATCAGCTTCCACTGCGGCGTGCGCCAGCCGTGCTTGCGCATCCACGTGCATTCAGTGAGGTAAAACTCGCTGCGGTGGGAGGTCGCCTCCCCCTTGACCAGCGGCAGCAAACTCTCGCCATCGAAGTCGATGGCTGAGTCCAGATCCAGCAGCTCCAAGATCGTCGGGACGAGATCGTAGTGTTGGGCATAGCCGGTGACGCGCTTCCCTGCGGGGATCTTACCGGGATAGCGAATGATGAGCGGGACGTGCAAGGTGACGTCATAGATGCCGTGATGGTCGAAATAGCAGTCGTGGTCGTACAGCGTCTCACCATGGTCGGAGGTGACGATGACCAGCGTTTCGTCCATAATGCCCTGGCTCTCGAGGGCGGTAAATAGGTTCTGGATGGCGGCATCCATGTAGGCGACGGCGCCGTCGTACTGGGCGATAACGTAGTCCTTATCGGTGATCCCCTCCGGCATCCAGCTTGCGAAGTAGTCGCGGAAAGGCTTAAAGGCCATGACAGGATCCATGGATCGATTCTCGGGATCTAATTCATTGCCGTGATAGAAAATCCGCTCAAACGGCCCTGGCGGAAGGTACGGGGAGTGCGGATCCATGTGCCGGAGGAAGAGCAGGAACGGCGCATCGCCCTGGGCCAGCCGCTCGAGCTCTGGGATAGCGACCTCGTTAAGATTCTCGGCTTTGTGGGCGCGACCGTCGTCGCCGGGCCCCCACCCACCGAACTGCAGGTAAGTGTCGAATCCGCGGGAGGCAGGATTGCCCTGGAAACCAACACACGTGCTCGTGTAGCCGAATTCGCGGAGGATCTCGGGCAGCGTCTTGACCTCTGAGCGCATTGGCCCCTGGTGGCGGAGAGCCACGACCTGCGTGGTGAAGACATCCATGCCCGTCAGCATATTGGCATAGCCACTCGTCGTCGGAATGTGAGGGCTATAGTAGCGCTCGAAGAGCGTACCCTCCGCCGCAAACCGGTCGATATGCGGTGTCGTGAGACGAGGATAGCCGTAGCAGCTCATGTGATCCGCCAGCAGTGAATCAATCCCCAGCAATACGATATTCGGAAGCTTCTTGGTCTCGGCAGACATAACATTCCTCCTATGAAGTAGACGAGTCTAGCACATCACGTATTAAGTCCGGCTTTACGCAAGGAAGCGAGGCACACAGCAGTGGGGCACATCAGAAGGGTACATAAGTCCATGATCATCTTTGAACAAAGTCTATCATACGATTGGGACAATTGCATTAAGAAAAGCGCCGAATGATATAAGAGAATTGCCAACTTGGCCCCAGGGCGTGTATAATAGGCGACGATGGAAACACAACAGCTGCTCAGTGACTCGTTCTTCACCGAACCCGATCTGCCCCTGGCGGTGCATCTCACCCACCAGGCGGACCTTCGACATCATATGCATACGTTCATCGAGTTGGTGATGGTGGTCGAGGGAAGCGGGACCCACGTCTTCAGGACTGAGCGCTATCCCATCACCGTCGGCGACGTCTTCGTCATCCCACCCTACACGCCCCACGGCTACGTTGAAACCGAGGACCTAACGATCTACAACATCCTCTTCAAAGAAAGCATGTTCAGCCGCTACCGCGAGGAGCTGGAGCTGATTCCCGGTTTCCATGGTCTCATCTACCTCGAACCTTACTACCGCTCGGTGCGAGGGTTCGCGGGCCGATTGAGCCTAACCCCAGACCAGATCGTGCGCGCCACCTCCCTTGTGAACCGGCTGGAACTTGAGTGGAACGCCCAACAGGAGGGCAGACGCATCATGGTGGAGAACCTCTTCATCGAGCTGCTCCTTTTCTACTGCCGTCGCTTCTCGGTGGACGCTGGTCCTTCCAACAGGGTGATGCCCGTAGCCAGGGTCATCGGCTTCATGAACCGGCACTTCGCCGAGACCCTGCTCCTCGACGACCTAGTGCAGGTTGCGGGCCTCTCCAAGCGAAGTCTGATCCGCCACTTCAAGAACACCACCGGTCTCCCTCCGATGCGGTACCTACAGAAGATCCGCATCGCCAAAGCCCGCATGATGCTTAAGCGGGGCGATCAGTCGATCACGCAGGTGGCGATGGACAGCGGATTCAACGATTCGGCCTACTTCTCGACGGTCTTCAAGAAGCACACCGGGCAGACCCCTAGCGAGTTCCAGACCGAATCGGCCACGGCCTAGCTCCGCCTCTCCGCTCAGCCCCGCCGTCAAAGATCAACTTCACCCTCTCCCAGCCAGTGCGTTCGCTCAGGCTGTCTCCTTGTGCGCACTTTGCAGGCTGGTCACGCTAGTACACTCCGTACTCGTGGGCCGCTTCGTACATAGCGACCACGTTCTCGGTGGGGGAGTTATCCTGTATCTGGTGCGTTGGGGAGAGCGCATACCCCCCACCTGGCTTCATGACCTCAAGTGTGTCTCGCACGTCCTCAATGACCTCATCCATGGTCCCGTACGCCAGTGGCCCCGCTGTGGAGATGCACCCGTGGAACGCCAGCCGGTCGCCGAAGGTCGACTTCAGGTAGGCGGGGGCCATGTTAGCCGCCTCAGGCTGCAGGGTATCCACGACGTCAATGCCGATCTCAATGAAGTCCTCGAAGGCCCAACTGCTAGAGCCGCACGAATGAATTGCCACAGGAATATCGAAAGCCTCCCCCAGCGCGGCAAAGGTCCGGTGCCAAGGCTTGATATGCCTACGATAGAGCTTGGGACTGATCAGAGGTCCTCGCTGCGTGCCCAAGTCATCGCCCAGCCAGAGGACGTCAATGGCGCCATCAGCCGCCTCCAGGGTTCGCCGCGTCACCTCCAACAGGATCGTGCTCTTGCGCTCCACGTAGCGAAGAAAGGCGGGATCGTCCGTGATTAGATCGATCATCACCTGTTCCATGCTGCGGATCATGCCTGTGGCATTGATCACGTCCGGAAGCCCAGCATTGCCAGCGACGATGCAGTAGGGCTCGAACTGGCGACACATCGTCACGACCTGATCGTAATCGAAGTCGTCAGGCGACGGCATGGGCCAGGCCTCCACTTCCTCCAGGGTCGCGTCCTTGAGTGGGAAATCGGTGTAGTCCCAGTATCCTTCGGATTCGTGCTCGATCCACCGCGTGCGAACCCCCCAGCAGGGGTCCACGTGACGGCCCGGTAGCTCCGGGTGGAGCCTTGGCCCCACATAGGGTGCGCCCACAGAGCGAAAGTCGACGCCCAGGGCCTGACGCACCCCCTCGTCATCGTCTGGGGCCAGCCCAAAATGCTCCTTCAATCGTCGATCGATACCAGGGTTTGCGAAGTAGTTGATCGGGACACGATCAGGCTCCTGTCGCGCAAAAGCTGTCAGCACCCGCTCCTTCGAGCCCATCGTTCTCTTCATGGAGCCCCCATCTCCTGTTCGAGCTGGAGACTACGCCACGAATGGCTTAATCCACACATCGAGGACCTCCAGACCAAATCCCGGCGCGTCATTAGGCACGAGCCACCCATCCTTCGCGACGGCTTGACCCGGCAACCGAGATGCCTCCTCAAGAGGGACGCCAGGCGGCGAACCCACGAAATACTCGCACCAAGGCGCCGCAGGCGTCGCATAGGTGAAGTGCTGACCGAAAGGCGTTATGCCGCCCCCGTGCAGGATAACGCTGGTCCCGGCAGCGTCCGCCGCATCGGCGATCCGGCGACACGTCGTCATCCCACCACACCAGTTTATGTCTGGCTGGACGATGTCCACGACCTGATGGCTGATCGCCCACTGGAACGGCACGTGCGTATACCAGTGCTCTCCTGTTGCGAGCCCCTGCCAGGGCAGCCGCTGCCTCAGGGCAACGTGACCATCGAAATCCTCAGGGATCAAGCACTCCTCCATCCACCTAAGCTTGTAGGGGCGCAATGCCTCTGCCAGGCGCACGGTGTACTCCACATCGAAGGCCATCCAGCAGTCCAGCATTAACTCTGCATCGTCTCCGATGACCTCGCGCTTCTCCGCGACGAAGTCCACGTTTCGCTTGAGGCCGTCCAGGCCATCCGCAGGACCGTAGGGGCACGCCAACTTGAAGGCCCTGAACCCCAACTCTTTATACCAGTCAACGTCGTTGCCGGTGGCGTAGCAGAAAATTCGGTCCTTCTGCGGGCCGCCGAGCAGGCTGTAGACGGGCTGACCGAGCAGCTTGCCCTTCAAATCCCATAGGGCAAGGTCGATGGCACTGATGGCATAGGAGGCGAGGCCCGTCGTACCGTAGGGCTTGGTCATCCGAAACATCATATCGGCGAGCTTCTCAGTAGCCATACAGGGCTCGCCGATCAGCTGCGACGCCAGATGCTCCACCACCGGCGCGAGCACCCGGGCGTAGTTCAAGGTGCCCAGACCCCACGTCCCGTCCTGCGCCGTCACCTTCACCCAAGCGCTCTCCCACGTCGGCAACCACATACTGCGGTGGCGCTTCACCTTGGCATAGCGAGACATCGGGTTCGCGACCTCGGCCTCCGCCGCCCATCCCGGACGCCGTGGTGATGTCGTTGACGCCGTCGCCGGGAACTCAATCTTCACGATGGCAAGTTCTTTGATGTTCATTAAGGTTCCTTCTGCCCTCCTGACGAGTTGACGTCGCGCCGCCCGCCAGACGACAGGCGAGCGTCCGGCACTGTCAACGCGTGGCCCGACTCCGGTCTAGCGGCTTCGGGCCGCTCTATCTCACGCTTCGCGCTCACAGACAATGAAGGCCCCTTCGAAAGGCCCTAGGGCCACCAAGGGAGCTTGGCCCAGGGATCGACGGCTGCCGTCGAGGGGACGGTAAAGCACGTAGGGTCCAGCTTCTCTCAGCTCTACGCCCAACACAATCTCCTCTGGAGCATTGTTGATGACGAAGTAGACGTGACGGCCTTCGAGATAGCGGTGTGTGTAGAGGATATCGGAGCTTTGCTCCGCCGTGATGCCCATTCCCTCGGGCCCCGTCCTGATCTGCAAATCCGGCGGCACACGCGCCCGCACGGCTTCCACGATGTCCTCAAGCGCGACCTGTTCAGCGCCGGCATCGGCTCCGAAGAGACGCCCGACCCTGCGCTGTAGCTCCGGCGTCCGATCCACCGACTCTGCAAGCCTTGGCAATGTCCCGACCGCGAGCACGTGCCCGCCGGCCTCGGTGAAATCGATCAGAGCCTCAACCGTGGCTAGCGAGAGCGTGTCCAGGGGCGGCAGAACCAACACCCGGTACGCCTCCCGCCCAACGTGGAGAGCACCATCAAGAATGTCACCGGTAACCAACGCCTCCTCATCGACAATGTCCAGATCAATCTGGTTACAAAGCAAGCGCTGGACCAACGCAGGATAGGCTTCTGCAAGCCTCGCTTCCCACTCCGATCGCGTCGTGCGCGTCGTCCAGCTGGGAATCGGTGCGAGGGGTGGGAGGTAGTGCGACCAGAGCGTGCGGATCGGATACAGAACCGCGACATCGCAGACGTGGCGTCCACCCGTCAGCAGGGTGCCCAGACGCCCCACGTAGTCGTGATAGCGCCGTTGCTCCGCTTCCGAAAACTCATGCCAGCCGAAGTAGGATGTGATCTGGTTGACGCCTAGGACGTATTGGAGATTGGCCTGCCCCATTCGTTCGGCGAGCGACGCGTGCTTTCCCGCATTGCGTTGCTCCCAGTCCGAACTCTCGCTATGAACCACCTCCCTGCCCGTCAGGTGCGCGACGGACGTCACCTGCTTGATCGCCATAAAGGAGGCGCCCATGAACGACCCCCCATGGAGCATCTCGACCGGGTCGCTGTTGAGCATGTCGATGCCGGGCACATCCATCTTTCGCACCACCGAGAAGAGGCTCCCGTGGAAGGGTACGTGGTCGAGGATGTTCTCCTCCAGCAGAACGTGTCCGGAGGCCGCGATGCCGTGCGCTCGACACCAATCCTGGACCTGACTGTAGAAGGCATCGGTGTACCGCTGGGTGAGCACCTCGTAGTAGTCTTGACGGACGTAGCAGGCTTCCTCCGACTGTGAGAAGAAGAGTGCAAACAGGTGGGGGCGCAGGTCGTAGTTCTTGACCTGGCGGAAGGACTCGAGGAAGTCCCGCGTCCACGCCACCGCTGGGGGACGGTCTTGAAAGAGCGGACGATCAGCGATAGGAACCTTACCCCAATAACGCTCCGGAAGGGCCGGAACGTAGAAGGTCATCAGCGAGGGCTCATCGGTGAAAATGGCCTCGACGCCGTCCCAGAGATCGGGCGCCAGCTCGCGATAATAGGCCTCGTGGGTGACGCGCAGAAAGTCGCGCACCGCCTCAGGCTCCAACAGGTTGACGTAGTGCTTGGCCTCGGAGACGTTTCCCTGCGCGTGCGTGCCCTCATACATGATGCGCTCGGCGAAGTAGAGGACGGTCCAGTTCCCCTCGGGGGCTGACCAGCGTAGCGTGTCCCACTGATCGACCTGCGCGCTGAGATCGAGGACTCCGTCCCGGGTCGCGCGTTCCGGCTCTTGGAGCGCGACCGCATCGACGTAGGCGCGGCAGCTCGGCGGTAGCGGAAACGCAAGCTTATCCCCGCCCTCCACCTTGTTGACGTAACAGGCAAGACCGAGCGCCGAGTGCTCTGGGTTGGCGCGGGTCACGATCCCACCGGCGGTGCCGCTGGGATACCCCTTCTCATCGTAGAGCCACACGCGAAGCCCCAAGTCCATCGCGCGGCGCTGTCCATATCGCAACACCGCCCATTGTTGGGGACTGACCAGGTAGTCGTGGAACCCCACGTTGGTCACGATGCCTCCAATCCCCAGATCCACCAACCGGGTCAAGTACGCGTCGATGCCTTCTTTACCCGGGAAGTCGTCGCGCAGCGCTCCAGCGCGCAGCAATGGAGATGCAGCCAGCCGGTCGGCCCACTGCCCCGCGGGGTCATCCTCGTCAGGTCGCGACTCACCCGGTCTCGCCAAGAGGTGGTCGAGTCCGTGGACAATCTGAAGCGGGCGGAAGCGGTTGGGGGGATTCGCGAAGAACTCGAGATCGAAAACGGACATCAGCCTCTCCTGATCACTCGATCACGACAACAGCCCGTTCATTAGCAAACGGGACTTTGATGACCAGGGTGTTGTCCCGGTAGCGCCAGCCCATCGACTCTGACTGTAGCGCATCGATCTCCGGCACAACCTGACCATCGACCTCCACAGAGATAGGCGGTTCTAACACCTGTCCCACCAGCACCGCTGTCGTCTCCCCCTTGTAGTAACGAAGCTCGAGCTCGAGCCGCCCACCGACCTGCTCAGACCCCAGGATGTCAGCAACGGTACTGACGTGGATCGGCGGCGTCTGCTCACGCAGGATGACCGTGTCAACGTCGGCCTCGGCCCCTTCCATTAGGTACAGGTTCTGCAGAATGTAGGAAGGATGCAGCCACCACGTGTAGGCCTCGCCACCGCTCACCACATCCCACGCATCCGGATACATGCCGAGGAAGGCTCCCTCCTCAGGCTGCATCTGCATGGCGGCGCGCGTGATCCCTTCAGCCACCTGGCGCCAGTCCAAAGCAGGCGCTATTCCAGCACCCTCCAGAACCTCATTCAGGTCCCAGAGGCCCAGTGCGTAGTCCAATCCATTCCACATCACAGGTCGGCCCAGCCAGGAATAGGTGTAGTTCGTCGCGGCAAAGACCGGCACGGTGGCATAGGCCATAATCGGGCGCTCGGGCGTCGCCCAAAGGTAGACAAAGGGAAGACCGCTCATGGCCCACCACTGGGCTCGCTCGGCATAGTGACGGTCACCAGTGAGCCAATAGGCTTCCAGATAGCTCTGCTCCGCCCAAGCCGCAGCCAACAGATCGGGACAGTGCAGGGGAAGCTCCCAGACCTGCGCGCCTTCCGGCCGGCGCGAGTGGTGGGCATCCATGTAGTCCAGGGCTAGCAGCCCGGCGTCGAGCAACTCCTGATCGCCGGTGATCCGCGCAAACCGCAGGAGATAGAGTGCGTTGGCCGCGATCTGTCCGGACGAGGTGTCCCCGGCTGCGCCAAATGCGCGCCCAGACCTGGCTTGAGGAACGTAAGGCCAGAAGCCTTGAGGATTCTGTCCAACAAGACGCTCACGACCGAACTGAGCCACATTGAGAAGGTCGTCAGCATCGGCTAAGTGCATCTTGAGCGCTGGGATGTAGAGCGCAGGGTTAGGTTGGCCGCCAGCGTAGTCAGTCCGCTCGCTGAGATCCCGAACCAGATCACGGATCTCAGCCGTTTCGGCTGGCGCAAGGTCGCCACGTAGCGCGGCTAACCACAGATGTAACTCGTTGACGGGGCTGGCACCGGGTCCCCACGGATCGTGCAAGGCATAGTGCCAGCCTTGCTGCTCAGCCTCCCACGTGGGTCCCAAGCTCGAATCCAGCGAAAGACGGATGCCCTCTTCATACGTGCGCGGGAGCGAAGGGAAAGGAGGAAGCCCATAGCTGCTCAGCCAATAAGTCAAAGGGGCCAGCGCGTCTTCAGCCGGGACGGCGAAAAGACGTGCCGTTAGGCTCAGTTGATCGTCAGGACTCAGCACGTAGGGTGTTGATGCAAGGACGCGATTCTCCTCCCCTGTGAGGGTCGGCCCAGGCACGAAGAGTGCCATCACCTGGTTTTCCTGTCCATCCCACGTATTCGGTGCTGCGAAGAGCGCGCCCGGGCGGTCATGGTCGCCATCCCAGGATTGGAGAGGATCCCACGCCAGACCCACGCTCGTGCCCTCTTGCGTGACCGCCATCAGCGGTATCGTCACCTTGAGTGGGTGTGGCACATAACGCTCGTGCCCTGGCGGATTGAAGAAATCAGTCCCGGAGCTCCGCTCATCGTCTAGGAGAAACTCGACCCCAGGAAATAGAGCACTCTCCTTCGCCGTGCCAAAGGCGCCGTCGCCCGCGTAGAAGGCCAGCCCGGTCCAATTCAGGATCTGAACCT
The DNA here is from genome assembly GCA_049975205.1 of Anaerolineae bacterium. Classification (GTDB taxonomy): domain Bacteria; phylum Chloroflexota; class Anaerolineae; order B4-G1; family SLSP01; genus PWVB01. The sequence continues at coordinate 25,642 of JBNGDL010000007.1, read as the reverse complement.
CCCGGTCGACCCGCAGGGTTGTCTTGACCTCATACCCTGCGCCGTCGGCGCCGGCCTGGATCAACGTGGTGCCTTCCCATTGCGCGCCGTCGACATCGTGGAACGAGAAAGGCAATCGCACCTCTCCCGTCAGATGCTCGATGCGGTCGGCAAAGAGCAACACCTTGTGATCGCTCCCATCCGTGGCGCGATAAGTCAGACTGCCTAGAGCGCGGAGCCGGCCCAGAGGACTCTGACTTGCGAAGAGGGTGGCGGTACCGTACCCGTAGGGTTGCTCCAAGAAGACCAACGAAAGCTCACCGCTCTCCAATGTCTCCGCACGCCTAGCAAGGTCCGCCACGACGGCAAACGTCTGTCCGACGACAGAACCATTCGCGGTGATCGAGAGCGGATAGACACCGGCAGAAGCCTCTGCGGTCCAGGAGACCGTGTGCTCCTCGCCACCCTCGAGGCTGCCAACCTCAAGCTGCATAACCCCCTCGACCAATGAGAGCTCTTCGGGCAGCGTCAGCTGCAACCTGGTGGAATCGGTCGGCGTATCCCCGGCGTTCACGAGCCGCACATCGATCCGGAAAGGCTCATCGGCCTCAACGACGGCCATCCTCGTCGCGAAATCCGCGATCGTCACGTATCCTGGTTGCATGCCCACCACCTTCACCCAGGCGATCGTCATCTCACTGCCTTCCTGAACCGTTGGGTCGAGACGAAGCTGCCGTATCGTGCCATTCCACGCAGGGTTTTCATGGACCGGGACCATGTAGGTGTGCCACTGCCCATCAGGCTTTGGCGCGAAGTGCTGGCTCTTTGCTTCATCGAAACGCGTATCCTGGTTCGTGATCCAGAAGAGCTGGGCGTCACTCCCCAGCGTCGACCGCATCCGCACGCTTACGTAGTACCCCTTAGCGGCGTCAATCTCGCGGACAGGCCCAAGCATATAGGGGTCGCCACCGGTTGAGGCGGTGTGAAGCCCCTCCTGATCGGCCTCGAAGGCTCTGAGATCGTTGGTCGGCTTCCATCCCAGGGTCTTGCCGGTTTGGAAGTCCCAGGCAAAGATCAGAGGCGGCTCCGGAATCCCAACCGCCCCACCAAAGCCTACGGTCTCTAGCGACTCGGGAGGCTCCGGGAACGTTGAAGGACTGGTCGAACGGCAGCCGGCGAGGAGCAGGCTACCAACACAGACGAGAAGCCAGAGCCAACTCGCAGACCTAAGGGCCCAGCAACTCCGAGCGGGACGGAGATCTCGTCGTCCCGCTCGGACACTTTCGTACAGGTCGGCTCTGGCTTGAACGTCGTAGATAGGACTAAGCCTTGATCGCGCCACTGGTGATGCCCCGGATATAGTAGCGCATCCCAAACAAGAACAGCAGCACCAACGGGATCGTGGCCACCGTGTAGGCAGCCATCCGCGGCCCCCAGTCGACGATGCCGAACTGCGACGTGAACTCCCTCAAGCCCACGGACACAACCTGGATTTCAGGACTGCTGATTACGAGTAGCGGCCAAAGGAAGTCATTATAGGTGCTGACCAGATGCATGATCGAGATGGTAACCATGATCGGCCAGGAGAGGGGTAACGCCACACGCCAGTAAAGATCGAGCTCGTGACAGCCATCGATCTTGCCGGCGTCAAAGAGCTCCTGCGGCAGGGTAGCGAAGAACCCCCTGCACACCAGGATGGCGAAGACCTGCCCCCCCGATGTCCAAGGCAGGATCAGGGCCCAGCGCGTGTCGACCAAGCCCAGGTCCGTGATGAGGACGAAGGATGGGATCAGGGTCAGCATCCCTGGGATCATCATCAGGGACAGTACAATTAGGTAGAGCAGTTCCTTGCCCGGGAACTTATGGCGCGCAAAGACGTAGCCAGAGATCGAGGCCAACAAAGCTACGCTGACAACAGAGATGATCGAGGAGATCAGGGAGTTGAAGATGTAATCTCGCATCGCCTGCCAGCCCGTGACATAGTTCTGCCAGCGATAGGGGTTTGGCAAGGCCCAGAAGCGGGCAAAGATCTGGCCATTGTCTTTGAAGGACATGGTCAGCATGTTCATGATGGGGATCAACGTCAGGATCAGCAAGACAATCAGAAGAAACAAGATGACCCCCTGCTGAAGGCCAATGCGGGCCAGGGTCGCTGCTGATTTCTTCACCCGACGGTTGACTTGGGTAATTGCGTCTGCACTCACGGTATCCAATCCTCCTTATCTCAGCCCTGGTATTCCGTCGCCGAACCGCCGATGTACTTCATATTGAGGATCGTGCCTCCGAGAATGACGATGAACAACAAGGTCCCAATCGCCGACGCCATACCCATACGGTTGAAGCGGGTCGCCTGATAATACATCTCCAAGGCCGGCGTGTAGGTAGCGTGACCTGGGCCACCGCCAGTCGTGAGGAAGACCTGACCAAACGCCTGGACGCCCCCGATAAAGCCCAGGATCAACAGCGTCTTCAAGGGCGTCATCAGAAGCGGTAGGTCTATGTACCAGAACCTCCGCCAGGACGTGGCGCCATCGACCTTTGCAGCATCGAAGAGCTCTGTCGGAATACTGATCAAACCTCCGTAGAAGAGCAGAAGCGGGAAGGCACCCACCCATGGGAAGCCCATAAAGACAATCGACCAAAGCGCCAGATCGGCCTCACCAAGCCAGACGCGGGTCAAATGCTCCAGACCCAAGGACCTCAGGGTCTGGTTGAGCATCCCGTAGTTCGGATCGTAGATGTTCACCCAAAGCAGAATGGAGACGACGCCGGGCACAACCAAGGGAACGATAAACAAGGTCCGCATCCAATACTGCAACTTGCTCCACCGGAGGTTGAAGATCAGCTCTGCAACCAGCAGCGGAAGGGCAAGCTTGGCGAACCCTGTGACGATCAAGATAACGGCGTTCTGGACGCCTACGAAAAGATAGCGGTTCTGCATGGCGTTCTTGTAGTTGGCCAGCCCCACCCACTCCGCCCGCAGCCCCGGCGTCCAGCGCGTGAATCCATGCCACAAGCCTGAGAACGCGGGATAGTAGTTGAATGCGATCAGCAGCGCAAACGTCGGGATGAGAAAGAGATAGGACACCCGGCTGCGCCAGATCCGTCGAGCCAGCGTACGCGCGGGAGCTGCCGTTTCTGTCCAGACAGCATTGCCCCAACGGGTGTATCTCACAGCAAGAACGGCGCCGACGACGAGCGTCACTACCGTGACACCCAGACCAATCAGTCCATTCCGGGTCGCCTGCTGCCGGGCAGCGTGTTGAGAGGCTGCAACCTCGACGTGGATCACGGTAGCATAATCGTCCTGTCCTCCCATGATCAAAGTCTGTCCGTCACGCGAGACGTAAGCGCACTCCACATCGTCACCGCGCTTGTGCTCCTGAATCAACTGGCCCTCACCATCATAGACGAAGGCTTTACCGTACGTGACACCCGCCAGAACCACGCTGCCTTCATCGTCCATACCGATCGAGATTGCCTGGTCTGAGGCCTTCTCGCGACCCGTGTCCTGTCGCCACAGCACACTACCGTTGCCTCCATGCAGCATGGCAACTCCGCCGTCGGCGAGGGCCACGGCAATCCGCGCCCCGGTGCGCGATACTGCCAGCGCCATAATATCCGAGTTCAGCTGAAGGCGCAGCAATTCGTCGCCATCCTTGCTGAACACATAGACGCGCGCATCTCGCGTGCCCGCCAGCGGGCGCGTGTTGTCACCGGTACCATAGATATCCGTTGACTCCACCGGCGAGATAAGGTTTTGGTCCCAGAGCAATTCGCCGGATCGGTCTAGGAACACCAGGTTCTTGCCTTGAATGGAAGCAGCCGAGACGTACTCACCATCCTGCGAGACTGCCACGTCATTCAGGGGAAAGCTGCTACGATAGGACCAAAGCTCCTCCCCGTCTATGCTGAAGAACCGCACGTGACGATCAGAGCCTGCTATCACGACGTAGGCGCCGTCCTCAGACATGTCCACGGCCTGTACCGAGCCCTCTGCTTCATACTCCCACAGGAGCGTGCCCGCCTCATCGTACACGGTCAGCTTGTTATCGCGTGAACCGATTGCCACCAGACTTCCATCAGCGGAGGTGGCGGCATCAAACACCGTGTCCTGAGCAGTGTGCTCCCACTCTCCCACGGTAGGTCCGTCGGCGAGAGCGGGCTGACACTTCACCACCAGCAAGACCAAAACCGCGGTTACTAGCTGACCGATTCTCCGCGCTAGCTGCATCTCAATCCCCCATATCTTCATCTCAGGAATCGAAGGCGTACTCGCCAGAGCGCCTGTCGATCTCGCTTTTCACTCGGTCAAGACGAGACTTCCGGGGACGCGTCCCCGGAAGTCTCATCCACTGTCAAACGACTACTCGATTTTCTCCGGTTGCTTCTCGGGAGCTTCCAAGGCCTCCACACCATCTGCCCACTTCAGGTGCTCCGTGAGCATCGTCTCGAAGTTCGCGTCCATTGCAGCCTGATACTCCGCGAGGAACTCCTCGATCTCGACGGCACCAGAGAAGTACTGCTGTGCCAGATCCACCCACTCGCGCACCATCGGCTGATAGTCGTTGAGGCCGCGGGCGCGGTAGGTACCGGCCGTATCCTTCTCCGTGTTCCCGATCAGGTCCACGTTGGCGAAGCGCTCGGCATAGAGCTGGGGCAACTCGACATCCTTCACAGCCGGCGGGCCAGAGATACCGCCTTGCAGGTTGTTGGGATCGAGCTTATTCCGCAGGTAGATGCCGTAGCCAGAGGGGCTCGTGAGGAACATCAGGAAGTCGACTTCTAGGTCATTCTGCGCCTGATCCTTCTTGGGCACACCCCAGAAGCCGATGTTGACCTCGATCGTGCGCGCAGGCGCGTCGACCATCGGGCCCTCCATGGAGGGGTTATTGAAGGTGCCCAGCTCGAAGACCTCGGCGGTCTCGGCGCCGGGAACCGGCGTCGGCGTAGGCTCACCCTCAGCGAGACCTGTCTGTCCGTAGGTTCCCTCAGCTAGCGACTTGATCTGCTTTTCGAAGCTGGTGAAGAACCACGCGCCATCCAGCCAGATGGCTGCCTTTTGCGTTAGGAACAGCGGAAGTGCGTCGTTCACACCGATCCATCCTGGAGGCGTCATGGGGCCCAAGAGCTGTGCCAGGTTCTCGTATTTCGCCTGCCACTTCGGGCCATCCACACGCTGGAGACCCTCGTAGAAGGCCTTCATCTTCCGCACGCTGTTGAACGTGATCTGGGTATTGTCGTCATTGTGAGGATCCGTCGGATCGTACTCCCACTGGTCATCGATCCCCTCGCGGAAGCACCAGTCACCCTCTTGGCAGCGCACTAGTTCTGCTTCGTCGCGGGTAAACTGATCCGCGTACATGCGCATTAACCAGCCCACACGCATCTCCCAGAACGAGGCGGCATCGCCCTCGATCGCCAAGGGGATATAGCCGGCGTCCTTGAGCGTCTGGCACCAGCCGATGAACTGATCCCAGGTCGGTTGACTCGGTACGTCGGTGATCCCGACCTCTTCGAAGATGGACTTGTTGTAGAACCAGAGGACCTGAACGGTCTCCAGGTTCAGCATGTTGATCTCGCCCTCGATGGGATCGGTCATGTTCAGTAGTGCGCCCTCATCCATATCATTACGCCAGGGCTCGCCCGTATAAGGGCTGATCCTGTCCATGTAGGGCGCCAGGTCAAGGAACTTATCTGAGTTGACCAAGTCCGCGACCACGTTGGCATTCATCAAGCTAGCGGATGGTGTCCCGGCAGCGAACTGCGCTCGGATCCACTCCTGGTATCCCTCGCCAGGCTTCAGCTCGACCTTGCACTTGACCTTAGGATGGATCGCCTGATAGGCCAGGCAGATGTTCTCCCAGGTCTGCGTGTCGTTGCCCTGGAAGCTGATCACGATCTCGCCCTCCAACTCAGCCTCAGGCTCCGGCGTCACCTGGATCTCGACGACCTTCTCAACCTCGACCTCTTTGGTCACCTCGACGGCGACCTCTTCTTGAACGACCACGGTCTCCTTGACGACCTTTTCGACCTCCACCGTCTGCGGTTGGCAGGCGCCCAAGGCCATCGCCAGGATGACGACGACTGACATCAATAGCAACAGTCTACGCTTCATTGCACTCCTCCTGAAAAGTGAGAGACTTAGTTTGACACACAATCATCGGGGTACCGTCAATTTCTTATACGCCCGTGCCACCTCCTCTCCAAGTTCGGACTATGAGCTGCTCTCAACGAGACCTGAGCCCACGTTCTCAGCCCGGCACCAGCCTGTCGAGTGCGCACCTTATACGGTTGCCCATCACTATGGGTCCACGCCTGACGAGTGCGCCGGCTACCCTGTCCTGACGGCGCCTGTGGACTCCCTAACGACCAACTCCGTTGGGACCCCTTCGCATGGGCCCGACCATCCCGGTCGCCCAATCCGATCAAAGAGCAATCGGGCCGCGCGCTGTCCAAGCCTGTAACCGTCCATGCGCACGGTCGTCAGAGATGGATAGAGCTCCGATGCCAGCGCAATATCGTCAAAGCCAGCCAGCGAGATATCCTGCGGAACACGCAACCCATGTTCGGAAATCGCCCGCAAGGCCCCTACGGCGAGCAGATCGTTCACGGTCCAGATTGCCGTAGGCGGTTCATCGAGACTGAGCAGATCGCGTGTGGCACGATAGCTATCTCTCATCAGATGGCCGCAATTACGCACCAGACATTCGTCTGGCTCTATGCCCATCGCTGCGAGTTTCTCGCGATAGACCTGCAGTCGGTTCCTGGCCATATCCTGCCGAGCGACGCCGTGGACAAACCCAATCCGTCGGTGGCCAAGCGAGATAAGGTGATCCATCAGATCGGACGCACCGGTCCGCGTATCAGCGTAGACGAAATCGCATCCTTCTTGAGGAACCAGAAAGACGATAGGAGCGCCCCGCCGCGTATATGTCTTGACCTCGGGTTCCGAGAAACTTGGGTAGGTCGTGGCTAGGATGAGACCATCAAGTCGCTGCTGGAAAAGCGACTGAAGGCAGCGACGCTCGCGCTCCTCGTCGAGATGAGCGGTCACTAGCACAAGATGGTAGCCCTCCGATGCGATCTCTTCCTCGGCTCCCTCCAGGATGTCCCAATAATGCGGGTTGTTGATAGCAGGCATCAGAAAGCCAATTGCCCGGCTAGATCCATAGCGGAGGCTCCGAGCTAGGGCACTGGGGACGTAGCCCAGCTCCTCCGCTGCGTCCAACACCTTCTGCCGGGTCTGGGCCGTGATGGGGATTTTGCCATCGGCGCGGTTATTGAGAACGTATGAGACCGTGGCACGCGAGACACCGGCTAGCCGCGCTACATCACTCTGGGTTGGACGTTTCATCAGTGCTTGTCCCTTGTTCCGGCTCTGAAGGTAGCACAAGACGCGCTCGTAAATCGAACATCACTGGCGTAGCTTGGAGATGCAGACAGCAGACTGTCCTTGAGCTGGATGACGCATACGACTTGACGCGAGTCTGCTTACACGTGTAAATTATACCAATGATATCAATCTGTGTCAAGAGGGAGTTTGCGGCAGAAGTTGACAGACTTTGCCACGAAGTGGAGCTCAGCTATTGAGGATCTGCACTGACCCGATCTCATCCGCGTCGAGTTCGGCCCTACGCTGCTCCAGAGCCCACTCCACCTGACGCCGGCGCCGGATGACGGAGACAGCCACGCCCAGAGGCACGAGACAGAAGATAGCGTAAGCCACGGCGAGGTACGTCATCCCATCACCTCCCATCGCCTGGAAATCGCGCCTCAAGAGCAGCCAGAGCATCTTTGGCTTGTGCGAGCTTGATGCGCTGCCTAAGAAGCGCGCCATAGAGCAACGTAAAGGCGCCGAGAGAGACAAAGAGCGTATGCATCATCCTCGGCGTCAGAGCCATTTCGCCGCCAGCCACGATCTGCGGATGGATCGTGCGCCACCAGCGGATCGCAAACCACGACAGTGGCACGGTCACGAAGGCCACAATCCCGTACACCGCCGAGAAGCGCGCCACGCGCTCCTCACTCACCGTCGACGCTCGCAGCATCACGTAGGCGACGTAAATCAACCACTGCACAGCGGAGATCGTAAGGCGAGGCTCCCAGGTCCAGTACGTTCCCCACACAGGCTTGGCCCACAAGGAGCCGGTGACGACGGTCATCGTGATGAACGCCAACCCGACCTCCGCCGACGAGAACCCCAGGATGTCCCAACGGCGCTCGGACCGAGCGAGATAGAGAACGCTCCCCACGAAGGTGACAAAGAAACCGAAGAACCCCACCCAAGCCGAGGCCACGTGGAAGTAGAAGATCCGCTGGACGTCACCCATCGTCGCCTCACGTGGGGCGTAGAGGAAGACCATCGCCAGCGCCACCAGATAAGCTATCACCGCAAGACCGCCAAGCAGCCAGTCCACCCAACGTTGCTTCATAGGGACCTCATACCTTCTCAAGCTTCGACAACGTACTCGAAGGTCAAGACTGCAACCGCCACGATCAGCAGGTCGTAGACAACGATCATCTGCAGCCAATGATTGACATCGGCAAGACCGCTCCCCTCGACCAGGCCCGCCGTGGCCTGGACCGCCGCAATGAGCAGCGGCACAACCAAGGGCAGCAGGAGAATCGGCAGCATGACCTCGCGCGCCCGGGTGTTCACGGCCACGGCGGCTAGCAGAGTGCCCACCGCGGCGTAGCCCAACGTGCCCAGCAACAGGACGAGCGCAATGGCCGGCCGCAGAAGGTTAACATCAAGTAGGGCTGTCCCCAAGGGAAGCAGGGTGATCTCCACGACGACCATCATCACGAAGTTGCCCGCCGCCTTACCGAAGAAAATCACCGTCCGATCTTCACTCGCCAGCAGCAACCCGGAAATGCCCCCAGACTGCTGCTCGCGGGCAAGGGAGCGACTCAGGCCAAGCGTCCCGGCAAACGCGATGGTCGTCCATAGCACACCAGGCGCCGCGGCTCTGCCCACAGCGCCCCGCAGATCCAGCGCAAAGCTGAAGATCAACAGCGCCACCACCCCAAAGACGAACATCGCACTGAGGATCTCGCGGGTGTGGAGCTCGGCTGCAAGGTCCTTGGCAATGATGGCGCTGATCTGCTGCATCGTCCTCATAGCCCGGCCCCCACAGCGCCCACTGGCCCAATGTCACCTGCCAGAAGCGAGCGGTAATGCGACTGAAAGCCGACGAGGTCACCCACCGGCGCGTCCTCAATGATGCGACCCCTGCGCAGAACAACAGCACGCCGAGCCAGCAATCCCTCATCCACCGGATGGTGCGTCGTGATAAGCAGGGTGCTCCCCGCCTCCACCAGCACACCAAGCAAGAGTGTCAGCGCCTCTCCCGCCAGAGAGTCGAGGCCCGTGTAGGGTTCGTCGAGCAGCAGCAGTTGTGGGCGATGCAGGATCGCCCTGGCAACCGCCAGTCGCTGCTGCATACCCCGGGAAAAAGTTCGTACAAGATCGTCACCTCGCCGCTCTAGACCCACGGCTTCGAGCAGCTCACGGATCCGCGCCCCAGCATTGTCGACACCATACATACGGGCGTAGAACTCAAGATTTTGACGTGCAGTCAGATCGTTATAGAGCAGCGAGTCATGCGAGAGAAAGCCGATCCTGCTCCGCACCGCCGCCCCGGCACGGGCAATATCCAGGCCAGCCACCTGCACCGTACCCGAGGTCGGGCGACTCAGCGTGGCGAGAATCCGCAGCAGCGTCGTCTTGCCCGCCCCATTCGGGCCCACCAACATCACCCGTTCCCCACTGTCGACGTGTAGATCCACGCCAGTCAGAGCCACGCTAGGGCCAAAGGTCTTGGTCAGGCCGCTTATGTCGATCATGGCAGCAATGGAGTATCGCCAATAGCACGAAAGGCAAAGGTCGACGGCCTCAACTCATGTCCCAATCCGGCGTTTCTGCGCCTCGAAGTGACCGTGCGACTTGGCGCTTCAAGGCTTTCCGCGCCCTTTCATAATCAGCCGCGGTGATCTCGCCAGCAGCGAACCGTTCATCAAGAGCTGCAAGAGCCTGCAAGTCGCCCCGAACCGATGCCGGGGGCGCGGACTGATGCCCAGACCGCCACACGGCGATGCTGATGGCGATGGCGCCTAGCGCCGCAAGCGCACCCAGCCCCACTTGCAGTCCCGTTGCGTTCGTCAAGGCAGAGGCCTCCCCCACCCCCGATGCGACTTCGAGCGCCCCACCTGGCACAACCGAGAACGTGAGTTCCCTCGCAGGGCTGAGCGGCTCGAACGTATAGGCACGAGCCATCTGCCCCCCCGCCTCCATTGGCCCCAACGCTACCAGGGCAGCACCTTCCAGCTGCCATTGTTCGCCGGATATGAGTAGAACCGCCGCAGCCACCGGCAGGGGCAGGGCGCGCGAGATCGGCGAGCCCGGCGTCAGTGGGAGCTCATAGCTGAAACGCACCTCCGTCGTAGCGACGCCCGGCGAGATTGGGCGCGTGTCCGCGATGCCATCCTCGGTCAGCCGCAAGTACTCAGCATTCTCGCCGAGATCCACGTTCACGGCACCCTCGGGGAGGGGGAAGAGCATCGTGATCCGATCACCGTCACCTGCCGGGGTGCCCTCATAGACAGCATCCCCGCTGTTGCCGAGCAAATAGTACTCCGAGATTCGAAGCCTATCGCCCATCGGGATCAAGAATAGGTGAAGCTGATCGATCGTAACCTCGTCTGGAGGCTCGGCCTGCGCAGAAACGATGCCAGCCGTCCCCACCACCGCGACAACCACCAAGGCAACTACGATGCAGCGCAGAGATCGCACAGGAGTCACCACCCGTTTGCGGCTCAAACCTTGCGCATCACGTTCTCGCCGGAGCATCGTGTGCGTCATGGGCTCCTTATCCAGAGACACGTCTCTATTCCTCCACAAGTTTCGCCCCGCACTGTGGACAGAAGCGGTGGTGCGGTTTGACCGGGCTACCGCACTGGTGGCAGAAGCGTGCTGGGCCCGCCGTCGGTTCGACCGCAACACTACCTTCCGATGCTTGTGGGGTCGCTGGGATTACCTCGCGCTCCACGTGGGTCGCGGCGACCGACAACGTCTCCGTCTCAACCGGCCTGCGCAGCTGCGCTACCCACGCCTCAATGCGGGCATCAACATCTCCCGCGCGTCGGCGAAACGGCAGGGCGATATACGTAACCAGGAGAATGGCAGCCGCGAATCCAATCAAAACAGCACCTAGACTCATCGCTCACTCTCCTCCTAACAGCGACGTCAGCTCCGACCCAAGACGCTCCTCAGAGAGCGGTCCAATATGGATCGAAACAACACGCCCCTCAGCATCGATCACAAAGGTCTCGGGCACCTTAGTGACCCCATAAGCGTCGGCAATCCGATCACCGACATCAGCGCCGACAGCATACGAGAGCCCGTACGTCTCGACACCCTCGCCGACCTCCGCGGGCTCGGACTGATATGCGGCGCCTACGAAGGTGACCCCCTGCCCCCTGTAATCCTGCCACATCCCCTCTAACAACGGTAGATCATCCTTGCAGGTGGGACACCAGGGCGCCCAGAAATTGAGAACGGTCACCTGCCCCCGAAGTTCTTCGAGGGACACGGCACCCCCATCGAGAAGTGCCAACCGGAAACCGGGCGCCTCCTGTCCAACCAAGGGGCGCCCGCCCCCATTGCGTGCCAGGCCGTGCGAGGAACCCCACATCGACCATCCCGCGAGGAGCAACATCACGATCAGCGCGAGCGCAGCTACCCCGTTCCACGGCCCCTTAACGCCCCGCGGCCAGAGAGCAAGCGACCCACCGGCCAGAAACACCAGCCCCCCTAGCCAGAGGAAGTTCGCCAAAGCGTTGACGACCACCTTAAGCGTCACCGTTGTCCCGCCCCTTCCCCAGCCCGCAAGGATCAGATACAGATCCTCTCGGATACCGGGACGCAAGGCCGGTTCGGAATAGGAGTCCGGGTAGTTCACGTATTGCTTGATCGAGGGCTCCAGCGTAGCGAGATACTCCGCGTCTCTATAGACGCTGACAGTCGCCCAGGTGCGCACGTGATCCTCGAGCCTCTCCTGCGAAAGCGGGTCGACCATCAAGGTATAATCCCCAACCTCCGTGATCTGCCCCGGAACCATAACGACTTCCTGCTCGAAGGGCGTCACCCGGGTCCCGACGACGCCAACGGCCATCAGGATAATCCCCAGGTGAACTAGATACCCGCCGTATTTCCGGCGCTGTTGACGGATGAGGTGCCAAAGGGCGTTGAGTGGCGGATCATCGGACTGCCGCAACCGCTTCGAGACACCTTCCCCATACTCGATCAGGACCGTTGCCGCGGCGAGTCCGGCCAGCGCAAACCCTATCAGCGACACGGGCTTCTGAAAGCCGCTCAACAAGCCTGCCACAACGGCCACAGCAGCGCCCAAGACCGTGGCCCAGCCCCACTTCTTGACGCGCCGCGTGGCAGATGCAGCGCGACCTACCAAGGGACAGATGCCAATGAGCAGCACAAGGGCCCCAAACTGCGGGCCGGTCACCCGATCAAACCACTCTGGACCTGCCTCAAACTGCTGTCCTGAGATCACGTCCGTCAGGGTGGGCAACACGCTCCCAACGAAAACGGACACCGTCAACGTCGAGAAGATAACGAGTGTCAGGAAAAACAGTCCGTCGCGCGTCAACAAGGAGTCGCTCACCGTCTTTGACGCGATATCCCGATACCGCCAGACAATGAGCGCCACACTGACTCCCAGAGAGACCAGGATCGCGCCGAGGAAGTACCCACCCAGAGGAGAGACCGCGTAGGCGTGCACCGATTGGATGAGACCGCTTCGCGTCGCAAAGGTTCCGAAGAGCACCAAGACAAAAGAAAGGATGACGAGCGCATAGTTCCAGATGCGAAAACCCCGCCGCTCGTCCTGCATAACAGCCCCATGCAGGAGCGCGGTAGTCGTTAACCAGGGCATCAGACCGGCATTCTCCACAGGATCCCAGCCCCAGTATCCACCCCATCCTAGCACATCGTAGGCCCACCGCATCCCCAGCAGAAGTCCTAGACCCAAACCGAGCCACGCGGTTAACGTCCAGTTGCGAGCCACGGTCGTCCAGCGAAGCTCGGTATTCGTGATCAGAGCGGCGAGCGCGAAGGCGAAGGGTACAGACAGACCAACATAGCCCACATACATTGCAGGGGGATGGAAGATCATCCCGGGATGGCGCAGCAGGGGATTGAGCCCCTGCCCATCGGCCGGGATCTGGGCTAACTGAGCAAAGGGATTCGATAGAAACAGGGTCACGCCGATAAAGAAGATGCCGACCACAGAGAGGATCACGGTTGCCCACGGCACCAGCGCCTTGTCGCGCTCCGTCGGACGGCTGATAGCGAGGGCCGAGAAGATGGCTTGGAAAAGACTCCATAGCAGGAGAGAGCCTTCCTGCCCCGCCCAGATGGACGATATCTGCAGATAGGCCGGTAGAGCACGCGATGAGTGCTGCGCCACATAGCTGATGCTGAAATCGTTACTGAGAAACGCTTGGGCAAGCGTCAGGATGGCCACCGCCAGTAGTACCGCCGCTCCCCGAAGCGCATTCCGCGCGCTTTCCCACCAACGCCGGTCCCGACGCTGTATTGCCACAACGGCAGCGCCAGCTCCGTACGTTGTCGCCGCTAGGGCGAGGCCTGTTAAGATGCTTCCGAGGTCGCCTAGCATGCTCAATCCTCGATCTGCTCGGGAAGCTCTTCTGCGTACCGCGAGGGGCACTTAAGGAGGAGCTCATCGGCGTAGAAGACACCATCGGGCTGGAGTCGACCCCGAACGATGGCCTGCGCCTCGTTCTTGAGCAGATCGGGTTTTACGCCCTCGTAGACGACGTCGAGTCGAGTCGCTGCAGGGTTAGTCACAGCGGCGTGGAGCACCTCGGCAAGGCCCCCTGCCGCCTCGATCTCTTTCGGGTCGGCCGGGATCTGCACCATCGTAAACGTCACGCGGGGCTTGCTCGTGTCATAGACAATGCTATCACCCACGACGGCACCCGAAACTGTGACGCTCCGGTCGGTAGCCTCCACATCCATCTGCAGCACCTCCTCAATGGAGAGAAAGAAGCGAGCGCTGCTGCCCGTGCTACTGACGATGAGATAGCCGACGGCTGCAACGATTAGGACCCCGGCTATAATGAAGTTGCGTCTGTTCATGTCCTGTCCCACAGTAGATGCAGATGAAACGGCAAGCCTCACACCGAGACTAGGCCTGCCGATGAAGGTTCCTGAGTATAGGCAAGATCGACAACGGAATTATACCTACCGAAGGCTAGCGGGCAAACCGTGACCTGTAACCTTGCTAAGCTTAGACGAAATCCAAGAATATTGTATCATAGCTCGTGGTAACCGACGGGTCTGGAGGTGTCCGTGACGTATGACATTAGGGGCTTCGCCGCCTTCACGCGACGCGCGTTCAGTGCCACGCGTCAGGATCCGGGAAGACTCACGCCCAAGCGATTTGGGCTGCTGGCTGGGTTCTACCTCCTCTACGGTACGGTGGAGGGGATCACGTGGATGGGATTTGCGCTCGACAATCTTCTTGCCCGAGGCTATCGAGCACAGCCTATCAACAGGCCGGTCTTTATCATCGGTAACCCCCGCAGCGGGACAACCTTCCTTCAGCGCATCCTCAGTCGCGACACACAGACCTTCGCTCCGATGAGATTGTGGGAGATCCTCTTCGCACCCTCGATCGTGCAGCGGATCCTTGTCGCTGGTGGTGCGAAGATCGACCGTCTGCTAGGAGCGCCGCTCCGCAAGTTTATCGAGAGTTTGGATGCCAGGATCAGACAGAAGAACCCCGTTCACCCCACAGGGCTTCTGGCCTCAGAGGAAGACCAATACCTCTTTCTTCACATTTGGTCCACGGTGGCCACCTGGCAGTTCGCCGGGATTCTAGGACCCGAGGCAGAGTGCTACACCCATTTTGATGCTATGCTCCCGGCGGAGGAGAAGTCGCGTATCATGCGCTTTTACAGCCGTGCGATCCAGCGGCATCTCTACTTCCATGAGCAGCGCTCAGGCACGCCAAGACACTATCTGTCGAAAAACCCCTCTGGTTCCCCAAAGGTGGATGCGCTCTATGCCGAGTTCGACGATCCGCGCATCATCTACCTTGTGCGCAACCCCCTGCAGATGATTCCCTCCATGATCAGCACGCTTGACTACACCTGGCAGGTCCTTGGGGATCCCCCGGAGCCCTACGCGTGTCGTGACTATGTCCTGGAGATGGCTCACTACTGGTATACCTACCCCCTGCAACGCCTGGCTGAGGCACCTCCAAAGAGCTATATCATTGTCAACTTCAACGATATGGTGGAAAGCGTTGACCATACCGTGGAGAGGATCTACCGACGGTTCGACCTCGAGATCACGCCGGAGTACCGGCGGGTCCTTGAGCAAGAGACCACTAGAGCACGGCAGCACCAAAGCAACCACCACTACTCTTTGGAGGCCATGGGGCTCACGCGCGAGCAGATCGTGGCCGACTATCGCGACATCTTCGACAGATTTGGCTTCGATACCCAGGCATCTTCTCTCTGACCGCAGCGGTCAGGAGGTAACGACGATGAGGATTACCAACCCGAGACGCACGATTCTTGGTCAGTGCGGGACAGCCTGGTCGAGGCGTGGAACAGGCCGGGTCTCGGTATTACCTTCTACGTCGACGCCGCGCCACAGTATTTGCCGGCAGGGGATGAGGGGTTCTTCGACGATTAAGCAGTTGGCAGCTCGCCTGCCTGGCCTACAATGCAGATAGACCAAACGTGAACAGGGAGGCACTTATGGCAAACCTATGGCACGACCTACCACCTGGGCGCGACGCGCCCAACATCGTATTCGTCATCGTGGAGATCCCTCAGCGCTCGCGCAACAAGTACGAATATGACATGCAGGGCGGCTTTGTGAAACTCGACCGTGTCCTCTACTCTTCGCTCCACTATCCCGGCGACTACGGCTTCATTCCGCAGACCCGTTACGATGATGGGGATCCTATGGACGTCCTCGTCATGGTGACCGAGCCCACATTCCCGGGCTGCGTCATCGAAGCCCGGCCGATCGGCATCTTCCGCATGCGCGATCATGGTGAACCCGACGACAAGATCTTGGCTGTCCCGGCGACGGATCCCCTCTTCGAGGGCTACGAGGATCTTGAAGATGTCGCTCCCCATTTCTTGACCGAGGTCACCCACTTCTTCTCCGTCTACAAGGATCTCCAACACGTGGGTGTGGAGACCTTGGGTTGGGAGGGGCGCGAAGCGGCCCTCGCGGAGATCAACCGCTCCATCGCGCTGTATGCGGAGCATTCTGAGACGTAGCTAGGCCTGACAGATCCCTTTGGGGCCCGCACCAGGTTCAGCGCCCCGCGCACCGCCTCACGCATGCCACGTACTCAGACGTTCTCGATCACATCCAGATCGCCCTCCCGAGCAGCCTTAAGCACCGAGCCCATGTAGCGATCGACCATGTCCGGCGTCAACGGGACGGGCATATTCTCCAGCTTCATCTTCAGCTGCGGATTTTTCGCTGCCTCAAGGGCCCGCTCGATGTGGGCATCAGAGAAGCCCTCCACCTTCTGCAAGGTGGTAGGCAGTCCCATGCTGGCTTCGAAGGCGATCATCGCCCGCGCCACCGCCTCACCGAGCTCCCGACCACGCAGGGCGTCAATATCGGCGTCAGTATAGCCGGCCTCCTTGAAGATGCGGCCTACGACCGTCAGCGGTTGCTGGATCGCGGGCGCGAACAAGACAGTGTAGTAAGGGTTCAGTAGCCCACACGCGCGCCCGTGAGGCATCACGTCGACCAGCGAGAAGCTCGTAAGGTGTCCGCCGTTTGTCCCTCCCAACATAATGGCGTAACCACCAAGGTCAGTCGCAAGCCCCAGGGCCTCACGCCCTTCGACATCTGCCGGCCACTCGAGGACGCGTGGAAGATAAGACACCACGAGGCGAATGCTCTCCTCGGCGACCTCCTCGATCTTCCCATAGCCAGGCTTTCCGACGGCGCCGTAGAGAACCTCCAGCGAGTGAGACAAACCATCCATTGCGCCGTCGATTGTGAGGGTGCTAGGCGCAGCGAAGGTAACCGTATAGTCGAAGATCGGGCGCTCCGGCACGATTGCGTCATCCACGATGAGCTTCTTCTGCCCCGTCTCGAGGTTGGTGATGTTGGAGTACTTCGTCAGATGGGCCGCCGAGCTGGATGCAGTTTGGATCGCAACGTGAGGTGTGAGCGCCTTCCCTTGACGGCTCCTGGCATCAGAAACGAGCCCTGTCCCGAAATAGTCCTCAATCTCGCCCCCGAGGTCGTGTAGCACGATTGCTGCCTTTGTCGCGTCGATCGTGCTGCCGCCGCCGAAACTGACCACCACATTCGGCTCCAGGGCATCGAGTCGCGCGGTGATGCGCATCAGGTCCCCAACTGGCGCATTGGGTGCTGGGCTATTTACCTCCTCCAGGACCGTCACGCCGGTTGCCCGCAGCGCCCGACCGATCGTTCGAACGAAGCCATCAGAGCCAGCGAAACCGCTGCGGATCAGCACGGCCCGGTCTCCGCGCGTCCCCGCAGCCTCTCCCGCCCGCCAGAGGACGCCCAGCCCATAAGCGTAGGCATCCCCCTTGAACTCGCCGAGCAGCCGCCTCGCCTTCTCAAATTCCGCCATCACGACCTCCTCTGACTTGCTGACCACCTCACCCAGTGCGCTCCTTTGACAGGGCGCTGCGCCCAAGTATAGTTTGGCGAGATCACCTTTCAAGTTGTGGTGCGAGACACATATACGCTGCCCGGTCAAGCGCTGGCGCGGCTGCACGCCCGCTCGAGCCACAGAAGGAGAACGAGGTGAAACACCTGCGCGTGTCCGACGACCATCACCATC
>JBNGDL010000007.1:0-7663 GCA_049975205.1 Anaerolineae bacterium | reverse complement strand
GACGCTGACCCCGCCCAGCCCAACGAGGCCTATTTCCGGCATGTCGACTTCGTCGTCAACGTGGCCGCGGAGGCAGGCCTGTTCATCGGTATGTTGCCAACCTGGGGCAGCGCCTGGAAGGGGCGCAACGACCGTCCTCCCATCTTCGATGCCGACAACGCCTTTGTCTACGGTCGATATGTAGGCAGACGTTACCGCGAGAAGCCCGTCATCTGGATTCTGGGCGGCGACCAGAACATCAACAATGAACGAGAGGCCGACGTCATCACCGCGATGGCTCAGGGGCTACGTCAGGGAGATGGGAGAACCCACTTGATGACCTACCACCCGAGAGGTCCCGGGCTCTCATCCGATTTCTTCCATCTACCTGGTTCGATCCTCGCTATGGCATCCATAGCCCGATCCACACCGGTGACAACAGGGGGATACAGACCTTCACACCACCGACAGCGGGTCGAGGCAACGACTGGGTGCTGGTGCTGGATGATGCAGATCGGAAGTACCCGCCTCCAGGTCAACCAGCCTGACTCGGGTCACGGCTGTCCGCCAGCCTCCGAAGCTCTGAGGCCCCTTTCAGCGCCACTCGAGGTCCAGGGCATCGTCGCGAAGACGGTCCCCACCAGCGTCGTGGGCAGGCAGACGTTCTTTCGTTTCCAGTAGGTACATTCCGACCTGGAGACGACCGGGGCCCTCGCCGATCTCCTCATAGGGAAAAGTATAGCAGTCGGGGACCACGTCCCCAGGAAGCCACCACGACGTGGGGTAGGCCCCGCCGCGAGGCATAGCATCCCGCTGGCCGACCGTCAGGCCCTCGGCATCAGTCACGTGCACAAAGACGGTGTAGTCCTGTTCGGGAACAGCGGTGGCCTCCCAGTATAGACAAACGATCAGGCCCTCAGCTGCTGCTTCTATCTCGTGGGCGCTGAGTCGTATGGCTGGCCCCAACTGCACGTCCGCAGACACGGCCTCGTCTGGAATCGCCGTCGGCGTTCGAAGCCGCCACGGCCCCAACCCAACGTGATCCCCGCGCTCAAAGCTGATCACCTGATCCCGGCTATCCAGAAGGCCGACTCTGATCCAATAGAGCGCTGGCGCCGGTGCCCAACTCGGAATGTCGAGCGTCACGTGGTGAGCAACGACGTCGCCCTCTCGCCAGAGGTTGGCTGGATAGAGGGTACCGCCAAGCCAGCGGGTGTCGCCGGCGACCTGCGCCGTGGGGTCGATCCCAGCGAGCTGCACCCAGGTCGTGAGCCGCTCCTCGCCGGGTCGTTCGCCCCGCCAGAAGAGCGTGACCGCCACCGTGTCCCCTGGGGCCAGGTCCACCGCCCCCTCACGCCCTGCCTCACCAGACGCCCGGGCTCTCACCAGGCCGGAGAGGAAGGATTGCTCAGCCACCTGGAAGCCGCGCAAGCTGACGGGGCCGGCGTTGCCATCGTCCACCGGCCGGGCCGATGGGGGCACCCCCTTGGGTAGATACGGCGAGGCAAAGGCCGGGCGCAGAGACAACCATGGAGCCAACAGCGTGAAGCACGCCAACGCGGCGACTCCCACCACCAAGCCGCGCCGATACCAGTGCCCCCTCCACTGGCCAAGCCCCCACACCGCCAACACGCCCACTGGCCCCACAGTCGGAAAGAGCAACCGCCCATAAGGAGCTCCCGTCGCCTTGGCCCAGCGCGTCAGCGCCAAACCATTCATCAGCACCGCGAAGGCCAATAATCCCAGCTGCCACCAGCTCAGCTCGACCAACGACCTGGAAGCGCCCTCCGCTACAAGCGCCTTGACGACGCCCCCCAATGCGAGGATGGCCAGTACCGCAGCGACGGCATAGACCCAAAACGGCGCGAGGATCAGCGCCCACCCGAAGGCCGCCCAATAAGACTGTAGCGTGCCTGCCAGCGCCTCCCACCCGAAGCAGGGCAGCGCCACCTGCGCTGCAGTATGCGGAGCAGTCCCCAAGAGGTCGCCATGGCTCAGTAGGTTTGCAGCATACCAGGCGCCACCGATCAGGAGCGCCGCAGCGCCGAACACGAGGCCCCGCTTAAGGCCGCGTGAAATTCGCTTCTCCCACGGTGCCTCTCTCTTGAAAGCGCTAAGAAGCGCAGCTACGCCCCCAAGCGGCAGGAGCATCAGCGCACTCTGCTTTGTCAACAGACCCAAACCTACGGGAACGCCCAGCACCGCCCATCCGAACCACCCAGATCCTCGGCGCAGCAGGCGCAGCATCCACACAAGCGTCAGAGAGCAAAGCGCGATCGTCAAGGGATCGTTACTGACGCCGGCCTGGCTGGCAATGAACTGCGGGTTGATCGCCACGACGGCAGCCGCGCCAAGCGCTCGCTCCTTCGCGTCGGGCCAGACTTGCAGGGCCATGCCGTACGTGCTCACAAGGGTGACTGCGCCAAGCACTATCGAGACCGCGCGGAGCACGGCAGTGGCCCGCAGCGTCGAGCTCTGGGCCAACGTCTCCGTAGCGAGATGCGCAAAGACATTCTTGTTCCACGGATCGGTGCCCCGCTGGGGCGCGTAGCCCGCCTCCCAGCTAGGACTCGGCATCAACCGCTCGGGCAGGTCATCCATCGGCGCCCAAGCCGTCAACAAAGCTCCTAGCGCGTGGTAGAGGGGTGGCGCATAGTAGAGAGGGGGGTCATGGTACCGAATCGCCCACGCCATGTTTGGACCGGTGTCGGCCCGCCGCTCTGGCAGCTGGTAGGGAGGGAGCTGACCTGTGCGCCCGATATACCGGATGACCTGTAGATGTGAGGATTCGTCGGGAGATTCAAAGAGCGGCGTGGTGCTAGCATACGCAACGGCAAGCCCTCCATAGGCCAAGAGCAGCAGAAGCAGGCCGAGGTCACGCAGACGATCACGCATACTCAAAGATCGGATGGCCCAGGATACGCCGTCTCAGTCGACTACTTCGCACCTAGGAGCGCCACGACAGATCCCGCCAACTGCGCCGAAGAGCAGCGACGTTCTCAGCTACCGACGCCCGCTGATTGTAGATGGAGGATCCTGAGATGAGAACCGTGGCACCCGCTTCAACCAGCCGTGGAGCCGTCGTCGCATCGACCCCTCCATCGACGGCGATGGGAATCCACCGATCTACCTTCTCCAGCCGCTGACGCAGTCGATGAATCTTGTCCAGTTGACTCTCGATAAGCTCCTGACCACCCCACCCCGGGTTGACCGTCATAATCTGGATGAGGTCTGTCAGATCGAGTACCTCCTCCACCGCTGCAAGCGGCGTGGCTGGGTTGAGGCTGACGCCGGCCTCGATGCCATGCTCACGGATGCGCTGTAACACGCGATGAAGGTGAAGACAGGCCTCGGCGTGGACGATGATGCGATCAGCACCGGCATCAGCGAAGGCATCCACGTGACGATCGGGCTCCACGATCATCAGGTGGACGTCAAGGGGCAGGCGCACCCGGCGACGCAGGGCTTTCACTACGCCCGGACCAAAGGTGATGACAGGCACGAACGACCCATCCATCACGTCAATCTGAATCGCGTCCACCTGCGCAGCCTCCGCCGCCTCCGCATCTTCACCGAGGCGGGCGAAATCGGCGGACAGCACCGAAGCCTCAAGCAGAATCCGTTGTCCCTCTATTGCCATCCGAAGTCTCCTCCTTCATTCTGTGCACCGGGCGTGCGCTCCATCACGCTTGAAAGGGCCGAGCACGCCGCACCCACGCGACGGCTTGGACCAAGCTTACCGAGGTCAACCTTCCTCACCCATTAGCTTGGCGAGTCCGTCGACCACGTCCTGGCCTAAGCGGAAATGGATCACGCGCCGACCCGCAGCCAGCAAGGCCTGACGGTCGCCCAGGGCTTGTGCGCGCTCGAGGACGCCGAAGCTGATCGACGACGCCGGATCGCCCGCCTCGTCAGGGATCCCCGCATCTTGCTCAAGCTCAGCCGTGAACTGGATGAAGAGCCCGTTCCCCGCATCGCCTTTGTGCAACTGACCCGTCGAATGTAGATAGCGAGGTCCATACCCAACCGTCGTGGCAAGCCTGTAGCGGTCACGTAGCTGCACGCGAAGCTTCTGCAGGGCGGTTGTGGTCGCCGCGTCTGGCTTGAGGTAGGCCTGAAGCGCAATGTAGTCGCCCGGCTCGGCCTGAGCAAGGAAGCGGTGCAAGGCCTCTGCGCTCAACGGGCTCGCCTCGCCCTCCGCCAGAGTCCCTTTCTCCCTATAGGATGCGATCATCTTGCGTGCTTGTGCCTTGGCAGCCTCAACGTTGGGTTGATTGAAGGGGTGAATCCCCAGACGATAACCAGCCACAGCGACAGCCAGTTCCCAGAGGAACATCTGCTCGCCCAGGTCATGGAGATCTCGCAACGAAAGCTCAACGACCGGGTGTCCGGCCTCTCTCAACGCGCGAAGAGTCTGTCGCTGGTCGTCAATGACGGCCTCATCGCCACCCTCAAGGATCAGGCGGACAAAGACGCGGTCCGCGCCATAGGCTTCCGGGGCGCCGAGGGGCTCGTCAACGACTGGCAGGATTCCCGTGCCCGACTTCCCGGTGCTCTCCGCCACAAGCTGCTCTACCCAATCGCCTAACTTGGAGACCTCAGGGGAGGACACCAACGTCATCTTGTCTCGACCAGCCTTAGCGAGCTCACCCAAGATCGCGCCCAGCTCCCCGCTGAGGGCGTTCCCAGTTGCGATGCAGTTCGGACAGCCATAGGTCAGGGAAAGCGCGCCATCCAGCAGTCGCCCAAGATTCGCCCCAACTAGCCGTGCGGGCACCAGCCCGAAGTACGAGAGCGCCGAGTATCTCCCGCCGAGGGTTGCGTCGTTCACGAAGACTGCGCGGAAGTCCCGGCGCTGCGCGACGTCAATCAGCGGCGAACCGGGATCGGTGATTGCGACAAAGTGGCTCCCTGCCTGGGCCTCGCCCAACACCTCGACAGTCCGGTTGTAGAAATAGCGGAAGAAGGAGAGCGTCTCCGCCGTCGTACCAGACTTGCTGGCCACAACAAAGAGTGTGCGGTCATAGTCCAATGCCTCGTCGTAGCCAAGAACTGCGCCGGGATCGGTGCTGTCAAGCACATCGAGCCTGAGGTAGCCCTCTTTTGTCCCAAGGACGGTACCAAAGACATCCGCCGCAAGGCTCGACCCTCCCATCCCCAGGAGAAGAGCGTGCGTGTACCCAGCCTCCCTCACATCCTGCACGAACCCCTCGATGTGGTCGAGATGCCGTCGCATCACAGCGGGGATTTCCAGCCAGCCAAGCCGGTTCGAAATCTCCGCTGGTTCTGACTGCCAGACGAAGTAGTCGTGGTCCCAGATCCGCTCCAAGATGTCGTCTTGAGCCATCTCGTCTGTCGCATGTGCCACGACGTCCTGAAACTCTCCAAGATCGACCTTCAGGTGCGCGCCTCGCAGTTCCCGGCACTTGTCACGGATACTGTCCATCAACGAGGCAAAAGGGCTGACGAACTTCTCAACGCCCTCAACGAGAAGCTCATCGGTGACCCGATTGAGATCGATGCCAAGCTTCTCCAGTTGATCGAGCTGCGCCCGAGCCTCGTCCAGGCCCTCCGTCAGTGTTGGTGTCACCGTCCCGTGATCCAAGAAGGCCTCCAGTGTTTCAGGAGGCAGGGTGTTTACCGTATGGGGGCCAATGAGTGCATCCGGGTAGAGCGTGTCCGAATAGGCGGGATCTTTGGTGCTTGTGCTTGCCCATAACACCCGCTGCAATCGCGCCCCCTTTGCTGCGAGTCGCTCCCATCGCTCGCCGGAGAAGGTCTTTTGGAATCGCTGATAGACGAGCTTCGCATTCGCAATGCCCGTCTGCCCTTTGAGACGCGCCGCCTCCGCCGCCCCAAGCCGGTCGAGCATCTCATCAACTTTCACGTCCACACGGCTGACAAAGAAAGATGCAACAGAAGCTACTCTATCCAGCTTGCCTCCGTCAGCCTCGAGCTTCTCCAACCCGCTGATGTAAGCTTCTGCCACGGCATCGTACTGATCCATCGAGAACATCAGCGTGACATTGACGTTAATGCCCTCGCCGATCAACGTCTCGATAGCCGGTATGCCCTCTGCCGTCGCAGGCACCTTGATCAAGAGATTAGGGCGATTCACCGCCGCGAAAAGCCGGCGGGCTTCGTGAATCGTGGCCTCTGTATCGTGCGCCAGCTCTGGATTCACCTCCAGGCTGACATAGCCGTCGAGGCCGTCGGTCGCCTCGTAGACCGTTCTCAACGTGTCCGCAGCTCGCTGGATATCTCGCAACGCCAAGGCCTCGTAGAGCTCCAAGGGCGACAGACCCTTGCCGCAGAGATCGGAAAGCTGGTCACTGTAATCCTTGCTCTGAGCAATGGCTTTCGCAAAGATCGACGGGTTTGAGGTGACACCGCGTACACCCGCGTTCACGAGGTCGGCCAATCCCCCCTCCTGGATCAGCGCCCGCCGGATGTAGTCCAACCAGATGGACTGACCGACGTGGGCTAGTTCTCTGAATCTCTCTTCCATACCATCCTCCTTCGTTCGATCGCTGGTCAGGCAACACCGAGCTCTCAAGAGAGACAGAGCTCAGGCTATGCGCTAGCGTGATTATAGCACACGCAGGAATCCTTGACCGGACAACTCCCAAGTGTCTTCGCACCCACAAGCCCCACGATTTGGAGTCCCGCCTTCTTGATCTCAGGGGTAAGCGACATACACTAAGTGCGCGATTGGATATCTGGCCCTAAGGAGCTGCAAGCGAGCGGTGCGACCGCATCCTCAGACCTAAGGGCGGCATAGTGCGGAGGAGGTGTTCCTTTGTCGACACAGTCAAGAGCTCCGATTGACGACCTACCACCTTCCGGTGAGGAGCGCCAGGTTGAACGGCTCAGCATCGCCACCATCGACGGCGCTCCACTAGCCTACGTGGTGAGCCTCGCGGCCGTCGTTGCCGTTCTGGCGATGATCCCGATTCCGATATCCGTGGTTCTCTCGTCCGGGAGGAATTTCCCTATGAGCCAAGCGATCTATCCCCTCGTGGGGTGGCTGCTGGGTCCAGTCGCCGGAGCCTTGGCCGATGCAATCGGTGCCCTAATCGGCGTCTTCGTCGCGCCGCAGACCACGACGTATGCGCCTGCCACGATTTTCGGAGCTGCAATGGGAGGGCTTGCCGCTGCCGTGATGCACGGCACCGGGCCTCGACGTCACTGGTGGCTGCCTGTGTCGGTCCTGCTTATCGGACTCTATGCCCTCTACGCAGGGCGAGCGATTTTCGTCAACCACGCGTCCTGGATCAGTGTGACGCTTGGCTCATTCATTGACTGGTCGGCACTGCTTCTCTTTGTGCTCCCCAGCCGCTGGCTCATTGCGCGCCTCATCCGCAGTGACGACCTGACCCGAACTGGCGTGGGACTGGCGATGGGGACGTGGACAGTCGCCGGCCTCGTGCATTTGAGCACAGCGGCCATTATCTACAGTGTACAGAACTGGCCGAATGAGATCTGGGTGGCAATCACGCCCCTGGCCCCGCTTGAGCACGCAGTGCGTTGCCTTGCTGGCACAGCCATTGGCCTGGGCGTGATCAGTGGGCTAAGGGCCACCGGCGTGGTTAAACCGATCCACGCCAACTACTGATCCCCTACGGCAGACCCAAGACCAACTCAGCCAACTCAAGCCGTCGTCAACCCCAACGCTGCCCGGTGG
>JBNGDL010000006.1:3320-110020 GCA_049975205.1 Anaerolineae bacterium | reverse complement strand
AACCCACCAGGAGGTCAACGATGCACGTAGTCAAGAAAGAGTACCGTACGGAGGGGCCAGGATGCTTGGTCCAGATCCTGTGGACGCTTTTCGTCGGCCTTTGGCTGGGCGAAATCTGGGCGGCCATCGGCTGGGTGCTGGTCGTCTCCATCATCGGCATGCCGCTGGGCGTCGCCATGCTCAACAAGCTACCGCAGATCGTGTCGCTGCGTAAGCGCGAGCAGTACGTCGTCGCGTATGACGACGGGAGGCGCACCGAGAGCCGGGCGCCACAGGTCAATATCGTGTTGCGCATCCTGTACTTCATTTTCATCGGGTGGTGGCTCAGCGCCCTCTGGATCGAGGCCAGTTTCGCCCTCATTGCCAGCTTCATCGGCATGCCGCTGGGCATCTGGATGCTCGATCGCGTACCGGCTATCGTCTCACTAAAGCGCTGACCCTCATGTAAGTAAATGAGCGCTGCCATCAGAAGGGGCCCCTTCTGATGGCAGCGCATGAAGTGAAGATCCTCTCGACCCCGGCAAAGGTCACAGAAACCAAAAACGCCGCTTGCGCGGCGTCTAGGGCTAGGAACGTGACCGTTATCTTATTAGGTGACCCGCACAGGACTCGAACCTGTAACCAAGGGATTAAGAGTCCCCTGCTCTCCCAAATTGAGCTAGCGGGCCGCGTGTGACTGCTTCCGCAGACGGACCGTAGTTTACCATATCTCCCCTTTTTGGCAAGGAAAAATCCCTCACGCTGACCACTCGGCGACCAGTGCGCGACATCGAATTCGTGCTAAAATACCGTCACATGGGACGCCTAACGCAGGGGAGTCGGCGGTGGCGAACTTCAGCTAGGGGGGGGATGGGAGCATGATGCTACACGATGCCCGACACCAGATAACCGCATCACCGTCTCATAGCTGGCCCGGCCTCTCGAAGGAGGCTGTGTGAAAGCTCCTAGCCCAGACTTACTCCGAGGTACTAAGCCAGCTCACCCGTCAACTAGCGCCCCGCCATTGCCCAGAGAACGACGCGAGCTATCAAGGAGCCACGGCAACTTGTCGCAGCATCTGCCCGTGTGGGCGCCTGTAGGCTCGCCGTCAGACCGGGGCGGCAGGTTACGAAGACACTGGGGCGCGGTGATCAGGCTGCTCCTTGTGCTGATGCTGGGCGGCGTCATCGGACCCGCTTGCGGACGTCCGACGCCGGCCGGCTCACCTATGCCGTTGCCCGACTCGTACATCGTTGCCGATGATTTCTCGCGCCCCAATCCGGCGTGGGCCCGCTTCGACACCGAGGAGAGCGCCGTCTATGCCGTCGCCGGTGAGCTCTTCCTGGAGGATCGGGGGCAAGGCACGTCCGTCTACACCCCGCTCATCGGGCAAGAGCATGACGATGTTGCCGTCCATGTCGATCTCCGCCACGTGCAGGGATCGGTCAACAACTGGATGGGCGTGCTGTGCCGGATGCAGGACGAGAACAACTACTACCTTCTCGCGATCAGTGCAGACGGATACTATCTCATCATGAAGGTCGTCGAGGGCGAATCGGTCCCCCTCGTTGGGCCCGAATACAGTGAGATCATACGGCCCGGCAAGGCAGAGAACCGCCTGCAGGCACGGTGTGACGGGGTACTGCTGAAACTACAAGTTAACGACGAAGAGCTCGCGACGACGGCGGACACCACGTTCCGCGAACCGGGGGGGGTGGCGCTCTTCGCCGATGCCGTGCGCCGGGGCGATATCGTCGTGGTCGCGTTCGACAACTTCGTGCTGGCCTCACCGTAGGATGACGTGCATCAGTTGAGAGGAAGCTAGGTAGCGGAGACTATGTCCGATCAGAAGCGAGCGCGGGAAGGAGCTGAGTCCGGTGGGCGGGTGTCCGGGCGCGCTCTTCACTTCGACACAGCCATCCTGTTGGTGCCGTGGCTGATAGCGCTGGTCGGCTACTTCGGGCCGTGGATCGCCCGCCGACCGGTGAGCGCAGCTCTGGCGTGGAATGCCTATGACCTCTTCGCGATCTTGCGCCTGCTGCCGGAGATCGAGGCCGGCGCGATCTCCGTGAACCTCCAGGCGCTGCAACTGCCGCTGCTGGGCCTTGCAGTGTTGCTTCCTACGCTCTTAGTGGGCCGGTCGCTCGCTTTGCGCACGACCAGCGCTCTGATTGCGGGCGGGCTGGCCTTCATCACCCTGCCCCCCTACCCTCAGATCGTGTCTGCCTGGCGGACGCCGGGATGGCGCGTGCCCTTTTGGTGGGGGATCGGCACCCTCCTGTGCAGCGTAGCCCTTGCATGGCTGGGCCCCCGACTGGCGGAAGTTGGCCGGCTGCGCCTCTGGTGGATCCTCGCCGTCGTCGAGCTTGCGACCGTGCCGGCTGTGCTCACGATGCGCCGCCTCCTACCCCCGCTCGCCCGCCTGCATGCGGCGGCGGTGCCGCTCGGCTGGGGCTTCTGGTGCTGCATAGGAGGACTGACGGCGATTGGTGTGGTCAGTGCCTATCATCTCGCCGTTCGGTTGCCGTCAGATCGAGAAAGGCATGAGGCTATGAGCGAGCAGAACCAAACTCAGGATCTTAATCACAGTGCTCGGGGTCTTGAGCACATTCGCAAGGTCATGGAGAAGCACCAGGCCGAGCTACTGGGCAAAGCCAACGTGGTCAGCGTCGGCATTGGCCTTCGTCGCGAACCGGAGGAATCGGGCAGCAAGGAGCCCGGCATCATCGTCAGCGTAACACGCAAGGTCGCAGCTAGCGAGCTAGCTTCGGAAGACCTGATCCCTCAGGAGTTGGACGATGTACCGGTTTGGGTAGAGGAGATCGGCCATCCCCACGCTGAGGGGTGACAGATTAGGCAAGCCCTTCGGAGATCGTCATAATGGAGGGGCAGCCCTGATCCCAGGGCCATCGACACTTAGCTCAACAGAGAAGCAGACAACGTCCCAAAGGAGGCCCTATGGAGTACAGTATCCTCGAAGACGCCCGCGCCCTTACAGAGCGGGCGGCCCGTGAACTCTTCCCTCGCCGACACGTCGTCGCCTGCGGGATCGGGTACAAGGTCACGGAAGGAACTCGAACCGACACGCTTAGCCTCGTCGTCTCGGTCACAGAGAAGGTGCCTGCCACCGAGCTATCCTCAGAGGACATCATCCCCCAGACGGTTTCCGGCCTGCCCACCGATGTGGTCGAGACGGGGCGCATCCGGGCACAGGTCCTGGAGGACCCGCGCGCCCGCCGCCGCCCCGCGCAACCCGGGATATCTCTGGGCCACCGGGACCTCACCGCGGGAACTTTCGGGTTTCTGGTGAGGAGAGAGGGCCGCACCTACATCCTCAGCAACAATCACGTCATCGCAGACACCAATGACGGCGTCATTGGAGATCCCATCTACCAGCCCGCACCTGCCGACGGCGGAACGCCCAACGACCGCATCGCGACCCTGACCGAGTCCGAGCCACTGGACTTCGGGGACAGCCCGGCTGAATGCTCTATCGCCCAGTCCTTGGCGGGGCTACTCAACTTCCTCGCGCGCATCAGCGGCTCGAAACACCGCCTCGAACCGGTGCGGCAGACCACGGGGCTGAACATCATGGACGCCGCGCTGGCATTGCCCGACCAACCTGACCTGGTCAAGCCCGACGTCCTCGGCTTGGGCATCCCCACCGGCGTCGCTCCCATCTACCTGGGCCAGGACGTTCAGAAGATGGGGCGCACGACGGGCCTCACGCACGGAATGGTGACCCAAATCAACGTCACGGTGAATGTAGACTACGGAGGGCGAACGGCCCGGTTCGTCGATCAGGTCTTCGCGAGCTCGATGAGTGGCCCCGGCGACTCCGGATCAGGGATCTTGGACATGGGCAGGGGCGCCGTCGGCCTCCTCTTCGCGGGATCGGAGCGCGTGACCATCTTCACGCCAATCCAGCGCATATTGGATCGCTTCGGCGTCGAGATCGTCACGAGTTAGGCTACCGTCAGCGGGTTGGCGTTGGTGGTAGCGGCTTGAGCCGCGTTCGGGGCGGCACGGCGATGAATCGCCTATTACGAACGGAGACGTTGTTAGGAGGCGCCAACCTCACAGTGTGGGAATCGGTGCCGCGACGCGCTCTAGACAAGTTCAACCTGGATCCGTGCAAGGTACGCTCGCCCGGGCGGCACGGCGATGAATCGCCTATTACGAACGGGGGGATTTGTCGAGGACAGGGCAAAGGACGCAGAGGACCCGCAGGGTGATCCAGGGGTTAGCCTGCCCGATCGTGCCGAGCTCGAACCAGAGAGGCTCATCCACCTTCTCCAGGGGCCAGTGACCGGAAGGCAGTTGCCTCGACAGCAGGTCTTGCACTGCTGTCTCGGGAACGAGGTCAGGGCGGCCAATCTCCACCCACGTCCTCAGGGCCGCCAACGCATCTGGGCGGTGCGTGAGGGGAAAGGAAAAGCGCCGCTCCAGGCTCGGCGCGGTCGTCGGCTGCAGAGCTAGTCGCCTCTTTGGGACCGTGCGTTCCCACGTCGTCCCGGTTGCGGTCCAGCGGGCCAGCCAGGCATCTTGCCGCCAGGCCCCCGCCGCGCGGCCAAGCCACACCGCGGCTGAGGGGCTCACCCGACCCGCCTCAAGCTCCTCAGTCACCCATGCCCAGGTGGAGGCCCACGTCGCCTGATCGGCAAGGCCCAACTGGGCAACCGACCAGAGAAAGGCGCCGGTGAGCGCCAGGGAGCGACCGTCAGCCCCCTGGTGCAGACGCAGGGCGCCAGCGTCGTCGCGATCGTTCGCCAGCACAACCTCGACGGCGCGGACGACGGGGGGCGAGGGGCCCGCGCCGAGCTGAGCCAAAAAGAGAAGCTGCCAGACCGTAGCGCGGTAACGGGGTGAGATGCCTAGGCCCGGGTGCATCCAGTAACCGTCGGGGTACTGCGCATCGAGGATATCGCGGACCGGTGGGACCGTGTCAACGAGCGCCTGAGCCTTTCGGACCTCCGGTGCGTCCGCGGAGCGACCGGCTAACTCCTTCAGCGCACGCACCCGCACCGAGGGGTGCGGGTGCGTCATCAAAGCTTCGGCTACATCCCGTATCGCCTCAGGGACCATCACTCATTCCGGTCTGGGATGAGGCAGATAGCCCGCCAACCATTCCGCTGGATACGCAGTTGGGTCTACCGTCAGGCCTCGTCGTCCTCGTACTCCTCATCCTCGTCATCGGACGAGCTGATCTCCATCGGAATCCTGTCCAGGTCCACCAGCTTTTCCCGGATCAGCGCCTCGATCTTGTCCGCAAAGTCGGCATGCTCCTGGAGATAGGCCTTGGAGTTCTCCCGGCCCTGCGCGAAGTTCTCCTCCTCGAAGTAGTAGTAGGATCCCCGCTTATCCAGAATGCCAAGGTCCAGTCCTACATCCAACAGATCGCCCTCGCGGCTGATGCCCTCCCCAAACATGATGTCGAACTCGGCAACCCGGAAGGGCGGCGCGACCTTGTTCTTGGTCACGCGAACTCGGGTGGTGTGACCGACGACCTCCCCTTGGTACTTGATGGACTTGATGCGTCGGACGTCAAGGCGAACAGACGCATAGAACTTCAGCGCACGTCCACCACTGGTGGTCTCCGGCGATCCAAAGAGGACACCAATCTTCATCCGCAATTGGTTCGTGAAGATCATCACCGTGTTGCTCTGCTTGATCACACCGGAGAGCTTGCGAAGGGCCTGGCTCATCAGACGCGCCTGGAGGCCTGGATGGGAATCCCCCATCTCACCCTCGATCTCGGCTCGCGGAACGAGAGCCGCCACAGAGTCGATCACGATCACGTCGACGGCACCGCTGCGGACCAGGGCCTCGGCGATCTCCAGAGCCTGCTCGCCGGTGTCAGGCTGAGAGATGTAGAGGCTCTCGACATTGACCCCGCACTGCGCGGCATATCGAGGATCCATCGCGTGCTCCATATCGATAAACGCAGCGACGCCGCCCTGCTTCTGTACCTGGGCCACAATGTGCTGAGCGATCGTGGTCTTGCCCGATCCCTCCGGCCCGTAGATTTCGGTGATGCGCCCGCGGGGCACCCCGCCCACACCAAGCGCGATATCAAGCGCCAACGATCCCGTTGGAACGACTTCCACGTTGAGATGCGTGGCATCCCCTAACCGCATTAGAGCACCGTCGCCGAAGCGGCGCTTGATCTGCGCTACGGCCTGCTCCAGTGCTTTCTCACGTCCATCTGCCATCGTACGCCTCCCTAGCTTATTAGGTCGAGTGGTTCTGAACCCGCGCGACGTCCTCACCCTTTCGACAAGATGGTCGCGTCAGATGATCTCCGCCTGACATCTCCATTATAGCACAAACGTTCTAAAACGCAATAGCCAATGCCCCATCAGCGACGGCAGACGCATCAACGGCGCCGGCGACGCGTTCCAGAAGGCTGTGCTCCCACCCCGCCAGACCCTCCCAGATAAGGCGGGACCTTGATCTCGAAGACCGTGCAGCGCGAGACATCCAGGAAGCGAATGCCCAACTTCGGATCGAGGTCCTGAATCCGGGATGCGGTCGTGATCACAGTCGGCAGCCGAGCTACGTAGCGATAGTTGATGAGCTGGAAGAGCTTCTCTTTGGCCCATGGGGTGGCGCTCTCGGTGCCGAGATCATCCAGCACCAGCATCGGCGCCCGTCGCACCTCCTCGAAACGTTTGTCCAATGAGATATTACTATGAGGGTTGAAGGCCGCTCGCAGGTGGTCCAGGAGATCCGGGACCACCACCAGGAGGGCCGGGTGACCCAGTCGCACCCGCTCGTTGGCAATGGCGGCGGCGAGATGGGTCTTTCCCACACCGTAGGAGCCGGTCAGGACGATCCACCCTTCGGGATCGGCGGCATAGGTCCGCGCGAGCATCAATGCACTGGACAGGTTCTCCACCTCGGCCTTGTCGAGCTCGCCCCGGCGAAGATCAAAGGTGTCCAGGGTCATGTCGGAATAGTACGGGAGTGTGTTCAGATTCGTCGCGAGGCCCTCGGTGCCCGCCGATCGGAAATCCGGCGCCAGGATCGTCACCATTTCAACCAGAGTGGGATCCGACAGCCTGGAGCGCAAGCGCGGTTCGATGTGCTCCAGCTCTTGGTTGCTCGTGATGACCGTGGGCAGGCGATGCATGTAGCGGTAGTTGAGCAGCTGGAAGAGCTTCTCCAGAACCCAGGAGGTGGCATTCTCGGTCCCCAGGTCGTCGAGGATTAGGAGCCGCGCGGTCCGTACCTGCTCAAAACGCTCGCTATAGGGCTGTGAGGTACCCGGCGCAAAGGCCGCCCGCAGATGGTCCAGCAAATCAGGCACGGTCACAAAGAGCGGCAGCACCCCTTGCTCGAGGACATAGTTGGCGATAGCTGCCGCGAGGTGCGTCTTCCCACACCCATATCCCCCCAACACGAGTAGCCATCCCTCGGGCTTGCGCGCGTACGCCCGCGCCGCCTCATAGGCACCCCGGAGGTTGCGCTGGCGTTCCGGGGAGATGCCGTGACCGTCCGGATTGAAGGACTCGAAGGTGAACCGCTTGAGCGCCTCCAGGTTGCTGAGCGTGCGCAATGTCTCGTTGCGCTGCGTCGCGAGCTCGTCCATCCGGCAGGTGCAGGGGAAGAGCTTGCCGAAGTGAGGATGTCCCATCGGGACGTCAAGGCGAATGTACCCCATACCGTGACAAAGGGGGCAATCGGGCTTGCCGACACCCGAGGGCACGGGGGCCGACCTCTCCGCCTCCGTCCGAGCCGAGGCCTCTCGCCCAGCATCCTGAGGCGATGCCTCCGGAGTGGCTTCTTCCGAGGCTTTGCCCTCAGACACGGCCGAGGACGTGTCCTCGGTCGCAGACTCAGTGGCGGACAAGTCGGTCGTAGGCGTCTCCGATGATTTTTCGGATGTCGTCTTCCCGGTCGCCTTGCTTTCCAGCTCGCGCAGCAGTTCTTCTATCGATTTCATCTCGCCCTTCAGCCTGCCATCGCTCGAGGATGGCGAGGATATACTTCCAATTCCGCTTGTTCAGCCGCACGGCCTCTCGAAATGCCTCCTCGATCCAGGCGGCGGGATATGTCTGCTCGGCCTCCATTAGCTCCTCACTCAAGAGCGCCGTCAGAGGGCCGATGTTCTGCTCGTAAAGCGTGAAAATGTTCGGTCGCTCAACCACCTCGACGCGACTCGGACTCATGCCCCGGCGTATCGCCGCCACCGACGAGCGCCCACGCGGGCTGTTAGCAAAATAGCGAACCTCAGTCACGCCCTCGGCATTGTCCCAAGGCGCGACCAGTAGAATGGCGTGGTCGACGGCCCGGTCCAGGGCCGCCTCCAGTCGCGCCTCGGCGTCCGGGCCATCAAGCGCCCGCCGAATCGTGGGATCGGTGACCAGCTCCTCTCGGGTGACCCACGGCGCGGCATCGGAGCGCATCTTAGAGAGGTGCCACAGAACAACCAGGACCACCTTCAATTCGTCGGAATCCGTCAGGTTTGGGACCAACTCGGTGAAGACAAGCTCCGGCAAGGCGACCGTGGAGATCTGGCCTTCTGGGAAGCCAGGAAAACGATACACCGATTTGGCGCTCACGGCACTCCCACGGGCGGTGCCACAGCGCCGTAGTCCTCAGGTGCGACCTGGGTATAGACATCGGCAAACTGCGTCAAGCGCTTGTTGAAGTAGAGTTGGATCGTGCCCGTGGGCCCACTGCGGTGCTTGGCTATCATAATATCGGCGATATTGGGGTTCTCCGTGTTCTCGTCGTAAAGCTCATCGCGATAGATGAACATCACGATGTCGGCGTCCTGCTCGAGGGAGCCCGATTCTCGCAAATCGGAAAGCACGGGATGCTTGTCCTGTCGCTGCTCGACAGCGCGAGAGAGCTGCGACGCCGTCACCAGCGGCACATCGATCTCACGGGCCAGTCCCTTGAGGGAGCGGGAAAGATAGGAGACCTCCTGAACGCGATTGTCCGAGCGAATATCGGACTCCATCAGTTGCAGATAGTCCACAAAGATGATGTCAAGTCCGCGCTCTGACGCAAGCCGGCGG
This sequence comes from Anaerolineae bacterium, assembly GCA_049975205.1. Taxonomy (GTDB): domain Bacteria; phylum Chloroflexota; class Anaerolineae; order B4-G1; family SLSP01; genus PWVB01. Next base: position 101,015 of record JBNGDL010000006.1, on the reverse strand, counting down.
CACTTGGTACGCAGCTGCAACACGGTGATGGACGGCGTGTCGTCGATATAGATCGGCAGCTCCGAAAGGTGCCCAATGGCCTCGGCGAAGGCCGGCCACTCCTCTTCCTTGAGCTGGCCCAAGCGCAGGCGCTGGGCATCAATTCCGCTGACCTGCGCAACGAGGCGCTGCACCAGCTGCTCGGCGGACATCTCCAAGCTGAAGAGCGCGACGACCTTGCGCTTCTCGGCAGCGTGCAGGGCGAAGGTGAGCATAAGCGAGGTCTTACCCACACCGGGGCGGGAAGCCAAGATCAGGAGGTCCGACCTCTGGAAACCGCCCAAGACACGGTCAAGGGCGTGGAAACCCGATGGCACACCCATCAGCTCTCCACGATGCGCATAGAGGTTCTCAATGTGGTCGTAGTAGCGGGGCACGATCTCCTGAATGGGCTGGAGGTCGCGTGTCAGCCGCTTCTGAGAAACACCAAAGAGCGCCTTTTCGGCGTGATCGACGACTTGGTCGACGGGCAACTTCTCATCATAGGCAAAGCGCGCGATGTCGCCGGCAGCGTCCAGAAGCCGACGGCGCACGGCAGCCTGCTCCACAAGCCGTCCGTAGGACTCGACGCTCATCGCCGAGGGGACGGCGTTGATCAACTGTGTGATATAGGCGTCGCCCCCCACGGTCTCGAGCCGGTCCTGTTGGGCCAGCTCCGTCGTCAACGTCAGGAAGTCAACCGGGTCCCGGCGCTCGTGGATGCGGATGACGGCTTCATAGATCCAGCGGTGTTTCTGAAGATAGAAGTCATCGGCTTGTAGGAATGGCAGGACGCGGAAGATCGCCTCAGGATCGATCAGCAAGGCCCCCAGTACCGCTTCCTCGGCCTCAATATTGTGAGGAACTGTCCTGTCTGGTTGTACCATATCTCCAGCCCCTGGAACTCCTAAGCTTAAGCCTGTGTGACCCAGTTTTATCAGCGCAACGGGGACCCGTCGGACCGTTTACGGCCCAAGACGGACTATCGGGCTACATTCACGACGCGTCGATCAACCCTCTTGGTCGTCAAGATCCAAGGAGCTGAGAAAGTCCCGGAAGATACCCAAACTCTTGGCGTCCTCCCCCTCCCCTTTCAGGATGTCCTCCTCAGGTACGACGCCCGCCTCATCCATCACGGACTCGGCAACGTAGATCGGCGCGCCCGTTCGAACCGCAACCGCGAGCGCGTCGCTGGGGCGAGAGTCGATTTCCATCTCCTGACCATCGATCTCGAGTACCAGCGTGGCATAAAAGGTGTTGTCAGCAAGGTCATTCACGTAGATGTAGAGCAACTCCGCATCGAAAGTATCCAGCACGCTGACAAGCAGATCGTGCGTCAGCGGTCTCAGCACCTCTACACCCTTAGCGCCCACCGATATCGCCTCGGCCTCGCATGGCCCAATCCAGATAGGGAGATAGCGCTCTGTTCCCATCTCTTTCAGAACCACAATGCGATGCGACGATACCAGACTTATCTGTATGGTTTCGAGCGTGACCTCAATCATGGTGTCCTCCCAAGCCGCCCATTTCACGAGGAGGCCGTCTGTGGCAAGTATTATACCTCTCGGCACCACAGGCAACAAGACTGCTCACCGCCGGAATCGCGCTTACGTAAAAACGATCGTGCGCGATGGGGCCAGGAAGCACAAGATGGTAGAGAACGGTCCCCCCTAACAGAAGCGCGGCACAGGCCCGCGAGCGCAAACGCCACATGCCGCGCAGACCAAGCCACCACAAAACCACCCGCCCGACCATGAGACCCCACCAGACAACAGCCGGTCCAGGGGGAATGTTCACAACACGCTCACGCCAAAACGCCAGAAGCGCGTCGCCCACCGCGCCGCGGTCAAGAGACCAGGTCATCCGACGCCAGATGTCAGCGACGACACCCGTTGTCGCCCAGTCTCGTCCGACCAACCTATGATACCACAAGCGATGCCCCGGATCCAGTAGACTTCGCGTTACCCCTCTGAAATGAACCTTGACCGCTACCCCCAGGTGATCCAGCACAAACATGTGGGCAGCCTTCGCGATGTCCGCTTGACGACGAGCCAGAGCCTCGCAAGTGGTGCCGCTGGGCAGGAGCGCATGCGGTCGGATGTCCGGGGACCACGCCGTGGCCATGAGTCCGTAGAGATGCTCCCAAGTCTCAGACCAAGGCTCGGCCTCGACGCCCAGGAGCTCGGCCAACGTCGCAACAGCACTCACCCGAGCGATGTTCTCCTCGAAAGCGGTGGAAAGGAGCCAGCGTCCCACCGACAGATGATTCCGAAGGATCCAGGGTGCGAGACAGAGGAACAGAACGCCGGCAAAGACCAGGCCTACCCGAAGGTTGTGCCAGAGCCTCAGTGGACGCGATCGACGAACCTCCAGCGCGAGCCTGCCGAAAAGGAGGATGCCTACCGCGATCACGAGAAAGAACACATTCGGCTTGGTCAGGAGGGCCAAAGCCCAGAGCACGGCAGAAAACAGCGCGCGGCGCGACGTAGGACGCCGGAGAAGGGCGGTCGTCTGAACCAGGGCCAGAACGATCAACGGCAGCAGAAGGTTCTCAGATAGCAGGAAGCCGGTGTAGCGCTGGGTCGTCCCATTAAGCGCATAGGCGGTGCCCGCCAACAGAGGCAGAAACCACAACCCTCGTCGCGCCTGCCTAGCCCCGTCGATCTCCGACGACACACTCGCCCGAAAAGCCTCGGCTCTCCCACCACGCCGGAACGGCCCAGCGCTTCCCGTGCTATTGGGTACGGCGACCATTCGCGTCAGAGCCATCACGCCGGCCGCCGTCACGACTTCGAGCAGAAGCTGTACAAGTACGGCAGCCCGCTTGTTCCGTCCGAAGACACCGTAGACGCCCGCCAGAAAGAGAGGATAGAGCGGGGTACGTATGGCGGTAGGGCAGAAGGGCGCCTCCCAGCCGATGGCAAACCCGTTACCATCAAGCATATTGACCGACAGCAGATGGAAACCCTCAGCGTCCACCGATCCGAGGGGATCCACCGGAACCCAAATGAGCCACGCTGCTCGGACCAGCGCGGTGAGAAGGAGGGGGAGCCACGCCCAGGCCGTCCATCGTCGTCGAAAAGGGGGCTTGCAGGTCCTCACGGGCGTCTCCGAGCGGGGTTCGGTGGAGCCATCTTCAGCCGACGTATCGCTTCTCCTCGCCTCCAGCCACGTCCGGGACCGTCACGCAGAGGCTCTGCGAAGACCACCTTCTCCGATGATGCGAATACCATCCAGCGTGAGCCAGGGATCCACCTCAGAGAACCGCGAGGTTAGCGGGGCGATGACGCTGGAGAGGCCACCGGTGCCCAGGACCTGAACCGGTCCGTCCATCTCACCCTGAATTCGCTCGATGAGGCCCTCCACGAGTCCAACGTAGCCCAGCATCACACCGGCCTGCACCGAATGGACGGTGTTCGTGCCGATGGCCCGGCCCGGCGGCACCAATCGGACCTGCGGGAGTTGAGCCGTGCCTCCGGCCAACGCGGAGGCCGCGAGGTTCAAGCCGGGCGCGATGGCGACGCCGAGGAACGCGGCGTCGGCCGAGACCGCGGTGAAGGTCGTCGCCGTCCCGAAGTCGACGACGATACAGGCACCTCGCACCCTGTCGTAAGCCGCCACTGCGTTCGCGATCAGGTCGGCCCCCACCTCGCTGGGAGTATCCACCGCGAAGGTCAAGCCCGTGTTGACAGTATGGTCGATGATCAGGGGCTCCGCCAGGCTCTGTTCGACCACCAGCTCCTCCAGGCGCGCGGTCAGAGGTGGGACAACGCTGGCAACGACGACCCGGTCGAAGTCCGACATCGTCAGGTCTGCCTCGCCGAGCAGGGATCGCAACAGCACCCCGTACTCATCGGCCATCTTGTCGCGCACCGTTCGCACGCGCCAATGGTGGCGCCAGGTCTCACCGTCGTGGGCACCGAAAACGACGTTTGTGTTACCAACATCCACGGCCAACAGCATGCTTCCCTCCTCGTGTGGTGCTAGGGTACCTGTAGTGTAGTCGGTTTTCGACACAGGGATAACGCGCGTGGCCCGCCCCTGATCAGTATGGCAGATCGCGCCAGGGATAGCATGCACCTAGAACGGCGCCCACTGCTCGAAGTAAGGCGCTGTGGTATAATGAGGCCCGTGAAAAAGCGGATTATTCAGATTGTTTTGACCCTATTCTTCAGCGCCTTAGCGCTCTACATCGCTCTGCGAGGCATCGATTTCGAGGATGTGGGGGCGGCGCTGCGCAGTGTGGATTGGGTCTGGATCGGTGTGACATTGGCCCTGATCTTGGTCACGCTCGTGATCCGGGCGGCTCGATGGCGTATCCTGCTGGGCCGCACGCTTTCGCTTCGCGACACCTTTGGCCTCATCAACATCGGATACTTGATCAGTGGCGTGCTACCGCTCCGGGCCGGCGATCCGGCGCGGGCGGTCGGCGCAAGCCTTCGCGGACCGGTCACCGCCCTGGCAGCGCTCTCCACCGTGGTAGTCGAGCGCGTGCTGGATATGCTGCTCATCGTGCTGGTCTTGATTGCGACGCTACCCTTCGTCCCTGGGCTTCAGACCTATCTCGCTGCGGGACAGGTCGGCAGCTTTCTGTCATTCAACCTCGTCCTGATCCTCAGTGGTGTGCTGGCCTTTGGGGTTCTGTTAGCGTTTGTGCTGATCGCGGTCTTCCCCGTCGCGACGGAGCGATTGGCGATGCGCATGTTGCTGATGCTGCGCGTCTCGAATCCTGACCGGTGGCTTAAGCCGTTGCGCGGGATCCTGGATGGGCTGGAGGCGCTCCGCTCCCCCATGGATGGGCTGGCTATCGGCCTCTGGTCGCTGGGGCTCTGGATAACGACCGCCGTCTACTTCGGCACGATGATGTGGGCCTGCCGGGCCTTCATCCCAGAGGTATCGGTTCTGCGGAGCCTGGTCGCGATGTGGTCCAGTGCCTTTGGCATGGTCTTCCCAGCAACGGGGGGCATAGGCTCCTTCCATTTCGCCGTCCGAGAGGCACTCTATTGGGGGTTCGATGTGGCCCGAGATCTCGGGTTCACCTACGCCGTCCTCGTCCATGCGTTGCCCTATCTGACAGGGATCGGTCTCGGCGCGCTGGCGCTGATAGCCTGGGGCATGTCGCTCAAGAACCTCGTGAGCCGCGGGCAGGAGATCGAGGGATAAAGGAGAGGCCATGCATTATCTAGTCACGGGTGGCGCCGGCTTCATCGGCGCGAACTACGTCCACCGCCTTCTCAGCCGTGGGGAGGAGGTGACGGTCTATGACAACCTCTCCAGGCAGGGGGCTGACGCCAACTTGAAGTGGTTGCAGGCGGAGTTTGGCAAGGACGCCTTCCGGTTCGTGCACGGCGACATCCGCAATGCGTCATTGATCACGACGATGGCGATCGACGCCAACGTTATCGTCCACCTCGCCGCCCAGGTCGCTGTCACGACGTCGGTCGAGCGACCGCGAGAGGACATCGAGATCAACGCTATGGGCACCTTCAACGTCCTGGAGGCAGCACGTTTCTCACCCAACCGACCCGCCGTCCTCTATGCCTCGACGAACAAGGTCTATGGTGGTATGGAGAACCTGGTCGTGGAAGAGAAAGATACCCGCTACGTCTACCGGGACTATCCTTATGGGATCCCGGAGAGCTATCCGACCGATTTCCATTCACCCTATGGTTGCTCGAAGGGCGCGGCTGACCAGTATGTGCGGGATTACGCCCGCATCTACGGGCTGCGCACGGTGGTCTTCCGGCAGAGCTGTATCTACGGGCCCAGGCAATTCGGGGTCGAGGATCAAGGCTGGGTCGCCTGGTTCCTGATCGCGGCGCAGCTGGGCAAGTCCATCACGATTTACGGCGACGGCAAGCAGGTGCGGGATCTGCTCTTCATCGACGATTTGCTTGACGCCTACGACGCCGGACTGAGGAGCATTGGCCGCGTCTCAGGCCAGATCTACAATCTGGGAGGCGGGCACGAGAACAGCCTCTCGGTGTGGAGAGAGCTGTCCCCGCTTCTGACAGAGCTGCGAGGGGAGCCGGTGCCTGTGTCATGGGGAGACTGGCGCCCCGGCGACCAGCGCATCTTCATCGCCGACATCCGCAAGGCTGAGCGGGAGCTGAACTGGCATCCCAAGGTCGGCGTTGAGGAGGGGATCCGCAGGCTTTACGACTGGGTTGCCGAACATGAGAGTCTTCTGCGGGCCTACGTAGGAACGGGCACCGAGACGAGCGACTCGATGGGCCGGCAGAACTAGGCCAGTGGAGGAGATCTTGAAGTCCCAAACACCTGAGCATCCTATGCACGTTTTGTTGGTCCTTACGTACTATCGTCCCCACACCAGCGGCTTAACCATCTATGCCGAGCGCCTGGCGCGAGGATTGGCCGAGCGCGGACACCGGGTTACCGTCCTCACGTCGCGCTACAGTCGAGAACTGCCCAAGCAAGAGGAGCTCAACGGTGTGCGCGTCGTGCGCGCGCCGGTGCTGTTCCGGGTCAGCAAGGGTGTGATCATGCCCACCTTCGGCTTCCTGGCCTGGAAGTATGTGCGCGAGGCCGACGTGGTGAGCCTGCACCTGCCGCAATTCGACGCAGCCGGCGTTGCCCTCCGGGGACGCCTCTTACACAAGCCAACGCTGCTGACCTATCACTGCGACCTCCAACTCCCGCCCGGTCTCTTTAACCGACTCGTCAATCAGGTCGTGCTGCTCATGAACAACCTAGCCGGAAGATTCAGCCACGGCGTCGTGGCCTACACGCAGGATTTCGCGGACCACTCCCCGTTCCTGCAGCGGTTTCGAGATAAACTGCACATCATTCCGCCTCCGGTGGAGCTGCCTGAGATGACGAAGTCTGGGACCGCGGCCTTCGCCCGCATGCACAACCCCGAGGACAAGCACCCGGTTATCGGAATGGCGGCACGGCTGGCGGCGGAGAAGGGTGTCGAGGTCCTGTTGCAGGCCTTCCCGAAAATCCTGGAACGGTATCCAAACGCACGAATCCTCTTCGCGGGACAATACCAGAACGTGCTGGCTGAGGAAGCCTATGCCCAACGCCTGATGCCCAGAATCCGGATGTATGAGGAGATGCGCAAATGGAAGTTCCTTGGGGTACTGGATCCCGTGCAGATGACGGCCTTCTATCCGAACCTGGACGTCATCACCGTGCCCAGCCTGAACTCAACCGAGTCCTTTGGCCTGGTCCAGGTGGAGGCCATGCTCTGCGGGACGCCCAGCGTGGCAAGCGATCTGCCAGGTGTGCGTCAGCCCGTGCTGCAGACCGGGATGGGCGAAATCGCGCCTGTCGGCGACCCTGACGGCCTGGCAGAGGCGATCCTGAAGGTATTGGATAACCCAGAGGCACACATTCGGCCACAAGAGGAGATCAGGGCACGGTTCTCGACGGAGCGCACGGTGGACGGCTACGAGGCCTTGTTCCAGAAGATGCTGAGCGACATGCACGGACTGAATCGAGCCTGATTGAGGCTCGAAAACCTTCTAGAGGGCAGAAGAAAAGACGGGGGAGACACTAGGTCTCCCCCGTTTTCCTTGGCATTGTGGGACGTTGCTTCAGACTGCTTCCTCCATGGCGACGATCTGACCGTCCTTCAACTGGAGGATCGTGTCCACGTAATCATCCACCAAAGGGTCGTGAGACGCCATCAGGACCGTGATATTCTCTTCGTAGACGACGCGCTGGAAGAGACCTAGGATCTCGCGCGCCGTCTCGCTGTCTAGCTCGCCGGTGGGCTCGTCGGCAAGGACGAGAAGAGGCTGATTGGCCAAGGCCCGCGCGATCGCCACCCGCTGCTGCTGGCCGCCCGAGAGCTCGTAAGGGCGATGGTCCGCCCATTTGCGGAGTCCGACCAGATCCAGGCAATACATCGCGCGTTGGTGCCGTTCCCGCGCCCGCGCGCCCTTGATCCGGAGCATGAGCTCCACATTCTCGTAGGCCGAGAGCGTGGGCAACAGACCAAAGGACTGGAAGACGAATCCCAGTTGCTCGCGCCGCCACTGCGTCAGCTGCCGGTCGTTGAGCTCCGATAGATCGTAGCCCAAGACCTGAGCTCGCCCGCTGGTCGGCCGGTCCAGGCCGCTGAGGCAGTTCAGGAGCGTCGTCTTGCCGCTGCCCGATCGCCCCTTGAGGGCAATAAAGTGACCCGGATCAATCTGCAGGTTCAGACCCCGCAATGCGGGGACCTCAATGTCGTTGCCGATCTTGTAGATCCGCCAAAGATTCTCAGTCTCAATGGCGAATTCGAAGTCAGCTACTTCCAACCTAGCTGCCATACGTCACTCTCCGCTCTTCTCTTTAAGTTCGCCGCGCATCAAACGGTTCAGGAAGCCACTAAGGCCTCGGCTCTTCTTGGCCTCTTCGAAGCCTGTAGCCAGCGCTTCGGCATCCTGCACGTGATCCAGGTCCACGTTGTCTGCGGGCAACACGAGAATGCCGTCTTCAGTGATCTCCAGGCGAGCACGCCCCTTGATGCCAAACTGCGCCAGGTAGTCCTTGGGAATCTGGAGTCTTCCAGCCGAGTCCAACACCGTCAGCTCCTCAAAGACCTCCTCGGGCTCCTCATGCTCGACCCCAAGCCTATCACTGAGGCGCGCCGCCAGGGACCCGTTGGTTTTGGAACGCACCGTCTCGGTGGCCAGGCGCCCGTCGCGGATTGCGACGACCCGGTGGACGTGGCGGGCAATGCTAGGGTCGTGACTGACGATCAGGGTGGTGACACCGAACTGATCATTCAGTTGGTTGAACAGCTCGTAGATGGTCAGAGCTGTAACCGAGTCGAGCTCTCCGGTCGGCTCATCCGCCAAGAGCAACTTGGGGTTGTTGGCAAGCGCGACGGCAATCGCCACCCGCTGCTGCTCACCGCCGGATAGCTCTGAGAGCTTGTGACGCATCCGATCACCAAGCCCGACAACCTCCAGCAATTCCTCCGCGCGTTGATTGACCTTGCGTCCGGCCTGCCCGGCTAGCGTCATAGGCAGCTTGACGTTCTCGAAGGCATTGAGGTAGGGGATCAAGTTTCGCGCGCCGTGCTGCCAGACGAATCCCACCTCGGAGCGGCGGTATTCGTTCAACTCACGATTGGAGAGCTTGAGGAGGTCCTTACCGTCGACCCACGCGCGCCCAGCGGACGGGCGATCTAAGCCGCCCAACACGTTCATCAACGTCGACTTCCCGCTGCCGCTCGCCCCGACGATGCCCAGGAGCTCGCCAGGCTGAACCACCAAGTCCAGCCCCTGTAGGGCCACAACCTCAAGGTCAGCAACCTTGTAGATCTTGACCAGGTTGTCGCACACAATGAAGGGCTTGGATGGTTCACTACCTTGAGAAGCTGTCTCTATTCGTTCTGCCATCGTTGTCTTCCTTCGAAAAGCTCTAGTCAAGCAGCTCTTAGGAGAGGCCTGCTCTTTCCAAGAGCGCCTCTATCGAAGAGCGTTAGCAGGGAGAATCTAGGCTGTCTCACCAAGCTTGACCGCCTCAAAGATCCTCATCCGCTGCAACATAACCACCAGTGCAATGAGTGCAACCACAAAGAGCAGCGCAAAGAGCAGATAAATCCGGAAAATGGCGGACCAAGCGATATCCACCATATAGGGTGGAATCCGATCAACCTCATCGACCCCGATTTGGAGATAAGGAATGAAAAAGGAGCTCACTGCGCCCCCTAAGAGCGTCCCTAAAGCGCCCCCCATCAGAATGAGGAACGCCAGCTCCCATCCCAGAAATGCAGACATCTGCCGCGAGGACAACCCCACGGCCCTCAGGACGCCAAACTCGATAAATCTGCGGCGGAAAGAGAAGAGCGCGTAGAGCAGGAACCCCACGACAGTCAGGACCGCTGCAGCCGCAAATCCCACGGAGAGCAAGCCAAAAAGCCCTTGGCGCTGCGGCAGCTCCTGCTCGGCCGCAATCTCCACCCGCGGCGAGATCCAGTCATGGCTAAAGACCTTGAGCTCCTCCGCCACCAAGGCTTGTATGTCCGTATCAGGCGAGACCTTCATCCAGACGTTATAGGGATACTGCTGGCCCGCCTCCTGGAAGAAGTGATCCACATTGCCGACAAAGAGCGGTCCCTCTGAAGGATACCACGTCGGGAAATAGCGGAAAGTGCCCAGGACCTGAACGTCCATAGTCGTCCGATCCCCATACGCGACGACGTCAAGGCGGATCGTGTCCCCAAGCATCAAGACACTGTCCTCCAGGAAATCCTCAGGCACCAGAACCCCATTTGACTGCATAGCCAGGGCGTTCATCAGGGCACCTAGGCTCTGGTCCGCGAAATCTCCTCGCCAGTAACTGATCTGGGCGAATGGAGCACGATCGATTCCCATAAAGCTGCCAGACATCTGACCGGTAGACAGTGCTGCGACCGCAGGATAACTCGTCACCCGCATGGCGGCCTCGACTCCGGATGCGTCAAGATAATCGCTCACAGGCAGAAAATACCACCGCGGCCCTGCCTCTTCCTCATCCGATGCCTCGCCGTCTCCCCCAAACAAACTAGAGATGTTGCCGGCGTCTGCCCCTTCGCCGCGATCCAAGAACCTGAGGTCAGCACCGGCCTGGTAATAGGTCTTGTCATAAAGATGACGGTCGAGGGTGTGCGCCAACGACGCCGTAAAGGCGGAGAGGCTCAAGGTCAGGACAAGCAGGATCAAAGGTGTGGAGTAAAAGCTAGGCGTCCGCGCCAGGTGTCGGGCCGCCATCAGCAGTCCTACTGCCTTGGTGCGCGCCGCTATCCAAGCCATACCCGACATCACCAGCGGCATCAGCCGCAAGAAGAAGAGCGTTAGCGCAAAGATTCCCAGCGCAGGCACCAGGAAGAGTAAGGGGTTCTGGAACGGCGCGCTTCCGAGGCTGTCCTCCAGAACCACGAGACTCCCCTGATTGCGAAGCAGGTAAGCGCCGTAGCCGGCTGGAATCAACAACAACAGATCCAGCCACGAGCGCTGCCACCACGGCTTTCGCATCATCCGAGCTTGCTCACGCTTGTAAGACACGATGGTGTGGTTGGCAGCGCCGAAGGTCGGGATGACCTGTGCTGCAATCCCGATAACGACAGCCACGATGCCGAAGCGCAGGGTATTGAGAGTTACGGACACCCGGAGCGCCTCGAACTCGGCACTGAAATTCAGGAAACTTCGAGCCTGGCCGATAAGTTGAGCAATCGCCGTACCTAACGGCGAGCTCAGCGCTAGCGCCGCGATGCCGAGGAGCAGGCTCTCCAAGCCCGCGATTCCGACCATCTGGATCGCCATAGCGCCACGGCTCCGCAGCACCGCTATTTCGTTACGGCGGCGTTCAGCCGCCAGGCTTGCCGTCAGCGTGATGAAAGCCAACAGCAGGCCGAGGATGGGAATGCTGAAAGCATAGAGCAGAATCGTGAGCAGGTTCGCCGATCGCCGGTAGTCGAGCAAGGCGTCCAGTGGCGACCGTCCTAGCGTCATATTGGGCAGAAGATTGGACGCACGCTGTTGCACGGAGCGTGTACGGCCGACCAGCGCCCCAGCATCGCTGTGGTGGATATCCTTTCCGTCCATCACGAGATACCAAGCCGCCGTGTAGACCTCTGTCTCCATTCGAGCGCCAATGGTGTTAGCAAAGGTCTCTTCAGGGACCATCATCCGCTCGGAGAAGGCCTCGGGTCGGAAGAACCAGAAAGGATCATAAGGGTCCACAGGCTCCCAGATCCCAACGAGACGAATGGGGATCTGGATATCGCTGGTGAACCCGTCCTCAGCTCTGACCCGCATATAGGCAATGTAGGTCTCGCCGACCTGCACGCCCAACTCTGTCGCAAGGTCATTGTGGATCATCACCTCAACCGGCTCACCACCAGTACTACCACTTCCCGATGGCGTCGGGTTGGGGAAGTGCCCCTCCCTCATGACGACGTGATCCTCAAGGTCACTGATAAAGGAGAAACCCGCCCAGACCAGAGCTGAGGCGGTGTTGTCAAAGGCCGAGGTGTCGTCTGCAAAGATAGCAAACGGATCTGTCGTAACGTAGCGTACCGTGAACTGCCACGGGAGTCCAAAAGCGCGACCCGCGCGCTCAGAGAGATACGAGTCCACAGGCGCCAGCTCTTCCCAGTTCAGCGAGCCGTAGATGCTCCCATCGTAGCGGAAGAGAAAGGTGAAAGGCGGGATGACACCGTCTGGGGCACCGTCTTCGGCGATAGTCCGCATAAAGATGCGGTGGTAGACCGCGTCGGCGTAGAGCGGAATGCTCATCATCAAAGCGATTGCGACCACCAGCCCCAAGGTGGTCGCAATCACCAACCAAGGTTGAGCGGTCACCCGCTTTAGGACAACGATGATAATCGCGCGCAGACGGTTTAGAAACCGCATCATCAGCTATCGATCAACCTAAGGCGCGATCACAGTCTGTCCCTCAGTGACCCCTTCCAAGATCTCAAGGCGCTCGGCAGAGCGAATGCCAACTCTCACATCGACCCGTCGCTGCGCGCCATCTTCCTGGACAACCACGAAGGACCTACCCTCGAACGTCCGCACGGCCTGAGGCGGCAGCCATAGCGTGTCCTCGGCGCGCTCAAGCTCCACCGTCAGGCGCAAGCGATCACCGATGTTATAGCCCTCGGCGTGGGGATCAAGCCCCTCGATGGTGATGCGGACTGACTTGTCCTCATCGCCCACACCCTCCGTGCGTCCGCCACCACCGTAGGGATAAGGCAGCCGGCGAATCGTTCCGACGAGCTGCTCGCCAGGGCGGTTCACGAACTCGGCAACAAGCTCCATCCCCTCTGTGAGCTCACTCATCTCACTGTCCTGGAGATCCGCACTGACCTCAAGCTCCGTGGGGTCTGCTAGGAGCATCACTGGATCGTAGCCCTGGACCTGTCGGCCCTCGATCAGGTTGATCTGAAGGATCACGCCGGTGAAGGGGGCCACAATACGGGCGTCGTTGAGCTGATCAGAAAGTCGATTGAGGGAGAGGACCGTCCTGGTCACGTCAAGGCCGGTCTGGACCTCCACAAGACGAAGGTTAGCCAGGTCGAGGCTCATCTCGGCTAGCTCGATATCGTATTCGTTACGCTGCTGGGCGCGCAGGACGTCATTGTACTGGGCCTGGGCCATCTCCAGGTTCCATTGTGCTTCCTGCACGCCGCGGGCGTAGGCATCACGGACCTCCTCGCGCTCCCAGCTGCGGTCAAGAGACTTGTTGTATTCGTCCTGGGCCTCAGCCAGCCGCATCCGGGCCTTCTCCAGATTGATGCGAGCGCTGACGACCTGGGACTCGCTGGTACCGGTTTCAAGTTTGGCCAACTGGAGCTCGGCAGAGCGTACGTTGTTCTGAGCCTCGGTCAAGCGGCGCTCATAGTCCAACTCCACCGACTTCAGCTCGGCCTCTTTCTGGGTGATTTGGTTCTTGAGGTCGGTCACCTCCAACTCAGCCAGGAGATCCCCCTCCTGAACCTCATCATTGCGCCCGACGTAGACCTCGTCTACGTACCCGCCGGTCCTGAAGAAAAGCTCTTCCTCGAGAAGAGGCGCGATACGTCCGGAGAACTGCAACTCACGGATGACTGTGCCCCGCTGCACCTCGTACGTTGGATTGGTCGGGACTACGGACGTCGGGATTGGGGTTGGGGTAGCTTCGACCTCGCTCCCGCCCGAAGAGCCAAACGTGCATGCTCCTAGCCCGAACAGCATGCCGGTCACGACCACAAGCGAAATCAGGGTAGCCAATCTACGTCGAATCATGTACTCAGATCCTCCTACAAATATGGATCACTCCCAGGCGTCAATCATACCACGAAGCACCGTGAGAAGTAGTGACTTTGCTCCGGTCTTTCCGTCGATGAGGTGACCTGGGATAGCCCCAGCACACGCCTCTAGGCCTGGGCTTGAGCTGCGATCTGCCGCCGCTCTCGAACCATGGCATAGCGTGGCTCCATCTCGTTCTGCACCTCGTTGAGTTGACGATAGAGCCCCTGTTCCGCCATCAGCTCCTCGTGCGTACCCATCTGGGTGATATGGCTACCCTCAAGCACGACAATCTTATCCGCACTTCGGATGGTTGACAACCGATGGGCGATGATCAACGTCGTCCTGCCGACCATCAAACGCTCGAGCGCCTGCTGGATCAGCAGCTCGGTCTGTGTGTCCACCGAGGAGGTCGCCTCATCCAGGATAAGGACGGGGGCGTCCTTTAGCACGGCCCGAGCGATGGCCAACCGCTGCTTCTGGCCCCCGGAGAGTTTGACGCCACGCTCGCCGATAATGGTATTGTACCCATCAGGGAGCCCCATGAGGAACTCGTGGGCATTAGCGATCTTGGCAGCCTCGATCAACTCCTCCTCCGTCGCATCCCGCCGACCGAACAAGATGTTCTCTCGAGCCGTCCCGTGGAAGAGGAAGACATCCTGGAGCACGATGCTGATCTGTTGGCGAAGGCTCTTAAGGGTCAGATCGCGGATATCGTGCCCATCGAGCTTCACCGCACCCTCGGTCACATCGTAGAATCGGGGAATGAGACTGGCAAGCGTGCTCTTACCCACGCCCGTTGGGCCAACCAGCGCCACCACGTGCCCCGCAGGGATCTCAAGATTGATGTCCTCCAAGACCGGTTGGTCCTCGACATACTGGAAAGCCACATCCTCAAAGAGGATCTCACCTTCAGCACGACCGGGCAACGCCACAGCATCGGGCCTCTCAGCCACATCCGGCTCCTCATCTAGAAGCTCACGCACGCGCTCCGCACCCGCCATCGCGTGTTGGATGTTCTCCCAAGCACTACTCAGCGCCCGGACGGGTTGGTAGAAGAGGTTCAGATAGAGGAAAAACGCGACCAAGTCCTCCAGAGGCATCGTCTGTTGCAGCACGAGTCGGCCCCCGAAGTAGATCAGGACAATGGTCCCCAACGAGGAGGCGAACTCCACAAAGGGATGGAAAGTCGCCATCAGACGCAGGGCCCGCAAGAGTGAGTCGCGGTAACGGTTGATGTGATGCCCAATGCGCTCGGCCTCGACGTCTTCCCGCGTGAAGGCCTTGATCTCTCGAATGCCGGACAGGTTGTCGTTGAGCGTCGCATTGAGATCGCCCAGCTCCTTTTGACGCTCCCGGAAAGCAGGACGCACGTACTTGGTGAATCCCTGCGCTGCCACCACGATGAGCGGAATCGGTATGAGCGTGAGCAACATGAGCTGCGGGCTATATCCCATCAAGATCGCAGCCACGCCAACAAACATCAAGACGTTGACAATGGTATCAGGGATAGCGTGAGCGATCAGCGTCTCGAACATATCCGAGTCGTTGACCATCCGCGACATCAGATCGCCTATCTTCTGATCCTCGTAGAAGTGCAGGGAGAGCCGTTGGAGGTGACGGTAGATATCCTTGCGGGCATCCGCGACGGCACCCCAACCGGCGACGTGCGCCATGTAGCTGCGCAGGAAACGCAGGACTCCTCGAACCAAGAAGAGGAACAGGCCCACCACCGCTAGCCTGCCGATCACATTGGCTGCCGTAATCGCCGCTTGATCGCTGACGCCCAGCAAGGCAAGGCGGGCGATGATCTCCGATGAGGGTCGATACCCCGCCGGATCGGTAAAGGGCTCCTTCACAACCGCTGTCATCTCCCGGATGACCTGAGGATCCAACAACTGCACACCCGTCAAAAAGAACATACTGATCACCGTGATGATCAGGGCCTTCCTTTGATCGCGTGTGTACTTAAAGAGAAATCCTAGTGTTTTCATGTGCTACCCTCGTTATTCAAGTTATCGTTTAGGTCAAGCCTATGGCCATCGGTATCGGTTAACTACTCGCCACAGCATCCACAAACTGCCGCTCGTACAATTCACGGTAGAGTCCGTCTTTGAGCAACAACTGCTCGTGCGTTCCACGCTCCACGATCCGCCCGCCGTCGATGACGCAGATCATGTCCGCGTTGCGGATGGTGCTGAGGCGGTGTGCGATGACGACCGCGGTGCGACCGGACAACAGGTGATCCAACGCGTCCTGGATCAGCGCCTCAGTCATCGTATCGACGCTAGACGTGGCCTCATCCAGAATCAAGATCCGCGGATCTGCCAATACTGCTCTGGCAATACACAGAAGCTGACGCTGACCTAGAGAGAAGTTGACACCACCCTCCTGGATCCGCGTCTGATACCCTTTGGGCGTCCGCTCGATAAACGCATCCGCATTAGCAAGCTGCGCGGCCTCATACACCCTCTCCTCCGACGCTTCAGGATCGCCAAAGCGAATGTTATCAGCAATCGTGCCAGAGAAAAGAAACGGATCTTGGGGCACGATGCCCATCTGTCGCCGCAGGGAGCGCTGCTTGACGTCGCGCACATCGATCCCATCGATCAATACCACACCTTCTGTGACATCGTAGAAGCGGGCGATTAGATTGGCGATCGAGGTCTTGCCAGCCCCCGTCGGCCCTACCAGGGCGACGGTCTCTCCCGATTCTATGGTCAAGTTCACATCACAGAGCACGGGTTCACCGTCGCGATAGGCAAAGGTGACATCACGCAGCTCGACGCGGCCCTCAATTGGCGGCATCTCGGTCGCGTCGGGTTTATCCGGCACCCCCGGTTGGGTATCCAACAACTGCAGCACTCGCTCGCCGCCGGCCATCGCCGACTGCATCGTGGTGTAAAGCTGGCTGAGCTCCTGAATCGGACGGAAGAATTGAGTCACGTAAGCCAGGAAGGCGATGATGACGCCCAGCGTCAGGGTCTCGCTGGCAACAGCTCGCCCTCCAAACCAGAGGACAATCGCTGTGGCAAGCATGCTCAGGAATTGGACCGCCGGCATGAAGAGGAAGGAGAGCGCCGTAGCCTGCACGTGCGCATCACGGTTAGCACGGTTGATCTCGTCAAAGCGTTCTTGCGTCGTGTCCTCCTGGGCAAAAGCCTGGATCACGCGCATACCGGCGAGGTCCTCCGCCAGATCGCCCACGACCTCGGCAACCGTCGCCCGCATATGACGGTAAGCCCTCTTCGCGTGACGCGCGTAGATCGTCGTCGCGACGAGCATCAGCGGCATCACGCTGAAGGTCAGAAGCGCAAGACGGGGGCTCATTGAGACCATCACTACGATGATGCCAACCAGCGTCAAAATGTCGCTAGAGATGCTGATAAGTCCCTGCGAAAGAAGATCATTGATCACCCCGACATCGCTGAACACCCGGGAGATTGTGACGCCGATGATGTGCGTGTCGTGATAGCCTAGATGGAGCCTCTGGAGATGGCGCACGAGTTGCGCCCGCATGTCACCCAGGACGTCCTGCCCCGTCCTGGCAAGCAGGTACTCCTGAGCCGCCGACGTCAGATAGAGGGCGACAAAAGCCGCAGCCATCATCAATGCAATACGATTCAGACCAGCAAGGTCACCATTGGCGATATGCTGATCGACGGCGACCTTCGTCAGATAGGGAACCGCCAGCCCGAGTCCCGAAGATACCGTCATCAGGACGAAAGCTCCCAGCATGCTGCGCCAGTGGGGCTTGAGGAAGACCATAAGGCGCGCAATGATGCGGATATCGAAGGTCTGTTTCTGGTCCTCATCCTCCTTGCCGAGGCTCCGCAACATCCCTCGAGGCCCATGCCCCATGTTGGTCGTGCCAATTGAAAAACTCATACCTTATTCCTAGTCGTTCCCTATCGCGCGAGTCACGATCCTGCCCCTTCGCTCCAGGGTAGGCGATTGGCGTGCAATCAGCTCTTCAACTTCTTGAGGTCGGAGCTGTCGCTCGTAAATGTCGGCGTAGAGGCCAGATTGGTGCAGAAGTTCCTCGTGGGTTCCGCGCGCAACGATGTGACCGTTGTCCAGAACCAGAATCTGGTCCGCCATTCGGACGGTACTGAGCCGCTGGGCGATGACGAAGGAGGTCCGCCCCTGCATAAGACGCTCCAGTGCCTTCTGAATCAGGCGTTCGGTCTCAGTATCGACACTGGACATCGCGTCGTCAAGGATGAGGATCCGAGGGTCCTTGAGCAAAGCGCGGGCGATGGCCACACGCTGCTTCTGCCCGCCAGAGAGTGTCGAACCCTGTTCGCCGACATAGGTCTCGTAGCCCTTGGGCATCTCTATGATAAAGTCGTGGGCCTGCGCCGCCTTGGCGGCCTCGATAATCTCTTCGTCAGTTGCCTCTGGGCGCCCAAAGCCGATATTCTCCCGAACGGTCGCCGCAAAGAGCGTGGTCTCCTGAAGCACAATGCCAATCTGGTGCCGGAGAGATTCTAGGGTCAGGTCTCGGACATCGTATCCATCAACGGTGACGCTGCCCTCGGTGACGTCATAGAAGCGCGGGATCAGGTTGATGATGGTGGACTTGCCGGATCCAGTGGTCCCCAGGAGGGCGATAATCTCGCCGGGCTTTGCCTCAAGGTTAATGCCGTCCAGAACCGTGCGTCGCCCAAAGTAGCTGAAGGTAACGTTGTTGAACCGAACATGGCCCTTGATGGGAGGTAAGTCCACGGCATCAGGCGCTTCTTTGACCTCGGACTCGGCATCCAAAATCTCGAAAATCCGCTCCCCGCTGGCGGCAGCCTCGCTCACAAACGGGACGAGGCGACCTAGCGTCCGAACGCGGCCCGCCAGCTGGCTGAGATAGGCGGTGAAAGCCACGAACTGCCCCAGGGTCAGTGCGTCATTGATGACAAGGCGTCCGCCATACCAGATGATGAACACGGTGCTGATGTCGGTCAAGAACCGGACCGCGGGATTGTTAAGGGCACGCACGAGGGCGGATCTCTCCGCCAACTGAAACCAGACCGCGTTCTGCTCGTCAAACCGCTCGATCTCCGCCTCCTCCTGCGCGAAGCCCTTGACGATGCGAGCACCGCGAAGGTTCTGCTCGACCCAGGAGGTCATCTCCGACACCTTGTCCCGAATAGAGCGCCACAAGGGCCGCATCTGCTTGGAGTACGAGTAGGCTTGTACCATCAGAACCGGCATAGCGATGAGGGAGAGGAGCGCGAGCCGGGGGCTCATCACAATCAGCACGGCTACCGTCACGACAAGGAGGACCAAGGCCTCCACGAGCCGCATCGTCGCGCGACCATTCAAGAAGCGCAAGCGCTCCACGTCGTGCATAGCACGCGCCAGCAGCTGACCGGCTTCCGTTCGATCGTGATAGGAGAAGGAGAGGGACGAGAGCTTCTGATAGAGCTCATTGCGCAGGTCGTAGGCGACATTTTGAGAGGCCATCTCGATCCAATTGCCATGGAAATAGCCCAGCACCCCCTGGAGAAGGGTGAGCGCTAAGATGCCAGCGACCGACCAGGTCAGGAAGTTGAGGTCCTGTTGCTCAATGCCCCGGTCAACGATCCCGCGCATCAACTGAGGATTCAGGATGGCTATGCCGTTGATGATGATCAGAAGCAAGTAGCCGCCCGCCGCCAGGCGCCAGTGAGGCTTCAGATAGCTGAAGCAACGTATCAGAATCTGAAGGTCGTTTGGCTTCTCGACCTGGTCAGATTCATCACTGGTATTCATTAGGGTCAATCTCCATAATCTGTATGAGGTCTGTGAAGGCCTCGTCGACGAGACGCAATCGATCGGGCGTCATAGCTTTGATGCGCTCTCGCAGGAGAGGAATCCCGCCAAGGGGGATCTCCTCTGCCAACACCCTACCCTCCGGTGTCAACTGCACGTTGACGACACGGCAGTCTTCGGTGGACCGTTGCCGCGTGACATAGCCGGCATCCTCCATGCGTGAGACCAACTCCGAAGCAGAGCTGGGGCTAAGAAAAAGATAGTCGCTGATCTGCCCAATCGTCAAATGACCGGCTTCCAGCAGGTAGCGCAACGTCGAGAGCTCACGCCCGCGGACACCCTCACACTGCGTCTTGCGGCCATAGCGCCGCACGTAACGATAGATGATCAGGAATTTCTGGATCACGTCCAGTGCCTTGCTCTGAAGCTCTTGGTCCATCCATTCCCCCCTATCAGAGGTGTCCACACACGTCTGTGATATCCTGATGCGGTGCAATCGTGCACCCGACACAATACTTCGGCGCCGAAATATTCGGCGCCGAAGTATTTTAGCACGACCGGCCCCCATGTCAAGTCAAAGGCAGGATACTGAAGTAAGCCCCCTATCAAGAGGCCGTATTAGGCCTCATCAGGATGTAGCCTTGCCAACCGCTCCGCGTGGTGAGCCCGTCCCGTCTCGCGAAGACGCTCCAAGTACGTGGGCAGTTGGTAACGCGTATGAGAGGGACCACCCTCGCGCAGCACCGTCATCAGGGGATCCACGTTGGTCCGGCTTCTCAACATCATCTCGTGCTGCCAATCGGCCAGCATCCCCATCGCCTTGTCGAAGAGATCGGGGCGCTCGCCCGCAATATCGTGTTGCTCGTAGGGATCCTGCGTCAGGTTGAAGAGCATCACCGGCTCAAGGTTCTTATGCCCGTCGTGGTAGGTCCGCAAGCAGACAAAGGATTCGTCCTCGTGCTCGAAACGAACGCCACGCTGGACCGACCACGCTCCCTGACTCAGCACCAGGTAGTCACGGCCCTGCGTCTCTCCGACCGTGAAGGCCTCGGCGAAGGAGAGCCCGTCCCAATTCCCGGGCACCTCGCCTCCCACCATCTCGATCAAGGTCGCGGCCCAGTCGAAGTGGTAATGAAGGGCGCTATCGACGCGCCCGCCGTCGGTCAACCCAGGCCAACGGATGAGGAGCGGGACGCGGCAGACCGCGTGGTCGGCTGTCTGATGGTCGCCCCATATGTCGAACTCGCCCTGTGCTTCGGAATGGTCGGAGCTGACGATGATCACGACGTCCTCGAGGATCCCGGCTTGCTCCAGTGCGTCCATTAGCTTGCCCACCCAGAGATCGGCATACCAGATACCCATATCGTAGCCGTCGATCCACTGCTTCACAGCCTCCATTGAGTCGAGCTGTACAGGCACCCTTGGATACTCGTCCTGAAGTTGAACATCGTAGCCACCCGGCTCTTGTGCACTGTGCGGACCGAAGCTATCCCAGGCCTTCTGGCGCATCTCCTCCGTCATCCATGCCGGCAGCGGATCGTCCTCAAACCGATTGCCGTACGCCATCGGCGTTCGATAAGGGGTGTGGGGATCCCAGACGTTGACGTGGAGAAACCAATCATCCTTTTGACCATTGCGCTCAACCCAATCGATGGCGCTTGGGACGACCTCATCGGCACGCTCCACACCGCCCTTTCCTGGGTTGTAGATCTCACGGTAGCCGGCGTACCACTCCCATGCGGCATGGCGCTCGCCGAAAGGGCTAACGGTCACGGTGTAGAAACCGGCACGGCGGAGCGCACTCATCCACGATGTCGCATCAAAGGCATCACGGAAGCCCCGCGTCTCGCCATCGTTGAAGGGATCCGCAGAGGAGCCCATATGGCCGACGACACCGGTTCGGAAGCCGTGGCGCCCGCTCCACAGCGCCGTCCGGGACGGCAGACACGGCGCATCGCTCACGTAGTTATTGTCGAAGCGCACGGCATCCTTCGCGATGCGATCGATGTTGGGGCTGGTGTCCCGATGGTAACCGTAGCACCCCAGATGATCGGGGCGCAGCGTATCGATATCAATGTAGAGTATGCGCATGGTTGGACGACCTCCCTGTAATCGCTGCTGCCCTGGTATCGCGACAATGGCTAAAGTCCAGCAAGTGGCTGAAGGTCCAGCTGAAGGCGGAAACTCCGGCAAGTAGCTAGAAACCCAGCACTAGTAGTCTAGCAAAGGGCGGACAGGGCACAAATCAGCTAAGCCAGACGGACTGTAAGGGTACCGCCCTCATCAATACTGACAGGCTCTGAGAACGCAAACTTCCCGTTCCGCACGACGAACTCGGGCGTGGCACCGGACAGCGTCACCTCTCCGGTTCGTCATCTCCTCAACTTACGCTATCATATCGCCAATCTAGGGATTTCGGGAGTTAGGCGTATGAGCGAATTCGTCGCCGGACCGGAGTACACGGGAGCGCCCTTTGAGCTCTTCGGGGTGCCACACCTCGTTGCTCTAGGCCTTATCCTACTGATCAACATCGCGTTGATGCTTTTCGGCCGCCGCCTGCC
Source organism: Anaerolineae bacterium (assembly GCA_049975205.1). Lineage (GTDB taxonomy): Bacteria > Chloroflexota > Anaerolineae > B4-G1 > SLSP01 > PWVB01. The sequence goes on along the minus strand of JBNGDL010000006.1, from coordinate 78,958 downwards.
CGAGCGCTGGCGTCCTCGCATCCGGTACGCGCTGGCAGCGATTCTCCTGGTCGACGAGGCTGTGTGGCACTGGTGGAATGCGTATACCGGGCAGTGGTCGCTGCAGGCAACGCTGCCCTTGCACCTCTGCAGCGTCTTGGTCTTCCTCACCGCCCTGATGCTCATCAACAAGAGCTACGCGATCTACGAGTTCGCCTATCTCCTCGGCATCGCAGGGGCGATGCAGGCCATCCTCACGCCTGATGCGGGCATCTACGGCTTCCCACACCTGCGCTTCTTCCAGGTCTTCATCTCCCACGGTTCCATTGTGACGGGGGCTGTCTTTATGACCATCGTTGAGGGCTACCGCCCCACGGCGGAGTCCATCAAGAACGTCTTGGTCAAGGGGAATCTCTACGCCGTGGCGGTCGGAGTTGTCAACGCGCTACTGGGCAGCAACTACCTCTTCATCGCACGCAAACCGGAGACAGCGAGCCTTCTGGATGTCCTGCCGCCGTGGCCGTGGTACCTGCCCATCCTCGAGCTACTCGCCCTCGTGATGATCGGCCTGCTCTACCTCCCCTTCGCCATCAAAGACCTTCGGGCCAGGCACCTCGCGCAGGAGGGGACGATTTAGGCAGACCTCCCGCAACGAGAGGCCTCCTATTTCCTTCCTCTGCTAGCGATAGAGATCCCTGAGCCGGGGGCGCCAGCTGACGTCCGACACCAAGTCTACACAGTCGCTGAATTGCTCGATGCTTCCAATCAGCGGTCGCGCGGCGATGCGCCGGACGTCGAGATCCCGAATCTGGGCCACCAGCGCGTCGGCGAATCCGTGAAGCGCCATGACCCGGAAAGGACGTCCGAAGAAGGAAGTCACTCGCTCCGGCATAGGCTCCGTCAGTCCAAGCTCGTTGTGCATGCGCGCCAGAGCCTCGTAGATATCGACTAGGTTCTCTTCGCGCGCCTGCCACGTCTCGGCGGTCAGGGCGCGCCGCATCGACGGCACGAAGATATCGGCGCACGCGAGCTGGCTGAAGGCCGTGCCGTACCACTTCGAATAGGGGGCGTAGACCCGCTCCATCAGGAAGCCGAGATGCATCGCGGTGCGGATCAGGCGCCCACAGATCAGGGCCGACCCGATCTCGTCTCCAGCGACGCCAGCGCGTCCCATCAGGTGCTCCTCCTGGCCAATGCGCGTCCAATCAGCAGCCAAGAGATAGAGCCAGACATCGCGGGGATAGTAGGCAAAGCGAGCGCGCTCAGCTTTGAGTCCAATGACATCGTGATAGACCGCCCCAGCCGTCGCCGTCAACAGCTTCTGTTCGGAGAATGACAGCCAATCGGCTGGGGTCAGCGGCTCCTCGATATCGAACCCGAGGTGTGCTTTGAAGAACCCGCGCACCGTGGTCACGACGACCCGATGGTTCACGGGCCCCCGGTCGATCGAGGTCAATAACTGCGTCCCATTGTCCTCAGGATTCGGCTGGGAGAAGTTGGTAGAGTATCCGAGAAACTCGTAAGGGAGCTGTTCCGCGAACGCGGTATGGATCGATTCGCCAAGCCGCGCACGATCCTCGTCCTTCAGGAAAAGCAGCACGCGGGGTCCCCAGTGGTGATCCGATGACATCTCGTCATCGAAGCCCAACACCTCAGAGCCGTCGCCGATCAGGGCCGCGGCATGGGGAAGGTTTGGCCATCGCCGATCCAGGATGGGACGCACAGCCTCCCAGTAGAAGCGCCGGCAAAGCTCCAGGCCGGGGAGAAATCCCATCAGACCGTCAGGCCGAGCCGGTCGAACTGCTCCGGTGGCGCATCGGCAGCTCTCATCAACGAAGCCAGTAGCCTCTCCATCCGGGCCTCGGTCTCGGGGTCGTCCAGGGGATGCTCCTGTTTCGGGTCTGCTTGGAGGTCAAAAAGCAACGTGCCGAAGCGATGGAGCCCTCCGCTCCCCTGCGCCGGTATCTTCATTGTCGGGCAGCCCTTGGTGAAGGAAAAAGGCTCGGCAAGCTCGATGTCCTGCAACTCCTCGACATCAAAGGTGTGGCGCATGTGGGCGGGCATAAGCGTGTACTCATAGAGCGGGTAGTTCTCCTCAGTTGCAGGTCCCCGCATGTAGACATAGCGTCCATCGGTCACGTTCACGTGCCCTCCATGGATCCCAAAGAGCACGCCCTCGCGCAGAGGCTCGTCAGAGGCCAACGCACGAGCCAACGGGATGCCCTGCATATCCTCAGTCGACGGCACGCCGAAGAACTCCAGGAGGCTTGGGCCCCAGTCGATATTCTGCACCAGCGCTTGGCTGCGCTCCGCCCTGCGACCCGTCCGCGGGTCCCAGAGAAAGAGCGGTGTGTGCGCCACCTCGCCGTAGAAGGGCTGGACGCACTTGGCCCACCAGTCGTGCTCGCCCAGCAAGAAGCCGTGGTCGGTGCAGACGATGAGCATCGTGTCCTCCCACATCGCGAGCTCGTCCATCAGATCCAGCACCTTGCCGAGGTAGTTGTCGCACATGCTGATGAGCGCAGCGTTCTCGTACCGGGCATGCTCGACCTGTTCGGGCGTCTCTTGGACCTCGCGATAAGGAGGCCAGTCGAAATGCGGGCCGTCATAGTCGTGGGGATAGAGGTCCTTGTAGTGCTGCTGAGTGTAGTAGGGCTCGTGAGGATCGAAGGTCTCGATGTGGAGGAACCAATCGTCCTGGCCGGCGTTAATGCGCATGAACTCAAGACCCATCTCAAAGGTCTTGGCTTGCGGCTGCAGTTCCTCGCGTTGCATATAGCCGCGATTGACCCAGTCCTGACGCCACATCTTTCCTGATCGATCTGCCACAGTGTCGGGAATGTCGGGGTCAGCGACCTGACCCTTCCAGGGGTCGCCCTCCTGACCCCGGCTTATCTCCCAGCTTGAATACCGAGTATGGTAGGTGCAGCCGCCCTCCTCCCAATAGTGATAGTGGTCGCTGACAAGGTGGGTGTAGATACCGTGCTGCTGCAGGATCTCGGGCACCGAGTCATCGAAGGGCTCCAACGGCCCCCAGCTCCGGTGCAGGAAGTTGTAACGACCGGTGTGGAACTCCCGCCTGCAAGGCATGCACGGCATACTGCCGACGTAGCTGTTGTCGAAGGTCACCGTCCGCTCGTAGAGCCGCTCGAAGTTCGGGGCATGGACCCACTCGCAGCCGTACGGGGGGAGCATGTGGCGGTTGAGACTGTCAAACATCACCATAATCGCGCGCATAAGGACCTCCACTAGTAGCAAGTTCTAGGGACAAGGCTCTACGGGCTCCGATCTACAGGTTACACGTGGGGGGACATTACGCAAGTCTGCTCCCTTGCCTCGCTTGACGGATTCTGTCTGTGTATCTAGACTCAAAGCTCGTGCGTCAGGGATGGTTACGAAGGCCGGAGACGATGGCAGAGACAACGGATATACGCGAGGCAGCGGTGCTCTTGGACCAGGAACAGCATAGGCGGCCTGATCAACAACGACATTACGATCCCACAGCGACGCGCAAGTGAAGGATGCAAGCATGAGCGATAGGGTTCTTGTTACAGGAGCATCCGGATTGGTTGGCGCGAACCTCGTTCGCGCACTCCTCGCGCAACACCGGAACGTACGAGCCCTGGTGCACACCGATCGCCGGGCGTTGGCGGGACTGGAACTGGAAACATTCCAGGGGGACGTGCGCGACCAGGAGGCGCTCGTGCGAGCGATGTCGGGTGTAGAGGTGGTCTACCATCTGGCCGGGGCGATCTCCCTGACCATGAATTCCGCGGTGGAGATGCAGGCCGTCAACGTGATCGGGACACGCAATGTGGTCACTGCCTGTCTGCGCTGCGGCGTCAGACGGCTGGTGCATTTCAGCTCCATCGACGCGCTGCGCAAGGAGCCCCTCGACGAGCCTCTGGAGGAAAGCCGGCCGCTGGTCGACGAAGGCCTCTCCAAGGCTGAATTGGACGCCCTCGCGCCGTATGATCGCTCCAAGGCAGAGGGGGAGCGTGCAGTACGGGCAGGGATCGACCGTGGCCTTGACGCCGTGATCCTCTACCCCACGGCACTACTTGGGCCGTACGACTTCAAACCCAGTTACATAGGACAAGCCCTGATCCAGCTGGCGCGCGGCAATATCCCGGCCCTCGTGACCGGGGGGTTCGACTTCGTTGACATCCGTGATGTGGTGGACGGTGCGGTACAGGCCGAACAAATGGCGCCACCCGGAGCGCGCTATCTTCTGAGTGGACACTGGCATTCCATCCGTGAGGTAGCGGAGCTGGTAGCCGATGCCACGGGCCAAACCGCACCGCGTTTGACCGTTCCGCTCGGCCTGGCGGAGATAGCTGCGCCGCTGATGCCGCTCCTTGCGCGCTTCCGCAACAGCCACCCGATCTACACGCGCATGACGCTGGACGTGCTACACAGCAATCGGCAGGTGAGCCACGAGCGAGCGACCCGTGAACTAGGATACACCACCCGCCCATTGGCGGAGTCGGTTCGCGATACCCTCCGATGGTTTGAGGATCACAGCTATCTGGCGAAGGTGCATCGGTGATCGAGCGCACGCTGAATCTAGCCATGGTCCTGGTTGGGCTGGGTGTGGCAGCCGGCGTCTTTGCCCTGCTGTTCTTCATCAGCGCCCCGTATGGGCGCTATCTGCGCCGGGGTTGGGGGCCGCTGATTCGGAATGTCTACGGCTGGATAGTGATGGAGACGCCTGCCGCACTCGTCTTTGCGGCGTGTTTTATCGCGGCCACTGCGCCGAGGAATGCCCCCCTGATCGTGTTCTTTATCATGTGGGAGCTCCATTACGTCCACCGGGCCTTCATTTACCCGTTGACCATCCGGGACGGGCACAAGAAGATGCCCATCACGGTGATGCTGCTAGGATTTGGCTTCAATGTCGGCAACGCCTACGCCAATGGGAGATATCTCTTCACCCTCTCGGGCGGCTACCCAGAAAGCTGGATGTACGATCCACGCTTCATTGCCGGCCTGACCCTGTTTGTGGCGGGCTACATCATCAACCGCTGGGCTGATGGAGCCCTGCGCGCGCTGCGCAAGCCCGGCGAGACCGGCTATCGCATCCCTTACGGCGGCCTGTTCCGCTGGATTTCCTGCCCCAATTACCTCGGCGAGATCATCGAGTGGTTTGGCTGGGCCCTGGCGACGTGGTCGCTGCCGGGGCTTGCCTTCGCAGTGTGGACCTTCGCCAATCTCGCCCCACGCGCGCGCTCTCATCATGCGTGGTATCACAAGAATTTCCCCGACTACCCGCCCGAACGCAAAGCCTTGATCCCGTGGATATGGTAATTGAGGGCGGTTGCGGGGGATCCCTGAGTTTCTGGCTGGCGAGGAAGAAAACCTTGACAGACGCCAGGCGGGATGCGACATCCAGGGCATCCGGCGAGGTCCCTGAATGTCTCAGGTCCCAGTGAGCGCCGGGACGGTTGCGGCGTGCTCCCGCACCAGGTTCATTCGATAGAATCGAGCTCATATGAAGGGAGAAGCTATGACAGAGTCGAACTACAACTATGACGAATCGCTGGTTCCAGATTTTACACTTCCGGACCCCTTGGTCCTGGAAGATGGCACGCCCGTGATCACCCCAGAGGCCTGGCGAAACGTGCGGCGCCCGGAGCTGCTCGCGCTCTTCGAGCACCACGTCTATGGCCGAGCGCCTGGCCCCACCCCCACCGTGATGGCGGAGGTCATGGCGGTCTCAGACGACGCGCTCGACGGTCGGGCTACGCGCAAGCACACTGTCGTTCGATTTACGAGTAATCCGAATGATCCTGAGCTTGATCTTCTGACCTACCTTCCCCGCGACCGCAAGGGACCGGTGCCGCTCTTCCTTGGTCTGAACTTCGGTGGTAACCACACGATCCAGCCTGATCCGGAGGTCCCGATGCCCCGCAGCTGGGTCCCCAACAACCCGCACTGGGGGATTGAGGACCACGTCCCGACGGCGGCGATGCGGGGATGCGGAAGCTCGCGCTGGCCCGTCGAGCTCATCCTGCGCCGAGGATACGGCGTGGCCACCGTCTACTGCGGCGACATCGATCCCGATTTCGATGATGGGTTCGAGAACGGTGTCCACAGCCTCTTCCCGCGCGATGACAGTCAGGGGGATGCCTGGGGCACCGTCGCGGCGTGGGCCTGGGGCCTCAGCCGGGCGCTGGATGCCCTGGAGGCAGATGCCGATATCGATCCTGCCCGCGTGGCTGTGATCGGTCATTCTCGGTTGGGCAAGACGGCACTATGGGCCGGTGCGACGGACGAAAGGTTTGCTCTGGTCGTCTCAAACAACTCGGGGTGCGGGGGCGCCGCGCTGTCACGTCGCCGTTTCGGCGAAACCGTCAGACGCATCAATACGGTCTTCCCCCATTGGTTCTGCACCAACTTCAAGCAGTACAACGACCGAGAGGAGGCCATGCCCATCGACCAGCACGAGCTAATCGCGCTCATAGCACCGCGGCCGGTCTATGTCGCCAGCGCTACCGAGGATCTCTGGTCCGATCCGCGAGGCGAGTTCCTCGCGACCAAAGCCGCCGAACCGGTCTACCGCTTGCTGGGCAAGGAGGGCCTTCCGGTAGACGAGATGCCGGAGGTCGATGCGCCCGCCTGGGGCACGATGGCCTATCATCTGCGGGCCGGAGGCCACGACATCACACCCTATGATTGGGCGCGCTACCTGACGTTCGCAGATCAACACCTCGTTTGAAGCCACCGACCAGCCCAAATCGGGGTTTGCCTTTGGGGACGGGTATTGTACGCTCTCCAGAAGCAGATCCAAGAAGGGGGAGAGAGCAAAATGCGTATCCTGCAGTTTCGTAACTTGGAGGGCGCCCGCCGGGTGGGCATCGTCCAGAATGCCGACACGATCAACGTCTTGGCCGGCGAGCACTCCGTCTACGACCTTGCACTGGAGGCCATCCGGCTCGGTCGCTCGATGACCCACGTCCTCAGTGAGAAGACGGCAGATCGCCGCGTCGACTACGCAGAGCTGATCGCGGAGCGGCGCATTCTGCCACCTCTGGACCATCCTGATCCAGCACACATGCTGGTGACCGGGACCGGCCTCACCCATATAGGGAGCGCCGACGCTCGGGACCAGATGCACAAAGCGTCTGAGGAAACCCTAACTGATAGCATGCGGATGTTCCAACTGGGCCTGGATGGTGGCAAGCCAGCTCAAGGTGAGATTGGCGTGCAGCCGGAGTGGTTCTACAAGGGCGACGGCAGCATCGTCGCCGCGCCGTATCGACCGATTATGAGCCCAACCTTCGCGCTCAACGGGGGTGAGGAGCCGGAGATCGTGGGGCTCTACGTGATTGGATTGGACAGCACGCCCTATCGTGTGGGCTTCGCGCTGGGCAATGAGTTCTCCGATCACGTGATGGAGAGGCAGAACTACCTCTATCTGGCCCACTCGAAGCTGCGACCTTGCGCCTTTGGCCCCGAGCTGCGACTGGGCGAGCTCCCACAAGACATCCGCGGCACATCGCGAATTCTGAGAGGGGACGAGACCGTGTGGAGCCGGCCTTTCCTGAGCGGTGAGGCGAACATGTCCCATACGATCGCCAACCTGGAGTATCACCACTTCAAGTACCGGCAGTTCCGCCGACCGGGCGACGTCCACGTTCATTTCTTTGGCACAGCAACCCTCAGCTTCCAGGAGGGTATCGTGCTGGCGCCCGGCGACGAAATGGAGATCCAGGCCGATGGGTTCGGTCGTCCACTGCGCAACACCTTTGTCAGCAGCCAACAGACGGGGGTATCGGTCAGCGCACTCTAGACCTCCGCACACCCTGCGCCGGTCGAGGCGCGTAGGGTGGCGAGGTTGCTCTGAGGCCCGAACGCTTCATACTGAGTGTCCGGTGGGGAGCGTTTTGCGGTATAATAGAATGATTGAATAGCGTTTCAGGGAGGTCGTGTCACCTTGTCAAGGAATCCAACTATGGATGACGAGCTAGTCAGATTGTGGGAGCAACCCGAAGCTAAAGAGATCACTATGATCGCCGGCTGGCACCAATGGGCGGATGCCGGCGCGATCTCGTCGGGCCTGCCGCTGTACCTCATTCACAAACTGGACGCCCGCAAGATTGGGGAAATCGAGGATGATGGCTTCTACCTCTTCCAACTACCTGGCGCCCACCACTTCCTCAGGCCAGAGATCCAGCTGGAGGAGGGCTATCGCAAGTCGTTGAAGAAGCCTCAAAACGAGTTCTACTACGCCGGGGACGAGGAAAAAGGGCTGGTGATCTTCCTTGGGGAGGAGCCCCACCTCCGAGCCGACCGCTACGTCGAGGCGTTCCTTAACGCCGTCGAAGCGCTGAAGGTCCAGCGCGTAGGCGCCGTTGGTGGCGTCTACGGCGCCATTCCCTACGACGAGGACCGTGAGGTCTCCTGCGCTTACAGCATGCCGCACCTAAAAGAGGAGTTGGCACGCTATTCGGTCCGGTTCTCTGACTACGAGGGCGGGACCACGATTGGGACTTACCTTGTCGACGCCGCGGAGCGTCGTGGCCTGGAGTTCTTTGTCTTCTACGCCTTCGTGCCAGCCTACAACTTCTCCGAGATCTCTCATCTGGTACAGGCTATCAGCATCGAGCACGACTTCAAAGCCTGGTACGACGTGATGCGCCGGTTCAACCACATGTTCGAGCTGGAGATCGACCTCTCGGAGTTGGAGGAGCAGAGCCACGAGCTGCTGGTGTCGATGGATGCTAAGATCGATGAGCTGGACGAGCAGATGCCCGACCTGGATGTCCGTGCCTACATGGAAGAAGTGGCCGAGGACTTCGACGCCAGGCCCTTCGTGCCGCCCCTCAGCGACGTCTGGGGGAAGGCGCTGGATAATCTCCTCCGCGACGATGATGAGGAGGAGTAACCTCCAAGTTAGCTCAGCATTGCGGAGAGAGAAACCGTGGTCAACAAGCTAGGTGCCGACACTTTAGGGCTCTGCGCGTTTCCGCGCGACCCTGGTCGCGTCTCGTCGGTACGGTCGCGATCAGCCCCTAGGCAAGCTTAGATTCTTGCCGGGCCTCTCCGAGAAGCCCACTCTAGGCTTCAGGGCTTGGGCTTCGTCCAGATGCCGGGCGCAGTGGGGTGCTCGCGGCGCTCCCGGAACTCGCGCAGGAGGTCAAGGGTCATAGTGTCCTCCTTCACCGCACGGATCGCGGCAGCCAACCCCTCCACCCGGTGGCGTATCATCACCTCACCCTTATGAGCCGTTGCTTTGCTGGGATCGCCCACATACATCGCCGGGTACATCGCGTACCAATCCAGAGGCGAGTAGAGCCCAGCTTGCTGCAGCAACTGGTTGCGCTTTAGGTTGGTGAAGGGCTCCGGCGGTACCTGACCCATCTTCACCAGATCGGGGTGCAGATAGAGCGCCGTGCTTGTCTCCTTCTCGCAGGCGTGGCCCGTCTCTTCAGTCTCCAGGAGGTCCTCCGCACCTTCGCCGAAGGGCACCTGTGCCTCATAGACTGCATAGGCCTTGCCTTTCTCTACCAGCGTCTGAACAAAGAGAGGCACTAAGAACCGGTTGCCGCCGTGACCGCTGAAGAGGATGATCTTCCTCAGGCCATGGCGCGCCATCTCATCGCACACAGCCTCCAGTATGGCCAAGACTAGGTCCCGCGAAAAGACCACGGAGCCAGGCAGGTGCGCCGATTCGTGGTTGATACCATAGGGATAAGCGGGAAAGACGATGGCTGGCTCCACCTCCGCCCCGCGGCATGCTACGGCGTGCGCCTCGAACATGTCCGTTCCCAAGGGCAGGTGCGGGCCGTGGGGCTCCAGAACGCCAATAGGGATGATGCCGACGCCGTCACACGCCTCGACAGCGCGCTCGAAATCCAGCGAGGTGAGATTCTCCCACTGCATATCTGACTCCTCTACGACAAACTTGCCGGAGGCAAACGAGACACCCAGACCCGGCGTCAGGCCTCCAGAATTGTGGTCAGGACCTCGCCGCCCATAAGCCCGATCAAGAGAGGGGCGCCGGGCGCTAGGCCCTGGGGTGCAGCGAACGCTGTCATACCCTCAGACGTCGGGGCCAGCTTCGTCCACGCCTTACCTCGGTTTCGGGATAGCCAGAGCGCCTGCTCCGTGAGCGCCAGGATATCGGGCGAGTTCGGGAAACTCGGGGAGAGTAGCAGGCCGTTGACGGGGTCCACGATGACGTCCTCACCGAGGCGCGTCCAGTTAGCGCCATTGTCCTCAGAAATCAGCAACCCTTGGGTCTCGGTCCCGGCAAAGATCGTAGCGTCCGAAGGATAGGCCGGGGACAGCGCCAGACTCACCACCGGCTCATAACCCACGGAAAGATCCACCTCACGCCAAGCGCGCCCGCCGTTTGTGCTGCGGAAGATGCCGCTCTCGACGCCCGCAAAGAGTGTCTCATCGTCGGCAAAGCCCGCAGAGATCGCGAGAGAGAAGACGGTGAGGTCCAAGAGGCCGAAGTTCCAGCGCACCCAATGCGTGCCATGGCTGGCAGACCGGAAGATGCCATCCTCCGTCGTGGCAGCCAACACAACCCCATCCTCCGCGAAATGGGGCGAGATCGCCATGGCGGACACGGCAGGCGGCGGGGAGTCAAGAATCGTGGCAAACCAGGATTCGCCCCCATCGGCGGAGCGGAGGACACCGCCTGACACGCCGGCAAAGAGTCGACCACGGTCAACGCCGTCGAATCCGGGCTCAAGCACGACCGAGGTCGTGGGCAGCGGGCCCTCCAAGTTCAGGGAACCGTAGAGATACTCCCAAGTCTGGCCTTGGTCCTTGGAACGATAGAGGCCGCTGGCCCGCGCCGCGAAGCACGCTGTCATGTCCTTCGTGCACGTCAACGCGTAGACAAGGTCAGTCTCGAGTCCTTCAGGTGGTGATTGTGTCAAAGTGTTTTCTGGCATAGACATCCTCTAGGTGGTGAGCGCCTCAGGGGGCGTTGCACGATGGACGACAACATCGGTGGTCAGCGCCATCGCAGCGCTCTTCACGGCCGCGCGGACGGCAGCCAGCACCACGGTGGTGATATCCTGAATCCCGGCCTGAGACATATCGACAACTTCGCCCGCGACAACGTCGAACCCAACGCCGGGATCCTGCCCCTGGAGTCGTGCAAGAATCTCGCCGGGTTCGTAGCCCGTATTCTCCAGCAGCGTCCGAACCGGAGCCTCCATCGCCGCCATCAAGATGCGGTAGGCAGCTCGCTCCTCGGGCTCCTCGCTCTCGGCCATGCCGGCCTCCAGCAGCGGGCGTAACGCCAGCAGCGCGGCCCCGCCACCCGGCAAGACACCGTCGCGGATTGCACCACGCATCGCATCGGTCGCGCGCTTAGCCTGCTCCTTGTTGAAGTCCAGTTCGGTCTCGGTAGTGCCGCCGACATAGAGTGTCGCGGATCCGCCCATCAGCTTGCCGATGCGCTCCTGCAGGCCCTCTCGCTCCTTCAGATCGCTTGTCTTAGCGTAGAGACTGCGCAGGCGCGCGATATGCTCACGCAACTGCCGGGGATCCCCCTTGCCACCGATGATGCCGAAGTTGGACTTGTCCGCCCACACGCGGCGGGCTCGCCCCAAATCGTCAGCACCGACGTCATTCAAGCTATCACCAGCTGCCTGGAGATAGGGGCGCCCGCCGGTCAGGATCGCCATATCCATCAGGGCGGATCGTTGGCTATCGGACGTCGCACCAGGGGTCTTGACGCCGATGCCGGTGAGGTTGATCCCCCTTTTCTCTCGGTTCAAGATGAGCATCCCGACGGTCACGTCCGACATCCTTCGTGCGACGATCACGAGATTTGTGATGCCTTGTCTCATGGCGGCCTTGAGGGCCGGGAACAGCACGCGGGGGTCCTCGATGTCCAAGTCGGTGATCAGGATAGCGGCGTCTTCAAGCTCCGCACGCTGCCGCTCCACATTCGTGATCAGAGCCCTAGAGAGAAGTCCACCTTCCCAATACATGCCCTCGACGTACTCGCGCTCGTAGCGCCGCGATTTTCCTTTGCGGATCTCCAACCGCCCGTACTCGCCGATAATGTCGAAGATCTCGCCCAACATCTTGCCAAGCTCGGGATCGCGCGAGGTCGCGGTGGCTAGCTTGGTCAGCGCCGCCTTTCCGTCGATAGTGGAAGCCATGCCCCGGAGCGCATCCAGAACATCCGGCAGCGCCTGCTCGAGATAGAATCGCAAACGCATCGCATTGCCGCCGGAGGCCAGATAGCGAACGCCCTCTCTGTAGATGGACTCGAAAATCACGGCAGCGGTCGCTGTGCCGTCGCCCACCTCCTCTCGCAACGTCCAGAGGACTTGGCGCACGAGCATTGCCCCGACGTCAATGTTGCGACCACGAAGCTCAATGATGCGGCGCGCAATCGTCCCGCCGTCGTCCAACAATTCGGGTGGGCGCGCGGGACTGCCCACCGTCTTGTCATAGAGCACGATGCGTGGATAGGGACCGAGGGTCGGGCGAATAGCGCCGACCACTTGCTCGATCCCCTTGAGCAGCCCGTGGTGGACCTCAGGTTGGAAGACGACGCCTGGTTTCTGCCACTTCTTCGAGCTAGTTGCCATAACTCAGTGTGACTCCTTCATCTGTCAGCATCATACCGTGAGATTAGGTATGGTTAGGCTTGACGCATTGGGTACAGCCTGCCTATCATACCCAATTCCCAGGATTAGAAAACAAGATCACCCGGAGGTGGCCTTGTGCCGCAACTCAAAGGGCAGACAATCAGCACCGGCTCGCGAGGAAGCGCAGATGGGGGCAGGTAAATGGTGTGGCCCGCCTGCGCGGCAAGACCTTTGAGCTCTTTCTCTCCAGCATCCACCAGCTCAAGACGAAGAGCTCAAAGGTCTTTTTGCGATGACAGACTAGGTACAAACCGTACTCTGCACCGACGTGGGGAGCGAGCGCTACCGCTTAGCCCCCAAGAGGCTGATCTTGCGGACGTCGTCACGGTGCCTGTCAAGCGCCAGGTCGTTGAACTTCAGGATCGTCACTTCCGCCAAGTAGAGGACCTCCGAGCCAGGCTCAAGATGACCGGCGGCAGACCATTCGTCGCGATAGCCCACCGTGAGGTGCAGGTGCGCCTTTCCGTCGGCGATGATGCCGCTGATGTTCGAGACCTCAAGGGGCTTGTCGATGGTGTAGAAGCGGTCCTCCGGGGGGAAGCGGTCGTGCTGAATATGGTGCATTATGGCGACCTTGAGCGTACCGATCCCCGATACCACGGCTCCGTTCTTGATGTCGTGCTCCTCGATCGCGGCCTCAATGGTCTCCAAGAGCATCTCGCCGGGCGCGATGCCAACCACAACGACTTCAAGATCACCCGCGTATGATTGACTGAACATCCCAACCTCCTCTCAACCTATATCATCGAAGGTGAGGACGCGTCGTGCGTCCTCACCATTCGTAGGCACCCCACCGAAGAAACTCACAACACGGTCTCGTCCGGCTCCAGGCCAAGCTCCTCGTACTTTTGACGGCGCGAGACCTTGTCCGCACGCATCTCCTGATGCGCGTACTTCGCCACATCCCGCGCGATGTCCTGCGGGACCACGATCACGCCGTCGCCGTCGGCGACGACCATGTCGCCAGGATGGACGAGCACACCGCCCACCTCCACCGGGATGTCGTAGGCGTCGAACTGCAGCCGGCCCTGTACCATGCTCTGGGAGATTATCCTGGACCAAAACGGAATCTGCTCCAGGATCACTTCGTCGGTGTCGCGGACGCCACCGTTCGTGACGTAGCCTGTTGCACCGTTGATCAGGCCATCCATCGCGTTGTTGGAGCCCATCAGCCCGGCATCCACGCCGCTCTGATCGATGACGCAAAAGTCACCTTGCTGGATCGTCGCGATCCACGGATAGGGGCAGACCTCGGTATAATACCAGCCCGACCACTCCGTGTACTCCGCCGGCGTCATCTTGGGCACCTCGCCCCTGTAGGGAAGATAGCGCACCGTCTTGGCGATACCCACAGCCCTCGTTCGCCAGAGCGGACGGATCTTGGGACTCATGGAGCCATAGTTGTGACGCATCATCCAATCCATCCCGTCCCGTACATCGGCGACCCGAAGGTCCGCGTATAACTTCAGCAGCTCCGCGCGCTCTCCTTGTGACAACGTCATCCAAAATCCTCCTTGGGATCCTTACTTACATCCCCTTCATGAACTGGAATATTCGATCTTGGTGTCCCGGAAGGTCCTCGTGACCGAAGTCTGGGTAGATCACCATCGATTTGTCAGATGTTATTCTATTGTAGGCGGCAAATTGTGTCGAAGGCGGACAGATGGTATCCATCAGCCCCGTGAACCAGAGCACCTCCGCCTGCGTGCGCGGCGCGAGATGGTGTACATCAATGTAGCCCAAAGCTGTGAAGATCTCATCCTCGCGCTCGTGGGTAGGATCGAACTTACGGAAGTACTCGCGCAGCTCGGCATAGGCGTCCTTATCCTGATCCATGTCCCAGACGCGCTTGTAATCGCTCAAGAAAGGGAAGACCGGGGCAGCACGCTTGATCCGCGGCTCGAGCGACATGCATGCCACCGTCAACGCCCCACCTTGACTGCCGCCTGTGACCCCCACACGTTCAGCGTCCACCTCGTCCATCTCCATCACGATAGACGTGAGTTCCGCCGTATCCAGAAAGATATCGCGGAAGAGGAGTTTCTCTGGCTTACCTTCCAGGGCGTCCGCCAAGCCCCGGACGATATGACCTCGCAACGTCCAACCGGTCACACCGCCCACGTCCCGTGAGAGACCGCCCTGGCCCCGGCAATCGAGCGCCGCCACGACAAAGCCCTCAGCTACATATCCCAGCTTTCCGTTCCAATCCCCCGAGTCGCCCGAGTAGCCGTGGAACATCACAACCGCCGGACAGGGCTGCTCAATCTCACGGGGGCGCAGGAACTTGGCGTGGATCCGAGCACCCCCTACCCCGGTGAAATAGAGGTGGTAACATTCGGCGAAGGACGTCTGAAAGTCAGCAGGCACCAGTTCGATGTCGGGATCGGTCGCCCTCATCTCGGCGAGCCCCCTATCCCAGAAGCCATCGAAGTCATGGGGGCGCGGATTGATACCCTGGTAGGTCTTGAGCTTTTCCAGCGGAAAATCGAACATGAGTGGCATCGTGCTACCTCCTTGATTTGAACGTGAGTGATCGGAAAACCCGGTTGTGCTAAAAACCAGACTTACGCTGCGCTTCGTCGAGGGCCGTTTCTACGGGCTCGCCGCTTCTGATCTGCGCAAAGGCCTCTGCCATCGCGGCGAGCCCCTGCTCGAACCCCAGCAGCTCGGGGTTGACCAGGATCGCATCGTCCAGGGCAGCCCGAGCCGTAGCAGCCACATCAGGGCCTACGACCTGCTCATACCTTTCAGAGTTGGCCACGGATTGGCGGGCCGGGATCGTGAATGAGGGGAGCTGTTGGCTCAAGAACTGGATCCAGGCCCACGCCTCCTCAGGATGCTCGGTGCTCGAGGAAATGTACAGGCCCTCGGCCATAGCCAAGGCCGCAGCCGAGGTGTCCCGAGCCATCGGGACGACGCCCCAATTCATTCGCCACGGCTGTGGCCACCGCAGGCCGCCTCGCTCTGAGTACATCATCGTCCACATCGCGAACTGCCCCTCCAAGACACCACGCCACGGATAGGGTTGACTCAGGCTCTGGGCTTCCTGCGCCGTGGGTGCGATGCCATGATCGTTGATCCAGCTCGCATAGTACTCCATCGCCTCGACGTTCAGGGGATCATTCAGCGTCATCACAGTGGGTGCCTGGAGGCTGTCGAAGACCCGGCCCCCGTGTTGATAGATCAACATGAGGGGCTCGAAGATGGAGAAGTCACCTTCGTGCTGGATCGCGTATCCATAGATGTCCGCGCCTGGGTCAGTCGTATCAAGGGCGCGGTCGAGAAAGTCACCCCACGTCCATCCAGGCCATGGATAGGCGACGCCGTAGCGATCGAAGAGATCCTTGTTGTAGTAGATCATCATCATGTCGACGCCGAAGGGCAGCGCCCACTGCCGACCTTGGCTCTTGAAAACCTCCATGGCAGCAGGATAGATGTCGTCCACATCCAGCGCCTCAGCTTGCTCGATGAAGCTGGAGAGATCGAGAATGCTCTGCTGATCCAGGAGGGCTGTTAACTCAAACTGGGACGCGATAAACGCGTCTTTGGTCGTGTACTGGCGGAAACTAATATCATCGCTACTCACCAGCTCCACGGTGATGTGGGGGTGCTCCTCCTGGAACTGCTGCGCCCACTGCTCGTAGGCCCCACTGGGGTCGACAGGATGGATAAAGGAGATCGTCACGGGTTCTGGCGTGGCCATTAGACCACTGCAGCTCGTGCTCACCGCAACCAAGAAGAAGAGCAAAGCTATCATCTGTCGTGCGTGCCGCTCTGACATACAACCTCCTGAAAGTATAGGGTTTCCACAGCCTTCAGCAACTCTGACCCCGACCCAAGTTCTGTGTTCAGCACACAGTCACGAGACGTTGTCAAGCAAACGGCCTCCTCTGCCGAGGCCCCTCATCGAAATCGCCGCCACCGGCCTCCCCGACGCGGGCGACCATGGCCTGGCGCAGCGTCAAGCCAAGGACCGCAAGCTCACCCAACGCGTAGGTCGCGACTAATGCAATCAAGTGCTCGTGATCCAGGGTGATCGCAAACCAGATCGCGACACAGACGTAGATGCCGATGGCGAGCTCGCCGATCCAGGACAGGCCCACGCGGGGCAGATAGCTAGAGTCCTGCCAGTCGCCGTGCCGGCCCCTGATCCTGAACTTAGGCGTGCGGATGAAGGGCCCTCCCCACCTTACCAGGCCCTCAAACGCTGCCAAGGTCAGACTCCAGGAGAGGCCAATCCACACCAGCATGAGCGCAGGATAGACAAGGATCCGACGCCACCAGTCGCGATAAAGATGTGCCTGACCCAAGAGATAGAGTAAGGGCGGCACCGAGGCCAACGCACCCAGCCACGCCGTGAAGTCGGTGAAGGTCGGATCGGTCAGCACCATGGGCAGAGTCAACAGGATCATCATCAGAATCAGCGGCTGGTTGGCATACCCGCTCAGGTGCAAAAGCGCCATCACTTTTTGGCTCAGGCTGAGGCGTCGCGAGCGGAGGATGGGACCCGCTAGCTTCCGCAGCACCTGAGATGCTCCCTTGGCCCACCGCGTCTGCTGGGACTTGAAGGCCGTGAGCAGTGGCGGCACCTCGGCGGCTGCCGTGACGTCGGGCAGGTAGCGCACGCGCCATCCGAGCAGCTGAGCGCGATAGCTCAGATCGAGATCCTCCGTCACGGTGTCGGCTTGCCAGCCACCGGCGCTTTCGATGGCGGCCCTGCGCCAGACCCCGGCTGCGCCGTTGAAGTTCATCAGCAATCCGGACCGGTTGCGGGCCAAGTGCTCGACGGCGAAATGTGCGTCCAGGGCCAGGGCCTGGATGCGGGTCGTCAGCGAATACTCCGCATTCAGATGCGTCCATCGCCCCTGTACCATGCCCAACTCGGGGTCATCGTAGAAATGCGGCACGGTGCGCTGGAGGAAGTCAGGCGGGGGGCAGAAGTCGGCATCGAAGATCGCGATGAACTCGCCCCGAGCCCTGACCAACCCGGCGGCCAAGGCGCCCGCCTTGTAGCCGGCAGGCTCCGATCGGTGGAGCAGTTCGATCTGAAGACCCGTTTCCTGCAAGCGGGCCACCTCCTCCATCGCCAACGCGGTCGTCTCATCGTCGGAATCGTCGAGCACCTGGATCTCCAGGCGGTCTCTTGGCCAGTCGAGGGCGGCTACGGCCTCCACAACTTGGCGAGCTACGTGACGCTCGTTGCGGAGCGGGATCTGGACCGTCACCCGGGGCTTCTGGTCGTCAGGGACAGCCGGTGGCACCGGTGACTTCTCGCCCCGGTGCAGAAGGTAGAGCACAATCAGCACGAGGGCGTGTCCTGCATAAAGGGCGAGCCCCAGCAGGATTGCCGCATACAGCAACCTCACAACTTGGCCCAAGGAGATCGAAAAGCCTGGCATTATCTCATCCCGCCCAATCGCGAGGTGCAGTCGCCCCTCATCAGGTCGGCAGGTTCCCCATCTACACTCGACAGCGGCAGGCGATCCCCTCTCCCAAGCCCTCGGGCCAACACCGATTGGCCGAGATACAGGCAGAGCGCGCTTGCCCGGCCCTCAGGCGGTTGGGGAAATCGGGCTCGCAGATCAAAGGCCGACAGAGACTGACGAAATCCGCGTCCCCGGACACCAGCACCTCTTCCATGACAGCGCGAGAGCGCAATCCCCCGACGAGGATAATCGGCAGTTGGGTCACCGATCGAGCGGCGCGCGCGAAATGCCGGAAATAGGCCTCGTCCTCCGGCTCGAGCACGCCGCGGCGGCTGTTCTGAAGCTTTGGACCGCCAATGCCTCCACTCACCTCGACCCCGTCCAGAGCCATCTCCTCAAGGGCCGCTACCACCTGGACAGATTCCTCCAGAGACAGACCGCCTTCCACGCCGTCCATCATGCCCAGCTTGATGAAAAGGGGGTAATCACCTCCGACCTCGGCGCGTACCGCACGACAGATTTCACGCAGGAACCGCATCCGGTTGATGAGATCTCCGCCCCAACGGTCAGTGCGCCGGTTGACAAAGGGGGAGAGGAATTGGTTGATAAGATAGCCGTGGGCACCGTGAAGTTGGACCGCGTCGAATCCAGCCAGCTTGGCCCGACGAGCGGCTTGTGCGTAAGCCAGGACGGTCCGCTCGATCTCGTCCGACGTCATCTCCCGGGCAGGCTGCTGCAAAAACGACGCGTCGATCGCCGAGGGCGCCACCGTCTGGGAGACAGTCTCACGGCTGCACTGCATCCCGCCGTGATTGATCTGCGCGGCGATCAACCCGCCTGCGCCATGAACGGCCTCAACCAAGGTCGCCAGATCGGGGATCAGGGCGTCATCGTGGATACCCGTCATCTCCGGATGACATTTGCCGATTGGGTCTACGTACATATGCCCGGTGATGATCAACTTAACCCCGCCCTCCCCGAGCCGCCGGTAGAGGGCACCCAAGGACCTTCTCGGGCTACCTGCGTCATTCGCCATCCGTTCAGCCGTCGCCGACCGGACTAGGCGGTTGGGTAGAGAGAGTGCTCCAAGATCAGCGGGTGAGAATAGCGTGGACAAGAAGAACCTCCAAATCTACGGCCCCGACGCTGTTGGGACTGATCCCAACAGCGTCGGGAGTTCAACAAATCATTGTGGCAAAGCCCGAACTGGCTAGGCCATCACAAGCGAGCTACGGCCCATATTCCTGAGCCAGGTATTCGACGAGGACCTCTTGCTCCTCGGCGTTCAGATTCGCGCCCTTAGCAACCATGTCCTCGACGACCCCCTGCCATTCATCTTGGGTCAGGCTCTGGCTCCTGACGCGATCCAGGCTGTGACACTGGGTGCAGCGCGCCTCCAATAGCGCTTGCCCATCCAGTGTCTCACCCCCGTCGGTAGCCTGACCGCACGCGGCCAAGGCACCTATCACCGTCACAAACACCAAGACAGCCAACCATCTCTGCATCCTCGGTCGCATTCGCATGTTTCCCTCCTTAGTGAACGTATAAGTTGTTGGACTAAGCCGATAGGATCCCCGCCAAGGATCACCTGCGACTACCGGTACATCATAGCACGTTAGATGAATGGCGAAAGGCTGCCACACGCCCGGCAGTTCGGGTCAGGGCCTCGAGTTGGGCAAAGCTCGCGCTACGCGCGCGCCCGCAGGACCGAGAGGGACCAGGCCCCGACGGACACCTCCAGCGCGTCCTCAGATAAGATCCAGTCACCTCCCGAGGCCAGGCGCTCGACGACACGAGACATCTCCAGGAAGGGAGCACGTAGGCGGGCCACCACGTTGTCGGCGGAGAGGTTCGCCAAGGCCAATACCCACTCATCCCGACCGCGGGAGACGAGCAACTGCGGCACGACGTTCACGCCCTCAACGACGCGGACCGGCAGCGGTTCACCCGTGACCCACTCCAGCAGGGCCGCCCACTGCTCCCGCCGCGCAGGCTGCAGTAGCGGTGGCATCACTGTGGTGATCTCAAAGGGCAGCAGGCCAACGCGCGTGCCATCTGCCAGCGTCAGCGCTGTCGTAGCCGGGCCTTGCGGCCTACCCTGAAGGTCTACCCACTCTGACAGCGGTGTGAAGTCGGCGCCGGCCTCAAAGACGTAGGTGTGAGGCCCAAGCAGCGACGCGTAGTGACGGACCTGCAGGCAAACACCGGCGCTGTCCCCATTGCGCGGATCGCGGGTCAGTACCTCGTTCACATCCGGCGGGGCCTCACGAACCTCGCGGATCCCTAAAGTGTTGGCGAAGCCCTGCGCCAGCAGCCCTTCCACGGCCCGAGGCGTCAGCACGGCGCCATCCTGGAAGGCGCTCCCAAGGGCGTAGCGGTCGGTGTAGACGACGTCGCCCGCCAGAAGGTGGGGTGCGTCATAGAGTTTGCCGACGGGGATCCCAAACCGCGAGAGCGCAATCTCCCAGGGGCGCGGCTCGACCCACGCCGTGAGAGGACGGCCCGAAAGCGGCATCCGGAGCGGGACATCCTCGCGGGCCTCGATGCCGACACCCACGCGGCGCTTGCCGGCGGCGGCTTGTCTTAGCGCATCCAAGAACGGACGCTGATCGCGCAAGAAGGCCGCATACCCGTAATCCCCAGGGCGGAAAGGCATCGTACTGCTGAAGAGGTTCAAGCTCAGATCGTGAGTCCCCGCCAGGATGTTCAGCGCACACTCCAGCGCCAACAGACGGTGTGATTTCTGATAGGGAGAATAGGGGTGGTTCTCGATCTCGGCAACCACCCGCACATCCTCGCCAAGGTAGGCCACCTGCCGAGCCACGTCCTCTGTCTTGACCAGGACATTGCCAGGCTCCCAATCATGCCAGAAGCCCGAGCCAGGGCGTAGCATCAGCCTTTGGTCGGCACCAGAAAGGACGCGAAGCAGTTGGTCGGTGCGTCGCCCTTCGGCATTGTGCACGGAGGTGCCGACGCTCATCAGGCCCATAGCCTGCCCGCTTGTCGAATCATCGGCCTTGTCGGTGCCGTGAACCGCCCCCTCGATACGAGCCGTCAAATCAACCATCGCCGAGGCCTGCAGGTCAAGCCAGGCCCGGCGTAACGATGTATCGCCCGTGTCCTCTGCAAGGGCCGCGGCTAACGCCTCACGGGTCCAGGCCTGCCCAGTCCGATTTTCCATCTCGGCTAAGTGGAGCGGGCAGAAGCACGTCATCGCGGGGACGTCGTGCCAAAGGAAGCGCACGTCGTCGTCGACCCAGACGGCGTCAGCGCCACATTCCCCGGCCCATGTGTAGATCTGCTCGACGTAATCAAGGAACTTAGGATCCAGGGGACAGGCTGTGCAGCGCGAGACGT
Source organism: Anaerolineae bacterium (assembly GCA_049975205.1). GTDB lineage: Bacteria > Chloroflexota > Anaerolineae > B4-G1 > SLSP01 > PWVB01. Next base: position 57,567 of record JBNGDL010000006.1, on the reverse strand, counting down.
GACCCTCAGCATCGACCAGGAACTGGAAGTCGAAGGCCTCCGGCTGCCCGCCACCGGCGTCCGAATGCCCCATCGTGATCATAACGTTGATGTGGACCTGCAGGCCCGCATCCCGAAAGCGCGGAACGATATCCTTAAGCCGGGCAAATCGCCTTTCGAGCACATCTAGCGTCAAGAGCGCCGGGTCGGTGTCGAAGCTTGCCTCGAAGAGAAGCACACCGTCGATGCCGGCTTCCTGAGCAAAGTCTAGGGCAGCCTCCACGCCCTCGTCGGTCGCGATGGCCGGATGGTAGAGCCGCAGCAGGTATCGCATCCCCTCCGATTGGAGCGCCTCAGCGCCCGCGGATACCGGCGTCAGATCCGCCAAGCTGGTGAGGCTTGCAGGGAGGGAAATGTCAGCAGGTGGCGCGACGCCGAGGCTCTGCAGGATGGTCAGGGTCGGCCCGACCACCTGCAGGTTGTTGAGCAGGGGCTCGGTATAGCGAATGGCGCCGTAGTAGGCGAGATTGACGTGGTGGCGCTGGCTGACGTGGTTGTTCCAGTCGATGCCCTCGGTGAGGAAGCCCAACTCCCCCGTGTGGTGGTGCGCGATCGCCGTGAGCGTCGCCAATGCCGTGTCGAGATAGTCCTCATCGTCGCGTTCCTGCCACGCCTCGAGATAGGCTTGGGCGACCTCGGCATTCTCCCACAGATAAGCGGTGTCCCAGCTCCGCTCCATCCAGAAGAGCCCTTGGGTGACCACGCCGTGCCGGTTCTCGTCCATACGAAATGCGTCCATGGCGGGCAGCGCCACCTCGTAGGCGAAGTCGCGCCATGCGGGGCGGAAGAAAGCCGCTGCCCCTTCCCGTAGCACGCGGAAAGCCACGGCGTAGGCCACGTTCTCGTAGTCATCGTAGGTGTCGTGGTTGAGGCTGCCCCAAAAGCCACCGGCATTGACAAAGGCATCCCCCAGGGGCACGGCTAGCGCCTCGCGCCCCAGTCGGATCCACAGCGCTAACAGGTAGAGACCGTCGGCGCTATGATCAAAGACCGGGTCATCGTCGCCCTCGGGTGTGAACGCGTAGGGCTCGCCCTCCTCCGTGATCCGACGAGGCACCCACCCATTAGGCAGCGCCGCCACACGGTCCGCCAGCCAATCGGCAAGCCCCTCTGCGGTCTCCCTGAGCCTGGTAACAAGCGCCGGGTGGGCCACGCCGGCCTCATCCGGGGAATCTCTTTCAAGCGAATCCGCCAAGTCCAGCATCTGAACACCCACCTTGGCCAAAGACCCCGGACAGAGCCAATCGTTCGTGTGTGCGTAGTTGAGACAAAAATGTCCCGCGGCTAAGTCCCAGTAGGGCCAGATAGCGCCATCTTCTCGAATGAAGCCATCCAAGAGGACGTGGTTAGCCAGCTGCAGGGCGCGGTCCATGATGGACGAGTCCTGCACGTAGCATCCCCAGCGGTAGAGCAGGTGAGCCCCACCCATAGCGTTTGCCGCCCAGCCAGGCCCCTCCAGGTCTCCAAAGTCGTGCCAGTGCATCACGGTGCCGTCGAGGTCCACGAAGGTTGACGTGGCCCGTAGGCCGTGGGCTGCTGGCTCCAGGCATGCCAGCGCAAAGTGTGCCGAAGCATTGGCGCTGGCGAAGAGTACCTGCGCCTCGTTAGGTGCTGTCACTGCTGTCATGGTTCTCTCCTCTCAGTCGTAGGTTACCAGAGCGCTGACTCGACAATAGGCAACGCGAGGGTCTAGTAGGGGATAGGATAGGTCTAGAATGAAGGTTGCCAAGGCAATTGCCACGATCAGGAAGAAAACGATGCCTTGGATCATCGCATAATCATTGGCTAGGATGGCCTCGGACAGAAGTTGCCCACACCCAGGAGGTACTTACGGTCGGACCCGGCGACCGACAACATCACGCCCTAGAAGCCACCAGAGCGAAAGAGATAGGGAGATAGACGAAAGCATAGAGGACAACCAGGGCGACGATGAGGGGCGCGATCAAGGAAAGGACCGGAATGACATTCTACTCGCGGTCGCGCGACAGACGATGAACGCTCTGTCTCACGACAAGCTCTGGATAGAGCACGCGCTGCTGGATAGGAATCGTATGGTCCTCAATCAACGCGACAAGGTACTCCACACTCTCCCGACCCAACAACTCAAAATCCTGACGGATGGTGGTGAGGGGGGGATCGAAGTAGGCAGCTTCCACGATGTCGTCGTATCCAGTCACGGACACATCCTCTGGGACCCGGAGCCCACTCTCTCGGAAAGCTCGGATAGCCCCCAACGCCATGAGATCGTTGCCGACAACCACAGCTGTAAAGGGTTTCCCTGTATCAAGGAAACGTCTGGCAGCAGTGTAGCCGCTACCAACCTCGAAATCCCCACTCGCCTGCGGGCCAGGCACCAGACCGTGATTGCCCAGATAGACCTCGAATGCCTTGTGCCGCGCTTGTGCATCAAGATTCTCCAGCGGCCCACTGATCTCTGCGATCTCTCGATGGCCCTGTGCGATCAAATGCTCGACCACCTGACGCATCCCTGTCCACTGATCGAAGACCACCGAGGGCATCTTCGAGCCCAGCTCCGTGCCGGCAACGACAAACGGCCGATCATGACATAGATCTCTCAAGGCCTCGTAGGACACGAGCGAGTAGGGCATCACCATCAGGATTCCGTCAATCATCTGCGACATCTCGCCCAGCGCTTCCCGCACTGAGTCCTCGTCTGCAGGATCCTCCAACTCCGTCACGACCACCGCATAGCCGAGCTCCCGCGCCCAGTGGAGGACGGAAGAGAAAGGATCGCCGTAGGCATATTCGAAGATAATCAGTTGGAGGATATAGGACCGGCCTGTGGTGAGTACCTGTGCGGCCCGATGCGGTCGGTAGTCCAGCTCTTTTACGACCTGCAAGACACGCTCGCGTGTCTCACTGGCCACATGGGGATGTTGATTGACCACCCGCCAGACTGTCTGGTAGGAGACACCGGCCAGATCGGCCACATCGCGCAGCGTCGCTTGCCGCGTGTGAGAATTGGGCATGGGTGGGCAAGGCTCCCTGGAATTGTGAACCTTCACATTTGGACAAATCCATTATACACAGCATGGCTTGGGAACGCAAGCATTCGCGCGCGCACACCTATACGCAGGAGACGGCGGATGATCAAAGTAAATCGTCTATCCACCTACAACGCAAGGCTTGAACGGGGTCTGCACCTCTTCAAGAGCCGCACCCACCGTGTGGATCTCGCTCAAGCGGTTGGTGCCCAATCCTGCTGCCGCCGCGAGATTGAGATAGTTATCACTCCGGACAAACGGCACCTTCATCCCAGGCGCCGTCGGATCGAAGCCTTGCGCTGCCGTGGCAACGGCATCCGTCGCGACCGAATCCTTTCCGGCGAAGAGCACCCCCGGCGCAATGGGGCCGAAGGTCGGGAGCCAAGGTCCCTCACCACCTTCGGTCGTCATCACGCCGTCGATCACGGCCAGATCGATGGGGTGTGCCAGATTGAGATCCACGATGATGCGAGGCACGCGATGCCCCGCCGTCTCATCGGAGGGACCGTGGAATTCGGAGCGGTTATTATCCTGTGCTCTGAGATGGTAAAACTGCGCGGGGACAAGTCCAATGAGGTTCTTAAGCGAGTGGGTGACGCCAGCCGTCCAGTGACACTTCATCTTCGCCACGGACATAAAGGCATCCAACTCGGTCAGAAGCGGATTGAAGATGTACGTCTCGTAGAGTCCGCTGCCACCACCGGGAACCGACACGTTCACGAAGTCCCCGTAGGGCTCCGGGCTATTGAGATCGATGAGCGTGGCACCGATGTCCCTGGCGACCTCCTCATAGCCCCATTCTGTGTACGATCCCCACTGATAGACGGCCTCGACGATGAAAAGCTGTGCGGCGCCCGCATCCAGGACGAGTTTGCCCAGGGCCCGAACCACCTCGGGATGGGTCACGAAGGATTCCATCGCCGTCAAACCCGCCGGCCCTTGATTTCCTAGCCCGCCGGTCAAGTTTGTCTTGAGCGCAACCCGATCGCCGGGACGCACGATGTCGCCCAGGCCGCCGATGTCGTCGAGCATATCGCGCAATGTAATGTAGATCAACTGAGGGTCATAGCTGCCTGCTTTCCCTATGGCGACCCGGTTGGCGAGCCCCGCGGGGGTAGCCGTTGCCGCCGGCTCAGCGGTCGCAGCCTCGACGGTTGCGGTCGCTCCCACCGTTGGCTCTGCCGCCGTCGCCGCGGCGGCCTCAGCCGCGCTCGTCGAGGTGGCAGCCGGGGTCGAAGTCGGTGGGGCTTCCGTCGCTGTTGCCACACCGGTGGGGACTGACGTCGCCGAAGGCAGCCCATCCGTCGGCGCCGCCTCGGCCCCAGGCATCGGCGTGCGCCCAGGCGTGCAGCTCGCAATGACCATACCCGCGGCAGCGGCGGTGGCTATCTCCAAGAAACGCCGTCGTGAGATACGGCGGGGGTCATCCGGCAAAGCTTCAGGGGCGAGGTCGTGTTCCCAATCGTGCTTTGAGGTCATCCATCTCCTCCCAACATGAACTGAGGCGGTGACGGACTCCTGATGATCTCGCCCTCTCCATCAACGAGAGTCCTATCCACGAGCCCGTCCAGCTCAGCGGCTACGTCGTACACCATCGACACTATGCGTGAGTGTGGAGCCCAGCGCCCAAAGGATACCGTGATCTCATAAAAAGGTAAGATATCATTCCTCACCGTCGGGGACTAGGGCCTGAAGCAACGGCGTCCGCCACGCAGCAGCCTCCCGGTCGTAGACGCCAAAGCCGGCGCCGAACTCCCAGTAGGCCCAGGAGATCCCGCGATCCTCCGCGGCTTGGCGGACGGTGCTGGTCCAGCGAACGCGCGACGCCATGTCGGCCGTGCTGTACGCGCCGAACTCGCCCAGCCAGAGCGGCACACCGGTTCTGTCGCGCCAGGCTACGGCCTGATCGAATGCCCGCTCGATCTCATCGGGACTGGCAGGATTGGCGCTGCTGGCGTCGTCGTTGTAACGGGCAAACCACATCCGCACCCAGTCGACCTCCTGGGCCGCGGGGACCGGCGTGATCTTCACCTCCGGCGGGCCGGGCCACGTCACGCCGGTCGTGCCGATCTCCGGCCCGACCCATTCTGCCCCCTGGTGTGTAAAGAGAAAGGGCTCGTAGTAGTGATAGGTGGCGATGATGTTCTCGGAATCCGCCGGGAGCTCCAGGTATCTCAGCCCGGTGATGCTGTTCCAGTCAGGGCCTCCCACGATCAGGGTGTGGTCGTCATCGATCTGGCGCACCGTCTCGATGGCCTTGGCGAGGAGCGCGTTCCAGGCTCGTGCATCCAGCTTGTCGTGCGGCTCGTTGAGGAGCTCGAAGTAGACGGCGCTCGGCTGATCCGCATAGCGGGTCGCGATCTGCTCCCACATCGCGATGAAGCGGTCCTCGTGATCCTTCGGCGACTGGAAGATCTCATCATAGTGGTGCATATTGATGACGACGTTGAGGTCCTGCTTCAGCGCTTGGGCGATGACCCAGTCCACGCGCTCGAAGAAGGCTGGATCAATGGTGTACGGAGCGGCATCCGCTGCGTGGGCCGACCAGCGAATGGGCACCCGAACCGTGTCGAAACCGGCCTCCTTGATGAGCTCGAAGAAGGCGCGCTCGAGCACCATTCCCCATTCGCCCTCTTTAGGTGCCTCGAGCGCGTTCCCAAGGTTCACGCCCCGCCCGAGCCAGGCAGCCTGTGATGCTGCATCCAGCGGCCCCGCCCTCGCCCCATTACTGCAACCGAACAGCAGTGCGAGCACGAATAGGTAGAGCAGACCACTTCTTATGTACATGGGAGTCTCCTCACGCCACGTCTGGAAGCGGCGGCGCGGTTCAGTCCGTGGCAGCGTTGCCGCGGCAGAGCTCGCCCGCTCCTCATCCGACGCCGGGCGCCAGCGCGACGGGTCGGGCTCTCTCCTCCTTGACCCCCATCAGCGCGAGGATCGAGAGAAGAAACATCACCCCGTAAATGGTGAACAGCAGAACGTAGCCGTGGGCATCGGCGATGGGGCCACCAATGTAGGCGCCAATCGCCCCAGAGCCCGCCCCCGCCAGATTTGAGATGCCAAGGAAGTGACCCGCGCGCGATTGAGGCACGATCTCCGTGCCCAGCGCCCAATTCGCGGAATAGAAGAGGCCGATCGCGGCGCCGATGAGGCTGCCACCCGCATAGAGCACAGGCAAGGTGGGTACCAGGAGGATCAGGAAAGTGCCACCCGCAGCAACCAAGCCGCTGACGGCAACCAACGGTCGCTTGCCGAAACGATCCGCCAGCCACCCGCTTGGGACCGCCGTGACCATCACAAAGATGCCGACAAACATCATCACTCTGGCAGCGGGCCCTGCCGCTTGCTCCCCCGAAAGGTCGGCGAAGCGCTCCTGCAGGAAGTAGAGCATAAAGCCAGCCAGATTGGTCGAGGCAACTAGGAAGGTGAGTCGCGTAACGACCCACCAGGTGAAGGACCTGTGCGCGACCACCTCGTCGCCCAGGCTGATAGCGACGCTGGCCCACACCCCTACCAGCACCGCGATGACCATCCCCACGATGCCGGCCATAACGGTCAGTGGCAAGATCCAGCTCGCGGACACGTTGGCGAGCGTCCTCATCACAGCCGAGGTGCCTGCCCCGGCCCCCAGGATGATCACGGTGAAGGCCGCGGTCATGACCAAGAGCCGGAGCATCGGTTTCCAGTCGAGGGGCTCCGTCGGGCGCTCAAGCGGCTCTTCTGGCACAGCCATCGTCAGGGTTGCACAGACCACGAGGACGGCGCCCACAGCCAGGAGCGCGCCCCACAGGTTCCCAGCAGCGACCATATTGGCCACGACAAAGGAGGTGAAGACCAACGGCACAGGCAGCTCCAGCAGCGCTTTGACGCCCGAGAACCGCCCGCGCTGATCCTCGGGCACGAGATCCGGAATGAGGCCCTGCGTGGCGGCATGCGCTGTATTCGAAGAGACCATCGAGAGGATATAGAGACCGAAGAGAACCCAGTAGCCGATCATGCCCTCCAGGTCTGCGATGGCCCCGATGGCGGCGAAAATGACCAGCTCCCCCAGCGTCCCCAGGGCAATGAAGGGGCGACGCCGGCCCCAACGCAGGGTACTCCGATCGGAGAGCAGTCCCATCAGCGCCTGCATCAGCAGCGCGACCATCAGAGCCCAGAGGCGAATCCGGCCCACGTAGGCCCCCTTGACCGACTCGCCCACAAACTGTTGGACAAGGAGAGGGACGATCAGGGGAGTGAGCACCTGAGATCTCGTGGTCAGGGCAAACCAGTAAGCGTTGATCGTGATATAGTCATACCAACGGATCTCCCGACTCATCAGTGTTCCTTTCCGTACGGCTGGATCCTGCCCCGACTTAGGACCCTCACGCTATCTGGTCATCCGCGGGATATCAGCTGTACGCATTGACCCACAGCGAACTTGTGATAGCTTGAGGTTGGTTCGCACGAACGCAGGAATGATAGCACAGGGAGAGGATAGCTCAACCAAGGAGTCGGTCGATGGCTAGAGACGACGACGCTCCCCGATATGCGGCTATCGAGTATCCCCGCCGGCGGTTAGCGCGCGGGTTGTTGCGAGGCCTGGGCCGCATCCTTATGCCGCTGCTCACGCGGACGGAACTGAGGGGACTCGATCACTTCCCGGAGCACGGGCCCCTCCTGGTTGTGGGCAACCACGTCGCAACGATGGAAGCTGTGCTGATGATCGTCTACGCCCCGTGGCAGATCGAGATGCTGGGAGCCGGGGATATCGCGCCGCCGCGGTGGATGGAGATGATCACCCGTATCTATGACTTCATCCCCGTCAACCGGGGGAACTTCGATCGCAAAGCTATGAGGCAGGCACTGGATCTCCTCGGCCAAGGCGGCATCCTGGGCATCTTCCCGGAGGGCGGCGTCTGGGATCCCGGCGCGATGGAGGCAAAGCGCGGCGTCGCTTGGCTGAGCTACCACGCCAACGCGCCGATCCTGCCCATCGGCTTCGGTGGCGTGGAGGGTGCGCTCGACAAGGTCTTCAAGCTGAAGCGCCCTGAGCTCGTGATGAATGTCGGCGAAGTGCTACCCCCGGTCCAGATCGGATCCGCCGATCAACGCCGGGAGCGGCTCCAGGAGGCCGCAAACGAGATCCTGGCTGAGGTGAAAGCCCTCATTCCGGAAGCCTACCGGTCACAGCACCCGGAGATTGCGGAGGAGCACTTCCAGCTCACGGTCACGGCCTTGGATCGGTCAGGGAACGAAGTCCCTATCCCCGAGAAACGCCAGATCGACCACGCGGACGGTCTGTGCAAGCTCTTCTACCGTCCCTGGATCCTGCACATCTTCATCAAGGACTTGGGCCTGCCTGCCATGGCCCTGCAACAGCTGGATGAAGAACCCTCACCGGAGGCGTTGATCACAGCGCTCGACCCAATCTTGCACTACGTCGGCGAGGAGAACCCTGGCTTCTTCACCTACCGCTTTGGGCATCAGTGGGGACCCGCGATGCAGCAAGGACTCGCCGAATTGCGGGACCTGGCAGCCTGGGCGGGGGAGAACGACTACCGACTCAGGATCCGGGCCATCCGTCGCTACAGGATTTCGGGGCAGGTCGAGGAGATCGTGGAGACCGAACCCGGGCCGGAGCACGTCTGGTAAGGTCGTCGCAACCTTCCCTGTCGGCAAACGTAGTATAGAGATGAGAAGACGTCTGCTGTCGCCCGACATTGGCGCGGGCCAACATCGGACGACATCTGAGCAGGCATGACAAAGGCCAGATCTCGATCGGTTCTGGCCCAATGACGGAAAATGCGTAGCCTAGCAATGGAGGGAGATAAAGATGACCGAGGAAGTGACAAAGGCAGAAGTGACCCCCACTGAGACCAACCCCGAAATCGAGGAACCCGCTGCGCCGAAGACGAAAGCTGAGATCTTGCAGCAGATGGCGACAGAGCGCGATATATCGGGCGCCGATATGAGCGGCATGGCCTTGGCCGGGACGAGGTTCGCCGGCCTCAAGATGCAGAAGGTCAATCTCGCAAACGCGGACATCAGTGGCGGGATCTTCGCCGGCGCGGACGCCGCTGAGGCGGACTTCTCCAATGCCAATCTCAGCGGTGCGAAGTTCATGGGCGTGAACCTGGCCAAGGCCATTCTGCGCAACGCGCAGCTGGCAGCGGTCAAAATACTTGGGGCCAACATGGCGGGCACCGACCTATCCAACACCGACCTCACCGACGCGAAGCTGATGGGCACCAATCTGGAAGGTGCCGCCGCGAAGAACGCCAACCTGACCGCAGTCAAGGTCCTAGGCAGCAACTTCCGCGATACGGACTTCACCAACGCAGACCTAACCGCCGCGACCCTGAAGCGGATCGACGTGACCGGCGCCGATTTCACCGACGTCGACACCACGGGCGCCCGGTCCGGTGGGGTAGACTGGTCTCAGGCCAAGGTCCCGCCGAAGCAGCTGCCGGAGGAGATCCCGATGATGCCCCCGTGGCTCCCGGGGGTCATTGCGGGTGTCGTCGTGGTGCTCCTGATCGTGCTGCTCAGGCGGAAGAAGAAAGAAGAAGGTTAAGCCAAGGCCCTGGTGGAAAGTACCGTAGGATTCTAGCGCGGAGCCCCCCTTTGTATTTCCCCCTGAGGGGGAAAAGAACAACGGCGTGGACTAGCTCTCGTCCAGCTTCTCGCGCAAGAGCGCCAACACCGTCTGGGGCTGGGCGCGACCGCGAGTCTTGCGCATCACTTGGCCCATGAACCACTGCAGGAGCGACGTCTTGCCCTCACGATAGGCCTCGACCTGGTCGGGATTTTCCGTCAGGACGTCGACGACGACGCGGGCGAGCGCCTCCTCATCGGAGATCTGGACGAGACCTTTCTCCGCCACGATGGGCTGGGGATCCCTGCCGGTCTCAAACATAACCTCGAGTACATCCTTGGCACTGGTCTGGTTGATCGTGCCGGCATCCACTAGCGTCAGGAGTTTAGCGAGGGCCTCCGGCTCGACCCGGACCTCGTCGATGTCGACACCCGCCCGGTTCATCAGGTAGGCTAGCTCGCCGACGACCCACTTGCTCACAGTCGTGGGATCTCCTTGATAGGCCTCAGCGGTGCGCTCGAAGTAGTCCGCAAGCGCCCGTTCCTCGACCAGGATGCGCGCATCGTTCCCCGGAAGGCCGTAGACCTCTGCGAAGCGCTTGTACTTAGCATCAGGAAGCTCTGGCAGCAACTCGCGCACCCGGATCACCCACGCGCGATCGACGGCAAGGGGTGGGAGATCGGGCTCCGGGAAATAGCGATAGTCGTGGGCGTACTCCTTGGTGCGCTGTGAGTAGGTCGCGCCCCGGGCCTCATCCCATCCCAGGGTCTCTTGGACGATAGCCTCGCCGGCCTCGAGAGCCCGGACCTGGCGCACAATCTCGTACTCGATGGCGCGTGTGAGGGCGCGGAAGCTGTTCAGATTCTTGATCTCCGTTCTCGTCCCCAGCGTCTGCACCCCCCGAAGTCGCACCGAAACGTTGGCCTCGAACCGCAGGACGCCCTTCTCCATATCACCGGAGTTGACGCCAAGATAGCGAAGCAAAGCCCGAATCTTCGTCGCGTAAGCGTACGCCGCGGCAATCGAGTGCATGTCGGGCTCGGAGACGATCTCGAGCAAAGGAACACCGGAGCGGTTGAAGTCGATCAGGGTATAGGCGTCGACGCCAGGCGCATCAGCCGGAACATGATAGCTCTTCGCCGTGTCCTCCTCCATATGGGCGCGGCGAATGCCAATACGCACTGTGCCCTCCTCGTCGGTCTCTACCTCGAGCCACCCATCGGTCGCCAGCGGGTGGTCGAATTGCGATATCTGGTACCCCTTGGGCAGGTCAGGATAGAAATAGTTCTTCCGCGCGAAGCTCGTGAAGGGGTTGATGTCGCAGTTGAGCGCCAGCCCCACCATCATCGCCTGCTCGACCGCGTGTTTGTTGACAACCGGCATCGCACCGGGCAGACCGGTGCAGACCGGACAGATCGCCGTGTTCGGCTCAGCCTTGGTCGTGTCCACCACGGGACAGCCGCAGAACATCTTGGAGCTCGTGCGTAGCTCCGCATGGATCTCCATACCGATCACAGGTTCGTACGTAGCAGAATCCATATCACTCCAATCCTAGCATTTAGCGTCGAGACAAGCGGCACAGGATCCGCCGATCGCAGCCTGCCACGGCTCACCGCCGCCCTATCCCTTAGCCCTTGGCCCTTCTTCCTTATCCCTTTTCCCTATCGCCGGCCTTGCGCGGTGCCAATCTGTCGTCGCCTGGTAGGCGCCGCCCACCCGCAGGACCATGGGCTCCCCTAGGGGCGGCCCGATGATCTGCATTCCTACCGGCAACCCGTCGGAGAAGCCGCAGGGGACAGCCAGGGAACAGACGCCCCCAGGATTAGCCGCGACGACGTGAATATCCGACAGGTACATCTGCAACGGATTAGCGATCCTCTCCCCAATTCCGAAAGCTGTGGTTGGTGAGACAGGTGCGATCAGCGCGTCGACCTGCTCGAAGGCGCGCGCGAAGTCATCCCTGAGCAACGTCCGCACCCGCTGCGCGCGCAGGTAGTAGGCGTCGTAGTAGCCGGCGGAAAGCGCAAAGGTTCCCAGCATGATCCGCCGCTTAACCTCGTCGCCGAAGCCCACCTCACGGGTCTGCAGGTATCGCTCGAGAACGTCGCCTGCCTCAGGATGACCCTCAGGCGGATAGGAGACGCCAAACCGAATGCCGTCGAAGCGGGCCAGGTTGGAGCTGGCCTCGGCGGTGAGAATCAAGTAATAGATGGGGATAGCATAGTCCGTGTGGGGGAGCGAGACCTCCAGAATCTCCGCACCAAGATCCGTGAGATGGCTTAATGCATCTTGGACGGCGCCCTCGACCCCCGCATCCATCCCGCGAGCGAAGTACTCTCTTGGCACCCCAAGCTTGATGCCCCTGAGATCCCCTTGCCACCCCTCGGTGTAGTCGGGAACCGGGGCGTTGAGGGACGTACTGTCCCTAGGATCGTGACCGGCGATAGTCCGCAACACCAGAGCGGCATCCCAAGCATCGTGAGTCAGCGGCCCGATGCTGTCAAACGACGAGGCGAGCGCGATAAGGCCATAGCGGGAGACGCGTCCGTAGGTTGGCTTGAGACCGGTCACGCCACAAAAGCCCGCGGGCATGCGCACGGAGCCTCCTGTGTCCTCCCCCAAGGCGAAGAGGCCCATATCGGCAGCCACGGCTGCTGCCGACCCACCACTGGACCCGCCGGGCACGCGATCAAGGTCCCAGGGGTTATGCGTGTTGAAGAAGGCCGAGTTCTCACAAGACGAGCCCATCCCGAACTCATCCATGTTCTGCTTACCGACCAAGACAGCCCCGGCAGCCCGGAGCCGCGCGATGGCCGTGGCATCATACCGGGGCACATAGTCCTCCAGGATGCGCGAAGAGCACGTCGTGCGCACGCCCGTCGTAGACAGGCAGTCCTTCACCCCGTAAGGAATTCCCGTGAGGGGTGTGACATCCGCGCCCTCGCGCAACCGCGCATCGGCCTCCGCAGCCTGCGCCATCGCTACGTCCTCGCAGACCGTCACGTAGGCCCGGACCGATGGATCGACCTCGTGAATGCGGTCCAGCACGGACTCAGTCAGCGCCACCGACGTCATCTCTCCCTGACGGAGCAGAGCGTGGGCCTCCCGAATCGTCAATGTGTGCAGTTTCATGGTCGCCTCCTCAGCCCTCGTCCGGTACATCCAAGACGACCGGCACCCGGATGTAGCCGTCCTGATGCTGGGGCGCGTTCGCGAGAAGATCCTCCCGCTCCATCGTGGGCTGCGCAACGTCCTCCCGCAACTCGTCCCGGGTTATGGGTCGGTGACGATATGGCGGCACATCGTCCACGTCGACCTCAGCCAGACGGTTGAAGTAGTCGACGATGGTGCTCAGCTGGTCGCTGAACTTCTCGACCTCCTCTTCCGACAGGCCCAGGCGGATCAGAAAAGCGATGTGGCGCACCTGTTCTTGATCCATCAGGCGTATGGTATCTTTCGTTTCTTCTGACGTCATCTTCTATCACCCTTTCTACGCATCAAACGCCCATCCAGGCGACCTCGCACCAATGCTAACACTCTGCCCCCGCAGGCACGTTGCTCCGCCTCGGGGTCGCCACCCGAAGATGAACCTCCTCCATCTGCAAATCAGAGACCGGAGCCGGGGCGCGCATCATAAGGTCTGCCGCTTGGCGCGTCTTGGGGAAGGCGATCACATCTCGTATGGTATCTGTCCCAGCCAGGATCGCAACCAGGCGATCTATACCCAGCGCAAGGCCTCCGTGGGGCGGCGCCCCGTGCTCGAAGGCCTCCATCAGATGTCCGAAGCTAGCCTCGGCTGCCTCCGACGTGTAGCCGAGCAGGCGCAACACCTGCTCCTGTAGCGCGCGCTCGTGAATCCTCATCGAGCCCGACCCAAGCTCCCAACCGTTGCACACAAGGTCATAACAGCCGGCGCGCACAGCGCCAGGATCTGAGTCCAGGAGCGGGAGATCCGCTGGCTTGGGCCTCGTAAAAGGGTGGTGCTCGGCGTCCCAGCGCTCCCCCTCGGCATCCCACTTGAGCAAGGGGAAGTCGACAACCCACGCGAAGCTCAGCCGGTCTGAGTCGACAAGATGTAGCCTCGTCGCCATCTCCCGGCGAAGACCCTCCAGAGCCGAGTTCACCACCCCGAGCGGCCCGGCAATCGCCAGGAGCAGATCGCCCGGCACCGCGTCAAAGCTGCGAACGAGGCACCGGCGCTCATCGTGCGAGAGGTGGTTGGCGATGGGCGCCTCAGCGCCCGAGGAGGTCACGCGGAACCAGATCACGCCCTCAGCGCCGAACTCCTGACTGAGCGACTGGAGGCTCTCCAGCTCGGCATCGGTGAGTGCGGCACCATTCGGAACACGGAACCCCCGGACAACGCCTTCGCCGGCGACGGCATCGCGGAAAATGCGCACGCGGCTGGCCCCAAGGAGCTCCGTACAGTCAACGAAGGCCAATCCAAACCGGAGATCAGGCTTGTCCGTGCCGTAGCGCGCCATCGCCTCGTCGTAGGTCAGGCGCGGAAAGGGAGTCTCCACCGGCCTACCGGGCTGAACGGCGTGAACCACGGCCACAACCATCTGTTCCACCAGGCTGAGAATGTCCTCCTGTTTCACAAAACTCATCTCCAGGTCCAGCTGCGTGAACTCAGGCTGACGATCGGCGCGCAGGTCCTCATCCCGAAAGCAGCGTGCCACCTGGAAGTATCGGTCGACGCCCGCCACCATCAGCAACTGCTTCATCTGTTGGGGAGACTGCGGAAGGGCGTAGAACTCGCCAGGATGGACCCGACTCGGTACCAAATAGTCACGCGCGCCCTCCGGCGTGCTTCGAGTCAAGAGGGGCGTCTCGACCTCGAGGAAGCCCTCACTGTCCAGATAGTCCCGCATCTGCTTCACGACCTGGTGGCGGAGGCGTAGATTGCCCTGGAGCGCATCGCGACGCAGATCTAGATACCGGTATCGCAGCCGGAGCGCCTCATCAACCTTTGGCGCGTCCTCGACGGGGAATGGCAGGGGCCGCGCTCCGTTCAGGACCTCGATCTCCTCCGCCGCCACCTCAACCCGGCCTGTCGCCAGGGCAGGATTCTCCGTGCCTGAGGGACGCTCCCGCACGGTGCCACGCACCGTCACGACATCTTCGTCGCGCAACTCCCGCGCCACCTTATAGGCCGTCTGTGAGACCCTCGGATCGGCCACGACTTGAGTCGTTCCCTCGCGGTCCCACAGATCCAGGAAGACTAGCCGACCATGATCGCGATGGGCGCGCACCCAGCCCTGCAAGGTCACCGCGCGCCCCGCGTCGGCCGATCTCAACTCTCCACACATATGCGTTCGCCGGACCATCCCACACCTCCCTTGGTTGTACCCGAGTCTGATCGCCCCGACCCAGGTTGGCCAAACAAAAAGCCACAGGCTTATCACGCTGGCCCGTGGCTTGGTGTGGATGCAAAAAACCACGGGCTGCGTGCGCCCGTGGTTTGGATCTTGCTTGGGTTCTTGCCGAAATCTGTCTTGTGCTAAGCTAGATCCTCCCACAGGCGCACGCAGGGGTTATTATTCTGATTCTGATTGGACCGCTGAATCTGGAACAACATCGCCTACGTATCTCCTGTGAGAGTATGAGGCAACCACTCCGTGGCGGCTGCCGTCCTTCCTACTTAGCCTAGATTATAGGGCGCTGTCACCGATTGTCAAGCTATCTTTGAGAGAACCAAAGTTATCCTTTGACGATGTCAAAGAGGTTCTCAGAGGTCGCGACCTGGAGGAAGGCCTTGAGGAAGATCTGAGGCGGCATGGAGGCCACGAGCATCAAGTTCTCCCAAGGGCTTGAACTCTCATCTAGAAATCGGAGGATGTGATGGATGGGGTTGCGGTCAAACATGGCACCGAAGGCGACTTTGAGGTGCTCCCCGTGCTGGGCGATGACCTTGAGCAACACAGCATCAAGTATGTCGTAGAGGTCGGGATCGTCTGGGATCTCAAAGGGATGGCCATAGAGCAGCAACGAATCGAGGACCTCCTCGCTGTCTTTCTGGACTCGCATGAAGGCATAGCCGGTGGAGGGCTTGATGCGCCCCGCCCGGGCGCCAATCGCCAGGATTCTGCGCCCTAGGATGCGGGGCAGCGGATCGTCCGTGATAGGCACCGAGCCCCGCTCCTCACTGACGACGGCGTAAGTCTCGACGCCGAGCACATCGGCGAGATAAGCTCTCAGAGCCTCCTCGTAGTCCTGGCGCTGCAGCACCTCCCTGGAAAACACCGTGTACTCAACCAAGGCCCGGTCCTCCGCAAAGGGCAAGACGTAAAAGAAACGCATCTCGCCAGCCTGAGGCGTCCGGAAGTCCATGAACGTCATTGTGTCGGGATCGAAGATCGGGCGCGGCGTCGCCACCTCCCACCCTCGGAAGTGCATCTTGAGATATTGGAACGGGGTCTCCTCAGGCGGTCGCGCCGGCAGGCTGTCGAAGACCCATTTGCCACAGTACCTCCGGCCCTCGACGACAACGCAGGCCGCGTCCCGTCCGTCCCGTATCTCCTCAATCGTGCCCTGCAGAAACGTGACATTGTCGTAGGGGGCCAGACGCTGCCGGACGGCGTCGTAGAAGTCCAACCCGCGGATGACGTTGTAGCGATAGCCGCCGAGGGGAATGACCCGTGGTTGCGCCTCCTCAGTCACGACGCGCATACGGCGCCAGGAGCGCCAGATCACCTCGTCGAAGATCGTCGGCGAGTTGGCCCAGAAGCCCCAGGTTCGGTCGTTCTGCTTCTTGGGATCGCGATCCACAATGAGGATGGACCGGTCCCGCAGCGGGCTACGGATCAGATGGCTGGCCAGGCTCAGCCCGGCCAACCCTCCACCCGCAATGATGTAGTCATACGTCGGCGACGCCACAGGGTCAGGATCCTATCTCCTTCAAAATCCGCTCCGTCGTCAGTCTTGCCGACAACAGGACAATCGGCAGGCCTGTTCCCGGATGGGTGCTGGCGCCGACGAAGTAGAGGTTCTTATAGCGGCGATGACGGTTCTGAGGTCGGAGGTAGCCAACCTGAAAGAAGTTGTGGCTCAACCCGAAAGCTGCGCCCTTGGCGAGGTTGAAGAGCTTCTGCCACGTGTGTGCTGTGTAGACGACCTCGAACTTGATGTGATCTTCGAGGTCGGCGACACCCAGCTCGGCCAAGCGGGAGAAAACCGTCGCCCGCGCCTGCTCGGTCATGGCGTCCCAATCTTGCTCGACGGCATCGCTCAAATGCCCCACCGGCACGAGCACCAGCAGCGTATCCTCTCCAGCCGGCGCCGCAGCGGGGTCGGTGCGCGCTGGGGCATGGACATAGAAACTGATATCGTCGGGCATGCCGTGCTCATTAAAGATACGGTCGAAACTGCCTTTGTAGTCTGTCGAGAGGAAGACATTGTGGTGCTCGATCTGAGAATAGACCTTGTCGACGCCCCAGTAGAACATCAACGTCGCGCAGGTGTACTTCAGGTTGTTGAGCCGTCGAATGGCGGCCTCGTCCCTCGGCAGCAGCTCCTCGTAGACGTAGGGTAAATCCGCATTCGCCACAACGAGGTCAGCGGGGATGCGTTCTCCATCTGCTAACTCCACGCCCGTGGTGCGCTTTCCGTCCACGAGGATACGGGCCACCGGTGCCTTGTAGCGGAAGGTCACGCCTTGCGATTCGACAATCGATGTGAGCGTCTCAATAGCCCGATAAAGCCCACCCATCGGGAACCAAACGCCGTTGACCATCTCCGTGTATTGAAGGAGTGAATAGGTTGCCAGAGCCTCATAGGGGCTCAGGCCCAGGTACATATCTTGGAAGGTGAAGGCCGCACGCAGGTGCGGGTCTTTGAAGTAGCGCGCGACGCTGTCATAGTGCTTGACCAACGCCTTGAGCTCGAAGAGAAGCGGGAAGTTCTTAGGGCTGAAGTACTCAAGGATGTTGTAGAAGTTGCGCCCAACGAAGTACTTGATGGACTTATGGTAGTTCCGATACCCCTCAGCCAGGTATCGCATCAGCGCCTCGAAGCTCCCGGTCTCGCATGCCTCGAGCTGCTCCTGCATCTCGTAAAGGTTGGAGGTCAACTGGAGCTGATACCCATCCCCGAAACGGACGCGATACGTCGGGTCGATGCGGACGAGGTCGAGGTGATCCTCCATCCGCTCCCCTAGGGCCGCGTAGGTCTCCTCGAAGATCTCCGGCATCAGGAAAAGCGTAGGGCCGATGTCGAAGCGGTGACCGTCTTGTACCAGCTGTCCGCACCGCCCACCGGGCCCGGCATTCTTCTCCAACACGACAACGTCGTAGCCACTGCGAGCCAGACGACCAGCAGCAGCAATCCCACCCAATCCCGCACCTACCACCACAACCTTTCGCCGTTCAGCCATTATCCGCTCCTTTGAGTGACGACACCGTCCGTATGAGATCCTCCAAGGTCACCGCGCTCGGAGCCCTCGAGCCGACCTACGCTCGCCTGCGTCGAGCGCTCCGAATCAGCAGAGACGCCCCGACCGCAATCAGAATCGACGGCCACATCGCTTCGACACGGCCAAACCCTAACGAGAGAGCGACAATCATGAGCACGACGTAGCCGAGCACGTTGCGCCGGTAAGCGGGCACGAGGAGGCGTACCACGATCTCTATCCCGACCAGAACGCCGATCCCGAGGAAAACCAGCGTCCACGCCTCGTTGCCAAAGGGGAGATTCCAACCCAGATCGAAAGCTCGGAAGCTGAGCGAGTCCAAGTAGCCAAGACTGGCTGCCAGGAGCACACCCCCGCTCCAGAGCAACGCCGCAGCCCAGAACAGGGCATCCAATCGTACAGAACGCCTCTCAGATGGCGAGAAAGCCGCTTCCTCAGCCTTCTCAGCCGTGGCATCAGTCTGGGGGGCGGCTTCTACTTGAATCCCAAGTTCGTCATCGTTCGGCACAGGGGGATAGGGCCACCCGGTTCGGGGGGCTTCGCCTTCCCGGTCTTGTTCGTCCTGCTTAGTCATCTTCGCACTCCTTGATATCCCGCGAGAAGTCTGATCTCACACCCTCACAACCGCCGCCAGTCCAGAAGGAGGCTACCTCTACCATCCCAACGTCGTTGATTTCTCCATCCGACCCTTACGCCAATTCGGGCAGTACGATCCATTCCCCCTTGCGACCTTCGATCTCGACCGGATAGCGCACAGCCCCTTCATCAATCAAGGCCTCCAGGGTGCGAGTGACCTCGGTCTTAGGCCACCAGAAAACCTTATTCACATCGCCTACCTGCGCCGCTCCGACCGAGCGAAGGTAGAGCGTCATCAGATGGCGCCGGGCCTCACTGATCTTGATCTCCCTCGCCCGCTCAAGGAACTCAGGATGGTATCGGTGCACGCATTCGTAAATAAAGGCATAGTTCCAGGCTCCGGCCTCCGCCACCCCAATCGGCATCACCTTGAAGTCAGCCTGCAGCTCGTCTAAGCCCTTGTTGAAGCGATAGCTTGAGGAGTTGTCGGTCATCGATGTGGCGCGACGCAACGCCAACGCATTTAGAGGGCCGTCCCACAGCAGAGCTTCATAGATCATCTTGGCCTCGACGGTCATCGTGCCGTCGCGATACTGATAAAGATAGTCCTCCTCCGGTGAGCCGAAGTTCTCACTGAGCGCGTAAAAATAGGGCGCAGTATCCAGCGAGATGATCGTGGCCCTGCGACGCAGGACCTTGCCGTAGTACCAGCGCCGCTTACCGAGAAGCGAATCCTTCCACCCCCACGTCACGTGGGCAGGGTCGTCGTGATTGTTAGGAACGGACCGATCACCAGCCACAGAGGCCCACAAGCTGGGCATCACCACATTCTTGATCGGCCAAAACATAATGAAGCCGCGGTCATCGGCATGCGCGATTGCCTCTTCCTTCGTCTTGACGCGCAAGTCCTCTCTCGTTCGATACGTCACGGCGCGGTGCTGCTTTATGTCTTCCCACGTTACCATACAAACTCCTGTCACACCCAGTCCTTGTCCCAGCCGACCAGACCTTCAGTGGGACCTCCATGTTCGCGATAGGCCTGCTCGATATTCCACGCATGGGCATGAGGGTAACTATCCGGCTGGGCAAAGGGTATCCACTCACAACGGGCCACCGTCTCTTCCAAAGAAGCCCCCTCTACGACGGCCTTTCCCACACAAGCGTAGACTTCTTCTAAGTATGCCTCATCCCGACCGAAACGTCCATATATCTCCTCTCGATCGAGGGTCGGTGTTCCGTGCCCGGGAATCAAGATCTCGATCCGCAGGGCGCAAAGGCGCCGGAGCGTCCGCAGGTAGGCAGCAAAGGTGTCCATCACCATCGGTACCTCGAGGTCGCTCAGCATATCCCCCGCCCAGAGGAGGGCGGCGTCGGGCTCGTAGACCACGCACTGGTCGGGAGCGTGACCGGGAGCGGCCATAATCGTCAGCTCTAGAGCCCCGAACCGAAGCGTGAGGCGCTTCGAAAAAGCGACGTCAGGTTCAGGCGGGACGAAGTCGTCATAGGCGGTCAGTCCTTCAGCGGCCGACCAACGCGCAACCTGTCGGCAGAGATCTCGGGCGTGTCGGTCGACGACCTTCCGGTAGACCTCCGTTGCGATGACGGGCACGTCCGGGAATCTCGAGGCCCCCAACAGGTGGTCCCAGTGCGCGTGACTCAGGACAATGCCAGACACTTCTGCGCCCTGCGCCACGACAAAGGCCGCAATCGAACTCAGCTCATCGGGCGTGATGCCAGGATCAAGAAGATAGGCCACGCCCTCGTTGACAAAGACAGCACTATTTGTAGCAAAGACGCGGCTATGTGAGACCCAACAACCCCGGCTGAGCTGGCGAAGCATTGAAGAGCTGGTCGACCCGCTGACCGCCCCCATCTTAGGTCATCCTGGCAGCAGGCCGCCTTCTAGCTTGCACAGGCCTCGTTCGCCCTGAGACGGCGGACATCTCTCACGCTCCTGGTTGCGGTCCAAGGGGGCCTCCGAGCCGGGCCACAGCCTCGCGAACGGCCTTGATGTCAGGCTCGCGTAGCGCACTCGGCGGCGCTGATGCGGCGTGGCTCGATACGACGCTGACAATTCCATCCTTACAGGGGATTGCGATCTCGCTCTCGTAACTCCGGCCGTTCTCACGTATGAGATATTCACGCTCGGGAAAGAAGCCGCTCTCCTTCAAGGTCACATAGAGGCCGTCGGCGCCCGACATGTAGAGATCATTAATCTCCTCCGCCGCAGCAAAGCGATCCCACGTGGTCTCGATAAAGCTCACACGCCGCCAGCGCAGGCTGGGAATTGGAGGCTCACGACGGATCAGAGGCCCGACCTGCAGCTTATAGTACCGCTCCTCCGCCCGAGGGTGGTCCGGTTGCTTGGGGAAGAGATCGCGACGGAGCACAAGCTCGTGACCGCGCACCTCGGCATACCAGTGGATGGCCCACTTCTCGACGCCAAAAGCAGCGGTGAAGTAGAAGGCCAAGACGGCCGCATCCGTCGTGGACCCTGGGGCATGCTTCACCGGGATTCGATACCATCCTTCGTCCTGCGCAAGGCAGAAGTCGCGAGGATCCGTCATCACACCAACGAGAACTCGATCGGCTGCGTGGAACATACCTCCACCTCCGAAGGCAAGCTGCTCTGAGTATAAAGGTGGCTGAGGACGCGTCAAGTTGCGGTCGAGTTGACATCTCCCGGGGCTCGCTAGGATAAGAGCACGTCTAGTCACAAGAGGAGGCGCCACCGTGAAGATTCACCATATCGCCATTGCCGTCAAGGATCTGGACGCTGCCTTGGAGTTCTATCGTGACGCGCTGGGGGCCGAGGTCGGCGAGCGGCGCGACGTCCCTAATGAAGGCGTCGAAATCGCTTTTCTACCTATGGGAGACTCTGAGATCGAGCTTCTCCAACCGCTCGATGCCGAGGGAAGCATCGCGAGATTCCTCGAGAACCGCGGTGAGGGCATCCACCACATCTGCCTGCAGGTGCTCGATATCGAGGCCGCCGTTGCCCGTCTGGAAGAGAGTGGCGGGCGTATGGCGACAGAGGTTCGGGCACATCCAGATGGGACCCGCTACGCCTTCGTCCACCCCAAGAGCGCGCACGGCGTCCTCATCGAACTCTACCAGCCGCCCGCAGCATAGATCAAACCCCGGGGCACGCGGCGTGCCGCGGCGCGGGCGTGTCTGAACCTTACACAGATCACAAAAGAAAGCGGGATCAACAGACCGAACTGACGAATCCGCTGATCCCGCTGGTCTTCAGTTAGTGCCCCGGTCTCCCGGTACCGGCGCTGAGGTAGAGTGTATCGCCTACGCGGCTGTCACCAACTCCTTCGCCAACGACGCCGCGCGGCTGGCATCGGGTGCGTACCCATCGGCCCCGATCTCATCCGCGTACGCCTGTGTCACCGGCGCACCACCGATCATGACCTTGACCGAATCGCGCACGCCGGCCTCTTCCAGGGCCTCGATCGTGTTCTTCATATTCGGCATGGTCGTGGTCAATAGAGCCGACATCGCAATCACGTCGACGCGCTGATTCGTAACCACGTCCACGAATTTCTCCGGCGAGACGTCGGTTCCTAGATCCACGATCTCGAATCCAGCGCCTTCCAGCATCATGCAGACCAGGTTCTTACCAATATCGTGCAGGTCTCCCTTTACGGTGCCGGCGGCTACCTTGCCCACAGGCTGTACGTCGGCATCGATCAACTTCGGCTTGAGAATGGCAAGCCCGGCCTTCATAGCCCGGGCGGCAATAAGCATCTCGGGCACGAAGTACTCACCTTCCTCAAAAAGGCGACCGACCTCAGCCATAGCCTTGATCAGACCCTCGTTCAGGATCTCGGCAGGGGGGACACCCTCGTCCAAGGTTTTCTGCACCTCGTCTTCCACTAAGTGCATATCTCCATCCATAATACCTTTGCGAATAACCTCTAACCTGTCTTCCATACAACTTCCTCCTAAGTACCCAATGTGTTTGCGAAGAGCCTGCGCTAACTCGCTATTATATAGGCAAACCCCTAAACCCCAAAAACTGTCACGGATCTGCCGCCCGCTACAGAGCTCACCGATCAGGAGAAACGGTGCGTCGGGGCAGGAAAAGTGGGGTGAAAGAAGGCCACGTCGGATGCCGCAAAATCCGCATCCCGGCCCTCGACAGCAGCCTCAGCAGCCTCGTGAACCAGCGCGTGTAGCACTACGGCGTCCGCCTCCACACGCGCATTCACCAACAGCGTGATCTGCGTCCCAGGCACTTCGGGCACCTGCCGCTCCCACCCTTCGGGCTGGAGCGTGGGAAAGCTCACCTTCGCCCTTACATCGCCCGCCTGAATGAAGAACTTGAGATGGCCGACAGCAAGACGGCGGCGGCGAAGCTCGTCCAGCAGTGCCGTCATGAATCGTCTGACGATGGCCCGACCCCCACTCGGCGGCACCGTGAAGGTCAAGGTCTCGTCCAGCCAGGCCAACTCCGCTTCCCCTGCGCCGTACCGGGCGTAGTCTATCTCAAGCGATGTCGTTGGAGGCGCCGCACGACCAGACTCCAGTGTAGAGACCCACGCACTGATTGCCTCAGCCTCCAGGGAGTTCTGTAGAGACACGGCCTTGGCGGGGTAGCGACCTCGGGCCAGCGCCAGCGTCTCTCGCGCCTCACCAGGTGAAAGAAGATCTTCCTTGTTGATCACCAGCAGACCGGCCTCCTCAATCTGCTTGCCGAAGAGGTAGACCACATCATCACTGAAGGGCATTGGTAGGCCGAGGAGCCGGCGTCGAAGCAGTCGTGCATCGGCAAAGACGGAGAAGCTCGTGGGCCCTTCCACTCCCGATGGGCGGAGCTTCAGGAGAGGCTTCACGACGGTGGCGACGATATCAGCGCAGGAGCCGACGGACTCGGCGAAGATGACGTCAGGCTGCGCCGTCTGACTGAGCCGTACCAGTTGCGCTTCAAGATCATCGTAGCTGCAGCAGAAGCAGCCCCCCGTGACCTCTACAGCAGGGATCTCAGCGCTCTGAAAGAACGCCGTGTCCACCAGGTACCTACCCTGGTCATTGGTGACCACACCGACCCGGGTCCCCCGCGCCATCAGGCGTTTGGCGGCGCCAATGATCGCCGTCGTCTTCCCACTCCCGAGGAACCCACCCACAATATGTAGATCCAAGGTAACTCCGACAGATACCACTATCCGGTCTTGAACCGACCGAGGTCACTCATCGTTGACGTGCCGCCTGATCTCTTCGACCAGCTCCCGGTTGCTAGGAATCAGGGACGAGTACTTCAGCTCGCCGTTGATATAGATGCTAGGGAGGTTCTTCACTCCCATCTTTTTCACCCGTGCGACATTCTCGCGCTCGGTGAACTTATACTCGACCATTCTCACCTGTCCGGAGAGCTCCTCAGTGGCACGCCTGGCGGCATCGCGCATGTAACCACAGGCCGCGCAGGTGTCCGAGTCCAGCGTGAAGACCTCCACGAGGGGAACGTCTAGGTGCTCGTAGTCGGGCAGTTCAACGGCGCTGAGATCCAGACTCTCCGCCTGGTAGTTAGCGAGCATCGCGCGCGTCCCCTCGGGATCGCGCACCGCTTGGACGACACCTACGACGTTCTCAACGGGCACGTCATAGGGCATGTCGCAGCCCGGTGCCAGGATGAAATTGCCCGGCTCGATGCCATCCAGAAGGTCCACGACGAACTTCATGTTGTCCTGCTGTGTGCCCAAGAGCATGTGGGTCGTCAGCGGGATATTGCCCCCCATCGTGATGTTGTAGCGATCTGTGATCTCCTTCGCCGTCGCAAGGTCAATGTTCTCATCGATCGAGATAGAATCCGGACCCGTCTGGCACATAACCTCGATGTTCTTGGTGGCGTCTCCGCAGACGAAGAAGGAGGAGAAGACGCCCTGAGCCCGAAGGGAGGCGAAGACATCGGCGTAGGCCTCCGAAAGGAGTTTGCGAAAATGTCGAGGCGAGATCTGCGAGACGAGCGGGTCCACAATCGCGATGACGTCCATCCCGGCCCCGATATAGAGCTCGCTCATACGCTTGACGACGTCCTTGGCGTAGACAATCAGATCATCAAGCAGGTCAGGTCGGTCGAACATATCCATGAAGATCTCAGTGCCGCGCAAGTGCGAGGCAAGCGTGAAGATCCCAGTGACCAAGCCATAGAGGGCCGTTGTCTCACCAACCTCGGCCTTCATCCGCCGCATCACATCCAGGATGAGCGGCAAGCGTCCATCTTCCGCCGTGGGTAGGTGAGTGGGAATCTCCAACGTCGAGGCCAGGGGGTGTGACGCGACGGTGGGCGGCGCCTTCTCGGCCCACAACAGGTCGCAGCCCAGTATCTCCGCCTCGACTTGCAGGTCGAAGACCACCGGTTGTCCATCGGGGTCGTAGGTGCGGTTGACGGCGAGCAAGGCCTCGAGCAGCTTGTCTGCGTCCGTCAATACCTCTTCAGCCAAGTATCCTACCAGGCTACCAGCGTGCACGCCAGCGAAGGGGACCCATGGGATCCTATCGGCATGCTCGTGCCGGAGCACACGGAACAGAAGCTCTTTTCCAGACATTTCAGTGCTGTTGCTCACCACAATATCAGCTCCTCTAGCTCAGGCTTATGACAGGCTGCCTCCAATTCACGGGAAGTTTACTCGATAAGCATGGGAGTTCAAGCGGTTGACAGATCGGCCGAATCTGGTATAAGTGGGGCACGGGATGCAGCTACATACCAAGTGTGGGCAGCGCCGGGATTTGCTTTCTATGGAATCCGGGCGTTTTCTCTGTCTTGAAAGAGAAGCTGTCGTCCTCAAACACGTGTAGTTGAAAGGAAGTTAATAACGATGAGTGAGCGAGTAGTTGGGGTTGTGAAGTGGTTCAATGCCGCGAAGGGATATGGTTTCATCTCCCGCGAAGGTGACGAGGACGTCTTCGTCCATTACTCGGCGATTCAGACCGATGGCTTCAGAAAGCTGGTAGAGGGACAACGCGTGGAGTTCTCCCTGGAGGAGACACCCAAGGGTCTGCAAGCCAGCGACGTTGTAACCCTATAGTCAGTCGACCGAGATTTCACCTACCTATCTAGGTCCCGAAACCGTCTGGGATGTCGTCTGGAATATCCCAGACGGTTTCTCGTTGTTGGGTGACCCATCGCACGTCTTCTCTTCTCCACATCATCCGTGGTACAAGTCTTCAGATTTGCCCACTCAGCGTTTTGGTACTATGATATCTGTAGATTCGGATGGAAACAGACTCAGAGAATTCGACAGGGTCTTGGCATCGCTCGACGAGCATTTTTGGACGCGTATGTGTTCGTCCATAGCTCGTCGTCCCTAGAAACGATGCGGCTTGGGGGCGCTACCTCAAGCAAGGTCCTTGCGCGACCATCTGAGTCTTTTTGTTTGGGGCCCGTTTCAGAAGAACCGGGCCACACTCTAGGCTACACTAAGGAGAGATAAGAGGCAATGGGTAGAATTCGCAGACTGGTGTTGGACACGCTCAAACCTCATGATCCCAGCATCATTGAGTTGGCAGCACAGTTGAGCGATCTGGAAGGCATCTCGGCGGTCAACATCAGCATCTATGAGATGGATCGTAAGGTCGAGAATGCTAAGATCACTATCGAGGGAGAAGCCATTAGCTTCGAGATTGTCTCGGAGTTGGTTGAGGAAATGGGCGGGGCTATCCACTCCGTCGACGAGGTGGCAGCCGGACGCCACATCATTGACGACGCGCAGACCTTACTGGACTGATCTGCAAGGAACGATTCTGCGATCGTAGATCGTGACCGATCCGGGGCCCTCGTCCAATCCGAGCTTTCGAGTGACGAGAGGGAGGCGGTAACGAACTAACCCGCTGCCGCCCCGCTTTGACACTCTATCGAAGGATGTTATGATCTCCCTCGTCATCAGCATTCGTGGGAGTGGACGCCTGGGGACTGCTTGCGACTAGCTGAGCAGAACCAATAACTATGGTGGACCGATTACGCGCTCAAAAGCCTATCTACACGATCCTGATCGCCATCATCATCGCTACGTTGCCCTGCTATTGTCTGGGTTTTGTGGCCTTGGCGATCCAGCCTACCCCTGCGACCGCCACGCCGACCCCCACGCCCACGATGACGTCGACGGCAGGACCAAGCCCTACGCCCTATGAGGTAGGGCCAGGCACTGGCACTCCCGAAAAGACACTCGGGCCAACGCCGACCCAGTGGTCTATTCCCACGCGCACGCCCACCCCAACCCCAACCGAGACGCCAACCGCCACGCCGACGGCTACGGACACGCCTACCCCAACGCCATCAATGACCCCAACGCCGACACCCACAGCTACAGCCTCGCCCACAGCGTCGCCGACGGCCTCGCCTACCGCGACCAGCACGGCCACCCCGACGTTCACCGCAACCCCCACGTTGACGCCCACGTCGGAATTGCCAACTGCCACCTTCACGCCAACGCCCACCCTGACCGCGACTTCGACGATAACCGATACCTCACCTTGAGAGAGGCCACGTGAACACACTAGACTTACTTCGAGCCCTATCGGAGGCCCCAGGTCCGGCAGGCCACGAGGAACGCATCCGCGAGGTAGTTGAGGAACTCTGGCGACCACTTGTGGATGACCTTCGAGTCGACGCCATGGGGAGTCTGATCGGATATCAGAAGGGCAACCAGCAGGAGCAAGAGCCGGAAAAGCGCAAGGCCATCATGGCCGCGGCCCATATGGACGAGATCGGTCTGATCGTCACCGGAATCGAGGGCGAGTTCTTGCGCGTCCACAGCCTTGGGGGCGTCGATCGCCGTGCGCTCTTGGGCCTGGAGGTCACGGTCTATGGCCGCCGCGAAATGCCCGGGGTCATCGGCAGCCGTCCCCCTCACGTGTTGCCGGCCTCAGAACGTCAGACCATACCTCCCTGGCACGAGCTTTTCGTTGATCTGGGACTCCCTGCAGAGGAGGTGAAGCAGGCCGTCCGCGTGGGCGATCACATTACAGTTCGTCAGTCCCTCGCCGCCCTAAAGAATGACCTCGCCGCCGGCAAGGCCATGGACAACCGGGCCTCGGTTGCAGCCGTGACCCTAGCTCTCGAGGGCCTGCACCGTCGCGAGCACAGTTGGGACGTCTACGCCGTGGCAACTGTGCAGGAGGAGGTCGGGATCAAGGGGGCGATCACCAGCGCCTATGGCATAGCACCGGACCTCGCCGTAGCCTTGGACGTTACCTTCGCCAAGCAATATGACGACAGCGACCCCGGTACCTTCAGCCTAGACAAAGGCCCCACGATCGGGATCGGCCCCAACTTCCATCCTCAGGTAGTCGCACGACTCAGGCAGGTAGCCGAGACAGGCGAGATTCCCTTCGTCATTGAGCCGCTTCCCGGTTCCAGTGGGACCGACGCTTGGGGCATCCAGCTCGCCAGAGAGGGTATCCCCACAGGCCTGATCTCGATCCCGGTGCGCTATATGCACCAGCCGGTGGAGACCGTCGCCGTTCGCGACATCGACAGGGCAGGACGTCTTCTCACGGAGTTTGTCGCCGGATTGGATGTGGACTTCCATCCACGTTGGGAGGACGAGCTATGAGCCCGCTCACAAGCCATTTGGAGCTCTTGTCTAACGCGCCCGGCGTCTCTGGCGATGAAATTGAAGTCAGGCGCGCGATCCGTCCCCTGATTGCGGGGGCCGTCGACGAGCTCCACGTAGACGGCGTCGGCAACCTAATCTCGCGCAAGGCCGGGACTGGAGACTCTCCGATACGCGTGTTGATCACCGCTCATATGGACGAGGTCGGGTTGATGGTCACGGGCTACACCAGTGAGGGCGCCCTGCGCATCGGCACGGTGGGGGGCATCCCAGCGAGGCTCCTTCCGGGGCTGACTGTGCTTGTGGGAAAAGAAAGTCTGCCCGGGGTAATCGGCGTCCAGGCCATCCATCGCGCGGATGGACAGAGCCGCAACAAGGGGCCCGACATCGAGAAACTCGCGGTCGATATAGGCGCCAGCAGCAAACAGGAAGCGGAAGGGCTCGCACCGGTAGGCACCTCGATTGTCTTCGCAACCCGGTTCCGGGCCTTGGGCCAGAGTTGCACGGGGAAAGCCTTTGACGACCGCGCAGGGTGCGCAACCTTGGTGGAGCTTCTCCGGGGGCCGCGGTTCCCCTTCGACGTTTTCGGCGTTTTCACCGTCCAAGAAGAAGTGGGTTTGAGGGGTGCACGGGTCGCCGCCTACACGGTTCAGCCCGATATTGCCGTCGCGCTGGAGGGCACCTTGGCCGACGACCTTCCCAAAGAGGATGCCGACGTGAGCCCGACCACGCAGCTGGATCGCGGGCCGGCCATTACGGTGATGGACAGATCTTACATCACGCCACCACGCCTGCTGGGTCACTTCATCCAGGTTGCGGAGAGAGAGGGCTTGCCCTATCAGCTCAAGCAGCCCGGCGTGGGGGGCACAGACGCTGGCGGCATCCATCGCACGCGGGCCGGCGTTCCGGCGATCACCGTCGCCGTTCCCTGTCGCTATATTCACAGTCCCGTCTCGCTGCTGCGTGAGGATGACATCACCGGACTCTGGGCACTGGTGAACGCCGCCGTGCGCCAGTTGACCGCAGAGCAGCTGTATCCTGCATAGAGGCCGACCGAACAAGTCATAGACGAAGGAGAACACTTTGGATCTGACATCATTGTCAACGTTAACGCAGGCCTTCGGCCCGTCAGGGTATGAGGAGGAGATCCGGGCCACGATCCGAGAGGCGATCGAGCCCTTTGCTGACGAGGTACGGGTCGATGCGCTGGGTAGCCTCGTGGGGGTCCGACACGGCGCGGGCGGAGGTCGCGGTACCCTACTGCTGGCGGCCCACATGGACGAAATCGGCCTTATGGTTACCCATATTGAGGAGAACGGTTTCGTGCGCTTCACCTCTATCGGGGGGCTTCAGACTATGGACCACATTGGCGGACGGGCGCGATTTGCAGACGGCGTGACAGCTCCTATTTACGTCGAGCGGAGAGACGACACGTCCAAAATCCCGGAGCTCCGCCACCTGTTCCTCGACGTGGGCGCTGAAGACCGGGAGAGCTGCCCCGTTCGTGTGGGGGATACAGGAGTATTCATGGGGCCAACGGTGCAGCAGGGCACCCGGCTCGTAAGCAAGGCGATGGACGATAGAGTCGGCTGCTACCTTCTCATCGAGGTGATGCGCCGCTTGACGAAACCTGCTGACGACGTCTACTTTGTCTTCACGACCCAAGAGGAGATCACGCTCTCCGGGGCCCGCACCTCCGCCTATCGCATCGCGCCCGATTTTGCGATCTCCATTGACGTCACGGCAACAGGGGACACGCCCAAAGCACTGCCTATGGAGGTCGCATTGGGCAAGGGACCGGCGGTCAAGGTCAAGGACTCCGGGATGATCGCCCATCCCAAGGTGCGCGACATGCTAGTGGACGCCGCCGAGCGCGCCGGCGTCCCGTACCAGATGGAGATCCTGCTAAGAGGCAGCACCGACGCCGCCGCAATGCAGTTGACCCGTGCGGGCGTTCCCAGCGGGTGCCTCAGCATTCCCTGTCGCTATGTTCATACGCCTTCTGAGATGGTGGATGAGAGGGATGTCGACCATAGCGTCGAGCTCCTGCTGCAGCTGCTCGAGGCCTAGCAAGTAGACTGCACGTCCCGGGGTCGTTATCACGGATCAAAACTGGCAGTCGACCCTATTTTGTGATACAATTCACTCATTAATGGTCCGTTGGTTGGGCAAGCAAAGAGTTGTCAACGGAATACAGGATAACGAGAAGACTCATAGGGTGTCATGGCGCAGGGCGCTAGGGTAGTTTGTCTTCCTCACCTTGTGAGCTTGAGCTTAGAGGAGATTGGGTGGAAAGTCTGGAACTAGCAAATCGGATTACCGATGTCATCGTCGACAGACAGGGAGAAGATGTCCTCATTCTCGACCTGAGAGAGGTCACCACGTTTACCGACTACTTCGTCATCTGCACCGCTAACAGCCGCCGCCAGCTCGACGCACTGCAGAATGCGATCAGGGAGGAAATGAAACAAGGGGACGATCGAAGGCTAGCACGGAGTTTCGAGGGAGATTCCAATTCCGGTTGGATCTTGATCGACTTCAACAGCGTGATCGTGCATCTCTTCTCGGAGGAGATGAGGGACTACTATCAACTCGAAGACCTCTGGAAAAACGCCCGCGTTGTAGCCCGCATCAAGTAAGGGGTACGCACTTCGTGGTCGACCGGGCGACTGGTTAGGACGTCCGGAACTCGCTTGAGTTCCGGGCGTTCCTCTTTTACAGGCCCGACCAGAGGGCACGCCCCCCAATCACGGCGTGGTCGTGTTTGACACAGAGGCCAACCTAAGTATAATCTTGTCGATGAAGCGGAGGGTGAACCGAGCTGCGACGCAGGGCTGGCAAACTCACCTCAAGTGGTTCAGACCCGGCCTCGGCGTCAAGCGCTGGCTGCTCTTTGTGGCCCTCGGCGTCGGACTGCTCAGCCTGGGCAGTGCGTTAGCTCTGCGGGCCTTTTACCCCCTGCCCCAGTACTTTTACTATCTAACCCTTCAGTTTCTGCCGCGGTGGCTCCGGGCGGGGCTTTTCTTCGTCGTCGGCATCGGCATCCTCGGGTACGGACTCTGGGGCCTCAACCGGGCGATCTTGGCGCCCTTCCTACAAGGAGCGCATCCTTCCATTCCCGAGATGCTCTATGACTATCGCCGTCGAGGTCGTGGGCCCCGGGTCGTCGTGATCGGGGGCGGCCATGGTCAGGCCACAGCGCTGCGAGGCCTGAAAGCGTACACCTCCAACCTCACAGCCATCGTCACGGTTGCCGATGATGGGGGATCCTCTGGACGCCTCCGGCGTGATATCGGGATTCTGCCGCCGGGTGATTTCCGGAACTGCATCGCTGCCTTAGCCAATGACGAGTCTCTGGTTACGCGTCTCTTTCAGTACCGCTTCGCAGACGGACAGAGCCTTGGCGGGCATAGTTTCGGCAACCTCTTCATCACGGCGATGGCAGGGATCACGGGCTCTTTCGAGGCGGCGCTCAAAGAGTCTAGCCAAGTGCTAGCCGTGCAGGGCCGGGTGCTTCCCAGCACGTTGCAGACCGTAACGCTGTGCGCTGATGTCGCCCGGGAGGACGATACGCCGGTGCGTGTCTGCGGCGAGTCAGAGATACCCAAAACTGGCGGGAGGGTGCTTCGGGTGATGTTGGATCCCGACTCACCGAGCGCCTATCCTGGGGCCATTCAGGCGATCCTGACCGCGGATCTGGTGGTTCTCGGGCCGGGCAGCCTCTACACGAGCATCCTGCCGAACCTTTTGGTACCCGGGATCGTGGAGGCTCTCAAGGCAACTCAGGGCCCTATCGTCTACATTTGTAATGTCGCCACCCAACGCGGGGAGACGGACGGGTACACGGCGCAGACCCATCTGGACGCCCTGGAGCAGCACCTCGGGAAAGGCGTCATCGACTGCGCCTTTGTGAACACGACCGTGCCGCGGGCTCTCCGCCCTCCGGAGGGGTCTGAGTGGGTCAGGGCCGACATCCAGGAGCAAGGCCGGTTGCGCGTCATCTGTACCGATCTGGCAAACCGGACCTACGCCGGACATCACGACAGCAAGGTGCTGGCGGAGGCCCTGCTTGATCTGCTGAAATCGTGATTGGAGATGTGCGATTGATAGTCAGGTGCACACGGCCCAGGCGAAAACACCTGATTGTCAATCCTAGATTTCTAATCTCAAAAAACCCATACAATCACAAGGAGTGACAATGGCCACAAAGGTCGGCATCAATGGCTTCGGGCGCATCGGGCGCCAGGTGTTGCGCACTATTCTCGAGCGTCATCCGGACGAGCTGGAAGTGGTCGCGATCAACGACCTCTTCAATACGAAGACGAACGCTCACCTCTTCAAGTACGACTCCAACTATGGGGAGTTCGAAGGGGACGTTAGCTACACAGAGGACGCCCTCCTCATTAATGGCAAGGAGATCAAGGCCTTTGCCATTCGCAACCCCGAGGAGCTGCCCTGGCGTGAGCTAGGCGTCGACATCGCCATCGAGTCCACGGGCATCTTCCGAGACCGGGAGGGCGCAAGCAAGCATCTCAAGGCCGGTGCGAGGAAGGTCATCATCACGGCCCCAGCCAAGGGCGAGGACTTCACCGTGGTGATTGGCGTCAACGAGAGTGATTATGATCCCGAGAAACACCACATCATCTCAAATGCCTCCTGCACGACCAACTGCCTCGCGCCGGTCGCCAAGGTGCTGCAGGATACCTTCGGCATTGAGTATGGTCTGATGACCACGATTCACTCTTACACCAATGACCAAAACACCCTCGATCAGGGTCACAAGGATCTGCGACGGGCTCGCGCCGCGGCCTTGAACATCATCCCTACAACCACCGGGGCCGCGAAGGCGGTGTCGCTGGTGCTGCCCGAGCTCAAGGGCATCGTCGATGGGATGGCGATGCGCGTGCCGACGCCGACGGTCTCAATCGTCGACCTCGTCGTGCAACTGAAGACTGACGTCACCACTGAGACGGTCAATGCGGCGCTCAAGGCAGCTGCCGAAGGGGAGCTGCAGGGCATTTTGGGCTTCTCCGAGGAGCCCCTCGTCTCGATGGACTTCAAGGGCGATAGCCGATCCTCCATCGTGGACGCCGACCTGACATCAGTGATCGGACCGCGGTTCGTCAAGGTCGTCTCTTGGTACGACAACGAATGGGGCTACTCCTGCCGGGTCGCGGATCTAGCCGCCATCGTCGCCAGCAAGCTGTAGAGAGGCACGCTGCACACGAATAGACAGGGATAGGGGTAAATCCTCTATCCCTGTTTTGATTTTATGACATAGTTATCTACAATAACGTCTAGAGACCAGAGAGAGCGAAAAGGAGAGACCATGGCCAAGAAAACGGTTCGTGACATCGATCTGAAAGGCAAGCGGGTCCTGATGCGTGCGGACTTCAACGTGCCCCTTGAGGATGGGAAAATCACCGACGATACGCGCATCCGGGCCGCCCTTCCCACGATCAACTACATTCTAGATCAGGGCGCATCCTTGATCCTAATGTCCCACCTGGGCCGCCCTAGCGGTGTGAATCCCAAACTGAGCCTCAAGCCCGTCGCGGATCGGTTGAGTGAGTTGATCGAACGAGAGGTGAAGGTGGCCCCCGCTGTGGTAGGAGACGAGGTGGAGGAGATGGCCAAGGGGCTGAAGCCTGGCGAGGTCATGCTTCTCGAGAATACCCGCTTTGAAGCTGGCGAGAAGAAGAACAATCCTGAACTCGTCGAGAAACTGGCGAGGCTTGGCGAGGTTTTCGTGAATGACGCCTTCGGCACCGCCCACCGGGCTCACGCCAGCACGGTCGGCGTAGCCGAGAAGATGCCCGCCGTCGCCGGATTCCTTATCGAGAAGGAGATCAAGTTCCTCGGCAAAGCCGTGGAAAACCCCGAATCGCCTTACGTTGTGATCCTCGGCGGCGCCAAGGTCTCCGATAAGATTCCGGTGATCGACAACCTCCTAGAAAAGGCCGACCTGATGTTGATCGGCGGCGGGATGGCTAACACCTTCTTCAAGGCCCAGGGGCTGGAGATGGGAGACTCGCTCGTGGAAGACGATGTGCTGGACACA
The DNA here is from genome assembly GCA_049975205.1 of Anaerolineae bacterium. Classification (GTDB taxonomy): domain Bacteria; phylum Chloroflexota; class Anaerolineae; order B4-G1; family SLSP01; genus PWVB01. The sequence continues at coordinate 23,339 of JBNGDL010000006.1, read as the reverse complement.
GCCTCGTCTCTGCTGGAAAAAGCCGGTGATAAACTGGTGCTGCCTATTGACGCCGTGATCGCGGATGCCTTCGACAATGAGGCTAACCGGCGGGTCGTGCCGGTTGAGGATATTGCCCCCGGCTGGCGGATCCTGGACATCGGGCCAAAGACAATCGCGCTGTTCAAAGAGAAACTTGCCGGTGCCAACACGGTCGTGTGGAACGGCCCGATGGGCGTCTTCGAGATGCCAAACTTCGCCAGGGGCACGTTCGCGATCGCCGAAGCGTTGGCCGAGCTGGATGCCGTGACGATTATCGGCGGCGGCGACTCAGCCTCTGCGGTCAACCAAGCAGGGGTCGCCGATGCCGTCAGCCACGTCTCCACCGGTGGTGGCGCCAGCCTGGAGTTCCTTGAAGGTAAGACACTGCCGGGCATTGCAGCTTTGGAAGACAAATAGAGCTTATTGAAGAGGGATCGCTCGGCAGGCGCCGGACTTTCTGACGTCTGCCGGGATCCACGAAAGGAGTGTTTGATGCGTAAACCATTCATCGCCGGTAATTGGAAGCTGCACAAAACGGTAGCCGAGGCCATCGAGCTGTCCGCGGGTCTCAAAGAGACCTTGGCAGATGTCGAGGGCATGGAGCTTGCAGTCTGCCCGCCCTTTACCGCGCTCAGTGCGGTCAGCGAAATCCTAGCAGGTTCGAACATCGGCGTGGGCGCGCAGGATATGTACTGGGAAGAAGCTGGCGCTTACACGGGCGAAGTGTCCCCGCTGATGGTCCGGGAGCTTGCTAGATATGTGATCATCGGTCATTCTGAACGTCGCCAGTATTTCGGCGAGACGGACGAGACCGTGAACAAGAGGCTTAAGGCTGCGTTGGCCCACGACCTGACACCGATCGTGTGCATCGGTGAGAGCCTGGAACAGAACGAGGCCGGGGAAACGGTGAGCTTCGTCGGGGGACAGGTGCGGGGCGCCTTCGCTCGCATTCCGGTCGAGGATGCCCGCAAGGTGGTCCTGGCCTACGAGCCCATCTGGGCCATCGGGACGGGACGGACCGCGATGCCCGAAGATGCCGACCGCATCATCAAAGAGGCTATCCGCAACGTGTTGCGCGACATCTATGATAACGTGACCGCTGAGGCGATCCGTGTCCAATACGGCGGAAGTGTGAAGCCCCATAACATGGCGGACTTCATCGTGATGGACGAGATCGATGGCGCGTTGGTCGGCGGAGCGAGTCTGAAGGTCGGAGACTTCACCGCGATTGTGAAGAATGGACTAGAAGCGCTACAGGGCTAGCCCCCGATCCGGCTGAACGTGGCTGTATAGCGCAGGGTACTGCCCTATAGGGCACCAAGAGAGCAAGGACCCTGGTCTTTGAGGCCTGGGCCCGACAGCTTCCTTCGGTGCCCTCCTTTTTATCTAGCCGTCACAGGCAGAGTCGTAGAACGAGACGGAGGAGCGATGGTTGATCAGGCGCGGTTGAGAGCGACGATGGAGCGCGCGGAGGCCGAGTTACGCGAGAACATACTCCCATTCTGGATACAGCACGTCGTGGATCATGAGAGAGGCGGCTTCTACGGGAGGATCACCAACGACCTCGTGGTTGATCGAGACACACCCCGGGGGTCGTTATTGAGCTCGCGCATCTTGTGGACCTATTCAGCGGCCTACCGACGCTACCAGAACCCGGCTTACCGCAAGATGGCTGACCGGGCCTACCAGGACCTGACGCATCGCTTTTGGGATCCGGTCCACGGTGGACTCTACTGGATGGTCGGGGTTGATGGCACCCTGCTCCGGGATCGAAAGCAGATCTACGGACAAGCCTTCGGAATCTACGGGCTGTCCGAATATTACGCAGCGACCGGACTTCAGGATGCGCTGGACAAAGCCCTGATGCTCTTTGAAGCCCTAGAGAAGCACAGCTACGATCCCGAGCATAGGGGATACTTCGAGGCATGCACCCGCGATTGGCAACTTGCGGACGATATGCGGCTCAGCGCCCTCGACCTGGACGAGATGAAGTCTATGAACACACATTTGCACGTCATGGAGGCCTACACCAACCTTCTGAGAGTCTGGCCCGATCCGGTCCTGAAAGCCAAACAGGCAGAGCTCATCCACGTCCTGATGACCCACATCGTTGACGAGGAGACCGCCCACATGGTGCTTTTCTTCGACGAAGCCTGGACTCCCCGCTCGGAGAACGTCTCTTACGGTCACGATATCGAGGCTAGCTGGCTCCTCGTGGAGTCCACCGAGATCTTGGGTGACGGGGATCTAGATCAACGCGCGCGCAGTCTGTCTATTGCTATGGCACAGGCCGTGTACGAGGAGGGCCTGGATCCCGACGGAGCGCTTGTCTATGAGGCTGATCCCGATGGGCTGGCGGACTCCTCCAAGCAGTGGTGGCCTCAGGCCGAGGCCGCAGTGGGATTCCTAAATGCCTACCAGCTCAGCGGAGAGGAGCACTTCCTGGAGGCCGCGCTAAAGAGCTGGGACTTCATCGCTGCCTACCTCATCGACCGGGAACACGGTGAGTGGCTGCGATACGTCGAACGGGACCACACCCCTCCAAAGGGCACAGCCGAGAGCGATGCGAAGGTGAGCTTCTGGAAGGGCCCATATCACAGCGGGCGTGCTTGCATGGAGGTAACCGAGCGGCTGCACACCCTACTGGCGGGCACCGCATAGTGCCGTCAGGACTCCGCGGCAGAATCCGTATCCTTCTCCTCAGCGTAGGCAGTCGGGTGAATCTTCGCGTGGTATGACTCTGCCTTGGCAAGATCCCGGGCGCTTACGAATCCGGGACGGCTGTAAGATGCGAGCTCGAAGTCCTGGTCCATCTTGATGGCATCAAAGGGGCAGAACTCGGCACAGTAGCCGCAGCTCATGCAGAGGCTGACGTCCAGATAGTAGGCAAGCGGGTACCGACGGGGACGCCCTGTCTCGGGGTCTTTGGCGCGCTCTATCCAAATGCACTGAACGGGGCAGATTTGTGCGCAGATGCCACAGGCCGTACACCGTAATTGCTCTGTCTCAGCGTCAATCACGAAGAAGGGCAGATTTCGGTACCGCTCGGGCAGCTCTCGCCGTTCAGAGGGATACTGAATGGTGAAGACGCCTTCCCCTCGGCCCCGGTGCTCGGCTTGGTCGCCGTCTCGCTTCCCCCGTCCACCCCACCATCCACGGATGTCCTCAACGTAGGTCATCAGGAAGTGACGAAGTGTGATCGCCAGCGTCTTGAGAACTCCCGACCCGTACATTAGCGATCTACCTCCCCCATCGTCAGGTCAATGCTGCCAAGGATCGCCACGACATCCGCGATCTTTACGCCACGCGTGAGTTCACTGAGCGGCGTCAGATTGAGCAGTGATGTCGACCGGATGTGATAGCGGTAAGGGTTGGCGCCACCATCGGAGACCAGATAAAACCCCAGCTCCCCCTTTGGCGCCTCGATCCGACCATAGGTCTCGCCAGGCGGAATCCGCATCCTTGGCGACAGCCGGTGGGACTGGATGCCATCCCCGGACTTAGCCAGGGCGATATCGTCCAGTGCCTGCTCGAGGATCCGTAGGCTCTGCCAAATCTCATCGAAGCGAAGCGCGACCCGAGCGTAGACGTCACCCGCCTCTCGCGTCACAACGTCAAAGTCAAAGCGATCATAGATGCCATAGGGCTCCGCACGGCGGACGTCGTAAGGCACGCCACACGCCCGGAGCACCGGCCCGGACACACCATAGGCCACGGCCTCCGATGCCGTCAAACTTCCAACCCCCTCACTTCGCGCTCTCACGATCTCATTGCCCAGAAGGTAGGTCTGCATCTCCCGGACCTTGCGCGGGAGCCGTTCGTGTACCAGAAACTTGGCCTGCTCAAGCCAGCCCTCGGGGAGATCCTGCGCCACGCCACCCGGTCGCATGTAGTTGAACATCATCCGTCCGCCGGAGACAGCCTCGAAGAGATCGAGAATCAACTCCCGCTCCTCGAGTGCATAGAGCGAACCTGTGAAGTACATTCCCAGCTCATTGCTAAAGAACCCAGCCGCGAGCATATGGTTCACGATCCGGGAGAGCTCCGACATAATCACCCGAATGTATTCCGCACGTTCGGGAACCTCCCAACCCAGAAGCTTCTCCATCGCCACGCAGTAGGCCAGGTTGTTCGTCATGCCGTTGATGTAGTCGAGGCGATCCGTGTAGGGGATATTCTGGAGCCAGGTATTGCGCTCGCCGATCTTCTCGTGGTTTCGATGTAGGTATCCGAAGACAGGCTCCAGATGCTGGACGGTCTCACCATCGAGTCGGACGGCCATCCGGAAGACACCGTGGGTACTGGGGTGGTGCGGCCCCATGTTGAGGATCATCTCCTCGGTCTTGAGGGGTTTGTCGGGATCCCGATCGGCCGATATCATCCGCTCATAGAGCAGTTGGTCTGCCTCGCTGAGATCGGGATGCAACGGCGGGCATGACTCAGGGAACCCCTCGGTGAGCCGGATATTGGCGTGGCAGGGCGTCCGGTCTTCCGCGTACACAGGGTTTCCGCCTTCAGGGAATCGACTGCGGTAGGGCTTATGTTCTTCCTCGTAATAGGCCTCACGCCAATCCTTCCGGAGCGGGAACCCGTCAAAGCCCTCCCACATGAGCAATCTCCGCAGGTCTGGATGTCCCTCAAAGCGCACCCCGAACATGTCCCAGACCTCTCGCTCCTGGAAATTCGCAGCGGGGAACTCGGACGTGATCGAGGGCAGGACCGAGCCATAGCGCGTCGTGTGGACGTGCAACGCTACGTATCCCCCTCCTTCGGGGCGGAACAGGTGGTAGACAACGTCAATGTGAGGTGGAAACTGCTCCACAGCCTCCGGGTAGTCAACTGCGGTGAGGTCGGATAAGTACATATAGCCCAACTCATCCCGCAGGAAGGTCAGGACAGGAAGCAAATGCCGCGAATGCACCAGGACGCCCTCGTATCGTGGACGATGCATCAGCAGGGATCGCGAGACAGATCTCGTGATGCGATGCTCTCCGGCTTCGGAAAAGCCCTCGCCGCCCCCGCGCTCCGGAGGTTCGGCGGGGCGCAGGACGCCGGGGAACTGCGCTTCCAACCGCTCCCAGACCTCTGCCGGCATATCGTTGATCATCGCGGGCTTGTCAGCCATCTCAGGCATCTTCCTCCCTTGGGCCAACCAGGTCCTCAAGATCCCGCCAGTTGATGAGATCTGGACCCAGAATCGGTTCCGGGATCCCTTGATCCTCGCCGGCCTGGAAGGCCCGAATGTCCTCGATGGACTCATGGTCAAAGCGAGCGTGCAGAGTCAAAATGCCTTGGATCAGCGACTCAGGACGGGGCGGACAACCAGGGATGTAGACGTCGACGGGAATGAGACGATCGACACCAGAGACAACGTTATAGCCTTCTTTGAAGGGCCCCCCGGAGATGGCGCAGGCCCCCATCGCGATGACGTACTTGGGCTCGGCCATCTGATTGTAGAGCCGCACCAGAAGCGGCGCCATCTTCTTCGTGAGCGTCCCGTTGACGATCATCAGATCGGCCTGGCGGGGACTGGCCCGCATGATTTCCATCCCAAAGCGGGCGGTATCGTATCGCGAAGCCGCAGTTGCAATCATCTCAAAGGCACAGCAAGCCAACCCGAAGAGCATCGGCCACAGCGACCGCTTGCGCGCCCAGGCGTAGACCTGATCCAGCGTGGTCAGCTTGACGGCTGATTGAAGCTCGGGAGGAACCTCAGGCAAGTGGACAACGTCTTGTGTTCGAGGAGGCCCTCCCTGGGTTTGTCTCGTCATCAGACGACCTCCTTAAAAAGGCCTATAACAGTAAGGGGCGAGACTCATCTCGCCCCTCCGTTGGGGAAGGCGGGACTTGAACCCGCACACCTCTCGGTACATGATTCTAAGTCATGCTCGTCTGCCTATTCCGACACTTCCCCGCACAAACGTATTATACCCGCGATCAAGGCTGGGGCAAGCTAAAATCACAAGGACGGCGTCCCAGAGCTCACGGAGCCGAGCCGAAGGCCGTACTCAGCGCATCGTAGGCAGGTCGCACCCCCGCACCGGGCCAGCTCTGGTAATCACCTTCCATCCCCCACCAAAAGGGGTCGGCGATCGCCCACCAGAACTCCTCGTCCTCCGGTGTCCACTTGGGATCCGGCAGGTTCCACACAAACATCGGACCGATCCAGGGCGTCCAGTGTTCTCGAGCATAGGCAAACGCCCGCACGAGATAGTCGCCCTGCTCCTCTGGTGAGACGGCGAACCAAGCATAGTCCTCATGATCCGGATTCGTGTTAGTGTGCCAGCCGAACTCCAGGATGGCCACCTGCGTGGCACCATCCTCATACCGCTCCATGATCGCTCGCATTTCCTCGACATGCCGAAAGCAGAAGAAGGGGTGACCGCCGTAGCCATTCTCGGGATCCGCGGCTTCCGCGGGAGAGACTTCAGGCGGCGCCTTGTAACCCGGCGCGTTCAAGCCGAGAAGGTCGAAGAAAGGGGCGGCTCCTGCTTCGTACATCGCGATGAGATAGTCCACATCGGGCATCGCTTCCGGGGACGAGGAGCCCGTAGGAGCCAGGCTCGCCGAGATCACCAGGGCGGTGGGGTCTGCGGTCTTGATCGCCCCGTAGCACCTCTCAAGCAACGCCACGTAGCCGACAGGATTGGGCGGCTGCCCGCCCCACTCGCGCGCCAGGTTAGGCTCATTCCAGACCTGATACCCGCGCACACGTCCCCTATAACGCGAGGCCAAGGCGCTACAGAAATCACCAACGGCATCGAGCGAGACAGGCACCCCAGCAGTCTTCGCCTCAGACTCCGGTAGCAGTGCCCACTGAGGCGGGTAATCCACCCGCACCACCAGGTTGACGTCTGCCTCTTCCGCCTCCTGAACGATGCGATCCAACGCAGCCCACTCGTGCCGACCAGGTCCGGCCCCCTCCACATCCTGCCACGCCAGGCGCTGCTTCATCCACGTGAAGCCCGCTTCCTCGACCAGCGACCAATCGCGCCGGACCGCCGCCCACGGATCCCACCACATGTGGACGTTCACTCCATAGCCGGGTGACTCCAGACGTTCCCGTAAGGGCCACGACGTCGGTGTGGGCTCAGGGGTAGGCCGGCTCGATAGACCGGGAATCCGTGACCAAGTAGCGAGGGAGACGAGCAGGAGTGCTGCAGCAACAAGCAGCAGTAGCGCCACCAATCCGCGATCTGTGAGGGCGAACCTGATCTGATGGGATCTCTTCATAGATCAAAGCAAGGAGGCGGAACCATGTCCGCCTCCTCCATTGACGGGATACCAACCCCGATAGGAATGGACCTAAGGCACCTTCGGCATCTGGGAGATTGCGTCATATGCCGGACGAGCAGCTCCATTCAGGTCAAGAATGCTGTAGGGCGCGTTTGGATCAAGCGCACCAATGCCACCTTTGTACGAGTAGTCGAGGTTCCACAGGAAAGCAAGATGGACGAAGCCCCATTCCCGCATCAAGCGGAAGGCCTCGACGTCCCACTTTGCCTGTTCCTCCAGGGTATTGTCATCGGCGAACTCGAACCCAGGGGGCGTGCCGTCAAATCCCTCGGACGTGGCCCACCCAAACTCGGTAACACAGAGGGGCGTGTTGCGGTTAGCCGCTTTGATCATCTCGTGATAGGTCCATAACGTGCTCTTGAACGACCAGGAGTGGTGCGGCGAGTCAAAGGGCCCGCGGAAGGTGGCGGTAGGATCGTCGTACCCCTCATCCCACTCGATATCGGGGCCAAGATTGTAGCCGTTATGATGAACACCGACACAATCGGCGTAGTTGAGGAAACCCGCATCGATCATCTGCTGGAGATAGACGAAGTCATCCATCACAACGTAGCGATCGGGATTCTCGGGGTCGGTTGCCGTCACACCTGTCGGCGACAACGCTCCGCTGATCACAATGACATTAGGGTCACGGCTCTTGATGGCCTGGTAGGCGAGGCGCAGCATCTCCACGTACCGCTCGGCCTTGACCCCCTCTTCGGTATCCCACTCACGATCGAGGTTCTGCTCATTCCAGACCTCAATCGCATGGATCTTGCCCTGGTAACGATCAACCATGTCACCGATGAAGTCCACAAAGAGAGCCAGGTCGTCGGGAGGGGCTGCCTGTGGCGTGTCGTCCGTATAGGTCCGAGACCAGGCGGGGGATCCCACGACGCTCATCATCACCTTGAGACCTCGCTCATTGGCGAAGAAGACCATAGCATCGTAGCCACTCCAGTCCATCTGATCGGGCTCTATGGAGAAGTGATCCCACCGCACCTGCTGCTTCACCCATTCAAGCTTCAGCTGGTTCTTGATCTGGTCCATGGTGTAGTCGGGTAGCGTGATGCCGTGAGCGGCAATCCCATACCCAAACTCCCCCCAGGACAGCGGCGGCATGCCCTCCCACTCAGGAGGCAGCGTAGGTGTCGGGGTCGGTAGGACAAGAGACTCTGAGACTGTAGCTGTGGGTCCGGGCTGGGCGGTCTCCCCGCCCTCCTGGGTCTCGCTCTCCGGGGATGGCGAGCTGCCCGGCTCCCTTGTCGCAGTGGGTGTAGGCTCTGGATCCGGCGTCGTGGCCAGCCCTGGTACTTTGATGATGCCGAACACACAAGACAAAGCCAAGACCAGAAGCAGACCCCAGACAACGCCTGTAAGGATGAGCGTACGCCCTTTTAGATTGTGGAAGAAGTCTTCAACATGCTGTTTGAGTGGACTCTGCATTGCACCTCCAGCTCTGCACGTCCCAAAGTGAGTTTGCCAGTAACCCAGCCTTGATGGCTGTCAACTTTCTCGATTGACGCCTCAGCCCCAGCCCAGATCCTCCGCACCGCGTGAGCCCTGATCCTTGGATGCAGGATTTGACGACGACATACCATCAGGGTGTCCGTCTTCGTGATCCTCGGGAGGGTGCTCGGCGCGCATACGGTTCTCGACCTGCTCGGAGAGGGCCAACGCGCTAGCCACTTGTGTGACTGTTGAGGGTTGCACCTCAGCAGCCAAGTCGTCGATCAGATCCGTCAAGTCGTTGTCGGACGCACCAGCCACTCGCCGTTCGATCAGCTCACGATAGGCTCGGCTCCCATAGAGCCCGGACGCGTCTTCCAGTCGTCCAGATTCCTTCAGGAACTCTGCTGCAGCCTGAGGATCAGTACTATCCACGTGAGAGGCCCCTTCCCTCAGCTGGTCCCGATGATGAGCTGAGCCGTGAATCACATTGGCGGCAGAAACCAGGCGCTCGACAGACGTGTGGCCACAGCGAGGACAGGGCGGAGGGGCTTCGTCGATGCGACGCGCAAGATGGCGAAACCGCCCATCACACGCGCTGCAGTAGTACTCATAAATCGGCAAAGGGCCCCCTAGACACTCCGATGTCGCCAAACGTTCCTGGACCGGCGTAGGCTCCCGTCATCGCTACACAGGAGCCTACGTTGATTTTCAGGACGAAGTATACCCGCCTTCCCGACCTAAGCAAGTACCCGGGCTCGCCCATCAGGCCCCGACTCTCCAGCCTCCCAAACCGGCGTCCGTCTCTGACGGCAACGCCATGCTTAAGACGTAGCTGCTCCTTATTAAGTTCCGCAACCCGCAGCGTGGAGGTGTGGAGCACGCCGGCTGATGCGAGCGCCCTCCTGGAGGGGAGCTTGTTCTAGGCGTCTAGCGCGGACCCTCAGACAAGAACCCGGCACTGGTCGCCTTAGCAGCGGCGGCGGCTCGGGTGTGAACCTCAAGCTTGTCGAAGATGGACTTCAGGTGACGCTTGACCGTGTTAGGTGAGATCACCAGCTCGTCAGCGATCTCCTTGTTGGTCAGACCCTGGGCCAGCAGAGCCAACACCTCAGTTTCGCGTTCTGTCAGGGCATCGAGTTCTTGAGCAGCCCCGCTGGCATCGACGGCCTCCGCCACAGCCTGCAGGAAGGCACGTCGATCGAAGGACTGCTTCTCGAGATACGAAGAGACACCATAAGCCTTATAGGCGCGCTCGATCTTGGCAGGCTCATCCACGGCACTCACAACCACTGTTGCGACCCTACGGTCCTGCGCCATAGCGAGGAGCTCGTAGCCGCCCACCGGCACGGTAGCCTCCCGAGTCACCGAGGACTCATCCAAGGAGAGATCCACGACCGCCACCTGGTAGACTTCACGGCGCAGACAACCCACAGCCTCACCGTAGCTGTTGCAGAGCCGGACCTCGTATCCGGCATCGGAGAGCAACTCCAGGAGAATGCTGCGCCAGCCGGCATCATCTTCGGCGACCAAGACTGCATTGGGGAATCGTGAGCTCTGAGGGAGGGGGGTAGTTGCTGCGCGTTCTCGCCCCGCGGCGCCCCTTGGAGCCTGCTCGATCGAGGTCGGCGGTTGCGACAGCGCCCGATGGACGAGGTGCCGGAACTCACCACGATCGAAGCTGCCCTTGCGCAGACAGCTAAAAGCGCCATAGTCGGTCAGCGCCGCCACAGCCAACTCCACCGTCGCGTAGCCGGTCAGCAAGACCACCACACAGCCGGGATCGTGGCGGCGGGCCGCTTTGAGGACGTCCAGGCCGTCCTGGTTGGTCACCCCTGCTCCGAGGGCTAAGTCCACGACCGCCAGCCTGTGGGGGCTTCGTCGTAACAGAGGAACCGCTGCATCAAGACTCTCCGCGACATCCACCTCCAAGCCACACTCGTCCAGAATCTCACTTACGAGCTGTTGCCACGCCGGATCGTCCTCGACGACCAATGCCCTTAGGGTCGGTGACTCACGCATGGTCGCTCTCAGCCCGCGGCAGACGTAATCGAAATGTCGTCCCGTGGTGCCCATCACTCTCCACCGAGATGGCGCCGCCCAGACGCATCAACAGCGTCTTGACCCACCACAGCCCAAAGCCCAGTTTCCCATTCCGGCGCGCGTCTTCGGTGGGTAGACTGAACTCGAAGATACGCGCGTGGAGGTCGGGCGAGATCCCAGGCCCGTTGTCCTCGACCTCGACCTCGATCCACGAGCCCGTCGTGCATCCGCGAAGGGTGATCACGCCAGCTTCCTCCATAGCCGCTGCGGCATTCTCCAGGAGGTTGGTAAAGACAAAGGCTAAGCTGCGCTGGCTCGCCACCACGGGTGGCAAGTCGACGAGAGACGACGCCTCCACCTGAATGCCGGGGGAGAGCTGGACATCTTCCAGAGCCGTCAGCACACAGTCCATCACGCTGACCGGCGTAAGATGTATCGGGCGCAGGTACGCCACGCTGTCGCGCACGGCATCCATAGCTTCACGGGCGCTGCGTTCGATCTCGGCGAGATTTGAAGCAAGATAGGACTCCTTCGAAAGCGTGGACTGGCACTTATCCTGAATGCCCTGAACCCTCACCGGAATCGTGCCGACCTTGTTGTTCAGATGGTGTAGGACGTTAGCGGCGACATCACCCACCGCCGCGAAGGTCTCGGCGACGGCGTGACGCTCCTGAGCCAGGCGCAGCGCTCGTTGGCGATCGGCGTTCTGGAGCGCCAGCGTGGCATAGTGGGCCAAACAGGTGAGGACTTTCTTATCCCACTCGGATTCAGTGAAGCGCCCCTGCTCTCCCTGAACACCGTAGACACTGAGGGCCCCAATCGCTTTACCATCGTCCTGCGACAGAAGCGGCACGATCAGAGCACGCGTCCAGGTATGTCTCCGAGCAAGATCGACTCGACGAAACCGGGGATCCTTGCGCACGTCTTGGGAGACCACGGGGGCCCGATCCAGAACCGCCTGACCTGTTAGACTCCCATGAAGGGGCAGGTGCCGTTCCTGTCGCGAGGAATCAGTGGAGGCCAGCAGGACCAACTCGTCTCCCTCCAACGACCAGATTGCGCTTGAGGCCGCGTCGAGCAGATCAGAGGCTTGTGCCACCAGGTGCTCTAGCACACGGGTGTGAGGCTCAACCAGCAACAGCTGTGCAACCTCCAACAGAGCATCAATCAGCCTCGCCTCTTGGATGGCGATGACGGCCTGTGTGGCGAGCGACTGCAGGAGGTGACGATCCTGGTCACCGAAGGCTCCCACGGTGGGGCTCTCTAAGTTCAGGACGCCCTCCAGACGACCGCTCGACCCAACAAGAGGAACCGCCAATTCGGACCGCATTTTGAGGTCCGCATCGAGCGGATGATACAAACGCACCCAGGGGGCAGATTCCAGATCGTGAATGCAGAGAGGTTGTCGATGGACCGCCACCCACCCCATGATACTGCTGCTCTCGACGGGGAGTGCGCCCACCTGAGGGCGCCCTGACGCTCCGGCGATCGCCCGCGTCACGAGAGTCTGCCGCTCCTCGTCCACAAGTCGGAAGATTCCGTAGTGAGCCCCGGTAACCTCAAGGGCCATCTGCAAAATCGCCTCGAGCGTCTCGTCGAGTCCGAGCCGTGAGGAGATGAGCATGCCCGCGCGCCAAAGCCGATTCAGGGACTCCTCGGTTCGCTCCAGATCGCGCTGAATGTCCGACAGACGACGGGCCTGGTAAATCGCCATCGCCGCGTGGTTGACCAAATTGTCGAGCATCAACAGCTCGAAGCGACCAAAGTGGCGCGATTCACGCAAGTAGACGTGGAGCGCGCCTACCGGCTGATTGGCGACCACGAGTGGAAAGCACCCAACCGCCTTGGCACCGACCGCGGTGGCTTGAGGGGAGAGGGTGAGGTCGTTCTCTTCGTAGGAGAGAACGCGCCGCCGCTGGCGGATAGCTCGTATGCCGGCCTCGTCCAGCTGAGGCGGTTCGTCGGGGAACTCGGCGCTGGCGTCCCCAGCGACAAGCCACAGCGTTGGGTCAACCGATCCCTCTGAGACGTCGCAGGTGTAGATGATGGCAACGCCCCCCGGCACAACCTGAACAGCGCTGTCGGCAATAAGCCGCAAGGTGGCATCGAGAGTAGCGTGGCCTTCGGGGGTGAGTTGGTCAATGGCGGCGCCGATCTCGTTGAGGCTTGCCAACGCCTCGAGGAAACGAGCATCGGTCGTCGCGAGATCAGCGTCGCTCAGCGTCGGCATCTGCGGTAAGGAGGGTCGTGCTTTCATGTCTCAATCCGTATATGGACGGGCGCACGGAAGCGGCGTCCAGTTCAATCCACCGAGGGACACCCAACCGTGCGCCCGATCGAGCTACGTGATTGAGGCAATTCTAGCACGGACGACGGGTCATTTCAAGACCCGCTAAATATCATAATAGAGCGTGAACTCGAAGGGATGCGGACGCATGCGCATCGGCTCGACCTCGGCCGTGCGTTTGTAGGCGATATAGGCATCCAAAACATCCGGCGTGAAGACGTCGCCCTTGAGCAGGAACTCGTGGTCCGCTTCCAAGGCACTCAGCACTGCCTCTAGGGATCCGGGGACCTGCTTGACCTTGGCTGCCTCTTCAGGCGGAAGATCATACAGATCCTTGTCCATTGGCTCCCCTGGGTCTATCTGATTCTGGACACCGTCAAGGCCGGCCATCAACAGGGCCGCGAAGCAGAGATAGGGGTTGCAGGAGGGATCCGGCGCCCGGAACTCCACACGCTTGGCCTTGGGGCTCCTCGAATAGACCGGAATCCGGCAGACGGCCGACCGGTTGCGCTGAGAGTAGGCCAGATTGACCGGGGCCTCGAACCCAGGAACCAACCGTCGATAGGAGTTGGTGGTCGGCGCAGCAATCGCCAGGAGGGCCGGAGCGTGTGCCAGGAGGCCGCCAATGTAGTACTTGGCCGTATCCGAGAGCTGGGCATAGCCGGCCTCATCGAAGAAGACGTTGGCCTCCCCCCGCCATAAGCTCTGGTGTACGTGCATGCCACTGCCGTTGTCCTGGAAGAGGGGCTTCGGCATAAAGGTGGCCGTTAGGCCATTCTTGCGGGCCACGTTCTTCACCAGGTATTTGTAGATTTGGACGCTATCGGCCATCCTCACGAGCGTCCCATATCGCATGTCGATCTCAGACTGTCCGGCCGTGGCGACCTCGTGGTGATGAATCTCGATGGGGACGCCAGCAGCCTCGAGCGCCATCACGATCCTGCTGCGCACGTCCTGCTTGGTATCCGCCGGAGGGACGGGGAAGTAGCCCCGCTTCGCGGGGATCTGTCCTCCCTTGCCCCCTTCTTGACCGCTGTTCCACCAGCCCTCCGCGCTATCGATATGGTAGAAGGCGCTGTTGGTTCCCCCGCCATAACGGACGCTGTCGAAGAGGAAAAACTCTGCCTCAGGTCCCCAGTAGCTGATGTCGGCGATCCCCGTCTGCTTCAGATACGCCTCCGCTTTCCTGGCCACATAACGGGCATCGCGGGTGTAGGGTTGCCGCGTGACAGGATCATAGATATCGCAGATGATGACCAAGGTCGGGACCTCAAACATCCGATCCACGAAGGAGGTCGAGGGATCCGGAATCAAGATCATATCGGACTCGTGGATCTCCTGGAAGGCCCGGATCGACGAGCCATCGAAACCGATCCCCTCCTCAAAGAGCTCCTCTGTGAGCTCCCGAGATGGCATGGTGAAGTGGTGCCACATCCCGAGCAAGTCCGTGAAACGCAGATCGACCATCTCCACATCTTTGCCCATCTCCAGCACATCCGTTACCGTCTCTAGCATCGCTCTCCTCCCATCCCTCGTTGTCTTGGATCCCCTTCTGACCAGCCATACAGTTCAGGCCGGATTTTGGAGCACGCAACCCATGATAACTGAGGCATCGAGCCGTGTCCATGACCCAAATGGGCCATCTTTCAAGCGTTGACAACCAGATACCCGGTTTCTATAATGACTCAACTATGTATCCAAGCATCTACCAGGCGTCGCGGGAACTTCTCTTCGAGCAACTCAGTGCTGAAGAGGTGCAACAATGGCTCAGACCCGTCGGCTTTGCTGACTGGGAGGTCACGCATCGCCGCCTGCTGCGAATCGCGGAAAAGCCCGGGGCACGCCCGATCCTGGCGGACCTCTTACCCTATCTCCTGACGATGCTGTCCGACGTGGGGAGCCCGGATCGCGTTCTGGTGAACCTGGAGCGATTTCTCGACAGCACGACCCCGGCATCCACAGGAAACCAGCTCCGGTATCTTCTCCACAACCTGCGAGCAACCGAGATTCTGGTCAAGCTCTTTGCCGGCAGCCAGTTCCTCACCGAGATCCTGCTGCGCAACCCCGAGTACTTCGACGTCCTGGTTGAGTACCGGCGCCTGGCAGAACCTAAGAGCGTCGAGCAATTCTGCGCCGAACTCCCCTCATCTGGAGAGCTGGCCTGCTCCACGGACGAACTGGATGCCTTGCGTCAGTTTCAGCGTTGGGAGCTACTCCGCATCGGTGCATCTGACCTGCTGGATCTCTTCGATCTGCCGATGGTGACCGCCCAGCTGTCGAACCTGGCTGATAGCCTGATCCGGGCGTGTCTCGCTATTGCAGCTCGAGAGGAAGCAGGCGCCAGCCACAACAGAGCGAGAGGCTTCGTCGTGCTGGCGATGGGAAAGCTGGGGGGACAGGAACTCAACTACAGCTCCGACATCGACCTCCTATTCCTAGCTAAGAAACACAACGATGGTGCGACGCGACTCGGCGAGCGCCTCATCCAGGGGCTCACCAAGGTCACCAGCGAGGGGTTCCTATACCGGGTGGATATGCGGCTGCGCCCTTGGGGACGGTCGGGGCCTCTGGTCACGACGACCGAGGGCTACCTAACCTACCTGAACGAGCACGCCCGGGTCTGGGAGAAGCAAGCGCTCATCAAGGCCCGGGTCGTGGCGGGGGATGAGGCTTTGGGCCAAGCCTTTCTGGCACGCGCCACCCCAATGATCTACGACATCGGCCCCGCAGAGGCTCGTCGCAGCGTGAGCACAACGAAACAGTTGACCGAAGCTCATCTGCGCCAGCAAGGACGTGAATGGGGGGAGGTCAAGCTGGGCGAGGGCTCTATCCGGGATATAGAATTCGTCACCCAATATCTACAGCTGAGTTACGGAGCGAGGCTCCCGGAGATTCGAAGCTCCAACACGCTCGATGCGTTGGCCGCCCTCGCATCCTATGGCCTGCTCTCTACCCGTGACACGCTTGTTTTGAGGGACGGGTACGTGTTCCTACGGACGATCGAGCATTACCTTCAGATGATGCACTATCGGCAGACCCATACCCTGCCGGAGGAACCGGATGCCTTAACGCAATTGGCGCGTCGTCTGGGCTTCGAGGGTCAAGAGGCCGGAAGACACTTTGTCGCCCGGTATGAGCAGCACCGTTTTGCCATCCGGTCGATATACCTCAGATACCTAGGGGAGCAACCTATGAGTGCATATGAAGAGGCACCAGAGACAACGGATGCCAGTGAGGCTCATATCGCCCGCATGGACGCGTCCTACCTCACCATTTTCACACCCCAGGAGATCAGACACCACACCGACATGGCGGCACGATTAGATCGGGAGTCATTGGTCGAGGTCGAGGCCAACCATCTACAGGACAATCACTGGCGCGTCACAATTGTGGGTTATGACTACCCTGCGGAGCTCTCGCTGATCTGTGGCCTCCTCTTCGTCTACGGTTTCTCCATCGAGGAAGGTCAAGTCTTCACCTATGAGCCAACGCTCAATCAGATGTCAGGAGGAGCTACGGCCTACGAGCCCCGCAAGATTGTAGATGTTTTCACCGTCCGTGCGGTCCATGGTGATGTTGACCCTCTCACCTGGCGGCACTACGCAGCGGACCTAGCCGATCTCCTAAGATCGATGCAGCAGGGACGGGGACAAGAGGCTCAGGGCGCGCTGGCGAAGCGGGTCGCCTCCGCAATTTCGGCGACATCCGAGGCTGAGATGACGCTCTACCCGGTGGAGATTGAGATCGACAATGAGCTGTCCAAGCGCTACACTGTCCTGCGGATCACCGCACCGGACACCGTCGGTTTCCTCTACGAATTCACCAATGCGTTGGCCTACAATCACATCTACATCGCGCGCGTCAACGTCGAATCCTTCGGAGAGCGAGCACATGACACGCTCTTCGTCACCGACGCGAACGACCACAAGATCGTCTCACCACAGCGCCAGCAGGAGCTTCGCGCTGCCATCGTGCTCATCAAGCACTTCACGCATCTTCTCCCACACACACCCGACCCAGAAACGGCCTTATTGCACTTCCGGGAGTTCATCAGCCAGCTCTTTCGTGATCCCAACTGGCCCGACGAGCTGGCATCCCTCGAGAACCCCGAGGTTCTCAATGCGCTCGCCCGATTGTTGGGGGTAAGTGAGTTCCTCTGGGACGATTTCCTCCGCATGCAGCACGCGAACCTCTTTCCGGTCGTGCGGGCTGTGGATGCACTTGAGACAATGAAGTCGAGAGCCCAGCTGCAGGCCGAGCTCGAGGCGGAGCTTGCGCAGGTTCATCGCGGCCCTCAGGCACCCGCAGCAGCAAGCGCCTGGGGGGAGACCATCAACGCCTTCAAGGACCGGGAGATGTTCCGCATCGACATGCGCCACATCCTTGGGCACACCAGAGAGTTCTGGGATTTCTCGGAGGAACTCACGGCGCTGGCCGAGGTCGTAGTCAACGCGGTCTATCACCTGTGCCACGAGGATTTGCGGGCCGTGTATGGCACACCGCTCTTGGAGAGCGGTGAGGTATCGGAGATGGCGGTCTGCGCCCTTGGCAAATGCGGGGGCCGCGAACTTGGGTTTGCGTCAGATATCGAGCTGCTCTTTATGTACGGAGGGAATGGAAAGACCGCAGGGCCGCATGTCATCACGACGGCTGAGTTCTATGAGAAGCTCGTGCAGATGTTCCTACAGGTCATAGAGGCGAAGCGTGAGGGCATTTTCGAAATCGACCTGCAGCTGCGTCCCTACGGCAAGGCCGGGAGTATGGCGGTCTCGCTGGAGGCCTTCCGCCGGTACTTCGCCCCTGATGGCCCGGCTTGGACGTACGAACGACAGGCCCTGGTCAAACTTCGACCCGTCGCCGGTAACGTGAACCTGGGCGAGGAGATCACGCGTCTGCGGGATGCGTTCCTCTACACCGGAGAGCCGTTTGACGTGATGGCTATGCGCGCGATGCGGGAGCGACAGATTCGGCACCTGGTCGTGGGCGGGACCTTCAACGCCAAGTACAGCCCCGGAGCCCTGGTCGACGTCGAGTACCTCGTGCAGGGACTACAGATCACCTATGGACACCTAGACCCAGCGTTGCGTGATACGAACATCCGCAAGGCTATGCAGGCGCTGGCAAGAGCCGGCTTTCTCACCGCTGAGGACTATGCCCAGCTGCGGAAGGCCCATACGTTCCTACGATGGCTGATCGATGGGCTGCGCATGGTCCGGGGCAACGCCAAGGACCTGACCGTACCGCCGGTGGGGAGTGAGGCCTTCGCTTTTCTTGCCCGACGTCTCCGTTACGGAAATGATGTCGAGCGCTTACGCCAGGACTTGAACCAGCACACAAGCGCCGTCCAGGCGCTCAACCGCAGGCTGTTGGGTTGAGGGTCACCATCTCGTAGATCGAGGGCCACAGCTCTGCACTGAGCAGCCGCCTGCCCCCGTACGCTTGGACAAAGCAGGCGTTTGCGGTATATAACGAATGGGAAAGGCATCGAAAGGAGAGCGTATGCCAACGTCGGGTGAGCCCGTCACCTACACCTCTGCCGGTGGCGTCGTGGTGAATCCCAGCGGCGACCAGATCCTGCTATTGATCCGTCCCGAGCGCGACGAGATCCGGCTCCCTAAAGGTCACGTAGAGCCAGGGGAGGATCTTCAGGAGACGGCTGTGAGAGAGGTGCAAGAAGAGGCCGGCTATGGGGACCTCGAGGTAATCGCCGATTTGGGCAAGCTGCTGGTCACCTTCCTATACCAGGGCAGGCCGGTCCGCCGCACGGAGCACTACTTCCTGATGCAGACCAAAACCCTCAAGCGGCTGGAACGCCCCGAAAGCGATGCACGGCAGTTCTTCACCGTATGGGTGCCGTGGACAGAAGCGACAACGCACCTGACCTTTGAGGCAGAGCGCGAATGGATCGAGCGGGCACAGAAAGCCTGGGAGCGGATATCATGAATCACAAACCACCAACAGAGACGATCAAGACTCAGCGAAGCTTAAGAGAGACATACGAAATCATAAGCCGACGCCTCTCTGAGGCGTATGGCGAAAAAGAACGGCGCCCCAGCGACAATCAAGATCTGGTGGCAGCCCTGGTCAACACGATTCTGAGTCAGAACACCAACGACCACAACCGCGACATCGCTTTTCAACAGCTGCAAGACAGGTTCCCTACCTGGGAGGCTGTGCGAGATGCAGCGGAGGAGGAGGTCATCGAGGCCGTGCGGCCAGCCGGGCTGGCCCCGACCAAAGGGCCCCGCATCCAGGAGGCCCTACAGACGCTGACCGAGGAACAGGGGGAGATCTCGCTGGCGTTCCTCAGGGACCTACCCCTGGAGGAGGCCCGAGGATGGTTGACGGACCTCAACGGTGTGGGACCAAAGACCGCAGCCATCGTACTGCTCTTCGGATTAGGACGCCCGGCCTTCCCAGTCGACACACACGTCCATCGCGTGACGCGGCGTCTCGGGCTAATCCCCAAGAGCACGTCCCGTGAGAAGGCACACGAGCTACTCGAAGACCTGGTGCCCGAAGAGGACTTCTACAGCTTCCACCTCAATGTGATCGAGCACGGTCGCACGATCTGCGTGGCCCGGAGTCCGAAATGCGAGCAGTGCATGCTCTCAGATATCTGCCGTTATTATCAGGAGGCGCGACAGGAGAACGACATCCCCGATAGCTGAAGCAAATGTAGAATGGATACGCTGTTAACGGATGGTGTGCAAAATACACTGTGATCACAAATCAAATAGAGTTATCCACAGATCTATCCACACCCCAAGTGGCAGATGTTGGGGATAGAGGCTCGCAAAGTAGCACATATATGTATAAAATTTTTTGCTATTCACAGCCATATCTGCAGTATTAAAGTTTATCACTTTTTAAGGTTACTCTGCCGCTTTGGCATTGCGGAGATCGCGGGTTTTTGGTAGAATGTTGATGGTGATCTGGAGCAG